>JAFPVR010000121.1 GCA_017395245.1 Bacteroidales bacterium | reverse complement strand
ATATATGTTTATCGGGTGAATTGGATTCATGAAAAGAAGAAACATGTTACATATCTTTCTGACAATGAAGGGAATATACGGCTTCGTTATTTGGATTTCAAGTTGGCGCGCGGTAGTTTTCTCTCTTTGGGAGATGTTGGATTATTCCTTTCGTATAATACCACCCTGGATGATTTTATCAAGGCATTCAACATCACGGATACTATAGAGTTCGGTCCCGAATGCATGGCTCCGTATAATTATAAATTTAGACATTGTAGGCACAGGCAATTCACTAATTTGTGGTTCTATACGGACGAAGGGAGGCGTACGCATATTACTTTCAGCTTTGACCACAAGCGGCGCTTGAGGTGTGTCGAGTTGGACTACTTCAATGCTGATAAAGTTGAGGTGCGGTCGTTTAGGTAAAAGTTTGCTTATCATTTGAGTATGGAAGAAGAATTGTTTCAGCCTAAGGGCAAGACGTTTTACACAGCCGCTGGCTTTTGGTTCGTCAGTGTTATTGTATCATTTTTTATTGTTTTCGGATTGGTGATGGTTGTTGTATGCTTATGGAGGATTTTGTCGAATTCTTTCGAAAATTCATTCGAAGCTGCATTTTGTGCTTTTTTACTTTTATTCGGTATCTCCATCTCTGTCTATTTTACTCGTTTGTTTTTTGTCATGGTTTGGCCTCAGCGGGCCTTCTTTATAACAATCGACCGATCTGGCGTGTCCTCAAATGGCGTGAAGACTTTGGAATCCACCGATGTGAATTCCTGTACAGACTGCGAGTACAGAACTTTTGCCTGGACGGACATTGAGAAAATCGGTTGTACCTCGTTTCCCAAAACAGGTCCGTTTTATATGATTATCTTTACCAAAAATGCCGAAATCTTCACGGTTTGTCTTCAGCAGTTCTTCAGGTGGAAGTCGATCGAGAAAGAGATTGAGCAATTCATGCCGTGTACGGATTTTGGGAATCACAATGTTTTTTTGAAGGAGCAGCAATAATTTTTTCCGAAAACGTGTCGTATATCAAAAAAAGTGTATCTTTGCAGCGCAAAGTACTTTTAAGATTATGGAAGAAAAAGAGGTTAGACAGACACTGAGCGACATTCGCGAGATGATGAGTAAATCATCACGTTTCCAGGCAGTTAGCGGATGGTCCATCATAATCGTCGGGCTGTATGCGGCGGTGGCTTCCGCGATGGCCGCGGCCGTCATCGGTGTAGGTGATTGGCTCCCCTGTTGCGAAAATCTGCAGCAGTATGCCAACCTGAACACTCCTTCGCGCATCCGCATTGCCGCCCTGCTCGCCATCGGACTGCTCGCACTTTCGCTGCTCACCGTCTTCGTCTTCGCCATCGTGAAGTCCAAACGGCACAACCTGCGTTTCGCCTTCGAGAAGCGGACGGTCCAAATGTCGCTCGATTTCTTCATCCCGCTGGCGGCGGGCGGTCTGCTCAGCATGGCCTTGGTGATGCAGGGACACTACGGGCTCACCTCATCCATCATGCTGCTCTTCTACGGCCTCGCATTGGTCAACTGCAGCCATTACACCTACCCTATCCTTCGCTACCTCGGTTATGCGGAGCTGATTCTCGGCATCATCGACTGCTTCACGATGTCGCACGCGCTGCTCTTCTGGTTTCTCGGTTTCAGCGTGACGCACATCCTCTTCGGTATCCTTTACGTCATCATGTTTGATCGGAAGAAATAAGAGTTAGCAGTTAAGGGAGCAAATAAAGTAGTGGTTTGTTTGATAATATTAGGATTTAAATTGATATGGCGATTATAGATGGGTTAAATAAGGTTTTCGAGAGCAAGATCCGCTTGGGCATCATGTCGGTGCTGGTGGCCAACGGCTCGTCTGATTTTGCCACGCTGAAGTCGCTGCTGGAACTCACCGACGGCAACTTGGCGAGCCATACCCGCAGTTTGGAAGAGGCCGGCTACCTCACTTGCGAGAAGAAGTTCGTGGGCCGCAAACCCAACACCACCTACATCGTCACGGAAGAGGGTCGCAAAGCCTTCGCCGCCCACATCGACGCAATGGAACGCTTTTTAAAGGAATGCCGCAGCTAATTTTTTTTGGTTATTTACTTTGTAATGCAAAGAACTTTTTATCTTAAAACCAATAAATATGACAACAGAAACAACAAACGCGGTGACCACACCGCAAGCAGAACAAACAAAACCTGCCACTCAGGACAGATCAAGAATGAAACGCAGCGACCGCATGCTGCTGAAGCTCCTCCTCATCGGGCTCATCAGCCTTATTCTGCTCATTCCGCAGCAAATCATCCTGCACGTGGTGAACGAGCGGAACGCAACATCCGTGGAAGCCGAGGAGGAGGTGGAGCAGATGTGGAGTGCGCCGCAGCGGGTGATCGGGCCGGTGGTGCGCATCCCCGGCAAAGGCTACCACAGGGATGCCTATCTCCTGCCCGAGTCCCTACAGGTGAAGGGCGATGTGAAGACGGAGAAACGGCATCGGGGCAACTTCGACGTGACCGTCTATACCGCTGACCTGACGTTAGACGGGAATCTGCAACTGCCTGATCTTTCAGAGTATGTGGATTCCGTCTATGACATCTCGAAGGCGGAGGTGCTGATTTCGCTGAGCGACTTCCGGGGACTCTCGGAGAACGTGGTGCTACGGCTGAACGGGAAGGAGTACACGATGAGGTCCGACAAGGACGAGGAGCTGGGCTCGGTGCTCTGTTGCCGCGTGCCGGTGAGTGAGATGCGGGATTCGGCGGCTGCGGCCTACTCCGTGCAGCTGCCGCTGAAGGGCTCGGAGTCATTGATGTTTCTGCCGGTGGGCAACAGCACCTCCGTGCAGCTGACCTCCAACTGCGCCACGCCGAGCTTCCAGGGCAACTTCCTGCCAGACGAGCGCACGGTGACGGACAGCGGGTTCACCTCGACGTGGAAGGTGCTGGCCCTCAACCGCGACTTCGGGCAGTCGGTGACCCAATGGGTGGACTACGGCGACGGGGGCTCGCACAGCGTAAGCATGAAGAAGAATGAGTTCGGGGTGATGATGAAGGTGCCTGTACTGCAGTACCAGCAGACTACGCGCACCGTGAAGTACGCCTACCTGTTCATCTTCCTCACCTTCGCCACAGTCTTTTTCGTAGAGTACCGCCGGCAGACGCCCATCCACCTGGTACAGTATCTGCTCATCGGGGCAGCGTTGCTGGTGTTCTACACGCTGCTACTCTCATTCTGCGAGCACATCCCCTTCCTTTGGTCGTACCTCATCGCCATGTTGATGACCATCGTGCTGATCACGGGCTACTTGGCGGGCATCCTGAAAATCCGCAAGACCGCGCTGATGGTGGGTGCGCTACTGCTACTGCTCTACGTCTTCATGTATGTGCTGCTCCAGATGGAGACCTACGCCCTGCTCTTCGGCAGCCTCGGCATCTTCGTGATTCTGGCCGTGCTGATGTTCGTGTCGCTGAAGGTGAAATGGTACAAGGAGTAATGGTTATGGGTTATAGGTTATAGGTTATTGAAGCTTTAGGTATAAAGTGTATAGTGATGAAACGAATATTGATTGTTGCAAGTGCTTTTATATTGGTTGGATGCATTGATTTGAAGGACAAGTCGCATCCGTTGGGTAGTTCCAAGATTGCAGAAGGTTTGTACGAGGAATGGTATGAAGTCGATGCCGGAAATGCAACAACAACATCCACATGTACTTCTTATCTGACCGATTCTGTGCATTTTAGGAAATTCATCTCAACGTATGACCCATATTACAAGCCAGATTATGTCGTGAAAGGGAATACCGTCTTTGTAACATTTTACAAGGACGGTTACCCTTTGAAAGACACATTGGTCACAAAGCGTTTCAATTTGTCGGTGCGGGATCTTCAAGAAGAGGGTGCTTGGGAGTAGGCGAGGCGCAAAGCCTGCCATAATGTGAAAACCGCCCAAACCGATTGTTGTATATCAATGTAAATCAAAATTTTGCAAAAAGCAGAAAAATGAACGAGCTATCCAATTTGATGTTGAAATACTGGTGGGTGGCGCCGGTGGTGAGTGTTTTCGTAATGCTCGGTTTTCTGGCAGACAATTGGTTATGTTTAGAAACGGGAAAAGAGTTTATGGATGACCTATATGTGGCTCCCTTTCTGGCAGCTCTGTTGTTTGTTGCCAAAATACTGCGATTTGCCACATTCGTGTTCGCGATTGCACAGAAAAGATGGAAGATTGCGTTATTGTTGGTGTTGACGATGGCGATTTGCGTAATAATCATTTTGGAATGGGTAAATATAAGTATGCAAATTAGTGGGTGGTAGTAATATACAGTATTATGAAAGAGCAAACAGAAGCAACCATTTTCGGGATATTGAAGCTGATTCCGTTCGCCGTCGTCACCGCAGTCATCGTGCTGTTTTGGGTGGATGACTTTCTCGGCTTTGTAATTTCTTTAATCTTCAGTTGGATCCCGCCGCTGGCGATTGGCTTGTCGATAGTGTTTTTCATTCAGGGGCTGCGGTGGCGTGATGTTTGGCAGCGGATTGCGGTGGTATGGGGAGGAATAAACGTGCTGGCGATGGTCGTCTATGTCCTTGCAATGGCACCCGACCCGCAATGCAATCCCGACATCATGGCCAAACACTATGACAAGCACCATGCTGAAATGGAGGAACTGCGACATTATATGCATACTGCCCTCAATGACAGTTGTGTCGTGGAATTGGAATTCAAAGGGGACACTTTGGTAAGGTTTTACGCGGGGAACAGGTACGACTCTTTCGACTATAGGGATGAAGAGGCTGTTGCCCATCAAAAAATGATGATGCCAGTCGTAGGACTTACGAATGAGGAGTTTGATGAAATTCGACTGCGGCTTAAGTCGATGGAGTGTATTGGGGTAAGATATGACCAGTACGACTCTGGAAGAATCAACCTTGATTTATGTCGTGATAGATGGGGCTGTTATGGCTACGTTTTACGCAATTATCCCATTAAGGCCGAACAAAGAGATGCGCTAATGGGCGATTCCAGGTTTATTCCCTACAACGAATATTGCACGTTTGTGTATGATGGAAGTGCGGGTGCATTTGACTCTGGCGGCTTCAGCGAAACCGAAAAACGAAGATTTTTGAGAAAACACAAACCGTGGTGACGGATGTTCTTTTTGTTTCCTGATATTGCCCGCAGGCCTAACGGCCATCGCGCACGCCGTTAGGTGTGCGGGCAACACCCATAGAATCAAAGAAATCATATTTTTGCAAAAAAATCAAGACAATGAAAAAAGAAGAATTAAAAGAGAAGATCCGCAGCAGGGCGGAGGCCTTGTGGCGGGCGGTGAAGGCGCATCCGGCAGAGATAGCAATCCTGGTATATATTTGTGTGGCAGGATGTTATGGGTTAGCTCACGACGGAGATGCCGACTGGGAGGTGCCATGGTGGCTACGGCCGATGGTGATGGCACCGTTCATGGTGGTGGCGGCCTACTCGCTGCAACCGTTCCGTAAACGCGGTATCGGGTGGCGGATACTCTATCTGTTGCCGCTAGTGGTGATGGTGGCGGCGTGCGCCATGCCCTTCCTTATCGATTGGGTGGAAGAGACCTCCTACTGGATTGCCGTGTTTGCGGCGCTTCCGCTGTGGATGTGCGTGCGGCATTGGCTGATAGACAACGAACCGTTTGTACAACGTAACGTGCAGATGGCGTGGTCGCTGGCACGGGCGTTGCTCGTCGCGGGAATAATCTATCTGCTGTACGCAGCTATCTCTTATACGATCTACTCCCTCTTCGACCTCAATTATATAACATGGAGCGGCTGGTTCGGTAAGGTGGCAGTGGTGCTCTTTTGCGGACTGGCTCCTGTGCTGTTTTTTGCCATGGAGGACCACCCCGAACCCATCGAAATCCGCCGCTTCTGGGCAGTCCTGCTGAACTGGGTGCTCTCCCCCGCACTGCTAATTTACACAGCAGTGCTGTACATCTATGCCGCTAAAATCCTCTTTACCTGGAACTTGCCCAAAGGCGGCGTGGCCATCATGGTGACGGTTTTCTTCGTGGTCTTCTTGTTGGCCAAGATGTTGCAGATGCTGACGGAACCGCAACCCTTCAAGTGGTTCTACGACCATTTCAGTCTGTTCGTCTTGCCGCTGCTGGCACTCTTCTGGACAGGGGTTGCCCGTCGTTTGGCGGACTACGGTCTGACCGAGTCGCGCTATTATTTGCTGTTGGTCGGAGCGTTGATGACGGCGTGTGTGCTGGTGTTCCTGTTCCGCAACCGCCGTGGCTATTTCGCGTTGGCAGCGGGAGCGTTGGCCGTCGTGTTGCTGACGGTGCTGGTGCCGAGTCTCCGTGGCGAGAAGATTGCGCAACGGGCACAAATCCAGCGCGTGCGCACAATGGCCGAGCAACTCGACCGCCTGAACGACGACGGCACCTTGCGGTTGCCTACCCCTGATCCTGCCGACACCTTGCGTATGGTGGAACATCGGAAACTATATCAGTCGCTCAACTATTTGGACAACAGGAACGACACGGTGCTCTTGAAGAGCGAGTTCGGTATCGCCCGGAAGTCGGACTATCTGGCATCGTTGTCGGAAAAAACCTCCAAATATGCTTCTGCATGGTCGGAAGAATTAGCCCGCGAACAGTTAGAGGAAGAAGTTGTAATCGAGGAGATAGTCCCAAGTGTTTATTTATCGCGCAAGACTTACGGGCCTGTGGATGTGAGTGGCTACCGCCAGATGTACGGGACACCAAACCCAGCCAATGCGGATGAACAACTGTCGATTGGAAACGGCCGGAATATTTCGGCAAACCAGATTTTCCGGGAACAGTTGCAAAGGCTTGGCTGTCCGGACGTGTCGCCTTCGAGGTCTTGGATAAAGGATCATGAGGACGAGTTGCTGATTTATCGCACCGACAGTTTGTTGGTCTGTTTCAACAAGTTGGAATTGAAACGGATGACCTCCGATAGCGTTTGGGAAATGAATTATTACGAATGGGTGGTGCTGGTGAAGTAGGAGCCAACGTTTCCCAACGTTGGACCGTTGAATGTGTATTTGCGACGCGCGGAAGCGAATGTCTTTTGCGACGCTTGGAGGCGTCGTCTCCTACGTCGGGATGCTCAAATAAAGAATGTAAGGCGCAAGCACTGTGTGTTCGGCAATGACAAGGTGACTTCTGCCGGATTCGCTGTTATCAACACTTTGTTCAAAAAAAAATCTGCGGCATTCCTGTAGTTTTTGCAAAAAAAAAGTATTATTGCAGCCCGTTAGAGATGTACGTCTCTGACGGGTATTTTTTTTATAATCAAAACAATAGCAACAAAACTATGGGTGGATTTTTCGGGGTCGTCTCGACCAAACCTTGCATTTCGGACTTGTTTTACGGGGTGGACTATCACTCCCATCTCGGAACCAAACGCGGCGGAATAGTGACGTATCAGCAGGATACACAATTGTTCCGCCGTTCCATTCACAACATTGAGAACACCTATTTCCGGACGAAGTTCGCGGACGACTTGGGCAAGTTCCAAGGCAACTCCGGCATCGGGGTCATCAGCGACACCGACGCGCAGCCCATCGTGGTGAACTCCTACCTCGGCCGCTTCGCCATCACCACGGTGTGCAAGATCAACAACATCAAGGAATTGGAACAGGAGTGCCTCGACTGCAACCAACAGTTCACCGAGCTGAGCTCCGGCACCACCAACCCCACCGAGCTCGTCGCACTCATGATCACCCGCAAGCGCGACTTCGTGGAAGGCATACAATATGTATATGAAAAGCTGAAGGGCTCCTGCTCGATGCTGATTCTGACGGAAGACGGCATCATCGCCGCGCGCGACCGCTACGGCCGCACCCCCATCGCCATCGGAAAGCGCGACGACGGCCGCGTGGTCGCCTCGGAGAACCACAGCTTCGCCAACCTCGACTACGAAACCGAATATTTCGTGGGGCCGGGCGAGATTGT
Organism: Bacteroidales bacterium; assembly: GCA_017395245.1. Classification (GTDB taxonomy): domain Bacteria; phylum Bacteroidota; class Bacteroidia; order Bacteroidales; family WCHB1-69; genus F23-D06. The sequence goes on along the minus strand of JAFPVR010000121.1, from coordinate 42,317 downwards.
GAGAGTCACCGCCGATGGCATCCAGCAGCTGCTCGCCCCGAACCCGCAGATGCAGGTCTGCTCGTTCCTCTGGATCTACTACGGCTACCCCTCCGTGAACTACGAGGACATCAACGTGGAGAGTGCCCGATACAATCTCGGTTACGCCATGGGCAAAACCGACGACACCGAGGTTGATTTCGTGTCGCCCATCCCCGACTCCGGCATCGGCATGGCCATCGGCTACTCCAACGGCAAGCAGATTCCCTATCAGCGCGCCATCGTCAAATACACGCCTACTTGGTCAAGAAGCTTCATGCCTGTCAGCCAAGAGATGCGCGAGCATGTGGCCAAGATGAAGTTGCTGCCCAACGCCAGCCTCCTCAAGGGCAAGCGCATCGTCTTTTGCGACGACTCCATCGTGCGCGGCACACAGTTGCGCGACAACGTGAAGATGCTGTACGAAGGCGGCGCCAAGGAAGTGCACATCCGCATCAGCTGCCCACCCCTGCTCTACGGCTGCGAGTTCCTCAACTTCTCGGCCTCTAAGAACGTGATGGAACTCATCACCCGCCGCGTCATCGGTGAGTTAGAGGGCGGCGACGACAGCAAGAACCTGCAGCGCTACATGGATCACACCTCCCCGGAATACGCCCGCATGGTGGAGGTCATCCGCAAGCACCTCGGTGTTGACACTTTGAAATTCAATACAATAGACACTGTTACCCAAGCCATCGGCCTTCCCAAGGAGCGCATCTGCACCCACTGCTTCGACGGCTCGTCCTACGGTTTCTAACAAACCATCAATCCGAATACATCTTAACCCTTGTAGAGACGTTGCGCGCAACGTCTCTACAGACAAACATTCATTCCGAATACACCCTAACCCGATGTAGAGACGTGCCATGGCGCGTCTCTACATTAACAACAGAATAAACCGACACCGAATATCATGGCCACCCAAAACTATCTCCTCCTCGGACAGAAGAAACGAATGATCGAGAACCTCCGTGAGAAGGGCATCTCTGACGAGAACGTGTTGGCAGCATTCGACAAGATGGAGCGGCACCTGTTCATGGAGTCGCTGCTGTGGCCGCGTGCCTACGAGGACACCGCCATCAAACTTACCACCGACCAAACCATCTCCAAGCCCTCCACCGTGGCGTTCCAGTCACAGCTTTTGGAGGTGCAAAAGGGGCATAAAGTGTTGGAAATCGGCACCGGCTCGGGGTTCCAAGCGGCTATTCTGTACGCCATGGGTGCGAAAGTCTACACCATCGAGCGGCAGATCACCCTCTTCAAGCAGACCAAACCGCTGTTGGACAAGTTAGCACCGTCGGTGATCACCTACTACGGTGACGGTTTCAAAGGTTGGCCGCAGTTCGCCCCCTACGACCGGATTATCGTCACATGCGGTGCGCCCGAGATACCGCAGGCCCTGCTCGACCAGCTAAAGACAGGCGGAATCATGGTGATTCCCGTTGGGGTGGAAACCCAAATCATGAAGAGAATCGTGAAAATCAGCGATTCAGAATACGAAGAAGAGGATTTCGGCGACTGTCTGTTCGTGCCGATGCTGAAAGAGCGGGTACGGAAATAACCTTACTAGTCCGTTACCTCCGTCGCGCCGTCGGGTGCGAATTTCATCGCCTTGACGTAGCGGTAGTCGCCGCCCGCATTCAGCGTCGCAATGCCGTAAATGTAATAGTCTGTACCTCCGAGCAGCGTACAAACATAATCCGCGTCAATCTTCGCCATCTGCTCGTCAAAAAGCTCGCGAGCCTGTTTGTCATTCTCCGCCAGCGACTTTCCCTCGAATGTGACGACTTTGCTAAACTCGACATGCGTTTTGAAATAGTCTTCAAGGGTTTGCCAGTCAGACCCTTCAACAGATCCGTACTGATATCCCAAGCAACCGATGGTGTATTGGGTGGAGACATTGTGCTTACATCCTCCGAGCACCACGGAGAGGCAAATTATAGCGGCAAAAACAATTTTTTTCATTGTCAGTATTTTTGGATTATAATCGGCAAAAATAGCATAAACCTAAAAAAAAAACATCGTTCCCAAAAGATGTAATCAACATCAGTTTGTTATTATGTATCTGTATTTTGTGTAGATTTGCAGCCTGAAAAAATCGAGAGGATGAAAACCACCGGATTCATATTCGCGGCAGGGCTCGGCACCCGGCTTTACCCGCTAACCGCCTCAAAACCAAAAGCTTTGGTCTGTTACAAGGGTAAAACACTGTTGGACAGCGCATTGGACAAAATGTTCGAGGCGGGGATCGACTCTGTTATCGTCAACGTGCACCACTTCCCCGACCAAATCATAGACGCGTTGCGGAAGCGGCATGAGTGGGGGCATATCCGCGTCTCGGACGAGCGAGCCTACCTGCGCGACACCGCCGGCGGCATCAAGTTTGCCGAACATCTCTGGGACAACAGCGACCTGTTGCTGTTCTACAATGTGGACATTCTATCGAACATAAATCTCAACAAGCTGATTAACAACCATATTCAAAGCAATTCCGACGCAACATTGGCCGTGAGACACCGGCAGACCCAACGCTACTTCCTCTTCGAGCACGACAGCGGGGAACTCTGCGGCTGGCGCAACGTCAAAACCGGAGAGGAGATTCTGACGAGAAATCCCGTCAATGCCGATGAACTGGCTTTCAGTGGGATACACGTAATGAACACCGCTTTCGCCCGCTGCATCCCTTCCGTGGAGAAAGCATCTGTCACCGGATTCTACCTCGAGCAGTCCAGAAAACACCGCCTGTCGGTCTATATCCATGACAAAGACAGCTGGTGCGACGTAGGGAAATACGACCAGTTTCGTAACTCCCTGTCATAGCCTTCGTTAGCAACCTATACACTTTTTTTTCAAAAAATCAATGGGTTCAAAATATTTTTTTGAACAATTTTTTTGTTAGTTTTGCAACGTGAAAAAATGAAGAATCTGATTCACCTAACTTATTAGAATTTAGTGTTGTAACAAAAATTAACAAGAACCCGAACTGCAAATGGAAAAAGAGATACCCTCTTATACGAACGTCTGGAATCAATGTTTGGAGATTATCCGCGACACCGTTTCGCCGGAGGTCTACGCCACTATATTCGAGCCCATCAACGCCGTCTCTCTCGAAAACAAGCAACTTACGATTGAACTTCCCAGCCTTTGGTACAAGGAAATACTGGAGGAACAGTATGTTGACCTGCTCCGCTCCTCCATACGCAAACTGTTGGGCAACGACGCAAAGCTACGTTACAAGGTGCTCGTGGAGCGCGGCAAGACGCCCGAACAGACCTCGGCCATCACCATCTCCTCGTCGCCCCGCAAGGCTGTCAAAAACCCGCTGATGATGCCGCCTTTGGATGTCAACGCCATGGAGCGCAAGGACATCCCCGGCCCGTTCGTGGTGCCCGGCATCAAGAAACAGCGCATTCCCTCCAACCTATCCGAGACACTCACGTTCGACAACTACGTGGTGGGCGACTGCAACCGCCTGGCCGTGGCCGCCGGCATGTCCATCGCCAAGTCGCCCGGACAGACCCCCTTCAACCCGCTGTTCATCTATTCCGATGTGGGCCTCGGCAAAACCCACCTGGTCAACGCCATCGGCATCCAGACCAAAATCAACTTCCCCGACAAAATCGTCATCTACGTCAGCGCCGACACTTTCTACCAACAATACATGGAGGCCGTGAAAAGCGACAACCTCAACGATTTCTACTGGTTCTACCAGGCAGTGGACATGTTGATTATCGACGACATCCAGTTCATTTCGGGCAACAAGACCAAGACACAAGAGGCTTTCTTCCAGATTTTCAACCATTTGCATCAGCTTAAGAAGCAGATTATCATGACTTCCGACAAGTCGCCGGTGGACATCACAGGCTTCGAACCACGTCTGCTGAACCGTTTCAAATGGGGACTGGCCACCGACCTGCAGATACCCGATCTGGAGACCCGTACGGCCATCATCACCAAGAAGCTGGAAAACAACGGGATAGAGTTCTCCAAAGAGGTCATCGACTACCTCGCGTTGCGCATCACCGCCAACACCCGCGAACTGGAGGGTGCCATGATCGCCATCCTCGCCCAAGCCTCACTCAACCACCGCGACATCACCCTCGACCTCGCCCGCGAGATGGTCGACAAATACGTCAAGTCCACCGCCAAAGAAATCTCCATCGAATACATCCAGAAAATCGTATGCGACTACTTCGGCATCCCGGTGGAGTCCATCAACGCCAAAACCCGCAAGCGCGAGATTGTGCAGGTGCGCCAGATCAGCATGTACTTCGCCAAGAAATACACACACCTGCCTCTCTCCGTCATCGGTGCCTACTGCGGCAACAAGGACCACGCAACCGTCCTCCACGCCTGCCGCACCATTCGGAACCTCAGCGAAACCGACAAGAAGATGAAGCAGTACATTTCGGATATTGACAAGAAAATGAAGATCGGGAATATTTGACCGTTGACCGTTGACTTTGACTAAAAAAAATTGAAAAAAAAGTGGGGTTGCAAATAATAGAAAAAATCTTTATATTTGCAGCGCAGTTTTTAAAAGGTAAAAAATGAAGAAACATTGGGTTGTAAAAGAGCTTCCGGACGAGGCGGTTGTTACACAACTGTGTGACAATCTGCATCTTGAACGTCCGTTGGCCACGCTCTTGGCACAGCGCGGCATCACTACCGTGCAACAAGCGCGTGACTTCTTCGAACCCAATATTGAGAAACTTCACGACCCTTTCCTGATGAAAGACATGGCCAAAGCCGTGGATCGCCTCTCCAAGGCCATCATCCACGACGAGCGAATCATGGTCTATGGTGACTACGATGTGGACGGCACTTCCGCCGTCGCATTGGTCTATTCTTTCCTCTGCGAAATCCGCGGCGCCGACGCCCACGAATACATCAAATATTATATCCCGGACCGCTACACCGAGGGCTACGGCATCACCGAAAAGGGCATCCAATTCTGCAAGGAAAACGGCATCAACTTGCTCATCTCCCTCGACTGCGGTATCAAGGCCAACGACATGGTTGACCTGGCCAACGAGTACGGCATTGATGTCATCATCACCGACCACCACTTGGAAGGCGACACACTGCCCAATGCGCTCGCCATCCTCGACCCCAAGCGCAAGGACTGCACCTATCCTTACAAAGAACTCTCCGGTTGCGGCGTCGGTTTCAAACTTGTGCAAGGCTACTGCTTCCGCAACGAGCTCCCTGACGAATTGTGGCTTAAGCGCATGGACCTCGTGGCCGTCAGTATTGCCTGCGACATCGTGGCCATCACTGGCGAAAACCGCATCCTCGCCCACTTCGGCCTCGAAATGATCAACAAGATTCCGCGCATGGGCATCCGCGCCATCCTCGACCAAGCCGGCATCAAGATGAGAACCTATCCTCCCTTTAGCGAGGACACCTTCTTTACCCGCGTCATATCCATCTCTGACTTAGTGTTTTACGTTGGACCGCGCATCAATGCCGCCGGCCGTATCAAGAGTGCCCGCGAATCTGTCCGCCTCTTCATTGTGGAAGACGAGGACAAGTCGATGGAAATCAGCAACCGCATCAACAAACAGAACAACGAGCGCAAGCAGAAGGACAAAAACGCGACCGAGGAGGCAATGGATATGATCCGCAACTCCCACGAGTTCGAAAACCGCAAGAGCATCGTTGTTTACAACCCGCAGTGGGAAAAGGGCATCATCGGTATCGTGGCCTCCCGTCTCGTGGAGGAGTTCTACAAGCCCACCATCGTGCTCATGAGCTCCGACGACGGCCTCATCACTGGCTCCGCCCGCTCCGTCAAGGAGTTCAACATCTACGACGGCATCGACTCCTGCGCAGACCTGCTTGAACACTTCGGCGGGCACAAATACGCCGCCGGTCTGACCATGAAACAGGAAAACCTCGAAGAATTCTCCCAACGTTTTGAGGAGTATGTCAAAGAAAACCTCGATGAGTCGGCCTACGAGCCGGAAATCACCGTCGACATGCGCCTCAAGTTGTCCGAGATAACCCCGTCATTCCTGAAACACCTGAAACAGTTCGCCCCGTTCGGTCCCGGCAACATGGAGCCCATTTTCGAGACTGACGGCGTGGTGGACGAAGGAAATGCCCGCATCGTCGGCGACAAGCACCTGAAATGCAAGATTCTGAGTCCTTACGAACGTAGCAGCTCTTTCGACGGCATCGCCTTCAACCAGAAAGCGTTCCTGCCTGTCGTCAGCGATTCGAAACCGTTCAACGTGCTCTACCATGTTGAGGAAAACCGCTGGAACAATGTGGTGAGCACCCAGCTGAACATCAAGGACATAGAACCCGCAAGCCCCGTTGCGGACGCACAGGACGCGTCAAGCGACCCGTCTGACGACTACACCTACCGCACCAGCAGCGACCACAAAGCGTAATCCGACATGAAAATCGCTGTTAACACCCGCCTGCTACTCAAGAACAGACTGGAAGGTATCGGTATATTCACCCGCGAAACCCTCGCCCGAATAACACAAGCGCATCCCGAGCACCAATTCTACTTCCTTTTCGACCGCGAATACGACGAATCGTTCGTCTTCGGCGAGAATGTCACACCTATTGTCGCACACCCGCAAGCGCGTCACCCTTACCTCTGGTATCTTTTCTTTGAGCACGGCATTCCGTTGAAACTCAAAAAGATAAAGCCCGATTTTTTCCTTTCCACAGACGGTTGGATTCCCACCCGCCTCGACATCCCGAGCGTAAACGTCATCCACGACCTCAACTTCCTGCACCACCCCGAATTTGTGCCGCCCGTCGTGCGACGCTACTACGACCGCTTTTTCCCGAAGTTCGCCCGCAATGCCACAAGACTCGCCACCGTCTCGCAATTCAGCCGCGACGACATCCACCAAAGCTATCAAGTTCCGGTGGAAACTATCGACGTGGTATACAACGGCGCGAACACCGCGTACAAGCCTTATACGGAAGAACAGCAGATTGCTGTAAAACAACAATATACGGACGGCCACGATTTCTTCCTCTTCGTAGGGCTCATTCACAAGCGCAAGAATCTGGACAACGTGTTCCGGGCATTCGACCTGTTTAAGGAGCGCACCGGCAGTCCGATGAAGCTTGTGGTAGTCGGCGACAAAAAATGGTGGGCCGGCGAGATCGAGGACACCTACTTGGCCATGCGCCACCGCGAGGATGTGGTCATGCTCGGCCGCCGCCAACTCGACGAACTGAGCGCCCTGACCGCCGCCGCCACCGCCATGGTCTATGCTTCCCTGTTTGAAGGTTTCGGACAGCCCATTGTGGACGCTTTCAACGCCCATACGGCGGTCATTACCTCCAACATCTCCTCCATGCCCGAAATCGCCGGGGATGCCGCGTTGCTCGTAAACCCCTACGACGTGGAGGAAATTGCCCAAGCCATGGAACAGCTTTATCAAGATCCCCTGTTACGCAACACGCTGATAGAAAAAGGCAAAGCCCGAAAAGGCCTTTACACATGGGACCGCACGGCGGAATTGCTCTGGCAAACCATCGAGAAAGCCCTCCCCTGACCTCACATCACGCGCAAATCTCTAATAATTTCATTACACCAACAGGCAATAAAAAAGCGGAACCGAAGTCCCGCTTAATATAATATTGTAGTTTTTCGTCTTGGAGATTAGAATTTGCTCTCGTTATCAACCAACTTTTTGTTTTTCTTGTTGTATTGGATAATGAGGAAAGCTTCAATGCCCATCGCGATAAGCATAACGACAATAGCACCTACCGTAAGACCGCCATGGTTGAATTTGGTGAAGAACGCGCCTTCGCGGAAGAAAGTGAGGAAGAGAATGAAGTTCATCACCCAAACGCTAAGGAGAAGGAATCCCCACCAAATGGCCATATAGATGTTTGAATTGTCGATTTTATTCTCATCGCGGGCAACAACATCGGCGTTCTCAAGCGCATAGTCGGTCTCGTTCCAAACTTCTTTGAAGAAAGACAAGGGCTTAATAAGGTTGTAGAACGGCACAAACCAAGCCACGTAGGACATCCAAGGTTTCATACCATCTTTCATCCACGGAGCGATGTTTTGGAGATTCTGGTTGTTCTTGGCACCCCACATCGCGAAGACGAAGGTTTTCGCCAAGAAAGCGATGATGGTAATCCATGCAATCACCCAGAATTTCTTCTTTGCAGCGTCATTGTCAGCATTGAGCTGTTCCCAGTTCTTTTGCACGGGGCCGTACTCTTTTTCCAGTTCAGCGAGTTTGGCGAGATTGTCGGCCTGTTGTTTCTTCTTGTCGGCGAGAGTCTGCTTCGTAACCTCAATGCTTTCGTCAAGAGCTTTCTTCTCGTCCTTTGAGGCGGCAGTCTTCTGCTGCAACGTATCCAGTTTGTACTGGTAGTAAGCCACTTCCGCACTGTCTTGCTTGAGCGGGTGCTGCGCCGTCGCGTATCCTTCATACAGTTTGTTGTAATGGTTGCGCTCTTGGATGACGGCTTGGTTGGTCTTGTCAAATTTCATCAAAAAAAGCATGGAGATGATGAAAAGCACCAAAACGACCACGTTGCAAAGCAGAATAAGCTTGCCCAAAGAGGTGTTGTCTGTCAATTTTTTCATACTTAAGATTATTTTATATTACTAATTTTCAGAAAGTTATAAAAAACAATAACGCTAACATAGCGCGTAGCAAAAGTAATAAAAAAATCCATACTTCGTACGCTGTTGAAAAAAAACGGATTCAGGCAGGGCAAAACACACGCCTCACCAGCAAGAGTTGCTTTTTATGTACTTCAGGTATGCCGCCTCGTTGAAGCGGTAAAACTTCGGGGAACGGGGGGACTTCGACGAATCCACGACAGGTTCGATGACACCTGTCACCGCACCGAAAGCAATCCAATGCTTTTGGAAATTGCGCCGGTCCATCTTCTTTTTATAGACATACGTCCACATCCGCCAAAGGTCCGGCAGCGTGAAAACATCATCCAACAGATAGAAGAAGTACGGTGAATACTTCATACTGACACGCAGCCGATGAATGGCTTTTTCCATCACCTCAGCGTGATCAAAGGCCAGCTCGGGCAGATTATGGATGTCGAACCAACAGATGTCGGCGGCATCGTCGCCGGCCACACCCTCGACATCGCGGACAAACGAGTAAAAAACGGCAGAGATAACCCGCGTGCGCGGATCGCGGTCCACACCGCTACAAGTGCATAGTTCAGCCGTGTAACGCGGCACAATGCCCGTCTCCTCCTTGAGCTCCCGCAACGCACCCTCCTGCAATGTCTCGTTCTCCTCAAGGAAGCCGCCAGGCAGCGCCCATTTGCCCTTGAAAGGCTCGTTCCCGCGCTTTATCAACAGCACCTGCATGGTCTTGCCGTCGAAACGGTAGACCACATTGTCAGCGGCCACCGACGGCCGCCAATAATCATATTGGAAAGGTTTCACGTTTTCTCCCATAATCGAGTTTCAAGTTTCAAGATTCAGGTTTCATTGTAGAGACGGGGCGCGCCCCGTCTCTACATGTCTCACATCTTCTCCAACACCAGACTGATGCGTTTGCGGTCCACTTCCACACCCTCCACGCGCACGGTCACATGCTGATTCAGGTGAACGACTTCGGAGGGGTCGGAGATGCGACGGTCGCTCAAGCGGCTGATGTGGATGAGGCCGTCCTGGTGAACGCCGATGTCCACAAAACAGCCAAAGTTCGTGATATTGGTGATAATGCCGGGCAGTACCATGCCAGGCGTCAAATCGTTGATGGTATGCACGCTCTTGTCGAACTCAAACATTTCGAAACCAGAGCGCGGATCCCGGCCGGGCTTGGCCAGCTCCTTCATGATGTCTTCCAACGTGGGCAATCCAACCTTGTCGGTGACATACTCCTGTAACACAATCTGTTGTCGCAGATCTTTATTGGCAATCAGGTCGGCGACGGAACAATTATGGTCGGCGGCCATCTTCTCCACCACCTTGTAGCTTTCCGGATGCACCGCGCTGCCATCAAGCGGATTGGCGGCCTCTCGGATGCGCAAGAATCCAGCCGACTGCTGGAAGGCTTTCGCGCCGAAACGCGGCACCTTCTTCAGCTCCTCGCGGGAGGCGAATGCACCGTGTTCGTCACGGTAGTCGATGATATTCTGCGCTAACGCGGGTCCGACACCGGACACGTATGACAACAACTGCTTGCTCGCCGTATTCAATTCCACACCCACATAGTTGACACAACTCTCCACTGTGGTCTGCAAGCTTTCCTGCAACATCTTCTGGTTCACGTCGTGCTGGTACTGCCCCACCCCGATGGATTTAGGATCAATCTTCACGAGTTCGGCCAACGGATCCATGAGGCGACGACCGATGGAAACCGCACCGCGCACCGTCACGTCGTAATCGGGAAATTCCTCACGGGCCACTGGCGATGCCGAATAGACCGATGCACCGCTTTCGTTCACCATGAAGGCCTTCACATCGCGTTCAAAGGGAATATGACGGATGAAATTCTCGGTCTCGCGCCCGCCGGTGCCGTTGCCTATGGCGATGGCATCCACCTGATACTGAAGCACTAAACGTTTCAGTTTGTCGGAAGCGAGCTTGTACTGCGCCACGGGCGGATGCGGATAGATGGTCTCGTTGTAGAGAAGTTTGCCTTGCGGGTTGAGAATCACCACCTTGCAGCCAGTGCGAAAACCGGGGTCGATGGCTAACGTAGTGACTTGTCCAAGCGGGGCTGCCAACAGCAACTGCCGGGCATTCTTGGTAAACACCTGGATGGCCTCCTTGTCCGCTTTTTCCTTGTAAAAATGGCGCATTTCGGTCTCCATCTGCGGCTGCAGGAGCCGTTTGTAGGAGTCGGTAGCGGCCATCCAGACCTGTTGGGCGCTGTTGCTGTTGTTCTTGACAATGCGGTGCTTCAGGTCGGCGAGCGTGCGCTGCTCGTCAGGGGCGATATGCACGCGCAAGATACCCTCCTCTTCGCCGCGCAACATGGCCAAAATACGGTGCGAAGGAGCTTTTGCGAGCGGTTCCTCCGCCTTGTAGTAGATGCGGTACTTCTCGTCCTCATCCACTTTGTCGGGAATCAAGCGGGTGGAAATGCGGCTGTACTTCAGGAACGTGCCGCGCAGGCGGGCCCGGATGCTGGGGCTCTCACTGATACGTTCCGCAATAATGTCACGGGCTCCGGCCAGGGCCTCTTCCTCGTTCGCAACGCCCTTTTCCGCGCTAATGTATTTGGCGGCTTCGCGGTGCAGATCCACAGGACGCTGCGTCCACAACAGCCCGGCCAACGGCTGCAAACCCTTTTCCACAGCCACCGACGCACGGGTCTTGCGCTTGGGCCGGTACGGGAGGTAGAGATCCTCCAGGGCACTCATCGTGTCGGCCTGCTCAATCTTCTCCTGCAACTCGGGAGTAAGCTTGCCCTGCTCGCGGATGGAGTCCAAGATGGCGGCACGACGTTTGTCAAGCTCCAACCATTTGTTGTACAGGTCTTTGATATTGCCAATCTGCACCTCATCCAATGAGCCCGTAACCTCCTTGCGGTAGCGCGAGATGAACGGAATCGTGGCACCCGTCTCCAACAGGTCCAGCGTGTTCCGCACCTGCTCTTCCGTGAGGTTCAGCTCTTTCGCAATGCGTAATGCGTACATTTTTATAGGATTTCGATAATTAAGACTTTAGACTTAAGACTTAAGACTTTTAATGTCTCAAATCCCAAGTCTTAAGTCTTAAGTTCCAGGTCTCAAGTCTCAAACTATTCCTTCACAATCTCTAACAGCTCGATGTCGAACACCAGAGGGGAATAAGGCGGAATGGAGCCGTAAGTCATGGAGCCGTCGCCGTAAGCGAGATCAGAGGGGATGAGGACTGTAACCTTGTCACCGACCTTCATTTCCGAAACAGTGGCATCCCAACCAGGAATCACCTTACCCGCGCCCACCGTGAAGGTGAAGGGTTCGCCGCGCTCCACGGAGCTATCAAACACGGTGCCGTCCACAAAACGTCCGGTGTAGTGCACCTTGACGGTCTGCAAAGGTTCTACCTTGTCGCCAGTGCCCTTCTTGACGGACTTCACGTAAACACCAATGGGCTGCTGTTTCAAACCGGGATTCTCGCTTAAATATTTCTCGATTTCGGTCTTTTCCAGCTCTTGTCTCGCATCCAACTGAGCCTGATATTCAGCTTGTGCCTTCTCTATCTCAGCCTTTGACACTACTTGGAGCAACTTGATATCGAAATAAATCGGTTCTTCTCCAAAAGGATATTCTTCCCCATCCATCATTTTTTCATAGAACATGGGGCCGTCAAGGATGAAAGTGGCACTATCGCCCACATGCATCATACGGATAGCTTGAAAGATATCGCCCTCATAAACAGAATCAACCAGCATCTGATTGGGAGTCATGGGGATGAGGGTGGAATCACCTGCATGCATGGACATAAGCATGGCCACATAGCCGCCAATTTCAGGTTGGTCGGCGGTGTCATGGATATCGCCGTGGAACTGGTAGTAGAACCCAGACTTGTCTTTCTTGAAACCTTTGTACTTGCTGCATGCACCCAAAGCGAAAACGGTGGCCACTGCCAGCCCGATCAGCATGATTTTCGTTACGTTTTTTCTCATTTTTTTGTTGTTTTAAATTATTTTATCGTTTTTGTTCGTATATTACTTGCCCACAACTCGGAGCAATTCGATTTCATAGACCACAGGAGTGAACGGTGGAATTTGGAAAACGGCATCGCCTTTGTCGCCAAAAGCCAGTGAGGAGGAAAAGACGGCCGTAATTTGGTCGCCCTCGTTCATTTCCTGCACCATAATGTCAATGCCGCGCGCAATCTGGTCCTTGCCGGTTTCGAACACGCAGGGGTGGGCCGGGTCGGTACACAAGTCGAACAAGGAGTTGTCGAGACGGCGTCCCTTGTAAAGTATCTGCACGGTCTGGTTCTTCTTCGGCTTCAAGCCATTACCTTTTCGGTTCACAGTATAATAGATGCCCTTGTGGATATTCTTGAAATGGTTCTCATTGGCGTAGGCCTTCACCAATGAATCCTCTTGTTGCCGCAACGCCTTGCGCTTCTCGCGGTACTGCTCCGTAGCCTGGTCAATGCTCTGCTTCGAAAGGATTTTCAACAGCTTGACATCCGCGTAAACGGGGGTTTTGCCATAGGGGTATTCGCCCATGCCGAGAAATTCCTCGTAGAAGCGTTTCCCATCGAAGATGAAGGTTGCGCTGTCGCCTACGTACATCGTGCGCAAGGCCGTGTAGATGTCCCCGCGATAAAGTTCGTCCATCATCATGTTGTTTTGGGTCATCGGGGAGAGCACCTCATCGCCGGCACGCAGGGCCATATTGACCTCCACGAAATCGCCGGTCTGCGGTTGTTCTCCTTTGTCATTCCGCTGGTGGTATTGGTAGTAGTAGCCTGAGCCATGCTTGAATCCGCTGTATTTCCGGCAGGAAACCAGCGTCAGGCACAGCAACACGGCCATGGAAATCCCTATCAATCGTTGCGTTTTCATCCTATCGTTTAGTTTGTATATGCTTGTGGTATAATTGTTTGTGGTATCAGTTCGTCACTCTTCAGCACGGAAATCTCCATCATAAACGGCTGGAGTCCTTGGATACAGTCGCCATCGCCGGCCACCCCATATCCGAGATACGAAGGGATGACGAGCCGTGCCTTTGCGCCGGGACGCAGCATCTTTGCCACCTCGTGCAAGGCACCGATCTCCTCGGAGCGGTCCACCGTGAAACGCTTCACGCCCGCGCTGTCGGAACTGTAAATCTGCTCGCCGGAGAGCAGGAACGTGCGATAGCGCAACGCCACTTGGTCGCCTTCCACGAACAAGGGACCGTTGCCGGGCTCCAGTATTTCTACATAGAGGCCCGTGGGCGTGCGTTGCATCTGCCATCCGTAACGCTGGATAAACAGTTGCATTTCCTCATTCTCGCGGCGCATAATGTTCTTGTTCCCCTCCACGTAGGGTGCGTCCTTGTCCTCCTTCTCCTCCTGCGACGAGGAAACCACGTTGCCCGTGACCTTCTGGTCGCGGCAGGCGGAAAAAACGCCAACCAGTAACGTAATCAGAATGAGGAAATGGATCTTGCGCATGGACTATTTTTGTTGCTCGGCGTTCTCGCGAACCGCGTTCAGGAAATGGGCAATCGCTTCCTCCATCGTGCCGTGATAGAAAGCACCGGCTGCGTTCACATGGCCGCCTCCTTCAAAATACTTGCGGGCGAACTGGTTCACATCCACGATGCCTTTGGAGCGGAACGACACGCGGATACGGTTGTCGCGTTCGGTGAAGAATGCGGTGTAATGCACCGTCTTCATCGACAGCCCATAATTCACAAATCCCTCAGTATCACCAATTTGGAAACCATTTTCCTGTAAATCTTTCTTAGTCAGATACATATAGGAAGCCCCGTACTCAGGCAGCACAGTCATGCGCTGCGAGAGTGCCAGCCCGAGCAGTTTCATACGGCTCTCGGTATAGTTGTCATAAACCTTCCGATGGACATCCTCGCCATTGACGCCGGCCTCGATAAGACGGCGCAACACGGTGTAGGAATCCGGGTAATCACAGGTGTAGGACATGGAGCCGGTATCAGTGATAATGCCCACATAGAGACACTCGGCAATTTCACGAGTAACCAGCTTGTCCGGCGTAAGATACCGGTACAGAAAGTTATAAACAAGCTCCGAAGCCGAGGTGGTGAGATGTGTGGAGTACATCACATCGCACTTGATGTCGGGTTGCACATGGTGGTCGATGAGCACCTTGAACGCCGACGACTTGATAATGGCGTTCTGCAAATCCTGTCCGGCGCGATGCGGGGCGTTCATATCGACCACAAAGAGCATATCCGCCTCCTTGATGCGTTTCCGCGCTTCGGTGAGGTTTTCCTGGGCCACAATGATATGGTCTGTCCCAGGCATCCACTGCAGGAAATCGGGGAACGGGTTGGGTGAAATCACCGAAACCGTATAACCGTCGTCCTTGAAATAATGATAAAGGGCCAGCGCGCTGCCCACAGCGTCGCCGTCGGGATTGAAGTGGAACACGATGGTGATGGACTTCGTCTCACGCAACGCGGTCTGAAATTTACGTATATGCTGTTCTTCCAACGTTTCAGATTTTGAATCGGCAAAGATACAAATTTTTCTGACGTATTGGCCAAGACGTATATACGCATAAGCCAACACGTATATACGCATAAGCCAACACGTATATACGCATGAGCGAATACGTATATACGCATAAGCGAACGCCTGTACAGGCATACGGCAACGCCCGTGCAGGCATACGGCAACGCCCGTGCAGGCAAGCAAACGAACATTAAAAAAACGGCCGGGAATCGCTCCCCGGCCGCCACAAAATTTATAAAAAAAGTTGAACGTAGTCCGTTTAGGCCAGACCGCCGCCGCTCATGAACGGGGGCATCTGGTTGTTCGAGGTCTCGCTGATTACGCCGAACTGTTCCTCATACTTGGAAACATTGTCCTGCAACGCGCGCAGCAGCCGTTTGGCGTTCACCGGGGTCATAATCACGCGGGAGCGCACGATGGCCTTCGGGATGCCCGGCGAAAGCGAGGCGAAATCCACGAAGAACTCGTTCTCCGAGTGCGAGAGAATCGCCAGGTTCGAATACACGCCCTGCGCCACCTCCTCGCTGATGCTCAAATCCATTTTCTGTTCTTTATTTTCTGCCATAATTGTCGTAATTGTTTGACTTGTTTATTTACACCCCGCACTGCGCTGTCGCTTGTACGGGACTACCGAGCCCTTGTCCCTGCCGGGGCTGCTCAAGGAAGCTATTCGTCCTCTTTCGACGCCATCAAGGATTCGTACTCCTCCTTGGAGCCGACCTCGATGTTCTGGTAGGCGCGGATACCCGTACCGGCCGGAATCTTCTGGCCCACAATGACGTTCTCCTTCATACCGATCAGGCTGTCGGATTTGGCATTGATGGCGGCCTCGGTCAGCACCTTCGTGGTCTCCTGGAAGGAGGCGGCGGAGATGAAGCTGTGGGTCTGCAGAGAAGCGCGGGTGATACCTTGCAGGATCGGCTTACCGGTGGCCGGACGCGCGTCGCGGGTCACCACCAAGCGCATATCCTTACGCTTCAGCATCGAATTGATATCACGCAGTTTCTTGGCGGAGATGATCTGACCCTTGCGAACCGTATCGGAATCGCCAGCGTCTTCGACAACCTTCTTGTCCCAGATCTGGTCGTTCTCCTCCTGGAAGTCGATCTTGTTGATGAGCTCGCCTTGCAGGAACTTGGTGTCGCCCGGATCCTCGATCTCCATCTTGCGCATCATCTGACGCACAATGACTTCGAAGTGCTTGTCGTTGATTTTCACACCTTGCAGACGGTACACCTCCTGAATCTCGTTGATGATGTACTCCTGCACCTTCTGCGCACCCTTGATGTTCAAGATGTCCACAGGGGTCAGGGAGCCTTCGGACAGCGGCGTACCCGCCTTCACGAAGTCGTTCTCCTGAGCCAGGATCTGCTTGGACGTCGGGATGAGGTAGGTCTTCGCGCCCTCGCCGGAATCCACACGCGGGGTGATCTTCACCACACGGTTACCACGTTTCAGCTTCTTCTCGAAGGAAACGACACCGTCGATTTCGGACACCACGGCGGGATCGCTGGGGTTACGAGCCTCGAAGAGCTCGGTCACGCGCGGCAGACCGCCCGTGATATCGCCAGACTTACCGAAGGAACGCAGAATCTTGACTAAAATCTCACCGGAATCGATGACCTGGCCTTCCTCCACGGACAAACGGGCACCCACAGGCACGTCGAAGCTCTTGATGATGTCGCCGTCCTCGTCCACGATGTTGATACTCGGGTTCTTCGTCTTTAGACGACTCTCGATAATCACCTTGTCGTGGATATTGGTCTGCTCGTCGGTCTCCACACGGTAGGTCACGCCCTCGATAATATCGTTGAACTGAACCTTACCGGCCACGTCGGACAAAATCACGGCGTTGAACGGATCCCAGTCGGCAATCAAAGCACCTTTCTTGATGCTGTCGCCGTGCTTGAAATAGAGGTTCGAACCGTAAGGCACGTTGGCGGACGAAAGGGCCACGCCAGTCTTCACGTCGATAATCTTGATTTCAGCGGTACGGCCGATGACCTTGTAGTAGAACTTGCCGGTATCATCGGTCTTCTCCAAAGCACGGAGCTCGTCGATGCTCAGCACACCGTCGTAAGAAGCGATGATGCTGCTGTTGGCGGCCACGTTACCGGCCACACCACCGACGTGGAACGTACGCAGGGTCAGCTGAGTACCAGGCTCACCGATGGACTGTGCGGCAATCACGCCGACAGCCTCGCCGATCTGCACCATCTTGCCGGTGGCCAAGTTTCGACCATAGCACTTCTGGCAGATACCGTGCTTCGACTCGCAAGTCGGGACGGAACGGATTTCCACCTCCTCGATGGGCGAATCCTCAATGATCTGGCAATATTCCTCGGTCAACTCCTCGCCGGCCTTGATAATCAGCTCGCCGGTCTGCGGATGGTAAACGTCGTGCAGCGTCACACGGCCGAGCAAACGGTCGTACAGCGTCTCCACAACTTCCTCGTTGTTCTTCAACGCGCTCACGGTCATGCCGCGCAGCGTGCCGCAGTCCTCCTCGTTGATGATGACGTCGTGGGAGACATCCACCAAACGACGAGTCAGGTAACCAGCGTCAGCGGTCTTCAAAGCGGTATCAGCCAGACCCTTACGGGCACCGTGCGTGGAGATGAAATACTCCTGCACCGACAGACCCTCCTTGAAGTTCGACAGAATGGGGTTCTCGATAATTTCGCCACCGGAGGAGCCGGCCTTACTGGGCTTTGCCATCAGACCACGCATACCGGACAGCTGACGAATCTGCTCCGCAGAACCACGAGCACCGGAGTCGCGCATCATGTGCACGGGGTTGAAGCCCTGACGGTCTTCCTCAATCTCCTTCATCAGAATCTTGGAAAGACGCGCGTTGCACTGCGACCAGACGTCAATCACCTGGTTGTAACGCTCGGTGTTGGTGATGAAACCCATGTTGTAGTTCATGGTGATTTCATCGACCTGCGCGTTGGCTTCGGCAATCAGCTGCGGCTTGGCCGACGGCACAATCACGTCGCCCAGGTTGAACGACATACCGCCCTCGTAAGCCATACGGTAACCGAGGGTCATGATGTCATCGAGGAACTGCGTACAAGCCTTGTTGCCGCACTTGTTGAGCACGTCGCCGATGATATCGCGCAACGCCTTCTTGGTCAGCAACATATTAATATAGCCATAATCTTTCGGCACCACTTGGTTGAACATCACGCGACCCACGGTCGTGTCGATGACCTTTTGCGTGCCCTGCCCGTCAATATCAACGCGGCATTTGATCTTGGCATTCAGATGGACTTTCTTTTCGTTATAAGCAATCATCACCTCCTCGGGGCCGTAGAAGATACCGCCTTCGCCGGGAACCTTGTGGTCGGGCGTGGAGGGCAGCTCCTTGGTGATGTAGTACAGACCGAGCACCATGTCCTGAGAAGGAACGGTGACAGGCGCACCATTGGCCGGGTTGAGGATGTTGTGTGAAGCCATCATCAGCATCTGGGCCTCCATGATGGCGGCATTGCCCAGTGGCACGTGCACAGCCATCTGGTCACCGTCGAAGTCGGCGTTGAAAGCCGTACAGCACAACGGGTGCAGACGGATGGCCTTGCCTTCGACCAAACGCGGCTGGAACGCCTGGATACCCAGACGGTGCAGCGTAGGAGCACGGTTCAGCAACACCGGGTGACCCTTCAGGATGTTCTCCAGAATCTCCCACACCACCGGATCCTTGCGATCGACAATCTTCTTGGCCGACTTCACCGTCTTCACAATACCTCTTTCGAGGATTTTGCGGATGACGAACGGTTTGAACAGCTCGGCCGCCATGTCCTTCGGCAGACCGCACTCATTCAAGTGCAAGTCGGGACCGACGACGATAACGGAACGACCGGAATAGTCAACACGCTTACCCAACAGGTTCTGACGGAA
The DNA here is from genome assembly GCA_017395245.1 of Bacteroidales bacterium. Classification (GTDB taxonomy): domain Bacteria; phylum Bacteroidota; class Bacteroidia; order Bacteroidales; family WCHB1-69; genus F23-D06. The sequence continues at coordinate 23,278 of JAFPVR010000121.1, read as the reverse complement.
GCGGCCTTGCTTACCCTTCAAGCTGTCGGAGAGAGACTTCAACGCACGGTTGGAGTCGGAACGCACGGAGCTGGACTTCTTGGAATTGTCGAAGAGGGAGTCCACAGCCTCCTGCAGCATACGCTTTTCGTTGCGCATGATGACATCGGGGGCCTTGATCTCCATCAGTCGTTTCAGACGGTTGTTGCGGATGATGACGCGACGGTAGAGGTCGTTGAGGTCGGAAGTGGCGAAACGGCCGCCATCCAACGGCACCAAAGGACGCAAATCCGGCGGAATCACCGGCACCATGCGCACAATCATGCGCTCGGGACGGTTGTCGGCGCGCTTGCGGCTGTCGCGGAAGGCCTCGAAGACGTGCAGACGCTTCAGCAGGTCTTTCTTACGCTGCTGCGAGGTCTCGCGGTTGGCGCGGTCACGCAGTTCGTAAGACTCGGCATCGAGATCCACCATGCAGAGCAGGTCGTACAACGCCTCGGCACCCATCTTGGCGATGAATTTGTTGGGGTCGCTGTCTTCCAACAGACGGTTCTCGGCCGGCAACTTCTCCGCCAGCTCGAAATACTCCTCCTCGTTCAGCAGCTTGCCTTTCTTGATGTCGTCGCTTTCGAGGATACCGCCTTGTATCACGATGAACTTCTCGTAATAAATCACGGCTTCCACCTCCTTGGTGGCCAATCCTAACAGAGCGCCGATCTTGTTGGGCAGCGACTTGAAGAACCAGATGTGGGCGACAGGCACCACCAGCTGGATGTGGCCCATACGCTCGCGGCGCACCTTGCGCTCGGTGACTTCCACACCGCAGCGGTCGCAAACCACGCCCTTGTAACGGATGCGTTTGTACTTGCCGCAGTGGCACTCCCAGTCCTTCATCGGTCCGAAGATTTTCTCGCAGAACAGGCCGTCGCGCTCAGGCTTCAGCGTTCTGTAGTTGATGGTCTCCGGCTTCAGCACCTCGCCGTGCGACTGTTCCAAAATCGTCTCGGGGGAGGCCAGACTGATGGTTATTTTATGAAACTCCTTGCGGGTATTGTTATCTTTTCTGAGAGCCATTTCTTTCAGCTGTTTAATTCTTATTCAAACTTAATATCCAAGCACAGGCCGCGCAACTCGTTGACCAACACGTTGAACGACTCAGGAATGCCGGACACCGGCATGTTGTCGCCCTTCACGATGGCCTCGTAAGCCTTGGCTCTGCCCACCACGTCGTCGGACTTCACGGTCAGGATTTCCTGCAGCACGTTGGAAGCGCCGTAGGCCTCGATGGCCCACACCTCCATCTCACCGAAACGCTGGCCGCCGAATTGGGCTTTACCGCCGAGAGGTTGTTGCGTAATCAGAGAGTACGGTCCGATGGAACGGGCGTGCATCTTGTCGTCAACCATGTGGTGCAGCTTCAGGTAGTAGATGTAGCCCACCGTCGCCTTCTGGTGGAACGGCTCGCCGGTCTCACCGTCGTAAAGCTGGGTACTGCCGTTTTCCGGCAGTCCGGCGTTGCGCAGAATCTCGTTGATTTGGTCGAGGGAGGCGCCGTCAAAAATCGGGGTGGCGTATTTCACGCCCGTGTTCTTGCCCGCCCATGCTAAAATCGTCTCGTAAATCTGACCGAGGTTCATACGGGAAGGCACGCCCAGCGGGTTCAGCACCACATCGACCGGACGACCGTCCGCGAGGAACGGCAGATCCTCCTGGCGCACGATCTTGGCCACACAACCCTTGTTACCGTGACGACCGGCCATCTTGTCACCCACACGCAGTTTGCGCTTGTTGGCGACATAGACCTTGGCCATTTGAACGATGCCGGACGGCAGCTCGGTGCCGATAGTGGCATCGAAAATCTCGCGCGTGCGGCGGGACTCGACATCGCGAACCTTCACGAGGTAGTTGCGGATAATCTGCGAAACCATTCCGTTCACGCGACCGTCGTTCGTCCATTTCGACACGGAAACGGTCTTATAGTCAATGGTGTTGAGCAATTTTTGGGAGAACTTGGAACCCTTTTGCACGATGGGCTCCTTGGTGTCGGCGCAGATCACATGGGCGACCTTGCCTTCCAACACCTTATAAAGCTTACCCACCAGCACCTCTTTCAAGGCATCCAGCTCAACCTGGTATTTCGCGCGGATTTCTTCCTCAATGTCCTTGTCTTTCGCTTTAGACTTGCGGTCCTTGATGAGTCTCGACATCGATTTTGCACCGATGACCACGCCACGCATGGATGGCGGTGCCTTGAGGGAAGCATCCTTCACATCGCCGGCCTTATCGCCGAAGATGGCGCGGAGCAACTTCTCCTCGGGAGTCGGATAAGACTCGCCCTTCGGTGTAATCTTACCGATGAGGATGTCACCCTCTTTAACCTCGGCACCCACGCGAATCAAACCGTCCTCATTGAGGTCTTTGGTCGTCTCGGTGGAGACGTTCGGGATGTCGTTGGTTAACACCTCTTGGCCGCGCTTGGTGTCGCGCACCTCAAGGGTGAAGGATTCAATATGGATAGAGGTATAGAGGTCGTCGGTGACCGCCTTCTCGGAAATCACGACGGCATCCTCAAAGTTGTAGCCCTTCCAAGGCATGAAGGCCACCATCAGGTTGCGACCAAGTGCGAGTTCGCCGTTCTCGGTAGCATAACCTTCTGTCAGCACGTCACCTTTCTTCACTTTCTGTCCCTTCACGACGATAGGACGCTGGTTGAAGCAGGAGTTCTGGTTCGTGCGGCGGAACTTCAGCAGCTGGTAGTTCTTCACGTTGGAGTCGAAGCTGACCAGTTCCTCTGTATCGGTACGCTCGTAAGCAATCTCAATATGCTGGGCGTCAACAGACTTCACCACACCAGTGCCCTCAGCGAGCAGCACGACGCGGGAGTCAACGGCCACGCGGTGCTCCAGGCCCGTACCCACGATGGGAGCTTCGGGACGAAGCAACGGCACGGCCTGCCTCATCATGTTGGATCCCATCAACGCACGGTTAGCGTCGTCGTTCTCAAGGAACGGAATCAGAGAGGCGGCGATAGAGGCAATCTGGTTCGGCGCGATGTCGATCAAGTCAATCTCCTCGCGCGGCAAAATCGGGTAGTCGGCCAAGCGGCGGGCTTTCACTCTCTCGCCCAACAGACCATTCTCGTCCATCGGCGTGTTAGCCTGGGCGATACGTTTGTTATCCTCCTCTTCAGCGGTCAGAAAGATGGGCTCCTCGTCGAAGCGCACCCGACCGTTGTCAACCCTGCGGTACGGCGTCTCGATGAAACCGAGCTCGTTGATGCGGGCGAACACGCAGAGGGAGGAAATCAGACCGATGTTCGGTCCTTCAGGGGTCTCAATGGTACAGAGACGTCCGTAGTGCGTGTAGTGCACATCACGCACCTCGAAACCTGCGCGCTCACGTGACAGACCGCCAGGACCCAAAGCCGAGATTCTGCGCTTGTGCGTAATTTCTGACAGCGGGTTGGTCTGGTCCATGAACTGTGACAGCTGGTTCGTTCCGAAGAAGGAATTCACCACGGACGAAAGGGTCTTGGCATTGATGAGGTCCTGCGGATAGAAGGACTCATGGTCACGCACGTTCATCTTCTCACGGATGGTGCGGGCCATGCGGTTCAGGCCAAGGCTGAACTGGTTATATAATTGCTCGCCGACGGTGCGGACGCGGCGATTGCTCAAGTGGTCAATATCGTCAACCTCCGTCTTGGAGTTGATCAGCTCGACCAGGTAACGGATGATGGAGATGATGTCCTCATTCGTCAGCACGCCCGTTTCCATCGGGATGTCAAGATTCAATTTCTTGTTGATGCGGTAGCGACCCACCTCTCCGAGGTCGTAACGCTTCTCGGAGAAGAACAGCTTGTCGAGGGTGGCGCGGGCGGTCTCTTCATCGGGAGCCTGCGTGCTCTTGAGCTGCATGTAAATATACTCGATGGCCTGTTTGCCCGAGTTGGTGGGATCCTTCTGCAACGTGTTGAAGATCACGGAATAGTCGACCTGCTTGTCATCCTGCTTGTGGAAAAGCACGGTCTTGATGTTGGCGTCGGCCACCATGTTGATGTGATCTTTCTCGAAGATGGTCTCACGGTCGATGAGCACCTCAGTACGCTCGATGTTGACCACCTCGCCGGTCTCGTCATCTACAAAGTCCTCGTACCACGTCTTGGTGACGGCGGCCGCCAGTTTCTGACCGACATATTTCTTGAGGTTGGCTTTGGAGGCCTTCACTTCCTCGGCAATGTCGAAAATGCTGAGGATGTCCTTGTCGGTCTCGTAGCCGATAGCGCGCAGCAGCGTGGTGACCGGCAGTTTTTTCTTACGGTCGATGTACGCATACAGCACGTTGTTGATGTCGGTGGTGAACTCCATCCACGAACCCTTGAAGGGGATGATACGGGCGGAGTAAAGCGGGGTGCCGTTGGAGTGGTATGAGAATCCGAAGAACACGCCCGGTGAGCGGTGCAGCTGAGACACCACCACGCGCTCCGCGCCGTTGATGATGAACGTGCCGCTCGGGGTCATGTAGGGGATCATGCCCAAATAGACCTCCTGCACGCGGGCCTCTTCGAAACCCTCGTGCTCCTCGTCGTTGCATTTAAGCTGCAACTTGGCTTTCAGTGGAACACTGTATGTCAAACCTCTCTCAAGGCATTCGTCCATCGAGTAGCGCGGAAAATCGATGTAATAATCCATGAACTCCAGGACGAAGCAGTTTCTTGCGTCGGTAATCGGGAAATTCTCGGCGAAAGCCCGATACAAGCCCTCATTCTTGCGCGACTCGGGGTCCGTGTCAATCTGGAAGAACTCCTGGAACGACTTCAGCTGGATGTCCAGAAAGTCGGGGAAATCGACGGGTCTCGTGGTCGCGAAACTAATTCTATTGTTTGTTGTAGTTGACAAGGCTGTTTGTTTTTATTTGACGAAATTACTGATTATTAGCTACTTAGCAAAACACCAACCAGCAGGTGTCATAAAAAAGCAATAAGAACAAGGCTTCCACACGTGGTGGAAGCGTTGTTCTTTTACTTGGGGGTTTGGATGAAACTATTTAATCTCAACCTCGGCACCGGCCTCCTCGAGAGATTTCTTGAGGGACTCGGCCTCCTCTTTGGAGATGCCTTCCTTGACGGCCTTGGGGGCACCGTCAACGAGCTCCTTGGCTTCCTTCAGGCCCAGGCTGGTGAGTTCCTTCACCAACTTCACAACCTGCAGCTTCTGGCCACCGGCGGCTTTCAGGATCACGTCGAACTCGGTCTTCTCTTCAGCGGCGGCAGCGCCACCAGCGGCGGGACCAGCGGCCACGGCGACTGCGGCGGCGGCGGGCTCGATACCGTATTCGTCTTTCAAAATCTGAGCTAACTCGTTAACTTCCTTAACGGTCAAGTTCACTAATTGTTCTGCAAATGCTTTCAAATCTGCCATAATTTTATTTTTTTAATTGTTTTTACTTGTTTGATTTGTTTGTTTGTTGTTTTTACTCTCTTTCCGAAAGTGTTTTGACGATACCGGCCAGTTTGCCGCCACCCGACTGCAAAGCAGAAATAACCTGCTTGGCGGGAGATTGCAGCAATGCCACGATGTCGCCGATCAATTCCTCGCGGGACTTGATGTTGCAGAGCGCCTCAAGCTGATCGTCGCCGATGTAGACGGCCTCTTCAATGAAGGCGGCCTTGATGAGGGGCTTCGCGTTTTTCGCCCTGAAGTCCTTGATCAACTTCGCGGGCACGTTACCTGTGTTGCACAGCATGATCGCAGTCGGGCCGTTCAGCGTCTCGTAGAGTTCTGAATAGTCCTTGTCCGATGCATCCATGGCGCGTTTCAGAAGGGTGTTCTTCACAACCTTCAGTTTCACGTCCTTGCTGAAGCACAACTTACGTAACTGATTGACTGTGCTAACTGTGAAACCCGAAATGTCGGTCACATACACGTGAGAATAGTTAGCCAAGTCCTGGGAAATCTCTTCAATAATCTGACTTTTTTGTTCTTTGTTCATACTAACTAATCTTTTTAGAATGTGACTGATTTGGGATCAACCTGCACGCCGGGACTCATAGTGGTGGAGAGATAGATGCTCTTGATGTAGGTACCCTTCGCGCTGGTCGGTTTGAGTTTGATCACCGTGGAGAGCATCTCGCGGGCGTTGTCCGTCAGTTGCTCCACAGAGAAACGGTTCTTACCGATTGACGTGTGGATAATACCATACTTGTCCACCTTGAAGTCGATCTTACCGGCTTTCACTTCAGACACGGCCTTACCAATGTCCATCGTCACGGTGCCGGATTTCGGGTTGGGCATCAAGCCACGGGGACCGAGGATACGGCCCAGAGCACCGATCTTAGGCATCACGCTCGGCATAGTGATGATGACATCAACATCCGTCCAGCCGCCCTTGATCTTATCGACGTACTCTTCCAAGCCCACGAAATCAGCGCCAGCAGCCTTTGCCTCTTCCTCCTTGTCGGGAGTGCAGAGCACCAATACGCGAACCACCTTACCGGTGCCGTGAGGCAGGGTAACGATACCACGCACCATCTGGTTGGCCTTACGGGGATCGACGCCCAGACGGACATCGATGTCGAAAGACGCATCAAACTTGGTGTAGGTAAGGTTCTTCACCACCTGGATAGCCTCGGGCAGAGCGTATTGTTTGCTCTTATCAAATTTAGCAAAAGCCTCTTTGCGTTTTTTTGATATCTTAGCCATTTGTTTGAATTTTACTTGTTAATTAATTTTGCTCGAAAGGATTCTGGCCTCCCTTCACGTTGACACCCATGCTGCGGGCAGTACCGGCGACCATAGACATGGCGGACTCGATCGTAAAACAGTTCAAGTCTTTCAGCTTGATCTCGGCAATGCTGCGCACCTGGTCCCAAGTGATTGTGCCAACCTTGGTACGGTTGGGCTCACCGGATCCCTTCTGAAGTTTGGCGGCCTCCATAACCTGAACGGCTACAGGCGGCGTTTTGGTAACAAAATCAAAAGATTTGTCCTTGTAAACCGTGATAATCACCGGAATCACCTTACCAGCCAAGTCCTGCGTACGGGAATTGAACTGTTTACAGAATTCCATGATGTTCACGCCCTTAGAACCCAAAGCGGGGCCTACCGGCGGTGACGGATTGGCGGCACCTCCCTTAATCTGTAACTTAATTAAGCCAGCTACTTCTTTTGCCATTGTTTGTTAATTTAATTTGTTTGTAACTATTTTCCGGCACTATATTTTTTCAACCTGCATAAAACCGAGCTCAAGCGGGGTCTTACGGCCGAAGATTTTCACCGTAATCTTCAGCTTCTTCTTTTCGGTATCAATCTCTTCGATAATACCGTTGAAAGTGTTGAAAGGTCCATCGATCACCTTAACCTCCTCGCCCACAATGTAAGGCTGGAGAAGGAACTCGTCCTGCGTGGAGAGTTCGTCAACCTTACCGAGAAGGCGGGAAACCTCGTCTTTACGCAACGCCACGGGCGGGTCGCTCTTGCGTTTGCAACCCACGAACCCCAGCACGCCAGGAATCTCAAGCAGCTTCGCACACACCTCCTGCGTCATAATCGCTTCAATGAAGATGTAACTCGGGAAGTAGTTGCGCTCCTTGACCACTTTCTTTCCGGTCTTCGTACTGTGGAAAACTTTCTCCGTGGGGATCAAAACCTCAAATACGGAATCCTTGAGATTGGAAAGCGACACTTCACTTTCAATGTTCTGTTTCACTTTCTTCTCAGTACCCGTGATGGATTTAATCACGTACCACTTGCGCTCTAACTCAGCCATGTCAAAGGATCTTTAGATACAATGTCGGAATAAAGAAACTTAGACAGTCGGGAACATAAGACTCATTCCCATGTTGAAGAGGGCATCCATCAAAAACACGATAAACGCGATAATAAGGGAAGCAATGGATACCACAACAACGCTATTTCCAAGCTCCTGCATGGTCGGCCAGGTCGTTTTATGAACCAGCTCGTCATACACTTCTTTAAAATAATTCACTATCTTCATCTCTTTATATTTTTATCTTAATTTCGAATATTTTTCCGCATTTCTTGCACAAACGACAACCTATTTAAGAAATAGTCATCACTCACCAACCCCTCATAATCTTCTTATAATCAACTCGTTAAAAATCAAAATCACAATCCTTACCCATCCAAATAACGATTTTTAAACAAGCTGGCAAATATAGGATTTTTTTTAATCAAACACGCATTGTTGAAAAAAAAATCTTTCCTATGGCACGTTTTTTGTAATGGGCAATACAACATTCTTATAATCAGCGATTTATACATAAATAAAAAAGAGGTTATCCTTTCGGACAACCTCTTTTCTAACGAGAATAGTAATAATTATCTTTTGACGATTCTAAAGATAGCAGCGCGATGCTCCTCGCGGCTCGGATCCGTGATGTTCTGACGGTTCTGCGGATCGTTCACCGTGTAAGAAGCGGTTTCGATTTGGTCGGGGCTCACACCCTTCTGGATGAACATCTCACGCACCTTGTTGGCTCTTCTCTGAGCGAGGTCGCGATTGTGTTCCTCTGAACCCAAATCGCAGGTATAACCTTCGACAATCAACTTGAGGGTGTTGTTCTTCTTCAGAATAGCAACAGTTCTGTCGATGTTGTCGTTGTAATCGTTGATCTTCGGGATGTCCTTGTCAAGGTCGAACAAAATCTTCGTCTTGGACAAAGCATCGCTAATATCTTGGATATCTTTCTTATCTTGTTCAGTAAGATAATCATCATCGTTGTTGAGCTGATCGCAAACAGGCACAATATAGATATATTGCGGATCTTGTTTGATGATAATAGGCTCATTGGATTTCTTCTTGAGCTCTTCAAGAATCTCCTTCTCAATCTGCTTCTTGGACTTTTCTTGTTCCGTCATGCAGGTCTTGAAATGGAAACCGGCCTTGACACCAACCTGGAGAAGATTCCACTTGGTCTGATTTTTCTTGATCTGGTTGTTGGCATAGAGTTCATCCAACATGTTGGAACCAAGAGTACCCTTGAACTCCATCTGGCCTTGATCATTGGAGCCGATGAGTGTGTGTTTCTCCTTCGGGAGAATGTCAAGGAAACCGTACTTGCAGTACATACCGAGGAAGAAGTCAACTTTTCTGCCGAGAGCGAACACCCCACCGAAATCGGTCACGAGGTCCGCAGAGCAGCGCATCTTGGCATTACGACCGTTACCCGTGTAAGAACCTTCAGCAAAGTGGTTGTCCATCTTGATCTCGCCGTTCTCATCGTGACGCATATACCATTGATTGTACATGGCCTCATAACCGGAAGTCGTGATAGAACCTTCACCCGTGTACTTGTTGAAACCTTTCAACGGGATGTAAGCCTGGACACCGAGAGTGGCATAGATACCGTTGCGGCCATCAAAACGCCAGTCAAAATGCGCTTTCAAGGGAATCTCAACAGCCCACACAACCTCTTTCTCGCGCAAGCCATTAGCATCGTAATAGAGGTCATAGTTGGGGTTGTAGTTTTCGACATCGTCAAATGAACCATCGTGGATCTCATCATAATCACGGATGACACCGCTCTTAGAGATAGAAGCCTTCGCACCGATGCGATTCAGGCCGGCACCCAAGCTCAAGCCCCAATGCTCGTTGAAGAAGTAAGCGTAATCAATATCCAGCATAGTGCTATGAGAATAGTATTGGGTAATACCGGCACGTCTGTAGATATTGTTCGTCCACGCCTCACCCACATGCACATTAATGTGATGAGGGCAGAAGAAGGAAGTCTCGTAGTTTTCCGGCGTACCGGAATTATTTTCGGTCTGTACCTCTTGACCAAAAGCGGTACACATAGCGAAAATAAGACTGACTAACAATAAATTCTTTTTCATAATATATATACTTTTTTTATTCGGTGATAATTTTGAAACCGAGGGCTTAGCGGCCGAAGCCGCTAAGCTCGGATTTCAACATACTATTTTACGATAATGAATTTAACAGTCTTGATTTCATTTGTACCTGTCAAGATACGTCCGAAGTAAGTACCCTGAGCGGTGAAGCCTTCGATCTTGGTGATGGGCTGCAGGTCAGTCAAATGGCTGATGTGAGCACCGGTCACGCTGTAGATATCGAGCACAGCGCCGTTGAGTTGTTCAGATGTCAAATCAAGTTCGATAGTGATCTCCTGACGAACGTTTGCAGGAACAGGATAGACCTTCACGTTGGAGGTACCGTCGAAGTACTGCTCGCAAGCCATGTAGGTAATCATGCGACCATCAGCAGTTTGTTCAGTCAGTTCAACAGAGTAGAAGCCGTTCAAACCACCCTTGTCTTGGTAGTTGCTGTAGGTAGCACCCGGGATAGCAACACCGTTGTGATACCACTGGAAGCCGACGAAGTTGTGGCCACCGTTGGTCTCAGGATTGCAGTTCACGACAACAACATCATTCCAACGTTGATCCATGAGCGGGAGAGTACCGCTGTAGCTGTAACCAGTCATCGGGACTCTGACGACGATGTCATAGGAGCAACCGTCAATCGTAATGACAGCATTGTAGGAACCAGCAGTGGTCGGAGTGGTGAAGGTAGCGGTATTATTCACAATATTACCGCTGGCCTGCATACCATTCTCGTAAACCACGGTGAAGGCTGCAGTCGGATTACCGGAGATCATGTTGAAGGTGATGGTAACTTCGTTAGCGTCACAAGCAGCGTCGAAGACATTATCAGTGAATTCGATGTTGTTGACATAGACGGTAGCGGTGATAGCATCGCCGATAGCAGGATTCTCGCAGTAATTATCGCTAATCAGGTTGATTCTGTAGGTGGTCTGGTGCTCCGGAGCCACATAGATGGTGGCGGTGTTAGCATACGTGGTAGCGTGGGCAATAACGTTATTGTTATTGTCAACAACCTCGTAGGTGAACGGAGCAACACCGGTGAAGGAGATGACCAACGCTGCAGAAGCGCTCGGATCGTTGGCGCAGAGAGCAGTACCGTCGCCGCTGGTGAACTCAGCCGTCGGGAGCTCGTGAACCGTCACGGCAACCTGGACATAGTTCGTGTTAGCAAGCTGACAGCCACTACCGATGTTACCAACAAAGGTCGGAGTGTAGATGTACGTACCAGCAGCAGTCGGGATGTCGTAGGAGTTACCGCCGAGACCGCCGTTCACGTCAATCGTGTTACCGTTCTCGTCAGTGACAACCCACTGGATGTGACCACCGGTGATCGCGCTGTAATCCACAGCACCACCCTCGATGTTAGCCATCAGGTAAACCATCTCACCGAGGCAAGCATCTGTACCATTGTTGCTATAGACATGGACATCGGTCCAAGTCGGGTCGGAAACAACATTCACCGTGTACTCGTTGGAGATTTGCGGCAGACAGTTGTAACCAGCAGCATCGACAGTCACTTGGTAGGTGTAGTTACCAATCGTGTTGAGCGTCTCAGTAACCTGGTTCATAGCGTTGTTAGAAGTATTGTGGTGGATGTTGACACCATTGGAAGTCCAGTCGAAGACCATGTTGCCATAGATGGCGCTGTTGGTGACACCGTTGACAGTGTTGTTGTAGTTCGTCACAACGCCGGTCAGCGTGATAGAACCACCCTCACAGATGGCGAGGCCATCCTCAGAGTTGAGCGTCACAACAGGTTGCTCAGCAACTTGAACCGTAGCCATGTTGCTCCAAGAAGAAGCGCAGCCGAGGTTGTTGTTCTGGGAAACTCTCACCTGATAGGTGTGGACACCCGCGGTGTTGAGGGTCTGGTTGAGGATGTTCGTCACACCAGCAATCGGAGCACCATCAACAATCCACTCGTAGTTGAAGTTGCCAGGAATATTGGCATTCGCATTGACAGTAGCCGTGAGGGTCGTGACACCGCCGACACACATGGTGGTGTTGTTGGCAGCGAGAGTGACCGTCGGGGTAGCGACAACCTGAACCGCAGTGGCGATAGTAGCCGTGGCGGAGCAAGAACCGCTGGCGTTAGCGGCAGACACAACAACCGTAGCGTTGATGGTGCCGGTGGTAGCCATCGTCGTCGTAATCGTAGCAGCGTTATCAGCCTGTTGCTGACCGTTGATCGTCCACACATAGTTGTAGGCGCCAACCGGGGAAACATGAGCAGTGAAGGTAACCTCACCGTTCTGGCAGATGTAGCTGTTATCGGCAGTCACGCTGACAGTCGGGATAGCGAGGACGTTAACCTCGTGAGCCTCGGAAGTAGCCGTGCAACCGGTATTGTCGTTGCGAGAAATCGTAACCGTGAAGTAGTACGGAGTAGCAAGGTCGTTAGCAGCAAGCGTGGGCACGTAGGTCGGGACCGCCGTTGTGTCACTGCCGTTAGCAGCACCAGTCCAGTTCCAAGTGTAGATGTAAGCTGCACCATCAACACCACCATTGACGAAGGCGTTCAAGGTCAAGTTACCACCCTCGCAAACCGTGTTAGCACCTTGGATAGCAACCGTAGGAGCCGTCACGACGTTTGCAGGAACAGAGTTGGAAACCACAGAGCATCCAGAGATGCTGCTGGTAACAACAACATAGTAGTCATAAGAATTGCCTAAGAGCAGGTCAGAGGTAGAGTAGGAAGCAGCATTGGCGCCAGCGATAGCAACAGCATCATCACCGTTCACAATTCTGTACCATTGATAGCTCAACACGTCGCCAGCAATGATCTGACCACCGTTGACCGTAGCATTCAGGGTAAGCGTACCGCCTTCGCAGACATTGCCGAAACCGGTGATGTCAACCGTGTAGGTCGGGTGGACCGTCACGAGCGTGTTGATAGCAGCAGTAGCAACGTTGGAGCAACCAACACCCGTTTGCGTGACCTCAACCATATAGGTGTCGTTAACATTGTAAGCCATGTTGAGCAGGCTCAAGGTCTGGTTGGTCTCACCAACGAGGAGGTTATTGTTCTTGTACCATTGATAGGTAGCCTCACCATAACCGCCAGAGACGTTGGCTGTGAGCATGGAGGCACCACCGTCACAGACAGTCGTCGGATAACCGTTAGCAACTGAGATAGTGACAACAGGATCAGCAACAACACTGTAGTTGACCGGGAGAGAAGTGCTCTCGCAACCGTAGTTGGAGGTAACAGTCACCCAGTAGCTGTAATTACCAGCAGCGTCGTTGGCTGAGGTCGTGTAGGTAGGAGCATCACCAATCAGAGCCTCGGTAGAATGCGGGGCATTCGGATCAGTGCTGATGGCGTAATTTCTATGCCATGCGAAGTGATAGCCGTTCAAGCCATTCACGTTGGCAATACCACCGTCAACAACTGCGGTGAGGGTAGCAGTACCACCGACACAAGAGATGTTGTTGCTGATGATAGCCTCAACCTGAGGATCAGCGACGAAGGTGATGGCAAGAGGAGCAGAGGTAACATCGCAACCAGCGTTGGCGGAGACAACAACCTTATAGTTGTAAGCAGTCTCACGAGCAGCGTCAGCAGCAGTGTAAGTAGCCTCAGTAGCACCATCGATCAGGACATTGTCCTTATACCATTGATAGGTGTAATTCGGATTGGCGGGCGTGACGTTCGCATAGATCGTGGTGGAACCACCGGCGCAAAGCGTGGTGTTGCCATCGACGGAGAGCTCAACAACAGGAGTCGGAATAACTGTGACAACCGTGTTGGCAGAAGTCTCGGAAATACAACCGGACATCGGCAGCTCAGCAACGACCGTGTAGACATAACCAGTCTCATCACCGTCAACCGTAGCAGGAGAATCGAGGAGGACAGCACCGGTACCAATCACAGTATTGTTCTTGGTCCAAGTGTAGGTGGCGTTGGCGATAGCGTTCGTAACCGTCAGCGTGACCTGACCACCGTCGCAGACAACAGCGTGATCAACCGTCACAACCGGAGTGGCCGGGACAGCGTTCACAGTAATGTCGATGGTGTCAGCAGCCGTGCAACCGTTGGTAGCCTGAGAAACAGTCACCATGAAGGTGTAAGTACCGGCAGCAGCAGGAGTGAAGGTGTAAGTGCTACCCTGGAAGCCATTCTCCCAATTGTAGTTCATTTCAATATTGTTAGGACCAGTAGCCTCGGCGGTAATCACCGTAGTGCCACCAACGCAGATCGTGCTCTCAGTAGCCGTGAGCTCGACTTGCGGAGTCTCACCAACCATCACGTTAACAGGATCAGACTCGGTGGAGCAACCGTTGAAGGAAGCCACAACCTTATAAGAACCAGCCTCGGTAACAGTCAGGTGGTCAGTGGTGTTATTGGCAGCCACATTATCCTTATACCACACATAGGTGGCGGGCTCGTTCGGAACAACATTCGCATACAGCGTGGTATAACCACCGTCACAAATGTTAAGTTCGCCAGAGATAGTCACAGAAGCAGGAGCGGCGTTCACTGTCACAGCAGGAGCATTGAAGGCGATTGCAGAGACGCAACCCTCATTGCTGATAGCCTTGACAGCGTAGTTATAAACACCCTGCTCGTTGAAGTTAACCGTGAGGTTAGCCTGGTTCTCACCAGGAATCTCAACGCCATTGTTGTACCAGATGTAACCCGTGGTGTTGGCATCGCCCGTAGCGGTGAAGGTCACTTGCGTACCCTCGCAGACAACGGTGTCGGTAGCTGTCACAGCGCTCACAACAGGCAGCTGGTTGACGATGATCGTCACGAAGCCTTCAGCCTGGCAAGTTCCATTGGTAGAATTGACAGTAGCAGTCACATGATAAGTGGTCGTGGCTGTGGGTTGGACATCAACCGTAGTAGCGGTGTCATTACCAGCCTGAGCATCCCATTGATAGGTGACATTGCCCTGCCAGCCGTTCTGATCAACAGAGAGCGTGGTGTGCTCGCCGCGGCAGATGCTGGTAGCAGAAGCGCTCACGATAAGGTCGGTACCGAAGGCCTCGACAGTGAAGTTGTCGGAAGTCATGGAACAACCCTCAGCAGTGGTCAATGTAACATTGTAAACGCCAGCCGGGACAACCTTAGTAGCACCAGTGGTACCGTCGTTCCAAGTGAACGTACCGGCAACATCGCTGTGAGCGGTCAAAGTGGTCGTGCTGTTCTCACAGAGGACATTGACACCCGTAATAGTAACAGTGGTCGGAGCGGGGTTCACAGTCACAACAGGAGCATTGTAAGCAACAGCTGCAAGGCAGTTCTCGTTGCTGATAGCCTTCACTGCATAGTTGTAAACACCAGCCTCATTGAAGTTAACAGTAAGTGCAGATTGGTTCTCACCTGGAATCTCAACGCCGTTGTTGTACCAAATGTAAGCAACAGTGTTGGCATCGCCAGTGGCGGTGAAGGTCACTTGCTGACCTTGGCAGATAACCGTATCCGTAGCAGTCACACCAGTAATGACGGGCAGCTGGTTGACGATAATCGTAACGAAGCCCTCAGCACTGCAAGTACCGTTGGTGGAGTGAACCGTAGCAGTCACATGATAAGTGGTGGTCTGAGTGGGTTGGACATCAACCGTAGAGGCGGTGTCGTTACCAGCCTGAGCATCCCATTGATAAGTCACATTGCCTTGCCAGCCTTCCTGGTCAACATACAGCGTGGTGTGCTCACCGCGGCAGATGCTAGTCTCAGAAGCGCTCACAATCAGATCAGTACCAAAGGCCTCAACCGTGAAGAGTTCAGAGGTCATGGAGCAACCCTCAGCAGTGGTCATCGTCACATTGTAAGTACCGGCAGGAACCGTAATGGTGCTCTCGTGAGAACCGTTGCTCCAAGTCCAGGTGCCTTCCACATCGCTGTGGGCAGTCAACGTGGTGGTGCTGTTCTCGCAGAGGATGTTCACACCAGTGATGGTGACAGTCGTCGGAGCAGGATTCACAGTCACAGTGACCGGGAGAGAAGCAACTGCGCTCTCGCAGTTCTGGTCGTTGACAGCCTTGGCAGCGAAGGTGTAGTTGCCAGCCTCATTGAAGTTGACCGTGATGGAAGCCTGGTTCTCACCAGCCATCTCAACACCGTTCTGGTACCAAATGTAGCTGTAAGCATTACCGGAAGCATTGAAGGTGATTTGCTGACCCTGGCATATCGTGTCGACAGAAGCCGTCACAACAACCTGAGCAGGACGCGGGGTGACAACGATGGTCACTTCACCCTCAGCCTGGCAAGTACCGTTCGTAGAGGAAACGGTGGCAGTAACATGATAAGTGGTCGTGGTAGCGGGTTGGACATCAACCGTGGCAGCCGTGCTGTTACCAGCCTGAGCATCCCAAGCGTAGGTCACATTGCCCTGCCAACCCTCTTGATCAACATACAGCGTGGTGTGCTCGCCCTCGCAGATAGCGGTGGCAGAAGCGCTCACGATGAGATCAGTACCGAAGGCCTCGACCGTGAAGTTCTCAGAAGTCATAGAACAACCCTGAGCAGTAGTCATCGTAACATTGTACGTACCGGCAGGAACCGTAATAGTGCTCTCGTGGGAACCGTTGCTCCAAGTCCAGGTGCCTTCCACATCGCTGTGGGCGGTCAACGTGGTGGTACTGTTCTCACAGAGGATGTTCACACCGGTGATGGTAACCGTCGTCGGAGCAGGCGTCACAGTCACAGTGACAGGAGCGGAAGCCTGAGCAGAGATACAACCCTCAACGCTGATAGCCTTAGCGGCGAAGGTGTAGTTACCATACTCATTGAAGTTCACAGTGATCGTATTCTGATTCTCACCAGGAATCTCAACACCGTTCTGGTACCAGATATAACCCGTGACTTGCGGATCAACCGGAGCAGTGAAGGTAACTTGCTGACCCTCGCAGATGGTGTCGGCGCTAGCCGTAACAGCGAAGGCGGCAGGCAGCTGGTTCACGATGATGGTAACCTCACCCTGAGCGGTGCAAGAACCATTCGTGGAGCTGACCGTAGCAGTCACATGATAAGTTGTCGTAGAATCGGGTTGGACATCAACCGTGGTAGCCGTGCTGTTGCCAGCCTGAGCATCCCAAGCGTAAGTCACATTACCCTGCCAACCATCCTGGTTGACATACAGCGTGGTGTGCTCACCGCGACAGATGCTGGTAGCAGAAGCGCTGACGAGGAGGTCAGTACCGAAGGCCTCAACCGTGAACGGCTCAGAGGTCATCTGGCAACCAAGCGTCTCAACCGTAACCGTGTAGGTACCGGCGGGCACCTTGATGGTGTTGTCGTGAGAACCGGTGCTCCAAGTGATGTTACCCGGAACATTGCTGTAAAGCGTCAAGACAGTGCTATCGTTCTCGCAGATAATATTGTTACCGCTGATAGAGACAGTAGTCGGAGCAGGCAGAATCGTCACGGTGTTCGGAGCAGACTCGAGAGAGACACAACCGGAAATCGGGAGAGTGACAACAGCCGTGTAGCTGTTCACCGTGATGTGATCGTCAGTGGTGAAGACATTCTCGCTGAAGGAAGCGCCAGTCACACCCTCAATCAAATCACCATTTCTGTACCAAGTATAGACAGCATTGTCAGCAGGAGTACCCTTTGTATCGATAGTAGCGGAAACCGTAACCTGCGTACCGTCGCAAACCGTGTCATTGCTGACATAGATGGCAGTAACCTCAGGAATCTCGTTCACCGTGATGGTCACTTCGTCATCGTTCCAGCAAGTAGAATTGGTTTGGTAGACTACCACACCGTAGGTAGTGGTGACATGCGGGTTGGTGGTATATGTCGGCATTGTAGCACCCGGAATGAAATAACGGTAGTCAACAATAGCCGTATCATACGAATAAACATCATTCTCGTAATTGTTGGCGGTGATCACTTCTTGCTGTCTGATCTCATACCATTGATAGATGAGATTGTCAGCATTGTAATCGGCCAAGTTGGCAGTCAAGGTAACCTCGCCATCGGTGCAAACCAAAGTTTCGGTAGCCGTGACGGTCACGAGAGGTTGAGGATAAACATAGACATAGTACTCGGCAGACATGGCAGCGCAAGCAGCGGAGATGTCGTCACGCTCAACATTAACCGTGAAGACGTACGGTTCGTCACGCGGGTAGAAGTACTCGGCGAAGAATCTGTTGTCACCAAGGTTGTAAGCCATATTGTCATGAATTGTACCAGACTCGTACCAAGTGAAGTGCAGGTTGCCCACAGCGAAGGCGGTGGTATCAACATTGGCAATCAAGAAGACAGAGTCGGTTTCGCAAACATGAGCGTCGCCAGAAATCACAACAACAGGATTCGGGTACACGTTGACAGCGGCAGAGGTCTGCGGCAGGGAAGTACAACCAGCCTGCGGGAGAGTCACAACAGCCGTGTAGGTGTAGTGCTGAATATTGTTGTCAATCGTACCAGGATTGTCTTGGATAGTAGCGGCAGTAGCACCCGGGATGAGGATACCATTGCGATACCAAGTGTAGATGGCACCGGTGGTATTCATACCGTGAGCGTCGATCGTGGCAGCAACCGTGATCTGAGCGCCGTTACAGACATTCGTATCAGAAATAGAGACCAGCGTAACAATCGGATCCGGTTTCACAACAACGTTGAGCGGAGTAGAAGTAGCCTCACACTCAGAAGTGAGTTGGAAGACCTTCACAGTGTAGCTGTGGTTACCCTCAGCAGGAGCAACAGTGTAGCTCAAAGAGGTAGCACCCGGGATGAGCACATTGTTGTCATACCATTGGAAGGTGAGCATATCAGCATTCCAGTCGTTCAAGCTTGCCGTCATCGTAATCTCACCGCCAACACAGATAGAGTCTTCAGTGACAGTGGTGTTCACAATCGGGTTAGCATTCACATAGACCTGAGCCTCGCTGGAAGCGGAGCAAGCGTAAGCATTCACAACCTCAACGGCGAAGTTATACGGATAGTCTCTGTAATCCTTATGGAAGGAAATCGTGTTGGAAGTGGTCGGAGTAGTGAAACCAGACAAGAGATGGTTGTCTTCCATCCACTTGTAGGTAACATTAGAACCGACATTAGCAGGATCCAAATTAGCAGTCAAGGTAATGTTGTTACCCGTGGTATCGCACACGATAGGATCGGTGGTCAGAACCACAACCGGGTTCGGATTAACCGTAATCGTAGCGAGTTGATCGTACACATTGGACTCACAACCGGCAGCAGCCTGACGGACAGACACTGCATAGTCGTATGTGGTAGGCTCACCGTTAAGAGCGCTCACAACCTCACTGTAAGTAGCGGAGGTGGCACCTTCGATGACCTGGCCATTGCGATACCAAGTATAAACCTCACCGCCGGCAACACCGCCAGTAACCGTAGTCGTCAGGTCAACCTGATAACCGTCACAAACCGTGTATTGAGCAGCAGCAAAGGTAATCGTAATCGTAGGATCAGCAGCAACATTAACCGTCACAGTGTCAGAGGCAGCGTGGCAGAGAGAAGTGAGCTGGTCAATTTGGATATTGTACTTGTGCGTACCAGCAGCAGGAGTGACAGTGTAGCTCAGCTCGGTGGCACCCGGGATGAGGGTCGTACCATCATACCATTGATAGGTAAGCATGTCAGCGTTCCAGTCATTCAACGTAGCAGTCAAGGTAATCTCACCACCCACGCAAATGTTCTCCTCGGTAGCCGTGATATGGACAACCGGCTCAGCATTCACATAGACGAGAGCAGAAGCCTCGGAGATGCAACCGTAAGTATTGACAGTCTTCACGCTGAAGCTGTACGGATAATCTCTGTAATCCTTGTGGAAGGAAATCGTATTGACATCGGTGATAGCGGTAGGAACACCAGTCAACAGATGGTTATCCTCAAACCAAGAATATTGCAGCGTAGAACCAACCGTGGTGGGAACCATGTTTGCAGTAAGCGTGATGTTGTTACCCGTGGTGTCGCACACGATAGGATCGGTGGTCAGCTCAAGAGCAGGATTCGGGTTAACCGTGATAGACGGGGTGAGCGTGTAGATTAAAGACTCACAACCAGAAGCGCTCTGCTTGACAGAAACAGCGTAGGTGTAAACAGCAGGCTCATTGTCAACAGACATCGGGTAGTCAACCAAAGTGTCGCCGTTGAAGCCATTGATGACCTCACCGTTACGATACCAAGTGTAGACCTCACCACCAGCAATACCGGTGTTAGCGAGAACGCCAGCAGCAATCTTAACCTCTCTACCGTCGCAGATAGTGGAGACAGGAAGATCTTTATACTGAGCAGTCACAACCGGAATCGGGTTCACCTTGATAGTAAAGGTATCGAAAGCCATGCAGTATTGCATATCGTAATCCATCAGGTGCGTAACCGCAACGATATAATTTGTAGTACCGAGTTCCGGATAGAACGTCTGGCTCGGGTTGGTAGCCTCAGGAATAATATGCAGGTTATTCACCTCATTACGATACCACTGATAGGTTAACATAGGATCGTTGTAGTTCTCCAAATTAGCGAACATAGAGACACTGCCATTCTCACAGATTGAATCAGCATCTGCGGAGATATGGACGTAAGGTCTTTCATAAACATTGACATAATGAATATCGGAAATCGTGGTACAACCATCACCATTGGTAACTTCAACCGTGAACTCGTACGGGTTGTCGTAGTTGGGCTCCCAATGTTCAACGTAGTGGTTGTTCGTACCGTCGGTATTCGGTCTTTGTTCACCATTCTTGAACCAAGTATAGGTAGCATCCGGATCATAGTCACCGTCAACCCAAGCAGTAAGGGTGACATTGTTACCAGGACCATAGTAGCAGAAGTTGTGGTTACCCTCGATGATAACGATCGGGTTGCGTTTCACATGAATCGTGTTAGAAGCAACTTTGATTTTCTCACATCCAGGAATGTCGAAAACGATATAAGCAGTGTAGGTATAATCAACAGGATCGCTATCATAGATGTAAGCCTGAGCACTGAAAGCAGGACCGTGGATGTCAGGAAGAACCATACCGTTCAACTCCCACATGTAAGTGAGCGTGCTATCGATATAGGTTTCATAAACAAGGTTACCATTTGCATCCGTAGAATCCGTAACACCGTCAGCTTTCTTCAACACGATATAATTGCCGGAAGCATCAACTTTACGGATGTAAGCGGTGACGTCTAACTGAGCGCCCTCACAGACATTGTCCGTAGGATAGTTGTCGTCGTGGTTGATAGCCACAATGTGATCGATGGTAACAGGTTGGAAGACCTTAACCGGAAGTGCATTGCTATAAGCCTCACAACCAGAAGTCGTTTGGACAACGTGGATTCTGTACAGAACAACGCTCGGGAGAGTCGTAGCAACGTGACCCGGAATGTGTTGCAGAATACCAGAAGTACCATAATCAATGTTATTCCAAGTCGTACCGTTGTCGATGCTGTACTGCCACTGAGCGGTCAGGTTGTCAGCATTCCAGTTACCCAGATGAGCCGTAGCGGTGATGATACCCTCAGCGCAGACTGAGTCATAATCAACCGTAGCCACAACATGGATGGAGTCGTTCACGTAGACATAGTAAGGAGCACTCTCCACGCGGCAACCCTCAGGAGTGGTAATGACAGCCGTGAAGATGTACGGATAATCCTGAGCGTTAACACCATAAACTGTCAACCAAGGATCATCAGGTTGTGCATACACAGTAAATGTAGTATTACCATTATTAACATAGAGAGGAGCATTAGGATCAGGAGAACCAGTAATAATAGTATTCGGAGTAATCGTACCGTCAAGACTGTAATTGTATAATCTCCACTCATAAGAGTAAGTCATAGAACCAACAGTGTCGTTGATAGTTGCAAACAGTTGGATGGAATCGCCGTGGCAGATGATCGGATCGCCAGTGATAGCAACCGTCGGGTGCATCACAACGTTCTCGGTCAGCGTGTCGGTGTAAGCCATTGCGCAAGGATAGTTGGCGTAGGCAGCCGTAGCCCAGAAGGTGTAGTCACCATTGTGGTCAAAATCAACCACGAGCGTGTCACCGTGAGCAAGCGTCATCTCGAAGCCATTGACATACCAAGTGTAATTAACAGCACCGAAATCAACAGGATCAGTGTTCGGATCAGTAATCCAAACAGAAGCCTGGTTGGTAGTGCAAATCGTGCTAGGATCGATGTGCAGCTTGATAGGTTGAGGCTCAGTGTAGAACGGGATAGAAACAAAATCAGAAGTATCGGAGTTACAGGCAAGATCCTGATAAATCACTCTAACAGCATATTCATAACCTTCAATCTTATTGGCAGGAACATCGTATGTGTTCACATAGTTGGTCGTACCAAGTGAAGTAATAGTACCGCTGTGTCTGGAGAACCACTCGTATTGATACTGAGCATTTTCACCGATTTGATAAACAACAGCCATAAGCGTAGTGCTGTCACCCTTACAGATCTTCTCAGGAGCCGCGACATAGACGTAAGGCACAGGAGTAATCAGGAACGGGTGGACAGGGCTCTTGACAACGGAGTCGCAGCCAGGACGAACAATCTCAACCGTGAATTCGTTAGCCAAAACTTGACCGTAGTATTGATACAAGGAATCAACCGGGAAGACCAGATGTTGGGTCGTGGATCCGGTAATACCATGAGCATCCGTGATGTATTGGTTGTTGACCAACCATCTGTAGGTGTGACCTTCAAGGTCATAATCCACAACAGCAGAGAGGGTGACGATATCGTGCTGACAAGCAGCCTCGGCGCCGGTGATGTAGGCCTGGAGATCAACCACGGAAGAAACCGTGAACGGATCAGAAATGACCGAACAACCGTTAGCAGAGGTAACCGTCACCGTATAGACACCATAACCACCAGGAGCGCTGACCGTGATAGTATCGTGGTTGGCTTTCGTGCGGGTCTCACCGTTGCTCCACTCGTAAGTGTAGTTACCGGCAGGCGTGACAGAAGCCATAATCTTAGCACTGGTGATGTCGGTAGTATAGTAGTGGTCGCCAGTAAGCGTGACAACCGGAATTTCGTGAACCGTAACTTTGGTGCTGTTCGTCGGAGTGGTGAGCGCGGAAGTGCAACCGTAGGCATTCGTTCTGCTCACTCTGAACATGTGCTCGCCAACTTCGGTGAGCGTCAGAATGATCTCACGAGTGTTCTCACCCGGAATCACAACGCCATCCTTGTACCAAGTGTAGGTGTAGTTGCTACCGGCACCTGGATTGTCAGCAGTCAACGTGACCTGCTCGCCAACACAGATGTTGTGAGTGCTGAGAGACAAAGAAGGCTTGCTGGGAATCTCATGAACCGTGACAATGACGGAGTCTTTCATCTCGCAGTTGCCGGCAGAAGCGGTAACAACATACTTCTGATCGCCCGTAGCGGTGGGAGTAGCGTTCACCTGAGAACCGGTAGCGATGGTGCCGAGGCCGTTGCCCGTCCATGCATATTCGATGTTCTCGTTATTGAAACCATTCAAGTTGGCATTCAGCACCACCGTCTCGCCGAGACAGATAGCGTT
>JAFPVR010000120.1 GCA_017395245.1 Bacteroidales bacterium | reverse complement strand
TTTCTCGCGTGCCTCCTTGAGGTATTGCTCGCAAGATTCCTCACTGTCAAAGCGTTTGGCAAAGTCTATCAATTTCATAGCACCTATATTTTGATGGCTGCAAATATACACTTTTTTTGGGTTAGATACGGATTATCATATTATTAAAAGGTGTGTCCACTTAGTTCATCAGCCGACTTTCTCCCCACTTATACTGCGGGTAGGCCTTTTTCAAGTCGTTGGCTGAGCCTTCCACGCCGCTACCACCGCTGGTGGCGAAGACGTTGAGGACTTTGCCACTGAGGTCGTGTGCCTCGATGAAGGTGTTGACGATGGTGGGGGCGGTGTACCACCACACGGGGAAGCCGATCCACACGGTGTCGTAGTCGGCGATGTTCTCGCACTTGCCCTTGATGGCGGGACGCGAGCTCTTGTCCTTCATCTCGACGGTTGAGCGCGAGGTCTTGTCGCGCCAGTCGAGGTCGGCGGCGGTGTAGGGCTGCTCGGGGGTGATTTCGTAGAGGTCGGCGTTGTGCTCTTTCGCCAACCGTTGGGCCGCGGCCTTGGTGGTGCCGGTGGCCGAGAAATAAACTACCAATGTCTTTTTCATTTCGGGGTTCTCCTTTCCTTGATTGGGGTTGTTTTGATTGTTTTTCTGTGCGCAGGCGGACATGCTCAACAAGAGAATGACGCCAAATGCGAATAATGCTGATTTTTTCATCTTTTTTCTATGATTATAATTGTTCTTGTTTTTTTCGAATGCAAAGAAACACTTTTTTTCTTAATTGGATATGTCACAAAATACGTTGAATGTGTCACAAAATCCGGAATAATCTTTTTTGAGGCGGGGGTTCCCGAAGATGGGGTAATTATTTCCGCATTTGGAATTCCTTGGGCGATTTGCCTGTTTGGGTCTTGAAAAAACGTGAGAATGTGTATTGTTCGGGAAAGTTGAGGGCATCTGCCACCTCTTTCACGCGCATTCCCTGCTTCGATAACATGTGACGGGCTTCCTGTGTGAGGAATGTGTTAATCCACTCTTTGGGCGTATGACCTGTGACTTTTTTTACCGTATGCGTGAAATGGTTAAAGGTAAGACCTGATTGGGATGCGTAGAAGTCACAGGAATGCTCCGTACGGAAATTTTCGGCCAACAATTGGATGAATTTGACAACTGTTAACATCCCTTTGGGATTTTTTTCAGGCTCAACAGCCTTTTGCTCTAAAAACGCCTGTATACATTCCAAAATCAAGGCGCGTTTCATGTGGAGCATGGTTTGCATGATGATTTTCCGTAGCGTTTCGTCTGACGTTCCTTCCAATTGACTTTCTTTCATAGAGATATAATTAGCGGCTGAAAGAAAACCCTTCTTTCTCATGTCGTCAAGCATCATATATGGGCGAAGGTAAAGCTTGTTGCCTAACAAGGCGTTGAAGAGCGGCTCAACAGCCGGAAAAAACTCCTCCTGTAATCCTGTGACTGCAATTTGCTCGAAATCCTCCGATTCATTCATAACATACAGTTGAACAAGTGGGCTGACGACGCACAACACACCTTCGCTCATCTCGAAAAACACTCCGTTTACCAAGGCTTCTGCGCGGCCTTTCACACATAACCGCATGCCGACAATCTGCTTATGTAAGTCCTTCATATTATCATTGATTATGCTGCAAAAATACATTTTTTATAATATAAACGACCAATTTCATCGTTGTTTTTGCTATCTTATTCACCATTTCAGCCATTGTTTTGCGGGGTTTAATACTGTTATTTTGCACTGTCATTTAATAGGTCACTTAAAAACAATATTTAATAGCGTTATGAACATACTCTATTGCGGAGACAGAAACATTGAAGACGGGCTGACACTCAGCTTGTTATCCGTTCGCAGACATGTCTCGGAGCCGTTGAATGTTTACGTGTTCACGCTCGACTATCATGAACGTAGTCACGACATTTATCCGCTGCGTGAAAGTTCCATTGCCTACTTGGACACGGTGCTGAAGGAAAGAAATCCCGAAAGTTCCATACGGTTGATCGACTGCACGCACCAGTTCAGCAGTGAACCGCCCGAGGCCAATATGGACACGCGTTTTACCCCTTGTTGTATGCTGCGTCTCTACGCCGACTGGATCCAGGAAATCCCCGACCGTATCCTTTATCTAGACTACGATGTGGTGTGTCGCAAGGACTTCACCGACTTCTATTACCAGTCCATGACCAACATAGAGTTGGCTGGTGTGCTTGACTATTACGGCCGATGGTTTTACAGTCGCCCTTTGTGGAGACATAACTACCTCAATTCCGGTGTGCTGCTGATGAACATGAAATTGATTAGGGACAACGGGCTTTTCGTCTGGTGTCGCGAATTGTGCGCTCAAAAGAAAATGTTCCTTCCCGACCAACATGCCCTTAACCGTCTTAGTGTTGGAAAGAAAATTTGCAGTCATATCTATAATGACCAAAGGCATCTGTCCGAAGAGACGGTGTTCCAGCACTTTTCCACCACCTTCCGCTTGTTCCCTTACCCTCAGAAAGTCAGTGTGAAGCCTTGGAACGTGGAACGTCTCCACAAGAAGCTGAAAATCTTCGAATACGACGACCTTTTGCAGGAGTTCAGTAAAGTTCGCTCAACGATGAACCAACAATCAATAACCAATAACCTTTAACCTTTTAACCCATTTAAAACACCCATTATCATGAAAGAGATACCCGTTTTTTTCACCATTGACGAGAATTATGCCCCCTATTTGGCTGTGGCAATCAACTCAATCATTAAAAACGCATCACGCGATTACCAGTATCGCATCATCGTGTTGCACCAGGATGTGACCGACGAGACTGTGCAGAAGATTCGGAAGTTGGAAACCGATTGGGTCAAGATGGAATTTATCCCCATGCAGCAATGCTACGAGCAACTTTGGGGCGGCGCGGAGCGCATTGACAGTCAGATCACGGATCACATTTCCAACCGTCTGCGCGCCGACTATTTCACCATGACCATCTACTTCCGGCTCTTCATCCCGGATTTGTTTCCGCAGTACGACAAAGGCATCTATTTGGACAGTGACATCGTGGTGCTGGGCGATATTTCCGAGATGTACAACATTGACTTAGGTGACAACCTGTTAGGGGTTTGTCTTGACCTCAGCATCCACGACACGTCGGAGCTGGTTCATTACATTACCGACGGTGTGGGTGTGGGCAAGGAGAACTATTTCAACTCCGGCATCCTGCTGATGAACCTGAAACGGCTGCGCGAGGTGCGTCTCGGCGAGCGGTTTTTGGAGGTTCACAAAAAGTGGCATTTCGACTGCATAGCACCCGACCAGGACTACCTCAACGCCCTCTGTTTCGGTCATGTGATGAAGATAGACCCACGCTGGGACACAATGCCCAACCGCAAGCAGCCAGAAATCCGTAATCCGTTGCTCATCCACTACAATCTTTTCGAAAAGCCGTGGATGTATGACGGCATCCAATATTCCGAATATTTTTGGGATTACGCCTATGATTCTGGCTATTGGGATTGGCTGCTGGAATTCAAGAGCAAGTATTCCAAGGAGCAGCAACAAGCGGATATGGAATGTCTTGCAAATCTTGTTGCCCGAGGGGAGATGATTGCTTCCGCACCCGACAACTTCCGCGAAGTTTTCAACGGAGGGAAAGAGAAGCGACTGTGTGATTAGAGGCAATAGGGATAATAATGAGAAAAAGTTTTAACCAAAAAACCATTTCATCATGAACGAAAGAGAGCAAGTCATCCACAACATCAAGAGAGCCGTGATGGAAGGGCATTTCAACGACAAGGTGGAGGTCAATGACCCCGTTTTGGACGAAGCCCAGATTCGGACATTGTTATACAAATTCTTGAAACACAGACAGTCGCCGGTATATGGTGTGCGCAATTTCATCGCCCGCCGTATCGCCGACCTTGTCACTTTCCGCATGAGCCGCGACATCCGAATGGTGGGGTTGGAGAATCTCAAGGACGTGCGGAAAGGGGCCGCCATCGTCACCAGCAACCATTTCAGTCCTTTCGAGAACTGCCTCATCCGCCATCTGCTCACCACCGAGCACAAAGGGCAGCTTGTGGCGGTCAGCCAGGACACCAACTTCGCCATGAAGGGGTTCCGGGGCTTCATGCTCAAATACATCGATGCCGTGCCGCTGAGCCGCAACAAAGAGTACATGGCCACCTTCTTCTTCGAACAGCTGAAGGAATTAACGGACAAGAATCGTTGGATTTTGATGTATCCTGAGCAGGAAATGTGGTTCAACTACCGCAAGCCGAGGCCTTGCAAGCGTGGAGCCTACTTCTATGCGCACAAGCTGCAGGTGCCGGTGGTCTCGTGCTTTGTAGAGATACGGGAAAAGGGCGAAGTCGGGGAGGACGGCCTCGGTACGCTGCGCTATGTGCTGCATGTGCTCGACCCCATACTGCCCGACGCAACCCTCAACTGCAAAGAGGACAGCCTACGCATGGCCGAAATCGACTACCAGCAGAAAACGGAAGCTTACGAAAAGGCTTACGGCAAATCCTTAGACTATGCCTTTACCCAATGGGACATTGCAGGTTGGCACCCACAACCAGAGTTAGCGACGGAGGAGGAGAAAGACCTGTACTCTGTTTTGTTAGGCACTGACAATCAAAGTGTTCTGTCATGACAACTTACCATTTGGGCATTGATATCGGTTCCACCACAGTGAAGGTAGTGGTGACTGACGAGTTTGGCGAACAGATCTACTCCATGTACGAGCGGCACAATGCGCGGCAAGCGGAAACCTTGCTGCGGGTGCTGCGCACTGTGGAGCAAGATCTTCCAACTTTTGCGGTGAAGGCGGCGGTGTGCGGCTCGGGAGGCCGCAATTTGGCCCATAGTATTGGCCTCCCCTTCGTGCAGGAAGTGGTAGCCAACGCCGCCGCCGTAAGCCGCCTCTACACCACCGTGAATACCGCTGTTGAACTGGGCGGTCAGGATGCTAAAGTTATATTCTTCCGACAGAATGAACACGGGAAACTTGTTGCCAACGACATGCGCATGAACGGCAGTTGCGCTGGCGGCACAGGCGCGTTCATCGATGAAATCGCCGCCCTGCTGCAATGCCCGCCCGACGAGTTTAACGCTTTGGCAGAGGCCGGCACACAGGTCTATGACATCTCCGGTCGTTGCGGAGTCTTCGCCAAAACCGACATCCAGCCGCTGCTGCTACAAGGTGCCAAGCGAGAGGATATTGCCCTATCCACCTTCCACGCCATTGCCAAGCAGACCATCGGAGGCTTGTCGCAAGGGCTGGAATTGCGCCCTCCCATCATCTTTGAAGGCGGCCCGCTGACCTTTAACCCGCAGCTAATCAAAGTATTTGCGGAACGGCTGAACCTTCGAGACGAGGAAATCATCCTGCCTGAGCACCCTGAAACCATCGTGGCTTTCGGCACGGCTATGGCGGTAGAACAACTCTTCCCCGATACCACCCCGATGCTTATTTCCGAAATCGCTGAAAAATTACAACAATATATGCTGGAAGTCAATCAGGAAGATAATTCCGATGCCGCCCCGCTTTTCTGCAGCGACCGTGAGAAGGAAACTTTCATCCAACGGCATCAGCAAGAGATGAAAAAGGTGGACGAAATGACGGCTACAGGCGAAAAGAGAACGATTGACGGCTATGTCGGCATCGATTCGGGCAGCACCACTTCCAAATTCGTACTGCTGAATGAGAAAAATGAGGTAATCTACCGCTTTTACGCCAACAACTTCGGCAAACCTTTGGATGTGTTGAAGCACGGGATTTTGCAGATGCACGGGCACTTTGCAGAAAAAGGAATCGAATTGAATATCAAGGCCTTGGGCACAACTGGTTACGGCGAGAAAATAACGGCTGCCGCATTCGGAGCCGACTACCATACTGTGGAGACCATCGCGCACACGCGGGGATGCCTGCAGTTTGTTCCCGACGCCTCCTTCATCCTTGACATCGGCGGTCAGGATATGAAGGCGATATGGGTTCGTGACGGCGTGATTACCAACATCATGTTGAATGAAGCCTGCTCTTCGGGGTGCGGTTCTTTCTTGGAGAATTTTGCCGACACTTTAGGCATTCCCGTGCAGGAAATCGCCGACCACGCCTTCCGTTCAGCAACTCCTGCACATTTAGGTAGCCGTTGCACGGTCTTCATGACCAGCACCATCATTAACGAGCAACGACGAGGCAAGAATGAGGATGACATTATGGCAGGACTTTGCCGCTCCATCGTGGAGAATGTTTTCACAAAGGTCATTCGTCTGAACAACCTGAAATCCTTAGGCAACCGTATTGTTGTGCAGGGAGGGACATTTCGAAACGCTGCCGTTTTGCGTGCTTTTGAGGAATATGTAGGTCAAGAGGTCACTCTCGCACCTTATCCCGGCGAGATGGGAGCTTTAGGTGTGGCCTTGTTAGCAAAAGAGAACGCCTGTGACAGAGACGATGTGTGCAACGTCTCTTCATTCATTGGATTTGATACTATAGAACATTTTGAATATCACACAGATACAGAATACCATTGCGGCAAGTGCGAGAACAATTGCGCCCTCACCGTCACTAGATTCCCCAACGGGAAATCATGGACGACGGGGAACCGATGCGAACGGGGTATTTCCGATAGTAGAGACGGTGCACGCACCGCCTCCACCACAACCAACCTGTTCGCGTTGCGCAACCAACTGCTGTTCAAAACCTATCCTTACGAAATCGTCTCGCCTCCCAAAAATCATATCATCGGAATTCCTCTCGTGCTGGAATTTTGGGATAGTCTTCCCTTCTGGACCACCTTCTTCCGTGCGTTAGGCTATCAAGTTAAAATCTCACACCCGAGTTCCCGGAAAAATTATGAAGCCGGGTTGCCCTACGTGGCTTCCGACACCATTTGTTTCCCTGCAAAACTCGTTCATGGTCATATCATCGACCTTGTAGAGCAGGGTGTGGACACCATTTTCATGCCCTACGTGATGCATTTCCCGCCCGAGGGCAAAGACAAATTGAGCCCATACGTCTGTTCGGTGGTGCAGGGTTATCCGATGGTGACTCGCCATTCGCAAGACCCTGAAAGCCGCTATGGCGTTCACTTTGAAACGCCTGTGTTTCATTTTTTTACGGAGAAGGACCGGCCTGCACAGATTATTCGTTACGCCATCAACTTGCAACGAAATGCGTATGGAATCGCTTACGAAAAGGCTCAATTGGCCTACCAACAGGCGGAGAGTGCCCTGCTGACCTTCCGTCAGAAGTTGCGGGAGGCTGGCTCGAAGCTGCTCAACGAGTTGAAATCTGACGGGAAGTTCGGCGTGGTGCTGGCCGGTCGCCCATATCAGTGCGACCCGATGGTCAACCACCGCATCTACGACTTCTTTCTCCGTCAAGGCATAGCCGTTTTCACGGTCGATAGCCTGCCTGACTTGGAGAAAGTCGATTTGAGTCACACGCGGGTCGAAATCACCAACAACTACCACACGCGTATGTTGGCGGCGGCGGTTTTGTCGGCGCAAACACCCGAATTGGAATACGCCCAAATCGTGAGTTTTGGCTGTGGTCATGACGCCATCCTCTCCGATGAGATTGTCCGCATCATGGACGACATCGCCCAAAAGCCGCCTTTGATCCTGAAAGTGGATGAGAGCGATGCTTCGGGTTCCATCGGCATCCGCGTGCAATCGTTCGTCGAATCGGTAGCTATCCGGCGCAACCGGTTACAAACGGGTGTAGTCCGCGAATTGGAGACCGCGTTTCCCGTAAAATACACCCCAAAAGACAAGAAATTGCGCACCATTCTTGTGCCGAACATTTCCAAAGAGGTTTCCACACTGCTGTGCGCCATCTTCGAAAAGCACGGTTTTCTGGTGAAAGGCTTGCCCATAGGCGGCGTGGGGCAAATTCGAGTCGGGAAACAGTATTCTCACAATGACATCTGTTTCCCTTGCCAGATGGTCATCGGCGAGCTGATTGACGCTCTTCGCAAGGGCAACTACAACCAGGACGAAGTAGCTGTAGGCATGGTGAAGTTCCAGTGCGACTGCCGCATGTCGCACTACGCAGCGCTGTTGCGAAAGGCCCTGGATACCGCAGGTTATGACCGTGTGCCCGTCATCACCACCGACCCCAACGATACAAAAAAATCACACCCAGGTGTGCATCTGCTCGGGATAAGCTCTGTGTTAGAAGCCGTTACCGTGTTTATGATGCTTGACATTTTGGTGGAACTTTCGCGAAAAATCCGTCCCTATGAGATGGAGAAAGGCAGCACCAATCGGATGCTCTCCGACTGCACGCAACGGCTTGCCTCGGCGATATCCAAGGGCTTGCGTGCCGCCTACGAGGAGTTCGAACGGTGCATCCGTGACTTCGGGGAGTTACGTTACGACCGCGCACACCTCAAACCGCGTGTGTTTGTGACCGGCGAGCTGCTGGTGACCTACCATCCCGGCAGCAACTTCCATATCGAGGAATATTTGGAGGAAAACGGTATGGAGACGGTCTTCCCGCGTGTTACAGACCAGCTTCGCAAGGACTTTCTCGCTTCGATGGCCGAAATCCGCGACTTCAAGGCCAACATCCCGAAATATCCTTTTGTAGTGACCAAACTTTTCGACTATGTGCAGAAAAAGTTGGAGAAAACGGCCGTTCAGCATCCGCTGTACGTGCCTGCGACCAAGCCCGCGGATCTCTATAAGGGCGTGGCGCACATCATCCCGGAGACGCTCAGCTGCGGCGAAGGCTGGCTGATGGCCGCCGAGATTGCCCACTATGCGAAAGAAGACGTCAAAAGATTCGTCATTCTGCAGCCTTTCGGGTGTATTCCCAACCACATCTGCGGTCGAGGAACCATTCGCGCCCTCAAGAACGACTTCCCCGACATTTCTATCCTTCCCCTCGATCTTGACCCTGACACCAGCTATGCGAATGTGGAGAATCGCCTGCAAATGCTGATTATGAATACAGTAGTGGATAGTGATTTGTGACTTATGACTTATGACTTATGATTTGTGATTTATGATTTGAGATTTGATATAAAAAATGAATAAAACGGTATATTACGAGAGTTTTACCGATGATGTGGTGGAGAGTCGCAACCAGCACGTGCATTTGCCCGATGGTTACGAATGGGTGCGTGACGATGTGTGGAGCAAGGTCAAGTATCACCTCGGTTATTTGTTAGTAATCATACTAGCGGAACTTTACCTGAGGTTAGTGCTGAAGGTTCATTACCGTAACCGACGGTTGTTGTGGAAGTATCGTAAGTCGGGCTATTTCGTCTATGGCAACCATACTCAGCCTGTGGGCGACCCGTTTATTCCCGTGCTCGCCTGTATAGGCAAGCGGGCGTTCGGTATCGCGGGTACGGCCAATTACGGCATCCCCGTTTTCGGGAAACTGATGCCGTGGATCGGGGCGTTGCCGGTGGTGGAGACTCGCGAGGGAAGGCAAAAGCTATCGGAGGCGGTGGAACGACGCATACGGGAACGGCACGTCGTCTTCCTTTATCCCGAGGCGCACGTCTGGCCCTATTACACGGGAATCCGACCCTTCTCGACCTCTGCGTTCCACTACCAGCAGCAACTCAACGTCCCCGGCTTCACCCTGACCACCGTTTATCGGAAACGTCGTTTCGGGAAAAAGCCCCGCATCGAGGTCATCGTCAACGGTCCCTTCCGTCCCGATTCCACTCTTTCACCGCGTGACCAACGGCAACGCCTTCGCGACGAGGTGTTCCAGTCGTTGAAGGAGAACGCAACCCTAAGCAACTGCGATTTTATTCAATACATTTGTACAACAAAATAATGCTCAATCAGTTATGAATCAAACCGAAACCGAAAAAAACATCCTTGTCGCTGCAGAGGAAGTCTTCTTGGAGAAAGGCTATCAGGCGACCTCTATGCTTGACATCTCGCGCCGTGCGAACTGCAACCAGGCGTTGGTATATTATTATTATCGTTCCAAGGAGAATCTGTTCACTAAAATCTTCTCTGAGAAAACAGAACTGGTATTCAACTCATTCGCGGATCCGCTACGCGAGGAGCAAGACATTTTGGACACCATCCGTACCATGGTGAATGCCTACTTCGACTTCCTGTCGCAAAACGAGCGATTACCTTATTTTGTCGTCAATGAAATCATGCAAAACCCTGACATTCAGCAATTGATTATTGACATTTTCGAGAAGAACGCAGTGCGAATGGGCGTTTTCATGCAGTTCGACAACCGCGTGCGCGAAGGAGTGCAAAGCGGCCTCATCCGCAACATCGATTCTTCTGACCTGATGATTCATATCGTTTCGCTTTGTGTCGCCACCTTTATTTCCAAATCGATGCTCACGCGAGTGCTCACCTTCGACAACGACGCCACCAACGATTATGTTTCGCATCGCAAGCAGGAGATAGTGGAACTGATAATCAGGGGAATAAAGCAGTGAGATGCGAAAATATAAGAGCAGAATTGTCGAATAACTGCAACATTATTTCAAATTTTCGTTAAAGAACTCTTCCAGCTTGTCCCAAGGAATGTAGTTGCCCTCGCCGCCGTCGTAGAGGTCTGTTCATATTTATTGAATGGGTATTTGAGATGCAAAATTACGAATTATTTCAATTTCCCATAAACTTCGTCACTCACAGGCTCCAACCACTCGTTGGAGGTGCCTTCCTGCACATCCTTGTGGTAGGTCAGGTGCTGCATCCAACTGTCTTTGGCGGCACCGTGCCAGTGCTTCACGCCTTCGGGAATGGCGATGACCGTGCCTTCGGTCAGAGGGACAGCAGGTTTGCCCCATTCCTGATACCAGCCTCTGCCATAGACACATACCAACACCTGCACCATTCCGTGGTGAATGTGCCAGTTGTTGCGGCAGCCCGGCTCAAAGGTCACATTGACCATATCGCCGCCCATAGGGGCAATATAGCTGTGGCCGATGAAGTACTGCGCATAGTCGGTGTTCGGTTTGCCCATCGGCCAATACGACTTCAAATCGACGGCGTTCTGGGCTTTCAGACCGAGTTCGTCCTCCAAACCCAACACTTCCGAGATGGCTTTGCTGGCGCGAATGGCTTCGTTTTTGCCCACTTTGGCGGCCAACACCGCGGGAATGGCCTGCAGCTGCGCATCTGTAAGGCCCATATTGCGAGCTCCGTTGACGTGTGCCTTGAGTTGAGGCTCCACCCCGTCCATACCGCTCAGTGCGCTCACGGTGATGAGTTCGCGTTCGGCGTGGGTCAGCACATCGCGGGCGAAAATGTCGCCGAAGAGGTGCGCCTTGAGGTAGTAGTCCTCGGCGGGACAGAAGTCGTAGTTGAACGGGCGCCCGCTCAATTTGGTCTGCACCTCGGTGCCGACCT
Source organism: Bacteroidales bacterium (assembly GCA_017395245.1). Taxonomy (GTDB): domain Bacteria; phylum Bacteroidota; class Bacteroidia; order Bacteroidales; family WCHB1-69; genus F23-D06. The sequence continues at coordinate 1,616 of JAFPVR010000120.1, read as the reverse complement.
TCAACGCATCGAAATTCTTGGGCAGCGGTGACGCTTCCCCGCCCTCCACCGTGGTTTTTCCTTCGGTTTTGCGCTGTTCCAGCACCTTCTGCAAGGTTCCGAGTGCGTTGAGCGAGCGCGGGAAGCCCGTGTAAGCGTAGAGATGCGAGAACGCTTCCTTGATTTGGTTGACCGTCAGTCCGGCATCCAATCCGTCATGGATAGCCTGTTCCAAAGCCATATAGTCGGCTTTGGCTTCCAAGCAGGCGATGGCCGACATACATGCCACCTGCTCGGTGTTGAAAGTGAGGGTGTTCATATCTTTCTTTGTTTCAGATGATGATTTCTGCTTGCAGCCCGACAGCATCATGGTAACCGCAAAGGTGAATAGCACTAACTTCTTCATATTCAGTTAATCGTTTTATCGGATAAAGTTCGTGAACGTCACCTCTTCCGGTTCAGGCAGACCGTTGCGCTCTTTTTCGGCGGCGATGGCTTTCACCAGGAAGGCGATGTTGCGACCGAGGGTGCGCATAATCTGCACGCCCTCCTCATCCTTCATCACGTCCTCACCGGAGAAGCCGTGCACCATGTTCCAATAGCGGCTGCTTGCGATGGGCATTTCGCTGATGGTGAAGTATTTGTTCAGCTGATCGATAGTGGCGGTAGTACCCGCGCGCCGTGCCGAGCAGACGGCCGCACCCACCTTCATGCGCTTGTCGAAGTGCGTGCTGAAGAAGAGACGGTCGAGGAAAGAGTTCATCGTGCCGGCCACGCCTGCGTAATAGACGGGCGAACCAACGACCAGCGCGTCGGCCTGCTCGAACTTCGGAGCCACCTCGTTCACCATGTCGTTGAAGATGCATTTTCCCGTTTCGGCGCACTTTCCACAAGCGATGCAGCCGTGGATGTCTTTGTGCCCCACATGCACGATTTCGGCCTCTATACCGTTGTCTTCCAATTCTTTAGCCACAATGCTCAGGGCGGTGTAGGTGCAACCCTTGGCGTTTGGACTTCCATTAATCAGTAAAGCTTTCATATTCAATTAATTTATTTCAAATTTCCAACCGCAAATAAAACACTTTTTTCTTTACTGGATATGTCACAAAATGGATTGAATGTGTCACAGAATCCGGAAAAAACACCGCTTATCTTCTCTTCTGATACTCCGTCGGTGACATTCCGGTATGCACCTTGAAGTACTTTCGGAAGGTGAACTGTTCGGGAAAACCCAGTTCGTCGGCCACCTGCTTGACCAGGATATTCGGTTGGCGCAGGAGGTTTTTCGCCTGATTGATAGTCACCATGTTAATCCATTCCATCGGCGTGAAACCGGATTCCCGCTTGACGATGTTTGCAAAATGGCGCGGCGAGAGTGCCTGCTTTTCCGCATAATACTGCACCGTGCGATGCTGCTTGTATTCTTGGTTGAGCGAGAGCAGGAAGGTCATCAGCACTTGCCGTTTATGCGAAGGCGGTGCAGTGTCCTGTAGCAGTTGCTCGGAAAAAAGGAACGCGTGCTCCATCATCGTTTCCTGCTTGAGCAAGGTGACAACCGTGGTCAGGATATTGCGTTGCAGCGGATGGTGGAGGGTCGTCAGCTTCTGTTCTTTCGCCGCAATTTCATCCGCTCGTTG
>JAFPVR010000119.1 GCA_017395245.1 Bacteroidales bacterium | reverse complement strand
TGACTTCATCGCTTGCGAATCTCAAATTCCTCTTCTTGAGTATTTGCTACATTCTTTCATTCTTTCAATGAACATTCCCCTGTTGACAACCCCCTCATTTCGTTCGCCTCATGTCGTCGTCGTTTGGGAGTGCAAAAATAGAATTTTTCTAATACCAAACATCACTGTTGGGTACTTTTTTTATTTTTTTCTGCATTTTTTTCTTATCTTATTGATAATCAATAAAATAAAGTTGCATTTTTTCTGAAAATTTAGGCTCTGAAAGCATGATTTTGACCCGATTTTACCCCTTTTTGGCATGATCGGTCGGACAAATTTCGCAGATTTTTCGAAAATTTCCGCAAAAACCGATTTCTGGACGGCTACAAAACGAGGTGTTTTCTGTGTAATTCTTTTGTAAGTTATTGATTTTCTATGATTTATATATTTGAAAACTTTGTATCTTGTTGTTTTTATGATAGTTATATCTATCAATGGGTTAAAAATTTGGATGATTAGTTTGTATTATTCTATATATACTATATTAAATCGCCTCAGTATTTATCATTTTCGAATAAACCGTTAGAAATCCCGTTTCTTTTCCTTCATCTTTTCATATTCTTCTAAGAACTGCGGGATATTCGACATCTCAATGCGCTTATTCAGAATAATACTGTGATCCCTATTGTCCATAATGAACATTGCAGGGTTGCTCATAATGTTAAAATATTCAAGATAATCAAGATTGCCCTTGTTACCTCCCACATTAAGCCACGGGTAGTTGTTCTCTTTTACATACCTCTTCCAACGGTCGATGTCGCTGCCGTCGGCGATGGCATAGACATCGAAGTTGCGCTTGTCGATGGCCTGTAGCGAATCATACACCCCGCGCAATTTCTTTGACTCTTGCTTGCAGAAATGACAATTGGGGTCGTAGAACCAGAGAATCGTATAAGGTTTCTCCATTTTGTAAGACGAATGCCATTGGGTTATGTCCTCCGTCATCGAGGTGTCAGGGATAATCAGCTCGGGGGCAATCCTGCCAATCAGAATGAGTTCAAGCCGTTTTGCGCGCTTCCGGTACAAGTCCAGCACGTCCTCGTCGAGCCAGTAGCACTTGCCGGCTAACTGGTTGGTCTTGGCGATATGGCAGAACACCGCATCGTGCCCAATGACTTTGCTCGTCTCGAACTGGTAGGAAAGCCAGTCGGTGCAATAATGGTACATGAAAGTGTCCTTTTCCGTCTTTTGCAGGAAAATGTCGATGTACTTGTTGATGGTATCGACCTCTTGGTGGTAGAGCACTTTCAGGAAATATTCCTTCATCTTCGGATCGAAGGAGGGAATGTAGATGAAGCGGTGGTCAGCGAGATCCACATTGTCCCAATAGTGCAGACGGTAATAAGCGGCCTGCCTCTGGTAATCAGGCGTACCGTCCTCATTCTGGTATTCCGGGATGTCTATTGCCTTGTAGGATTTCTGCATCTTAGAGAAAAGGTAATGCGGATTCCTGGCAATCAGGTCATCGATGAACGCCAACATCTCGTTGTTGATGTTGGCAATCTTCTCCCTACAGACCTCCGCACTGTCGGTTTTTCCGGCATCCTCGAACGACTTGCGCTTCTCAGCCCACTCGTTAGCGCTTGCCGAAGCCTGTGCGGTCTTTTTCTGGAAGCGCAGCATCTCTGCATTCTCGGGTGAGTTCACCACCGAGAAATTCTCCACATTCGTTGTGGTGTCAAGATTATAAGTGAAATGCTGGTTGTTGTCAAGGATGAAGTTCAGATAAAGCTTCTTGTCCATCGAAACCAGCGAATACATGCCGTCGTCGTAGCAGTTCGGTCCCTTGAACACGAACTTACACTTCCCGGCAGGCTTCACCGAGTCCTTCAGTAGCAGTTTGTCATTATAGTGTATGACCAAATAGACCAGCGTATCCTTGGAATCCTTGATATGGAAAATCAGCTCATGGCCATCCGCATCTTGACAACCTGCTGTGTTATTCCTCGACTTCTGCATATTTTTCGACTTAATGCTCTGCGCCGTAGCACTCGCAAACGGCATCGTATAATTGAATATCAAACCTAAAATTATGATGGTCAAAATGTTAATGTTATTACTCATTGCTTTGATTCTTTATAAATGATATTTTCGTTATACAATGATATTTTCGTTATACAAAAGACTTGAGACGAAAGACTTAAAACTTTGGGGGTAATCGAAGTGTTTTAAAGTTAATGGGAGAGTGGAGGAATATCGCAGGTGTTGACGCGGTAGATTACCGGTACATCACCCGTTGTCTTTACGAAATATTGTTCTTCTTGCTTTGAAATGGGTTTTTCTTCATAGATTTCCACAGGATCGCCATATTGGATGGAAAGCCATGACTGGGATTCCCACACATTTTGCGACTCCTTGTCGTCGATGGTTTCCTGTGTAACGATGACCTCTCGGGAAGGTTTCTTTCGGACTTGGCGCAGCTCGGGAATTTCGGATTTCTCAGACACGGTGTTTTTAGGCAATTCAAGGGAAACGGCACTCTCTATCGTTTTCATCATAGGAATGGGGAGCGCCGGCGCGGAGACAAACAGCGCTTTTCCGACAACTAACAATGCGAAAACAGGAACCGCTGAAAGGTAACGCAGCCATCGACGTCGATTAGTAGAAACACAAAATTTTGCGTCTCTACATACACACAACATCATCTGAATCCTTCTTTTGATGGCCCAAGCACTGAACGAATGCACTGGTGCCAACCTGTTTTGTTGACGTACCTGCTTCAAAATCAGATCAAAATAGGCGTTTCGCGGCACATTGGAGTTGATGACCGCCGCATCCGCAGCATACTCATGCAGGGATTTGAGCGCAGACTTGTACGCCCACACGAAAGGATTGAACCAGCAGACAACCCCTATAATCTCAACAAAGAGAAGGTCTAACGTGTGCCACTGCCGTGCATGCGCTGCTTCATGACGGAGCACCAAGTCTAGCTCATCTGAGTCAAATGCGGCAGAATCCACTACAATATAACGGAAAAAGGAGAAAGGTGCTTTTTGTCCAGGATTGTCAATGACTTTCAAGCCATCCCTCTCATTGTAATGCTTTCCTATGATCTGCCGCAAGACCTTAAACAATTTCAAAAGAAACAAGATGAAGAAAAACACAGCCCCTGCCACATATAATATTGTACCAAAAGGAATGGTGGAAGTTTTCGTAACCGTTGTCAGAAAGATTTGAGTGTTCGACATTAGGGGTTGTTCAGGAAGACTGAATCTTATAAAAGGAAGCAGCGAAGAAAACGTCAGAGAAAACAAAAGATAAGCGCGATTAAGCTGATGATACTTCTCTTTACGTAGAAAGAGCAAGTAGCAGAGCAGAAATAGCCCACTCGACAACACTATAACTCCAATATCTACCAGCTTAATCATAAAAGTAAGTTATTTGTTCTGTTGTTTCGCTTCCTTCACCAATCGCTCGAGTTCCTTGAGCTCTTTTTCCGATATTGAATGGTCAGCAGTAAAGGCGGAAACAAGACTTGACAGAGAGTTGTTAAAATAGTTGCTGACCACACGGCCGAGCAGGCTTCGGGAGTAGTCCTCCTTGGACACCAATGGATAGTAGCGGTTCGCCTTCCCGAACGTGTCGTGTCCGACATAGCCCTTGCGTTCCAAGGCTTTTACCACGGAAAGTGTGGTGTTGTACGGCGGTTTCGGCTCCGGAATTTCGCTCATGATATCTTGTGCGAAACCTTGTCCCAACTTCCAGATTATCTGCATGATAGCCTCCTCCGAGGCCGCGAGTTTCTTCATTGTTACCATACCTGTTATTTTACGGCGGCAAAAATAATGAAATTTTCGTTATAAAACGAGGAATAAGTTATAAGGCTGATTTATTTCTAAAAAACTCTCTACTTGCATTCGGAAAAACTACTCTAAAGTATCTTCCAAATACTCAAATCTTCATTACAAAATGTTCAAATCTATCCTACAAAATGTTCAAATCTGGGTAAAAAATTCCAACACTCTGCAACCATTTGGTTTTCTTGCGTCATATAAATATAATTATAGTATCTTTGCCGCAAATTCACGAACAATGAACGAAAGTTCCCCCTCTCAAACAATCCATTGGCTGAACCGTTTCCGGATGGCCTTAGTAGTTTTGTTGCCGCTTTCCGCATTACTGACACCCAGGGATCCTTCAGTATATCAGTCAAAATGGGGAATTGCCACTGTGGCGTTATATATTTTGGGATGTTTGAGCATCTTTTATGGGGACTTCTTGAGATCAAAATGGAAACTCGTTGACGATAACGCCATCAAGGAAAACAATATAGCCAATTGGTTGTTTGCTGCAGGGATTATCGGCTATCTTGTTGTATGTAGTATAGCAAAAGACCATTATTTATCGAATATAGTGCTCGGAGAAACTTGGTTTGAGGGCGGAGTGGCTTTTGCTTTCATATTGCTCATTCGGTTTATTACGCGAGCCGTTAGTGAAACACGTTGGGGAAAATTCACTGGAATACACACCGTGCTGAACAAAATAGCTGGACACTCCTTGCTGTTCTACATTCCTCTTAAAACATTAGCAATCCAATCATTCCGGAACAACAACTCAACTTCATTCGAGAATTGGTTTCAATATCACATAGACATGGGCCTTATCGGAATATATTGGGTCATCTATCTCATCGCTTCCGTTGAAGAGCTGATTATCGCCATTACCATGAAAGAGCAGTTTGATCCGTTCAGGAAAAGTATATTCCAGAAAAAACAGCGGTAACCTATTTTTAAAACGACTTACCGCAGACATTCTTGATTTTTAGTCAGCGGTAACCCATTTTAAAAACGACTTACCGCTACCATTATTTATTTAATAGTGGCGGTAACTCGAAAAATTATATCTTTGCCACTGGATTAAAAGTATTCCAAAATGAAAATCATAGGTCGTAAAAACGAACTCAACTTATTGAATACCAGTTATAAAAGTGGTAAGCCCGAACTGATTGCCGTCTATGGTAGACGGCGCGTCGGGAAGACATTCCTCGTCCGGCAACATTTCAAGGACAAATTTGCCTTTTACACCACAGGAATCTATCAGGGAACCAAGAAAGAGCAACTGACCTTCTTCAACAAACAGCTGAATGAATATTCCAACGCCGCATATCCGATGGCCGAAGACTGGTTTTCCGCCTTCGACCAGTTAAAACATCTGCTAATCCATAGCAAAGAGACCACAAAAGTCGTGTTTATGGACGAGTTGCCATGGATGGATACGCCACGAAGCCGTTTCCTAAAAGCATTTGAATTGTTCTGGAACAGCTGGGGCTGCGTACAAACAGACCTCAAGCTAATCGTATGCGGATCCGCCACCACTTGGATGACCGACAAGTTCCTCGGAGGTAAGGGAGGGCTTCGCGGCCGTGTCACCTTGAATATCCCGCTATCGCCATTCACCCTCAACGAAACCGAGCAACTTCTATCAGAACAAGGAATAGTGTGGAACAGGCGACAAATACTGGATGGCTATATGGTATTCGGCGGCATCCCTTACTATATAAGTCTGCTACAAAAAAACTTAAGCCTTACGCAAAACGTCGATGCTCTGTTCTTTGCTCCTTCCGCCCAACTCAAAAACGAATATGACTTTCTATTCCAGTCCTTATTTTCGCAATCCAATGTTTACAAGGCAGTGGTGTCCACATTGGCCAAGAAAAACATGAGCCTTTCCCGTCAGGAGATAATGAATACCTTAAAACTTCAGGATAATGGCGGATTAACCGAAATACTGAACAATCTACAAAAATGTGACTTTATTCGGAAATATGCTGCTTTCGGGAAAAGCGAAAGGGATGCCCTCTTCCAACTGACGGACTTGTTCTCGCTTTTTTATCTTAAATTTGTAAAAGGCTATCATGGTCAGGACGCCAATCACTGGAGCAATATGCTGGACACCCCCGTACAAAACACATGGCGCGGTTATGCTTTTGAACAAGTGTGCCTTTTACATATTCCGCAGATAAAAAAAGCCTTGGGAATCAACGGAATACAGAGTGATGTGTGTTCCTGGCAAAGCCGCGAGAGCGAGCAGGGAGGTCAAATCGATTTGCTTATTGACCGTAGGGACCAAACCATTAACTTGTGCGAAATGAAATATTCCCCTGCTCCATACACCATTACGAAGGCCTACCATGAGAAGCTGCTGCAACGGCGCGAATGGTTCCGCCAGCAGACCAAAACCCGCAAAGCGTTGCATCTCACGATGATCACCACACACGGGGTTCTCCCAAACACGCACTCGGGCGACATCCAATCGGAAGTGACCATGGAGGATTTGTTTCAGTAGTTATTCGTAATTTGTGTACCTTTGCGCCCTTTTTTGAAACTACAATGAAGAAGACAGGACTCTATTTCGGCTCGTTCAACCCGATTCACGTCGGGCACTTGATTATTGCCGAATACTTGGTGGAACACTCTGACTTGCAGGAACTTTGGTTTGTCGTGTCGCCGCAGAACCCGCTGAAGAAGAAGGCCTCGCTGCTTGACGACCGTGAACGACTGCACATCGTCAACCTCGCCATCGAGGACGACCTGCGCTTCAAAGCCTGCGACATCGAGTTCTCCCTGCCCAAGCCCTCCTACACCAGCTACACCCTGCAAGTGCTGCGCGAACAGCACCCGAACCGCGACTTCTGCCTCATTATGGGTGAGGACAACCTGCAGACCTTCACCAAATGGTTCAACTGGGAGTACATCCTCGAAAACTACCACCTCTACGTCTATCCGCGGCCCGGCTACAACGGCGGCGACCTCCGCAACCACCCCCACGTCCACCTTGTGGATGCCCCCCTCATGGCACTCTCCTCCACCCTCATCCGAGACAACCTGCGTGAGGGAAAGTCCGTAAGGTATATGATGCCTGAAAAGGTGTTCCAGTACGTCGATCAAGAAGGATTTTACCGATGATGCAAAGAATTAACGAACAAACCTAATTATATAGATTTTTTCCTTGAGCAGCCCCGTAGGGGCAAGAGCTCGGTAGCCCAGGGTAAGGCGTAGGCCGTAACCCTGGGTCGCAGGAACAAAGGGTAAGGCCGCAGGCCGCAGCCCTGGGATCATAACGAAGAACCCAACGATTATGAGTTTCAAACGCTACAACATAGAAAACCTCGAAATCCTCTCCGCAGGAGCGGAGGGAAAAGCCGTCGGCAAGGTCGATGGCCTCACTGTCTTCGTGCCGTACGCAGTGCCCGGCGACATCGTCGATGTGGAAGTCTATAAACGCAAACGCGGCTATGCGGAGTGCAACCTGCTGGCCATCAAGCAGCCATCGCCTGACCGGGTAGTGCCACCGTGCGGACATTTCGGCCACTGCGGCGGATGCAAATGGCAGATGCTGACGTACGAGAAACAGTTAGAGTTCAAGCAGAAGCAGGTGGAGGACAACTTCAAGCACCTCGGCAAGTTCGAATTCCCGCCGCTGATGCCCATCATCGGGTCGGAGAAAATCTACTACTACCGCAACAAGTTGGAATACACATTCTCCACGATGCTTTGGCTCACCTACGACGACCTCAAAAAGCAGGCGGAAGGCGAATTCTTCGAGAACCGTTGCCTTGGCTTCCATGTGCCCGGCATGTTCGATAAGATCTTGGATATCAAGCACTGCTGGCTGCAGGCGGCTCCAAGTAACGACATCCGGCTTTTCTGCAAGCAGTACGCCATCGAGCACAATCTTGATTTCTACGACCCGCGCCAACAGCAAGGATTGTTGCGCAACCTCATCATCCGCACCGCCTCCACCGGCGACCTCATGGTGGTGCTCATCGTCACGAAATACAACCAGGAGGTGAAGGATATGCTGGCCGCAATGATGGAGCGGTTCCCGGAAATCACCTCGCTGACCTTCGTCATCAACACCAAGCTCAACGACGCTATCTTCGACTTGCCATTCCACCTCTATGCCGGTCAGGACTACATCACCGAAAAGATGGAGAACCTGCAGTTCAAGGTCGGACCGAAATCGTTCTACCAGACCAACAGCGAACAGGCGTACAACCTCTACAAGGTGGTGCGCGAATTTGCTGACATCCAGAAAGATGAAGTGGTCTATGACCTCTTTACCGGCACCGGCACCATCGCCAATTTCGTGGCGCACCAGGCTAAGCGGGTGGTCGGCATCGAATATGTGGATACTGCCGTGGAAGACGCGAAAATCAACTCCGCGCAGAACAATATCACGAACACGGAATTCGTGGTGGGCGACATGGCCAAGATTTTCACCGACGAGTTCATCGCCAAGCACGGCAAGCCCGATGTGATTATCTCCGATCCTCCGCGCGCCGGCATGCACCCGAATGTCATCGAACAGCTGCTGAAATTGGAGGTGCCGCGCATCGTCTATGTGAGCTGCAATCCTGCCACGCAAGCCCGCGACCTCACCTTGCTCGACCCGAAGTACCGTGTGGAGAAAGTGCAGCCCGTGGATATGTTCCCACACACGCAGCACGTCGAGAACGTGGTGCTGCTGAAATTGCGGTAGTAAAGACGCCACGGCCGTTCGTCTCTACTACTTGGCATTAACGGTTTTAGGAAACAACGGTTACGATATAACAACAAAAAGGGACGCGACAAATCGCGTCCCTTGGTTTTTCAAGCCAGGCATGTTTAATTTCCGTACGCCACCTCGAATTCCTCGTAACCTTCGATGATGTCGCCAATCTTGATGTCGTTGCAGCCGTCGATGTTCAGACCGCAATCCTGGCCGGCGGTAACCTCCTTGACATCGTCCTTGAAACGGCGCAGGGAGCCGAGTTTGCCGGTATAGATGACGATACCGTCGCGGATAAGGCGGATCTTGGTGTTGCGCTGCAGTTTGCCGTCGAGGACCATACAGCCGGCCACATTGCCGACCTTGGAGATGTGGAACACCTCGCGCACCTCGATGTTGCAGACCACCTTCTCGCGGATTTCCGGCGAATGCATGCCGGCGATAGCGTCCTTGATTTCGTTGATGGCGGTATAGATGATGGAATACGTGCGGATGTCGATTTGTTCGGCCTCGGCCATCTTGCGGGCGTTGGCGGACGGGCGCACCTGGAAGGCCACAATGAGGGCGTTTGAGGCGGTGGCCAACAGCACATCGCTCTCCGTCACCTGACCCACCGACTTGTGGATAACATTGACCTGCACCTGCTCGGTACTGAGCTTCAGCAATTCGCCGGCGAGGGCTTCCACAGAACCGTCCACATCGCCTTTGACGATGATATTGAGCTCCTTGAAGTCGCCAATGGCGATACGGCGGCCAATCTCCTCGAGGGTGACATGTTTCTGCGTGCGTAAACCCATCTCACGGGCAAGGCGGGCGCGTTTGGTGGCCACGCTGCGGGCTTCCTGTTCCGACTCACAGACCTTGAACGTATCACCGGCCTGCGGGGCACCGTTGAGACCCAACAGCAACACGGGAGAGGCGGGACCAGCTGTTTTCACAGGCTGGTTACGCTCGTTGAACATGGCTTTGACCTTGCCAAAACAGCTGCCGGCCAAGATCGGATCACCCACTTTAAGTGTTCCGTTCTGCACCAGCACTTTAGCCACATAACCGCGGCCTTTGTCCAAGGCGGACTCGATGACCGCACCCACACCGGGACGGTTCGGATTGGCCTTCAAATCGAGCAATTCTGCCTCCAACAGCACCTTCTCCAACAGCTCGTTGACATGGTCACCGTGTTTGGCATCGATTTCCTGGCACTGGTATTTGCCGCCCCATTCCTCCACAAGGATGTTCATATTGGCCAACTCCTCGCGAATCTTGTCGGGGTTGGCATTGGGCTTGTCGATTTTGGTGATGGCGAATACCATAGGCACGCCGGCGGCCTGCGCATGGTTGATAGCCTCAATGGTCTGCGGCATCACGGCGTCGTCAGCGGCAACCACGATAATACAGAGGTCCGTAATCTTGGCACCGCGGGCACGCATGGCCGTAAAGGCCTCGTGACCAGGCGTATCCAAGAAGGTGATCTTGCGGCCGTCGGAGAGGCTCACCTCGTAAGCACCAATGTGCTGGGTAATACCGCCGGCCTCACCTGCAATGACATTGGTCTTGCGGATGTAGTCCAACAGCGAGGTCTTACCGTGGTCAACGTGACCCATCACCGTGATAATCGGGTGGCGGGGTTGGAGATCCTCTTCGGCATCCGGCTCTTCGCCTTCGTTATCGCTGTCGGCATCGGCATCGATAAATTCTACGTTGAAGCCGAACTCCTCGGCCAACATGGCGATATTCTCGGCATCCAAACGCTGGTTGATGGAGACGAAAAGGCCGATGCTCATGCAGGTGGCGATAATCTTGGTGACATCGACATTCATCAGGGTGGCCAATTCGTTTGCCGTGATGAACTCGGTGACACGCAAGGTCTTCTGATCCTCAATGGCCTGCATCTCCTGCTCCTCGATACGCTCGTGAATCAGCTGGCGTTTCTCTTTTCTGCGCTTGGCAGCCGTGGAAGTCTTCTTGGAGTTGCTTTCGAGACGCATCTTGGTCTCCTTGATGCGGCGGTGGATGTCTTCAGCGGAAATCTCCACCTTCTCGGGCTCCTGCTTCTGCTTCTTGTCCTTTTCTTCCTTGATATTGGGGTTGCTGGAGGACTTTACCGGCTTGGCCACGCGCTTGCGCTTCCGTTTTTTCTTCTCGGAATCGCCGCCGCGATGATCGCTCTTGCCATTGCCGCTACTTTGCTGGATCAGGGAAAGATCTATAGTACCCAAAATCTTGGGTCCCTTAAGTGGATTGACCACCGTCTTGATGTGCTCCACAACTGGCTGTTCAGGCTCCTCTTTCTTAGTCTCCTTTTTGGGCGTTTCAGCGGCTTTCTGCTGCTTGGACTGCGGTTTTTCCTTCTCTTTCTTTGCTCCCTTTTTATCCTTGGAAGAGGTTTTTTTCTTGGGTTTCAGTGCCTCAAGGTCGATGGTGCCCAAAATTTCGGGTCCAGGCAGATGCGCCACCGTCTCAATATGCTCGGGTTTCTGGACATCTGTATCCTCTTTAACGCTCTCCGTCTCAGCGGTTTGGGCCAGAGTTTCGTCAACGGGTTCTTCCTGCTGAACTGCCGGGGTATCCTGCAGGACTTTCGCCACTTCTTCCTCTGCCGATTTCTGCTCCTTGACACCCTCTTCCTTCGCTTTGCCGGAAGATTTTTTGCTGGAAGGTTTGGAAGGTTTCTTCAAGGATTCAGGATCCACAGATCCGATAATCTTCACTTCGGGACCATGACTCACCGAAGCTTCAACCGTTTTAACCTCAGGAAGCTTCGTAGTATGGATAAGAATATGCTCACCCGTACTCTCCTCCTCGGCGGAGGCAGGGGTAGGCGCGGTCGTTGCCTTGGCCTCCTCTTTCTTCGTCTTGGGGGTGATGATCTGGTCCGATTTCTCTTTCACCATCTTGTCTTTAGCCAGCTCTTTCTGCAAACACTGGTACATCTCCTCCGTCAGCTTGGAATTCAACGTCGGGGAGCTAATTTCAAGTCCATTTTTGGCCAGAATGTCAATGATTCGGTCCATTGACACGTTAAATTCTGTCGCCGCCTGGCCTAATCGCGGCTTTTTTACTCTTTCTTCCGGCATATTGATAAATCTGGTTAAAAACTGGGTGATTTTCTCTCTTATTTGGGGCATTACTTCGCCAATTCTTCCTTAACCGCCGCAATCATGGCATCCACGGTCTCCTCTTCAAGGTCAGTGCGGCGAATCAACTCTTCTCTACTTAATTGTAAAATGCTCTCGGCGGTGTCGCAACCGATACCGATGAACGTGTCGATGACCCACTGGTCGAACACGTCGTTGAACTCGGACAACGGGATGACATACTCTTCCTTGATATCGTCTCTGAAAACATCGATCTCGTAACCAGACAACTTGCTGGCTAACTTGATGTTATAGCCGCCCTTACCAATGGCGAGCGACACTTGGTCGGACTTCATATAGACGTTGGCCGTCTTGTTTTCCTCGTCGAGTTCGATGGAGGAAATCTGTGCGGGATTGAGGGCGCGGGCGATGAGAAGCTCTTTCTTGTTCGTATAGTTGATAATGTCAATGTTCTCATTGCGCAGCTCACGCACGGTATCGTGAATACGGCTGCCCTTCACGCCGACGCAGGCGCCGACGGGATCGATACGGTCGTCGTAAGTCTCAACCAGCACTTTGGCACGCTCGCCGGGCACACGCACGATGTCGCGAATCATGATGACACCCTCCTCGATTTCGGGGATGGAGCGTTCCAACAGGCATTCGAGGAAGCGGGGCGACGTACGGGAAAGGAGGATGCGCGGGGAACCGTTGACCACATCCACGGAAGTGATGACGGCCATCACGCTGTCGCCCTTCTTGTAGTAGTCGCTGGGAATCTGCTCCGATTTGGGAAGCACCATTTCCACACGGTCGTCGTCCATCACCAGCACCTCGCGTTTCCACACCTGGCTCACCTCGCCGGTAATCAGCTCGCCCTTGCGGGGCTCGTATTTGCGGAAGATGACATCCTTTTCGTACTCCAGGATTCTGTTGCTGAGGTTCTGACGCAGCGCCAAAATCTCGCGGCGCTGGAAGTCGGAAAGCTGAATCTGCTCGATAACCTCCTCACCCACCTCAAAGTCGGGTTCAATCTTGATGGCATCGGACAGGGCAATCTGGTTCACGGGGTCCGTCACCTCATCGTCCTCCACCACATCCAAGGAGTGTTGGATTTCAAGGTCGCCGCGGTCGACGTTGACAATGACGTTGAAGCGGGCGTCGGGACCGTATTTCTTACTTAGCGCACTCACGAAAACGTCCTCCAGGATGTGCATGAGCGTCTCACGGTCGATGCTTTTGGACTCCTTGAAATCGGCGAAAGTGCTGATAAGATTGATTTGTTCTTCCATTTTTTTAAGCTTTGTTGTCTATAATTCGATTTATTATTGTCACTTTTTGTAAAAAAAACTCCCACCAAATCGGTGAGAGTTTCTTGTTGAGCTAGCAGGACTCGAACCTACACAGGCAGAACCAAAATCTGTAGTGCTACCATTACACCATAGCTCATTCCGTTTCATCAATTCGGCGGCAAAAATACACTTTTTTTCTATACACAGCGTTTATGAATAAAAAAAATTTTTAGTAGTGCTGCGATATTAAAAAAAATGTATTTTTGCACGCTCTTTTGAGAACGGCCCCTTAGCTCAACTGAATAGAGCATTTGACTACGGATCAAAAGGTTGCAGGTTTGAATCCTGCAGGGGTCACGAAGCGAAAAACGCCCGACTTGCGGAAAGTCGGGCGTTTTTTTACCGCATCTGTTCTGGTTCCTGTTGTCGAGACAATTGATTGTACAACTTGAATAATTCGGCAACTATAAGCGATTCTTTGTCGTCGGTATACTCTTTGGGGTCGAAACCATATGCCTGCATCACCGCACGGTCGTTGTTCTGATGGGCTTTGCGAAGTTCGATGGGCATCGTCAGTTCATCGTAGAGGTCGGCGAGGCTGCTGTCGGGGTAAAGCGCCCGGGCATCCAGGATGGCCTGCGCAGTTTGCTCGATATTATCCCTTAGAGACACAAAATTTTGCGTCTCTACAGCCGGCCACGGGAAGTTGTTATAGACAATATTTATGGAATAACTGTAATCGCTTTTTAACCGTCCACAAACAGCACGTGTCCACGCCATGTGAACATTAGACATGAGAATACCAAAATGAAAAAGAGTGGCGTCTGGGATCATAAAAAGCTTATCGCCCGCAATAACGGATTGGTCCAAATATCCCATTGGTATATACTTCCGGTTTTGTGATGATACTTTTGGTATTGCAATGAACTTCTCAGGGTTAACCTGCTCTCTCATCAATGCCGGCGTGTTGGCCAGTTTCCTTCTTCCTTCATCGGGACTGTTCAACCGGGCTTCTTTGCATTGCTGTACACGCTTATAAACTCTTGGCATATTTCTTAATTCATTCGGCTGGACACCAACGAGCCATAGACAATAACGCTTCACCCCGTTGATAAACTCATAACCCATCATAAACTGTTTTATATACTTCTTAGACAACGGGTCTGTCTTTAATAATTCATTTTTATCCTTTTCGTCCAATAAGAGGTACCCGCCGTCTGTCGGGCGATTTCCTGAAATTATCTGCGGTACATTACAGATGGGTTTATTCCTGCTGAAAATCCAAATGTTTTCACCCTCAATAAGATAGGCATTGATATTGTCAGCTGTGACGGCTTGCTTATCGGAGAGATAGATGGTTTTTGACTTGTCGTCAGGCGCAACAGAGAAACCAACAATCACACAATGCACATGCGCTTTCAGGTCCGACTCGCTGTCCCAGCGGAACGTGCGGTATGCAAAATCGATATGGATTCCGAAACGGTCGAACAGCGGCTTCCAAATGGCTGCCACCTGCTCACCCTGGGTAATACTGTTGGTAGAAACAAATGCACATTTTGTGTGCTTGCCTTGGATGAATTGGGCTGCCTTGAAATACCAATTGGCCACATAATCAATCTTTCCGGCGGATTTGTAGGGCTTTCCATTTTCGTCAACATACGTGGCAAGGGTGTCTTCCTTTTGAACTTTGCTCTGAAGGGAATAGCCCACAAACGGCGGATTTCCCAGAATGTAGTCGTATGTGATGGGGTTGGAAACATTTGCCGGCAAGGGCTTTTGCTCAACCTCCTTCGCCACCACATTTAACTCCTTGTAAACGCCATTGTATGACACTTTTGGGTCTTCAACTTGTGGAAGCGTGTCGAACTCATCTACTTGATAGACATTGAGTTTCTCCGCATAAACCATCTTTTGGGAATGGACATGCTCCAACGTAGCCCAATCCATACGCAACGCATTCCCTTCCTTGATATTTGCGTAGCTCTTCAATGGCAGGAAATCAATGTCGTGCTGCACGATTTTCTCTGTTTCGCGGAGCATCTGGGCTTCTGAAATCCAAAGCGCGGTGGTGGCCACAGTGACGGCAAAATCGTTGATTTCAATGCCGTAGAACTGTTTGATGCTCACCTTAATAGGATTGGCCTCTTCAAACCCGAAAAACGATTGACCGTGATGGCGGGCGATAATGGCCTCGTTTTCCAAGCGACGTAACGATAGGTATGTCTCGGTGAGGAAATTGCCGCTACCGCAAGCGGGATCAAGAAACGTGAGTTTGGAGAGCTTATCCTGGTAGGCATCGAGCTTTTTCTTGCGCTCACGCTCCACATTCTCCCCCAAAATCTCATCCAGCTCGCGGCGCAAGTCGTTGAAGAACAGCGGGTCGATGACCTTGTGGATATTCTCAATGCTGGTGTAGTGCATACCCCCGCTACGGCGCGTCTCGGGATTCAGCGTACTCTCAAATACGGCGCCAAAAATAGTGGGCGAAATCTCGCTCCAGTCGAAATCGAGACTGGCATTGTCGAGCAGCGTCTTTTTCAGTTCGTCGGTAAACTGCGGTATCTCAATCTCTTCAGCGAAAAGTCCGCCGTTGGTATAGGGGAAGGCGGCAAGCGAGGGTTTCAGGTAGAGGCTGCGCTTTTCGATGGGAGTGTTAAGTGTCTCGAAGAGTTTGAGCATCGCCTCGCGAATATCCTCCACCGGAGTGTCGGCCAAGTAGTCGTGGAATTGGTCGTGGGCGAAAATGCCGGCATCCTCAGCATAGAGGCAAAAGACGATACGGACGCAGAGGATGTTGAGCCAGCGGAGCAAAAGTCGACGGCTCTCAACGTCAGACTCGACACTGGAAGCGTCAGCTCCCATGTACTGTTTCAGCAGCGCATCGTAAATACGACCCACAATCTCGCCGGCCTGCATCGACACCTGCATCTCTTTGCTGATATGCTCGCTCTTTTGGTCAACCAAAAATTGCAGGCGGTAGTATTCTTTCCCGAGGTCTTTCAGCCGTATCTTCTGCGGCTCGCCGTTGGGCTGCTCCATGTCGTACACCCAGAACTCGGCGAAGTTGCAGGTCACCACCCAACGCGGGTGACGTGACAAAGGCAGTCCGACAATGTACTTCTTCGCCTGTTGGAAAGGGGTCAGCAAGGCTCCGTCGCTTTGGGGAATAGGCGCACCGAGGTTTTTGTCAATGCCCTTCTGCTCTATCAGAACCCGGGTAGCTGGCAGGTAAACATCCATATAGTTGGTCCTGTCCACCATCACCTTGTCCTCGAACTCTACAAAAGAATACGGGTCCTTCACGCCGAACACCTTCTGCAAAAGTTCGAGCCAGAACTTCTGGGTGTCGCCTTTCTCGTATCCTGTACCACTCCACTTGGTGGCAAATGCCTCTGCAGCAACGGATTTTTGTTTTTCTTTGGTCATCTTTATATCGTTAGGTTTGAAGGCGCAAATGTACACAAATTCTGAACACGACTACCTTTGTAATGGCATCGTGGCAGAACCGTAGTAAGCATGTCTTACCCACGTTGCTGCACCCTCTGATATTCGATTGATATTCGATTCTTATTCGATTGATATTCGATTGATATTCGATTTTTTTCGAATAACAATCGAATACCTATCGAATATCAATTGAACAAATGACAACGCATACCCTTGCCAAAACCTTGTCTTCGGCTTGGCAAAACTTTGCCTGCGGCTTTGTGTACATTTGTATTTTATATACAAAACTCCCTGCATCCCCCGTCGCGGTGCAAGCCTCGGACAGGCCCTTCTTAATTGGATAGGATTTTTCGAGTACTTGGGGCGCGGTTAACAGATAAGCAAAAAATTGTACTTTTGCGACCTGATTATAATCCAAAAATATGAGAAAACTTTTCCTCATCGGTCTGACCTTGTTGCTCTTAGGTGCAGTGTTTGCTCAAAACGAGCAGATCCATTACGACATACATCCGAAATTCCCGCACCACGCCACCGCCGAGGAGCAGCAGATGATACCCTGGCTGTCGCAGCAGGCACACCTGCGCGACGCCGTTTATCCCGCCGCACCCGTCAATGCCATCGCTGAATTCCAGCCCATGGGCGGCGTGATGATCGGCTACCCGCTCGGCATCCCCGTGGCCCTCGTGCGCGAACTGTCGCTGATCACCCAGGTGAAAGTGCTGGTGGACTCCCCCGCCGACAGCAGCGAAGCCAGCACCTACTTCGCCAACAACCAGGTGAATATGGACCACGTGCAGTTCTGGCGCATCGAGCACGACTCCTACTGGACCCGCGATTACGGCCCCTGGTTCGTCATCGACGGCCACGACTCGGTGGGAGTGGTCGATTTCGTCTATAACCGTCCGCAACGCCCCCTCGACGACGCGGCCTTGGAGTCGGTGACCGAGCATTTGGGGGTCAGCCGCTACGAGATGTCCTTAGTGCACACCGGCGGCAACTATATGGTCGATGGTTACGGCACGGCGGCCTCCACTATGCTGGTGCTCCAGGAGAACCCCGCCGAAACGGAATCCTCCGTCCTCTCCATCACCCAGAACTTCCTCGGCATCAACAACTACATGATTCTCCCCGACCCGCTCGGCGAATATATCGCGCACATCGACTGCTGGGGCAAGTTCCTCGATGTGGACAAGGTGCTCATCGCGAAGGTGCCGGCCAACGATCCGCGTTATAGCAACTATGAGGCAGTGGCACAAACTTTCGCCGACGCCGTCACCCCGTGGGGCAACCACTACCAAGTGTACCGCGTCTATGCCAATCCGAACGCCTACCAGGCCACGCCTTACACTAACTCGCTGATTTTGAACGACCACGTGTTTGTGCCCGTCACAGGGAACACGCACGACAATGAAGCTATTGCAGTTTATCAGCAGGCGATGCCCGGCTATACCATTGTGCCCATCATGCAGAGCTCCTACACCCCTTGGCAAAGCACCGATGCCTTGCACTGCCGCACGCACGAACTTGCCGACCTGGGAATGCTCTACCTGAAGCACTATCCGCTTCTCGGAGAGAAGAATCTGGAGGAACTTATGGATAACATGATGACTGTCTCGGTGGATATCAAAGCGTTGAGCGGCGCGAATCTGGTCTCCGACTCGCTGCGGATCTATTTCCGTATCAACCACGGCACCTGGCAGAACGCCTCCCTGCATCACACCACCGACAACGAATACACCTTCTCCTTCACCTCCATAAACTACGCCTGGCAGAACGGCGACACCGTGGAATACTACCTGTTCGCCAAGGACGAGTCGGGCCGGGTGGAGAAGCATCCGTACATCGGGGCCGCCGACCCGCACCTCTTCACCATCACCGACGAAGTGGGCGTGACCGAGCGGGAGACTAAGCAAATGCACATCTATCCGAACCCTGCCACCGAGATGGTGTATGTCGCATTGGACGGGGGAACAGAAATCGCAAATATGGTGCTATACGACCTGCAAGGGCGTGTTGTAGAGACGCGCTTTGTAGAGACGTGCTGCAGCGCGTCTCTACAACCGGGCACAAATACGTTGGATGTTAAATCCCTTCCTGCGGGCATCTACCTGTTGCGCGTGACCGACGCGGGCGGGAATACTTATCACCATAAGGTTGTGAAAAAATAGCAGGAGATTTTTTGTTCCACCGCAATAATATTTTTTCTAATTTTGCGGGCAGAATTAAAATCAAATGCTTATGAAAAAAATTTTACTTACTATCCTGTTATTGTTTGCCGTAACGTCTTTCGCGTTCGCGCAGACTGTTGTCTTCAGCGACAATTTTGATTCCTACACGGCCGGCAGCCATCTGGCCCAGTCAAATTCGGCATGGACTACCTGGAGCAACGCCCCCGGCGGTGCCGAGGACGGTGTGATTTCCACCGCGCAGGCCGCCACTGCCCCCAACTCGCTGTACATTTCCGGAAGCAACGACCAAGTCTATCCTTTCGGCAACTACACCACGGGGCATTACACCCTCACCTTCAACTACTACGTGCCCTCTTCCGGCAACGGCGGCTACTTCAACATCCAGCATATCCTGCTGCAACAGTGGGCGTTGGAGTGCTACTTCTACAACACTGGCGGCGGCTACCTCAGCGTGGGCGGCTCCGAGTATACTTTCTCCTGCTCCACCGATGCCTGGTTACCCATTGTATTTGACGTGGATATGGACAACGACCAGGCCTCGCTCACCATCAACAACGTGCTTGTCCACACCTGGCCGTTCAGCTACCAACAAGGCAATGTCAACGGCACCAACCAGCTGGCAGGCATCAACTTCTACGCCGGATCCCCCATTAGCAGCAGCACCTCCGGCTCCTACTATGTGGATGATTTCGTGGTGACGGAAGTTTCCGCCGCCCTGGTCGGCGAGTTTGCCGTCTCCCCGACGAGCCTCAATTTCTCCATGAATCCGGGTTCCACCGCCTCGCAGGCCGTCACGTTGAGCAACCCGGGCACCGGCGGCACCGATTTCTACACCGTAGCCACCTACGACATCCCGAACCCGAACCCCACATCTACGGGCGTGGTTAACATGAACTACTATTTGGACGACCCCTACACGTTTGTCGGTTGGAGTGGTGCGGCCGACGATGTCGATCTCGCTGTCGGCTACCCCGCCTCCGCCCTCCAACAGCATATCGGAAAATCGCTCAATGAAATCCACTTCTTCATGGGTCAGGCCCTTCCCACCGCAAAGATTCGCGTCTATGCCATGGGCAACACTCTCCTGCATCCCGGACCGGGTGAGGTGGTCTATGAGCAAACCTTCACCCCCGACAGCGGTTGGAATTCCGTCCAACTCACCACTCCTTACCTGATTGACGGCAGCGATCTCTGGTTCGGCGTTTGGTTCGTCCAACCCGAAGGCGCTTATCTCGCCCCGGTGGACGGCGCTATCGCCAACGACTACAGCTGCTGGTATAAGAGAGGTTCCACCTGGTACAACCGTTTCTCGAACTCCAGCTATGACTTCAACCTCTGCCTTGGCGGCAAGATCGACGGAACGCCCATTACCCCGTGGCTGACCGTGACCCCTGCTGACGGCAGCATTGCTGCCGGCGGCAGCACAAATGTGAACGTCACTGCCCATTCGGCAGGCATGAGCGTCAACGATAGCTATTCCGCCACACTGCACTGCTTCTCCAGCGACATCGAAAACGATGAGGTCGAAGTGGCCATCACTTTGAACATTACGGATGTCTCCGTCAACGAGCACAACCAAATCGAGGTTTCCATCTATCCGAACCCCGCCACCGACTACGTAAAAGTCACCTCCGAGCAAATCGAGCGCGTGGAAGTCTATAACATGATGGGACAGCTTGTCTTTAACCAGCTCTGCGGCGACAGCCATGTGGTCATTCCCACCAACGGTTTCGCCCCCGGCACCTACGCCGTGAAAGTGACCACGACTGACGGATCTGTCACCAAACAGGTTGTAGTCAAATAATTCTGGTTTTTAATAACAATTTTGCGAAAGGGAATGTCAATACATTTGACGTTCCCTTTTCTCTACTGCCTAATGCCTTATACCTAATGCCTTTTATCTACTGCCTTATGCCTAAAAATTGTATCTTTGCGGCCTAATTTTTGCAAAATGAGAAAGATACTCGCATTATGCCTATGTGTCGCGCTGACCGTCGGTTTGTCGGCGCAGGACACGGCCAAAACCTACTGGAAAAACGGCAAACTGATGTCCATCGGCGTGCAGAAGAAGGGCGTTGAGCAAGGACATTGGATCTATTACCACAACAACGGCACGAAATGGACCGAGGGCGACTACCAAGACGGCCTTAAGGTGGGCGTGTGGAAAGTATGGTACGACAACGGCAAACTCGGACAGGAATACCACGCCGACAACGGGCCGTTCAAAAGCTGGTATCAGACGGGCCGAACCGAGTCGGAAGGACAATTCAAGGACGGCCAACGCGATGGCGAGTGGACATTCTATCACCCTAACGGTCAGCTGTATAAGAAAGTCACGTATGTAGGTGACAGCGTTCACGGCCACGTTATCGAGTATTACGACAACGGTGAAAAATACTTTGAGGGCACCTACGACATGGGTCTCTTGGAGGGCGAAGCCTGCTGGTGGAACCACGGCGGCAAAAAGGATATGGAAGGCAAACTGGTGCATGGGCTGCAACAGGGTCTTTGGAAATTCTATGACGAGGAAGGTCGTCTTGGCAGCGAGGGCAACTTCGACAAGGGTTTGCAAAACGGTGTCTGGACCTACTACTACGAAGACGGAAGTGTCTGGCGCAAAGGTGAATACGTGAACGGCAAGCGCGAAGGCTTGTGGAAAGCGTGGTACGAGGAAGGCAAACTGCAACGTGAGGGCACCTTCAAAAACGACAAGGAAAACGGCCTGTGGACCGCCTATTTCCCGAACGGCAATGTCAAGGACCGCGGCACATTCAAGGATGCCGTGATGGACGGCTATTGGGAAGGCTGGTTTGAAAACGGGTACAAAAAGTACGAGAACAACTTCAAAAACGGCGAACTGAACGGCCTTTCCACCATCTATTGGGAGGAAACCGGCAAGATGCACCGCCAGGGCAAATATGTCGGCAACATGAAAAACGGCGTGTGGAACGAGTATGCGCAAAACGGCCACATCCTCTCCAAAGGCAAATATGCCAACGACATGAAAGAGGGCAAATGGGTGTTCTACAACATGCACGAGAAGGTGATTCGGGAGCAGAATTTCGTACACAATGTGCAAGAAGGCTCCTTCACCGAATATTACGACAACGGCGTGAAACACACCCAGGGAGCCTTCAAGAACCGCATGAAACACGGCAAATGGTCGAGCTGGAGCCCGCAGGGCACATTACAATACGTCGCCATCTTTGAAAATGGCCATAAAGTGAAAGAAGTGTATGCCGCAGATCCGAAAAAACCAGCCTTCTAATACGTTAAAAAAGCATAAAACGCTCCAGGAAATGGTGGCGGAATCCAAGTTAAAATATGTGAATATGGATATCAAGACGTTTCACTTCAACCCGTTGGCAGTGAACACTTATATTTTGTCGGACGAGACGAAAGAGGCGGTGATTGTCGATCCAGGCAACTGCCGGTTTTATGAAGACGGACAAATTCGCGAATATGTCGCCGACAATAAGCTGAAAATCAAGTACATCATCAATACGCACCCCCATCTCGACCACATCGCAGGAAACCCGTGGTGCAAAAAGGAGTACGGCGTTGACATACTGATACACGAGGCCGGCATGAAGGAGTACAACCGCGCTTACGCCTACGCAACGGTTTTCGGTTTCGAATTGGAGGAGATGCCCGCACCCGACCGCTACATCCAGGAAGGCGAGATCCTGACGTTCGGCAACCAACAGTTGGAAGTGCGATATACGCCCGGCCACTGCGAAGGCAGTGTCTGTCTGTACAATGCTGACAATCAAGTGATTTTCACCGGCGACTTGATTTTCGAGATGAGCGTGGGCCGCAGCGACCTTCCCTCCGGCAATGCAGAGAAACTGCTGCAGAGCATCCGAGAGAAAATCCTGACCCTGCCCGACGAAGTGACTATTCTCTCCGGCCACGGCGGTCCGACCACCGTGGGCCGCGAACGGAAGGGAAATCCCTTTATTAACGGTCAATGGGTATAAAAATGTGTGCATAAAGCCCTGTTTCATAAAAACTTTTTCCTTGAGCAGCCCCTACAGGGGCAAGAGCTCGGTAGCGAAAATAATATCAAAATTAGTAATTTTTAACGTTATAAATATGAGTCCAACAATTAAAGAGGAGAATTTAGAGCAGTTGGCCCTCCATTACAAGGCCATTTTGGGCAATCTGGGTGAGGATCCGGAGCGCGAAGGACTTTTGAAAACCCCGATGCGCGTGGCCAAGGCGATGGATTTCCTTACACACGGCTATCGCCAGGATCCCAAGGCTATCCTCGAAAGTGCCTTGTTCCATGAGGATTACAAACAGATTGTGGTGGTGAAGGACATCGAAATCTATTCAATGTGCGAGCACCACATGCTGCCGTTCTTCGGCAAGGCGCATGTCGGTTACATCCCCAACGGCACGATTGTGGGACTGAGCAAAATTCCGAGGGTGGTGGAATGTTTCGCACGTCGGCTTCAACTGCAGGAACGGCTCACTTCGCAAATCAAAGACTGCCTGCAGGAAGTTCTGAACCCCATCGGGGTAGCCGTTGTCATTGAGGCTCAGCACCTTTGCATGTCCATGCGCGGTATCCAGAAACAGAACTCCGTGACCACCACATCGGAATTCACCGGCGCCTTCCTCAAGAACGAGAACACGCGGCAGGAATTCATGCACCTCATCGGCGCTGACTTGCACTGACTACAAATACTGGTTTTTTCCGCCTCTCTTGCGGCGTAAACGCTTTTTGCGCGGGCGGCGGCGTTTCTGCCTGAAAAGTTCGGCATTGTAGAGAAACCTGTCCTCGCGCACTTCCGATACATACTCCGAATCGTTTGGAAACGCATCTTTCTCGTCCGGATGCTCCAAAATGCAGAGCAACGGTTTCCCCACCCATTCCTGCGGCAAACAGAGGGTGACGGTGTCTTTTTGGGGGGTAATGATCAATTTTTTCATCCTATCGTGAATTTGGTTAAAATCCGCTCGCGTCCCCGATTTCATCACAAAATGGCATATTTCGCCTCCTTTTCTGCGAAATCGGCAATCTTTTTGATTATGACAATTTTCGTTTTTAACATATTTATAATCAATAAGATACATGGCAAATATAGATAAAATAAGATTCAAAACCCCGGTTTGTTCATTTTTTTTGAAAATATTATAAGATGGTGATAATCAATATGTTGATGTATCCAAAAAATTTTAGATAAATATAGGCTTCATAATTAAAAAAAGTGTATTTTTGCAGCCTCAAAAAGGAGCTGCGGCATTTTTGCTGTGGAAAGACCTAAAGGAGTTTCAGTAGCTCAGCAGGTAGAGCACATCCCTTTTAAGGATGGGGTCCTGGGTTCGAGCCCCAGCTGGAACACTACGGCGGCGTAACAGCCGCCTTTTTTATTTCACTTATAAACAGTATTTTATAACGTATTCACTTATAAAACAGCGTTTTATATGTTGTTTTCAAATGTTCGTGTGTATGCTTTGCCGGTGCAAATGTTGACAGATTTTGCCCACAATTTTGCACGAATACCCATACTTTTGCAAATTTGTGGGCAAATCGGAGGGAACAGGGTGGCAAAATCAGGGTTCACCGGCTTACATTCGCGGGGACTGTTTTTGTTGTTTTGCCGCCATTATGCGGGGATTATGCGACCTTTGGCATGGTTTAAAGGTACTTTTGCCGCCAAAAGGCTAACAAACAGCCATTATTTAACCCAAATACGTTATATATGAACAGTATCAAATTTGAAACGCACTACAGACGGAAAAACGGCGAAGCACAACTATACGCCGTTGTGGTTAAGAACCACGCCCGGTTGAGGTATGCAACCCCGGTAATGGTTAAGGCTGACGAATGGGACCGAAAGCGTCAAAGGTTCACCGTGGATCGGATCAGCGACAACGGCAAACGTTCCAAGCTGCAAAAGATCCGCCAGGCAATCGAAAATTATTTGTTGGCCGTTGATTTCGGGGAGGCCGTTTTCAGCACCGAGGCGATGAATGTTTTTGTAGATGAGCAGACAGGCAGGCGGCGGCGCGTTGAAACCCTGGGCGACCTTATAAAACGGTATTCGGAGGAGGTTATGGCCAACCGCATAAACAAACGGACGGGGGTTGCAGTATGCGAAAGCACAAAACGGAAATTCAAATACCTGATTCAACGCGTGGAGGAATACCAGGCCGAAACTAACAAACCGCTTTTGTTGTTGGACTTGGACACCCGTTTCTTTGAGCTTTTGCGCGAATGGTTAACGAAACGTTATGCACCTAACACCATTTGGGGAAAGTTCCTCAAACCGATAAAGTACATTTTGAAGTATGCAGACGAAGAACTGGGATATAAGGTGAACCCCGCTTATAAAAAGTACTCTTTGACATACCAAAAAGTTCATCACGTTTTGTTATACAAAAGCGAGGTTCAACGGCTTATAGGGCTGGATCTATCCAACAACCGAAAACTGGAAGACTATCAAATCGAATTGCTTTTCGGCATATTCACCGGGGCGCGTCCGTCCGATTTTACAGAGTTCACCAAAGACAATATTTCCGTATCACCCAGCGGAGAACCGGCCATTGTATTCTATACCAAAAAGACCAAAGACCGTGTAAGTATCCCGATTCCCGAGCAACTGCAAAAGATATTAGAACGCCGTGGGTATGAATTGCCAAAAACAAGTAAGAACCTGATTGCACGGAATTTCAAAAAAATTTGCCACTTGGCAGGCCTTGACAGGAAAGAGCAGATAGGACGAACGCGGGCGGGTGAGTTTCATGTGACAAAAGGCCTTTTATATCAGTTTGTTGACGGCAAAACCCCGAAACGTACCTTTGTGAACGGCCATTATTACGGCTATTTGGGCGAGAAATGGAACGTGTGGCAAATTGCCGACTTTACCGGCAACGATGAAAAAATCATCCGAGACCACTATATCGAAAAGCTTTCAGAACTGGAGGTTGAAAGCGCAAAATATGACCTGTAGGCAATAAATATTTACACGCTTACTTTAAATAAACGCTGTAAATAAAAGTGTATCAAATATTTTTGTATATTTGCCGCGTTGTTCATGGTTGATTATTGGTTATTCCAACCTTTTCAATTCTCCCACCGAGGCCGCCCCGCGCGGCCTCAATTCTTTATCCTTTGCGTTGTCCCAACAGTTTCAAAAAATCCGATTTACTTTTGCAGCCTGAAATTTATTAATCAATCAAAAATCAAAAATCATGGCTAATTTGACAGAACAAGAACGTAAAGAAATGGGATTCCCGTTTGAGGGATTCCCCACAAAACACAATTCCGAAACGTGGTTTGAATGGGAAGTCCGTTGCCGGGCCTCAAAATTCGACATGAACGAGTTACAAAACGCGGTTCCCGCAGAAGGTGACGTGGCAATCTACCGGGATCGGGAAATCAGGAATTTGTCCGACCAGCTGGCAAAACTTGCCCCCGATGTTTTGGCGATCCTGAAACCGAGCAACAACATTGCCCCTTACAACTGGATGGACAAATACAAACAACTATTCGGACACGATTTTTTTGACGATTAAAAACATCAAACCTTAAGGAACGGAACGCCGGTTTTACGGCTGGCGTTCCCTATCTAAACGACATCATCAACTAAATACCCAATATTTATGAAAGACTTAAAACTAACTGCAACGGTGACAACTAACGTCCCATTGTTGCCTGAGCAGAAAATCGAGATTGAGAGAACCATTAACGGGACAACCCGTTTTGTGGTGGATGGGGACGGCGATACAACCGAAACGGGCTACCCGTTCATTGGTTACCCGAACAAGTACAAGCGGGAGACCTGGAAAGAGTGGGAGAAGCGCGTGGAAAAAGCCGGGTTCAACCTCAGATTTTTACAACCGGGGTTGGAGGCTGAACCCAAATTTGAGCGGCTGACAAACCCGTATGAGCGTAAACGCGATGATGAGAACGCAAAACACCGAGTCACGCCAAACAGCCATCAGTATGGTTTGGACTGATTCCATAAGTCATAAGATTTTCTTCATTTTTGGTTTACCGCCCCTGTCTGTAGTTCGGGGGCGGTTTTTTTTCAAAAGCGCGAAATTATGGGAAAAGAACTAAAACGTTACTATACTTTTAATGAGTTGTGCGACCTTGCAGGGTTGCCGTCCCATACGGTTCAAAACCTGATTCACCGGCGCGGGTTACGGTTGCCGGTTATCCGTTTCAGTAAAAACGGCCCCCGACGTTTCCCGGCCGACGAAATAGAGGAGGTTGTGGCCACGCTGAAAGAGGCGGCGGCCACCCCGGAGAAGCCGGGCGCGAAACCGAAAGACAGCCGCCGGTTTTCCCTGGACGTATGCGCGGCGATCCTTAATATTTCGCGCGTCAGTTTGACGGCACGGATCAGGGCGCGACACCTTGAAAAGTACTTGATTTGTCCGGGAACGCGGGCGCGATACGTACCGATTGACCGACTGTTGGAGTTCCTGAAACTGGCAGAATGACAACAAGTTGAAACAAAAACACACAAACCTTGAAGAATTTTCCCACAAAAAATGTACTTTTGCACCGCCCGAAAGGTATAAAATTTGAACCACACCAGGAACGCCCGGCAACCCCCAACGCCGGGCGTTCCCGTTCCCTGTATATACTCAAAAATCGTATCTTTGCGGCGGTTCAAATTTTATTGTATTATGGAAAACGTAACGAAGACGGAGGCCGTCAGAGCCTTACGGACGGTTGAGGGTTTAATCGGTGAAATACTGGAAACCCGCGAAAAATACGAAACATGGCTAACAGAAGAACGCCGTTTCCGTGAACGGATGATCCCGGGCGATATGCTTTATCCCGCCGGGATCTACCACGTTGAAAATGGATACCTGGACGAAAACGGAAACCCGAAAACTGACCCGGTGGAGGCCAACACGGTGAAAATGTATATAGGCGTTGACATAAACTACTACGATTTTTACCCGGCTTTCTTTTCCGACCCGCGAAACAAGTTCACGGAACGGACACCCGAAACGCGGCTTTTCCGACGTTTCCACGACACCAGGAAAACGTATAACAAGGAACTGCAAAAGCTTTTGACGTATGTTATAGAAACCGGGGATCAACGGATGGCGGCAGAGGCGTTGCCACTGATTAACGACACCCGGGACGAAAGCGCGGCGGGGAATGCCTTTTGGGATGCAGCCGACGATAAAACACATGAACTGGCATACGATTTTCACAGAGCCGTTAACATATACATAACCCCCGCCCAAACGCCCGACCCCGGCCACCCCACCGCCCCGGATCCGACACCCACACCCATACCGCCCGAAACAACGGACGCGCTGGCACTGTTCAGGAGTATTGCAAATATCAGGGAAAAGACCAAAACGCCCGAAGTGTTGGAAGCGGTTTTCAATTTCCTGAAAGGACAGGGCTGTATCGACGGGGCGGCGCGGCTTTCCGACTGGCTACACGCGAACGGATGGGAGCAGGAGGGCGAAGGCGGCGACCCTTACCAGTTTCAACCGATCAGATGGAACGCGGACAAAGGGCGGCTTTCGTGGGTTGTGGCCATATTATACCCCGTTGTTTTCAGGGCTGACGACTACACAAAAAACAGGGTTGCACCGCGTGCGAACAAATGGGCAAAGGCCTGTTTTGTGTCGTTAGACACCAAAACTGGAATACACCGCCCTGTTACGTCTATGGGGAGCGCAAAACGGGATTTCAACGGCGTTGAAGACACAAACGAAAGATTCTGCAAAGCGTTGATCAACATTGTAAGGCCACGGGCAAAGTAACCGGCACTATTCCCGCATTATTCCGCATAATGCGAACACCACCCCGCCCACGCATAACACCCGGGAAAGTGAAAACCTTTCCGCATTTTGCGCGCAAAACACCCGCAAAATCCCCGCATAATGCGAACCCGCCCCGGAGGCCAGCGGCCACGGCCAAAGCCCCGAAAACAGCACAAACACAGGCAAAGAACACACCGCCACCCACCCACGGGCGGCGGTTTCAACTTTAAATTGTGGATAAATTCTATAATTACGGAATGTAAGCACGTGTGCAAAATTGTATTTTTGCAGCGTCTTTAACTTAATAGTTCAATGTATATTGAAATACCATACAGGAAAAAACGCGGGTTGCAGCCGTTGAAAGGCGGTTGCCGGTACTCTATTAAGACCGAGACAGACCCGCGTTTTTTCCGTGGAGGTTTTCACCATGTATCAATCCAACAACCAGGGCGGCCACGTTAACGCAGGCCGCGAGGCGGGCGCATTTGGCGCAGCCGCCCACACAACCGGCACAACCCACACAGCAAACAAGACCGGCAACCAGGCTGCAGCACCGGTGGCCACACCCGCAGCGGCCACCGGGCGGCGGCGGTTCATCACACCCGCGCTGAAACGAAAGCACGACAAGAACCTGATAACCGCCCACCGCGAGCGCGTTATTTTCCACCTGAAAGCGGGCGGAGAGTTTGCTATGTTAGGGAGTGATAAATCGTTGAATATCAGTATTTTACCCCCCCCCCCACCACCATCAACAACCGCAAAGCGAAAGCGCACAAACACCCATCACCGCCGGCGGCCAATATACGGACAGATGGGCGTTGATCGAGATCCCGTTGGAAGTAAACCGGCAATGGTGCAAAGGAATGTTTCGGGCCGCATTGCACCACAACGGCGAGGCCACCGGGATCGAAGCCGTGTTCGTGGAGTTTGAAAAAGAGTTCATTGTATTCGATTTTGCGATTTTTCAGCAGCTGGCACGGGTCAATTTGCCGTATAGCCGTGTAGTACCGATCGAGACCGCCACCGTCTGACAACCGGCAACGTAACAGAGGGCGGGGCGCGTTATTCACGGAGTACAAACCAAAAACCAAGCATGGCAAGGAGTGAAAATAACTGTCTCGATATGTCCCGCAGCCGGGCGCGGCGGCCACCGCTACCGGCAACCCATCAAAAAGATTGCCCCCGCCCTTTTCATTCAAAGCAGACAAACCCGCATAATACACGCATAATGCACGCATAATGCGAAACAGCGCACAGGAACGCGCATTTTTGCGCTTTTGCGGGAATTGTGCGCACACAATGCGAAACAGCAAACCGAAAGCGGCTATTTTTGCCGCCAAATTTCAAAAACAAACCAAAATGAAAGAGTATTATCTACACATCACAGCCCCGAAGAACGTTAGAAACATAATGAAAGAGGGGTTGATGGCCAACGCTGACGGCGTGATCCACCTTTTCGACACGTTCAGGATGGAGGCAACCGCCAACAGAATACGGCGCAAAGGTGAAACGGACTGGTTTTTGATGGATTAGGCTTTTACCTTTGCATTGTCCCAAACGATTGCACAGCCTTTTGTACTTTTGCACAAAAAACAATAAAACAAGAAGTTTAACCAAATATCAAAAGCAATGGAAAACCAAAAAATCAGAGTACCGAGAAAGCCGGTTGCCGCTTTCGGTGACATTATGAAAGCCGGTGCAGAACATGATGAGCGTTTCGTGGGAATCGGGCGCGTTATTGAAATGTTCAAAGAGACCGGCGCGAAGTTTTCCCGGCGCAAATTTTACCGGGGAATGGAAACGGGAGAGTATAAACTGGCCCGGGTTGTGTTATCAGGAACAACCGAAAAACCCACGGTGGTACGATACCGGCTTTCCGAGATCCTGGAACTTTTACCCATCACGGAGGAGGAGCGGATCACGGCGCGGGCTGTGATGCTTAGCCGGTTGCCGGTTGAAATACCTGTATATCAGGCGGCCAAAGTGTTGGATTGTTCCCCCACTTTCATCTACGACATAACAGCCACCGAAGACCAGGACAAGCGACTGGCCAACACCGGGGCGGAGTACGGGAAAAAGATCTTCAAAAAAGACCTTTACCAGTACGTTGAAGACCGAACAATCGAGGCGGAGTAAGCCGGACAGAGTGAAAAGGAAAGAATAACCAAAGACAGGAACAATGAACGAACGCGAACAAGCCATTTACGCGGCCACCGACAACGGTTTTGATATTATCGAAAGCCTTTACCCGGACGCCGGGGGGTGCAGGACCAACCCTAACCACAAATTCAAAATGAGGGATGAACGCACCCCATCGGCTGGTTGCAAGCAGCACAAACGCACCGGCGTTTGGTTTGTGCATGATTTCGGGGACAAAACCTATTTTCCCATTCAGCTGTATATGGAAAAAAACGGCGTGGAATACCCGAAAGCCATGGATGAGCTGGAAGCCTTTGCAGGTATCAACGGGAAAGAGCGTATCGATAGGAAACCGAAAATCGAAACAACACCAGTTCAGGAAGATACAGACGGCGACGGTTTCCAATTTGAGGCAAAAGACAGTTTCACAAATTCGGAGCTGGCACTATTGGGGCCAGGGGTTACGGAGGACGTTTGCGGGCGGTATTCCTATAAGTCGCTGAAGTGGTATTCTTTCGTGTATGAAGACAAAACCACGCACGAAAAGAAGCGTTTGAAGAAAAGCAGTACGGACAATTACCCTATTTTTATACGGGATTGCGGGGAGTTTTGCAAGATCTACGAACCGTTGAGCGAAGACAAAGGCCGCCGTTTCCAATACAGGCCAAAAAACGCAAAACCTGAAAACTATGTGAACGGCCTTTCAGAACTCAAAGCGGCGTTCAACGCACTATCCCAAAACGGGAGCGAAGACGCGGAACTGGAAGACCACACCGACGGCGGCCAACGGCAAATCCAACCGGCGCGGAAACTGGAAGCGGCTTTTTTGTGCAGCGGGGAACGTGACGCGCTATGTGTGGCCGCGATGGGCTACAATGTTCTTTGGCTAAATTCAGAATCCGCAAAGCTGACCGGCGACCAATACGCAGAAATTATGAAATGCGTGGATCGGCTGTATAACGTCCCGGACATTGACGAAACCGGGATCAGGGAGGGGCGCGCGCTGGCCTTGAAGTACCTGGACATCTACACCGTTGAATTACCCGGAGAATTGCGCAAACACCGCGACCGGCGCGGCAACCCATGCAAAGACATACGGGATTATTTGGAATACCATTCGGCAAAGGATTTCAACAAGCTGGTAAATATTGCAATGCCTTGCAAGTTTTGGGACCTGAAAAGGAGCAAACAGGATAAAATCAATACATCATATTTGTTGCACACCCTTAATTTTATGGGTTACGGCAAAATAAAGTTACAGACAAGGCCCGGAACCGTATCGTATTTATACGTTAAAGTCACAGGAAACGAGGTTGAGCAGGTTTCAGAAAAGGAGGTCGCAGACAATTTGCACAAATGGGCAATAAACCGGGGGTTTGACAGCGAAATAAGAAACGCTATCCTGGACTGCAAAAAGATACAACCCGACTTGTTAGACAAACTGGATGAAATACAAGTGCCTTTCAAATCAGGAACGGAAAACGAACAGATTTTCACCTTTGAGAATTGCGCCGTGAAAGTGACAGCCGAAAACGTGGAGGTTATAGGCAAAAACAAAGCCGGTTTCATTTGGAACGACCAGGTTTGCAAACACCGTTTTTCCAGGATAGAACCGGCGTTTGAAACGACATACAACCCCGAAACAAAATCTTTTGATATTGAGGTTAAAAGCATAAAAAGCCACGGTTTCCGGGCTATTATAAATACCTGTAGAATATACTGGAGAAAGGAAATAGAGGGAGGCGGGAAAGATCCGGGAGACGGCGGATTTGTTGATCCCGACTATATCAACAAACACAAATTCGACATAGCCGGGCCGAGGTTAGGGAGGTTTGAACAGGAGGAACAAAAGGCCATTCTAATGAACAAAATCTATGTTTTAGGGTATTTGTTACATTCTTTCAAACGTCCGTCAGATGGTTATATCACCTGGTTCATGGAAAACAAGCTGACAGACGAAAACGAGAGCAGCGGCGGATCTGGAAAATCGTTTGTTATTGACTACCTTATAAAACCGCTGATCAACAAAGAGCAGGTGGATGGAAGCACGGAAGACGGGAACCCGAGGGGAAAACATTTCGGTTCAACAGTAACGCCAATGACATCAACTTTTGTCATCGCGGACGCTTACAAAGGTTATCCGATAAGGCCTTTGTTTGAAAAAAGCGCGGGCGACTGGGTGGCGCGTATGCTTTACCAAAACCCTGTAACAATTCCGTTTGCCCAATCCCCTAAAATTGTAGTAACCTCAAATTTTCCACCGAAAACAACCGAGGGCAGCACATCACGACGTTTGTTGTATTGCCTTTTTGGTGATTATTACCACGCCGGAACGAACGAATACAACGAAGAACGAAAGATAAAAGACGATTTCGGGTATAATATTTGTGTAGAAAACGACAATAACTATACTGAAACCTATTGGAACGAGGATTTTAATTTTCTGATGGATTGTGTGAATTTTTACCTGAAAGCCAAAAACAACGGATTGACCATTCAGCCCCCGATGGGGAGAATCAACGAACGTATAGCCTTGCAGGTGGCCGGTGATGATTTTATCCTTTGGGCTGAAGAAAAATTCGCAGCCAACAGCGACTATTTAAACAAGTACCTAATAAGGCGCGAACTATTACAGGAGTACAACAAAACAACCACAAAACCGATTGATCAACGAAAATTCACGGAAAAATTACGCTATTTTTGCCAATCAAAAGATTATATCGAACGGCTTAACCCCCGCGAATGTACGGGATACAGGGAATACCGGCGCAGTATTCAAATAAAAGTGAATAAAGAAGTTACCGAGTTTGTATATATCCAGGCAAAGGAGGCCAAAGTCGTTCCGTATGATCAACAGCAGACAAGTTACTGAACCCGGTTGAATAACATTACAGACAGGCGGCAATTACAAGCCGCCTTTTTTATTATGGAATATTTAAAAACAGTATATTGTATGACACAATCGGTTTAACAATCAAAAAATCACTTTGTCGGAAAAACTTTCAATATTTAAATTCTTCTGTTACCTGTTACCAAATAGTATTAAGTATATATATATTTAATTGAAAATAAGAAAGATATGGCGGTAACAAAAGCGGTAACAGTGCGGTAACAGACGGTAACAGAGTGGCCAGTCTGTTACCGCTTTGGCATACTGGAAACACTGGTAACAGAGCGGTAACAGAGCGGTAACAAAGGACATTTTTTCCCCTTTGTTACTGTTACCGCTCATATTATATTATAAATCAAATACTTACAAAATCAAAACAACGCGGTAACAGAGTAACAGAAAAAACGCCCCGAAAGTTTTTCAGGAACTTCACACACGAAAAAACGGGTTTTCGCTTATGGCTTATAAATGGCATTTTTTACTATTAAGGACATAACACCGGGCATCAATCCCGTATCGAGCAACGCACCCGGTACGAACCAGGAACGGCCACCGGCAACAACGGCCACACCTCCAACCGATGAGCAGCGCACAAGGTGACGGCCTCACAACCACGGCCACCAACACCCATACAGCACATACGGCAAAGAACCAAGCACGGCCAACCAACACACGGCACCGGCAACCAGTCACCGCCCAACACGGCCACACCTGGCAACGTGGGAACGAATGGCGCGGCAATCGTTGTAAGTTTTTCCCACGCCCTCACACGGGCGGCTGGCATCCCATTTCACCCGGCATCAACACCCTA
>JAFPVR010000118.1 GCA_017395245.1 Bacteroidales bacterium | reverse complement strand
AGATTCAAGATTCAAGATTCAGGATTCAAGTTTCATGTTTCAAGTTTCAAGTCTTAAGTCTTAAGTCTTAAGTCTCGAGTCTCGAGTCTCAAGTCTCAAGTCTCAAGTCTCAAGTCTCAAGTCTCAAGTCTCAAGTCTCAAGTCTCACGCAAGACGATTTTTTTTCAAAATTTTCTAACATTTCAACTTGCAATTCAAAAAAATATTATATTTGCGGGTTGATTATTATAGTGTGTATAACCGTTTTTGTGAGTTGCAACTATTTAGAAATGAGATAGATACGCTTCGGCGATTGAGTCGGCGGCGTTATGGTGTGCGGGGGAAGTGCTACTTTTTATACCAAAATTGGTGTGTAAGGTAGACGAGTACAAAGGATAAGAGAAATAAGTGATGAATTAATAATGTAAAAAACATAAAGTATGAAGAAGAACTTAACCCTGTTGATGATGCTCGCGGCTTTTGTGGGCATCCTTTCCGCCCAAAGCGGACCCAAGTTCAACTACCAGGCGGTCGTGCGCAACGCCGACACGCTGGTGTACAACCAGGCCATGACGGTCACCATTACGGTGAGCGATGGAACCCACAACTTCGAGGAGACGCACGATACCACATCCACCCAAAACGGCTTCATTTCCGTTGTCGTGGGTGACGGCAATCTTGTGGATGGCAGTCTCGCCCAGATTGACTGGAGCAAGGCCACCATCACGGCCAAGTTCGATTTCGGTGTGTCCCCAGCTCCCACCAGCACTATGCAGGTGACACCGGTGCCCTATGCCATCTATGCCGGCGGCGCACCCCTCACCACCGAGCGCATCGCCAACTACATGAAGAACACGCTCACCACTGATGACGCGAGAGATATCCTCAACGCCCTCATCCTTCACAACAGCAATCTGAAGAACGATCTGGAGGACACGATTAAGGAGTATATGAAGGCGCATAAGGACATCGCCATGGATGTGGCCAAGGCTTATCTGGGACACATCAACTCCGATGACGTGCAGGAGCTCTACGACGCCGTGAACGCCAACACCGAGGCCAAGGACAAGTTGAGAGCTCTCCTCAAACAGTACATTATCGACAACCGTGAGCTGGCGAAAGATGTGGTTATCTGGTACCTGAGAAACGCAGATGCGAATGACATCGCAAGGGCTTACGCCACTGTCCAGGATATTCCGGACGGAGCGAAACAGGCTTTCATGGACTATTTGGAGAACTACTTGAAAACACAGGAAAACCGCTCCCTGTTGTATAACTTCGGTGTCTACGTCATCAAAAATGTCACGGCGGAGGAGGCCGCTCAGGCGTTCGCTTACTTCGAAGCCAACAACAATGATGTGAAGATCTATGTGCGCAATATACTCAACGGCTATATCGATGAGTATATCAATGACCATTACCCCAATGGTATTACCTTGAATGCAGAGGTCGCCGTGGATCATGCCGTTGATAATTACATCCAAAGCAATCACATGCTCCGCAAACCTGGTAACTGCACTGTTGACTTCTGTGCCCTTAAGAATCTTCATGACCAAGTCATGCAATAATCTGACTGCAGGTTTACTTGTTTCACAGAAGTATCAATCAATCGAATAAAAAAATTAAAGATATGAAAAAGACATTGTTCATTTTAGCAATCGCGCTGTGCGGGGCAGGTGTCCTCTCTGCGCAGCACATGAAGGGTTTTGTGAGTGCCGGTGTCGCAGGTGGCATTGACGCTTCCTTTGGAATGCCCGTAGCAGGCCCCAACGCCGACAACACCCTCACGCTTGAGGTGCCTTACTCCCAACTCGAGAAGGTCGTGATAGACACCACCGTTCTGGGCGGCACCCGGAATTACGATGACGGCTATTTCACTTTCGACATCATTACGATGGACAGCGCCGGCACGTACCAAAAGTACATAAAGTTGAGAGACGCGCGGAATCTGGACGTGTTGGCCACGCTGAACCTCACGGTGCGTCCTTGCGGTCCTGGCGTGACGGTCCAAGATACGGTTGACAACACCATCATCTATGAGACGGTTCCCGTGGCTGGCTACTGCTGGACCAAGCAGAACCTGCGCACGCCCAGCGATTCGGCCGCTTCCTATCACGATGAAGCCGGCTTCGGCGAGATTTACGGCCTGCTCTACCCGTGGTACGACGCTGTGAAGGTGAATCCGGACGGCAGCGAGGAACCGACGGCGAGCAGCACCGGTTATGTCCGCGGTATCTGCCCTCCCAGCTGGCATCTGCCCACGATGGAGGAGTTCGAAGCCCTCAGCACGGTGAAAACCCAGGATCTGAGAGCTACCACACTGTGGATCGACCCGCGCGCGAGCGAGAATACCAACAACTCGGAATTCACCGCACTGCCGGCCGGCAAGTACAACAGCTCGCTTTCCCGCTATGAGGATCTCGGCACGGCCACTTACTGGTGGAGCACCACGTTCTACAAATCGGGTTCCACCATCACCTCGGCCAAGGTCTATGTCTGTGCTTGGTACTGCGAGAGTGTTCTGGAGAGCATCATCCCCATTAAGGACAAGGTTAGTGTGCGTTGCGTGAAGGAATACTAACGGTCAGTCAATCCAATTCAAGAAAAATAAAAAAATAAGAATATGAAAAAGATTTTAACCCTATTTGTGATGCTCCTGTGTGGTTGGAGCATCGTGAGCGCACAAGCGCCCGTGTTTGGGTACCAAGCGGTTGTCCGTGCGGCGGACAATGAACTGGTGACCAACGCGACGGTGGATGTCGCTATCCAGGTGATCGGCGAGAACCAGCAAGAGCTCTACTCCGAGACCAAGCAGGGACTTCACACCGACACCCTGGGCATGCTGAGCATCCTGGTGGGCAATGGCACGACCACTTCCACAAAAACACTCGCTGACATTGACTGGTCCAAAGCTACGACCATCCGCGCTACCGTCACAGCCGATGGCAACCAGATTCTGATTGAAACGCCCGTCCTTGCGGTGCCTTACGCCTTGCAATCCGCCTCAAGCAAACTTACCACCGAGCAGATTGTGGCCTACCTCAGTGACCCCGCGACCGACATTCAGGACTACAAGGAGGTTATGGACTCACTTGTCACGAACGTGGAATCCAATGGCGAACTGTGGCAGATGATCAAGAACAGACTCGTCCGTTACCTCAAAGAGCATAAGGATGCCGCTGTGAAAACGGCTAAATATTATATTGAACATGCTGACGCTGACGATGTGAATGCGCTTTACAACGTCGTGAAGAACAAACCGGAAGTGGTTGCCAAGGCGGTAAGCTTGGCCAAACAGCATGCACTCGCTAACAAGAACTACGCGCTTGACGTGCTTGAGGCTTACCTTAACGAAATGACGACTGCCGAAGTTGATGAAGCTTACGCTGCCGTTTTGACACATGAGGAGGATCTCTTGCCCTACCTCGTTGATTTCGCGAAACATCATCGTGACCTGGCTTTCCGCACAGCGAATTATTTCCTGAGAACCGCTACCCCGACGGAAATGCATAACGCTCTTGTCCTGTTTGAGAATTCCGGCATGAAAGCCGAATTTGTCGATGTGCTGTTCTACAACTATCTCGATTCTTATATCTCAGGCAGAACTGCCCAGTTTAATAATACAGATGTCCAAAATGAAGTGGAATCTAAGTTCCCCTCGCTTGACAATCAGTATTATCGGATTAACGATGTCAAATGTGAAAGCGATGACGTTGATGTCTGTGGAATTGCCAGTGATGTGGAACAATTGAAAAATCAGTAACCGTACCATAAACTTTATCATTAAAATTTGAAAGAGATGAAAAAGACAATAACATTGATAATGATGTTTGTGCTGTCGGTCGGTTTTCTGATGGCACAAGGTGTGTTCACCTACCAATCTGTAGTGGTGGACAACCAAGGCAAGCTTGTGGTAAATAAACAGGTGACCGCCACGGTGACGATTACCGACGGTACCCACACGTTTGAACAGTCGAATCTTACGGGCACAACCAGTGCCAACGGTCTTCTTGTCCTGTCTGTTGGTGACAAAACTTCTCCCGCGTTCAATAACATGAATTGGGAAGTTGCCACAATCAACGTGAAGTACACGGTTGGCGATGTTACCGTCCCTGAGGATAATTCACAGATTCCTGCAGTACCGTATGCCTTTCAGTCGGACAACGCGCTCACTACTCAGATGATTATCGATTATATTAAGGGTGCGAGAATGGACGATGTGCGCGAGATTCTCAATGCCATGGAACACGGCACCCCGACTCTCAAGGACACCCTCATCGCGACGGTCGTTGACACCGCGAAGGCGAACTACAAATTGGCCAAGCAGGTCTTCATGTCGTATGTTGAGCAAGCCACGGCTGCTGATTTGGATATTCTTTACAATGCCTTGGTTGGTAACCAAGAGGTTATGGATGCCATTGACACAATTCTGGTGCAATTTGTGAAAGACAGCACCGAGATGGTCTATGACATTCTCAGACAGTATGCCCTCCATCTGACAGCCAGCGATGTGAATGCCATTATCGCCGCAATTCCTCCCACTTCTGACAATCAAGCAAATGTCAAATCCTACATTGTGAACAAGGTTTTCGAATATTTGATGACGGAAAACGCCAAAAAGAAACTGTTCATCCCCGTTATTATGGATTATGCGAAAAATGCTCAGACCGGCGATGTTGACGCGTTGGTTTCTTCAATCCAGAACAATCCGAATGGTTTGTATGACACCTTGCTCAACAAGTTTAATTATTGGATGGACGAGTATTTTGCACACCACTATACCGGTGGTAACAACAACAGTTTTGTCCAGACGACGGTGAACAATGCATTGGATCAACGTTATTATACGTGCGACACAGAAGTTGACCTTTGCCAGTTAAAGCATGATTTGGATTCTATCAGCTCTGCCGCATGTTTCACGTTCCCTTCCCAAACAATGACGATTGATTTCCAGAATCATAATTTCGTCGGCACAGCACAATATGTTGGTCCGGAGGCCGACATTCAGAATGCCGTTGTATCTATAACGGTTACTAATGGAAATGATATTTATGAGGCAACAATACAAT
This sequence comes from Bacteroidales bacterium, assembly GCA_017395245.1. Taxonomy (GTDB): domain Bacteria; phylum Bacteroidota; class Bacteroidia; order Bacteroidales; family WCHB1-69; genus F23-D06. The sequence continues at coordinate 14,679 of JAFPVR010000118.1, read as the reverse complement.
TATCTTTAGACGCTGTCTTGAGAACTGAGGCTAAAGAAGTAAATTTCCAAATTCCCGAGGATGATCTCGTGGATGGGCTTGACCCTTCGTTACCAGACGGGATAATACCCGATGGTGCTTCGATATCGTTCAAGCTCTCTGTTAGTAGAAGTTGCAGTGCTGATAATGCTGAGATATCCGGTATTTATCATGTGGAGTAAAAATATACTTATAAATGTTTAAATAGGGGACGGGCGTCGCGGTCATCGGCGCCCGTTTCTTATAATGATAGCGGGGAATAAGGGTCGTTACATATTTAAATTAAGTGTTATGAGAAAAATTTTCGTATTCATAATCGTATTCATGATATGTGGGAGTGTCGCTTTAGCACAGACGCCGGATATTCCCCAAGGGACGCCCTGTGAACTCCCTATTGTTTTCGATTCCCTGACTGGCGAGACTCCAGTATGTCCGATTCTCGGTACCCCGACGGTGGCCTTTTCTGCGGATGAGCCTAACCGACTGGTGTTCACCACTCCGATTCTTGTCGGGTCGGTTTCGGACACTATGCAGGCCAAATTCCGAATAACGATTAGCGGCGTGTCGGGAACTTTCTTCACGAATGCGAATTTGAATACGGACCACTCCCAGCTGCTGGGAAGCATGACCATTACGGACGATGCGGCAGTGCAGGGACTGGATCTTCGCGGTAGAACCCTTTCTGTGGCAGCTCAAATCACGGGTTGCCATGCCGCAGATGCCACCGACCCCACCTCTACGGCAGGCATTGTTACCGAGGCGGCCTCCTTCGTTGTTCCCCTGCCTTGCCCTGAATTTTACGATACGAGAGATTCCGTTCAAGGCTTGACCTATCGGTTGATTTCACACATCCAGCTCGGCAGTCTGTATCAGTATCAAACCCCGCTTTTTGTGGTAAAAGAGGGTGGCGACTCCGTCACGGTTGCGGCTTCCTACCGCCCTGATTTCGAGTTTCGCAGCGTAGGCCTTCCTGCCAACTATTTTGATGGAAAGATCATCACTTTTTATCCCGTGTTGGATGTGAAATGTGGTTCCGATATGAGCACTTTTGTCAAAATCGTGGGACCTTCATTCACTCGTTCATTCCTTCAGTGTCCTGCACTGGGCAACATTTCGCTGCATTCTAATAACACTTCCAATCCCTATCTGCGACGGGACACACTTTTTGTCGCGGTATCGAACTACAGTTCTGCTGTAGTGGCTGGGGTAGGGGTGTCTGTTACGCCACAAGGCGCTTCTTCCTCCGTCAACTGGGCACTAAACCAATGGACGGCCAATCATGATGCCGCTTACAAGGTTTTGACCTTGACGGAACTGCAGCAACTTGGGCTCTCCATGGACAATCTGACAGTTTTGGTAACGGCGAATCTGACGGTGAACGCCAATACACAGGGTTGTAGCAATGCCTCTGTTTCCAGTCAGATTGTTTTGCAGGGTCTTCCGGAATGTCCCGCATTTGCCCCGAATGCCACCACCGTCGTCACGCAGCAAGGCAACGGAAGTTTGTTGGCGACGACCCCTCTTTCACATTATGATCCGGCTTTGATTTACCATACGGGCGTTTCCGGTCAGGACAGCCTGTATTATACGCTTTACGTCAATACAAACGATACCAACCAGCAGGGCGCGTTGATGGGCTCTTACACCGCTGTGTATGATGCGCAAACACAGGCCATGACTTTCACGCTCCCCTCCGATCAGGTGACGTTTGGCGCCCGTTATGATTTTGTGCCGCATGTCAATCTCACCGCCTATTGCAACGGTTTGTCGGACGCTTCTGTGACGATTGACGGTCCCGCAGGGTATGTGGTCCCGGTTCTCCGGTGTCCATCGTATAGTCCGACTACGACGGCTGTGCGAAACGCTAATGGAAGTGTGACGGTGACCCACCAGATCGTGGATTACAATCCGGCCTTGATGCACGCGACGACGATGCCGAGAATTTATATGTATAATGCGGTCGGTTCTCTGAAAAAAACGCGATCGGATATTATCATTGATGCAAATGGCCTTCTCTCCTGCACGTTCCCTGCTTCCGATTTTGAAGCCTACGAATCCCAGAGCATGCACTTTGAACCAAGGTTTTTCCGTGTGGCCTCATGTGGCCAGCCAGGTTATGGTCCGGCATCCAATTCCGTTTGTATACCGACCACCAATTTGCCGACGCTCACAGCATTGAGCCATTCAGACGGAATGGGCAAGGTCAACTTGTTCAAGAACGAGGGTGTCACCCTCAAGGCCAAGGTTTTGGGCAGCGGCGCCTTTTCAATGAGCCAGATTTCCCAAGCGGGCTTCCTGTTGTCCCGCGAGCCGATACCGGAGTTCAGTTCCGACAAAGCGGTGGTGGGAACGTTGGTCGGCACTACGGGCGACACTATTTCCTACAAGGTGGGCATGGATTCCTGCGGCGGTGTCACCTACTTCCGTCCGTACGTGATTATCGGAGGTTGCGACCCGAAGATCGTGCTTGGTCCCCAGAGTTCGTTCGAAATGTGGGCGCCCGATTTTACCGTTTCCGCCAACCCCACGCATGTCGCGGCTGGAGGTTCGGTAACACTCAATGCGGTGGCCACCATGACGGTGGGTACTTGGAGCTCGCAGACGAGCTATGGTATCCCTTGCCAGGAAATCCCTTCCTTTGCCAACAATTGCGGCCTTAGCTATACCGAAGATTGCTCCACGACCAAGAATATGGAGGTGTGGATGTATCTGCTTATCGGTTTGCGGAATTGCTCATCTTTCTGGAATAATTTCCATAGCATTATTGAAAATGCGATTGGTATGGATCCCGGTATTGCGGACTTCCAGTACCGATGGGAGCGGAACGGCAGCACATTCTTTAGCACCTCCTCTCCTGGCGCCACCGGTGTCACTACGACCACACAGACGGCCACCACGGTCTACACGGGAGTGGCTGATTTCTCCTACAACGGCGTCCACTGCGTCCAGAAACGGAAAATAACGGTGGCGGTGCCGTAGGAGCTGCGGCATTCCTGCCGTAAAAAAGCCGTAGGAGTTGCGGCAAGAATACCGCAAAATAAACTCCGCCAGGAATGGCGGAGCTCCTAATCACCGCCAAAAGCGGCTGGTGATGTCTTCGGCTTTCCCGTTAATGTTATGATAAAGGCGTTGGTTGGTGGTCTTGGATTTGAGGCCGCCGTATTCGTGTTTATAGCCGCCGACTTTCACGTAGTCGAACTGTTTGGCGGTGGCGGGCATGGTGTCGTTGCCGGAGTACCAGGCGACCTTGAGGTTCGTGTTCTTGTGGAGATGTTGGGCGAGTTGCGCGACTTCCTTGGGTGCGCCGTCGCCGCCCATGAAGCAGACGCAGGTAATCTGCCGCCCGTATTTGTCCAACAGGTTGTCTAACGTATGGGAATCCAAGGCCTCCCCCGTGTCCTCGCGCAGATGCGGGCTATGGCAGCCCTCGCACCGGTGCGGGCAGTTGGTAAGGTTCACCGCGAGAGTCACCTCGTCGGGGATCTCCTGGAAGACGATATCGTAGTTGTAATACTTTAACACTGGTTATAGGTTATTGGTTATGGGTTATTGAGGTTCCGCTCGCTCACTGCGTTCGCGGCGGAATGGTGCGTGGTGTCAGTTGTGGGAGGGGAAAAAGAAGGGCGGCGGGTAAAAACATACAGTTACCTGAACTATTACGATCGCCGCCCTTCTTTTTCCCCCTTTGACCCCTAAGTAGTCACACCATTCCGCCTGCGACGATAGGAGCTGGCGGAATCTCCTCCGTTTCGTAGAGACGTAATATTATTGCGTCTCTACATTTTCCCGTAATATCTGCGGCCGGCCTCCTCCTGGCGGGCCTGGGAGAAGCTGCTGACGCGTTTCATGTAGCCGATGACGCGGGTGAGGTAGTCGAGGTTGGTGCTGTGGCACTCGGGGCACTCGTGGAGGTAGCGCTTGTCGATGTGGCCGCAGTCGTTGCAGACGGTGTTGGGGATGTTGAAGGTGAAGTAGTTGCAGCCCTCCTGCGCGGCCACGCGGAGCAGCTGGCGGTACTGGGCCTGTGAGAGGTGTTCCTCGAGGTTGGCGTGCAGGGCCGAACCGCCGGTCAGGTGCGCGATGTAGCGGATGCCGTGGAGGCGGAACTTGTCGAGCAGGTTCAGGGAGTCGTCCTCCACGCGGTAGAAGTAGCTGTTGTAGCAGTCGCGGGGCACGCGGTAGCCGTCCTCGCGGTCCCATTTGGCGTGCTTCACACCGACATTCTCGGCCGGAATCATCTCGCAGTTGAAGAGCAGCTCCTTGCTCTTGTACTGGTGGTTGTACTTCTCCACCAAGCCGAGGACGCTTTCCACGAAGTGCTGGTACTGCGGATTGTCGTCGATGGGGATGTTGAGGAACTCGGCCGCCTCCACCAACCCGTTCACGCCGATGGTGAGGTACTGGCGGTTGATGGCGATGTAGCCGGCGTCGAACAGCGGGAGCATTCCCTTGCTCTGCAGGTATTTGAGGTTCTCGTTGTAGGCAATCTGGACCTTGTGCATCAGGTCGATGACCTCCTCGATGAACTGGAATTGCGGGATATTGTTGCGGCATTCGTACTGGATGCAGCGGTTGATGTTGATGGTGAGCACGCTCTTGGAGCCGGTGGAGACACCGCCCGCACCGAGGGTGTAGCTGAAGCCGTTGTCCTGGATTTCGTTGCGCAGGCGGCAGCAGCTGCTCAGGGAGTCTGCGTTGTCGCTCACGTAGGTGAAGAAAGAGTGTCCGGCGGCGTACATTTCGGCGGTGAAGTCGGCGTATTCGGAGTCGATGATGTCGCCGTCCTTGCTGAGCAGCGCCATGGTCTCGACCGGGAAGGTGAGCACCGAGCGGAGGCGCTCCTGGTTGAACCAGCGCATGAAGCGTTTCTGCAGCCAGCTGAGGGACTCCCAGATGGGCCGTGTGCCGTCGGGGAAACGGAACTCGCCGAAGAGGCTTTCGAAGTAGTAGCGGTCGTAGTAGGCCACGTTCCAGAAGACGGACTGGAAGTTGCGCGCGCCGGTCGGCTGGTTGATGGAATAGACTACCTGCTCGAAGCTGTCGGTGATCATCTTGTCGATGGTGCGCTGGCGCACGGAGAGATCGACCACCTTGTCGCTGTTTTGGTAGTAGTCGTCGCCGTATTCCTTGCGGATGAAGTAGTCCATGTACATCAGGAACTCGGGGGTGGCGCAGGCGCCGCTGAGCATGCTGGAGACCATGAAGACCATGTTGATGAAACCGCCGCAGTAGGACTTGAGGTTCGTGGGTGCGGAGGCGTTGCCGCCGATGCTCTTCGTTCCGTCGAGCAGCCACGGGTACATGGTGATGGAGGCGCAGTAGTTGGCGATGCTGGTCTCGTCGTTCTTGTAGATAAAGTGATTGTTGAGGAGATATAAATACTTGTCTGACAATTCTTTGCCGTACAAATCCTTAATCTTGTCGCACAGCATCCTGCGATTGAGGCGGATGAAGTTCGACTTGGGCAGCTCGCCGATGAGGGTGGCGATGTTCTTGCGCTCGACGTTGGCGTTGGCGTCGTATTTGGAGCCGGTGGCGGCGTTGGAGGCGTTGCAGTAGTTGATGAGGAAGTCGAGTTTCTCCTTGACCTCGCGGTCCTCATAGTGGCGCTGGCGGTAGAGGATGTAGGCTTTGGCGACCTCGTAGTAACGCTCGGCCATGAGGGAGGTTTCCACCTGGTTCTGGATCTCCTCCACGGAGATGCCGTCGTGGATTTTGAGACGGCTCATGACGTTGATGAGCACGTCCTGCGTCGCGAAAGAGTTGACGGACAGGAACGCCTTGGCGATGGCGTTCTTGATCTTGTCAGGTGAAAACGGCTCGCGTTTGCCGTTGCGTTTGATGATGTACAATTGGTCCATAGAATGGTTAAGGTTTTGGTTGTTAATAAAAACAGCTCAGGGATGACAATTGGCGGTGAAACACCGTTACTCGTTTGCTCTTAGTCCCGAAAGCCACGAATCGTGCGGGTTGCAGGCAGGTCTTCTGGCTTGCTCCCGCCTTCCCCCGCCTTCCCGACCCGTGAAAAAGTCAGTGACATCATGGGGGAGGCGCAAAACCGGAGCTCACAGCTACGGGCATAGCCGCTGATTTTCACAGCGTTCCCTTTTCATCTGTTCAGAACCTGAACCCGTGCAAAAGTACAATTTCCTGTTTTCGCTTCGGCCAGTCGTCGAAATAGTTATAAACAGTGTTATTAACAATGTTGATTATCAATATGTTACAAAAAACACATTCCTTGAGCAGCCCCGCAGGGGCAAAAGCTCGGTAGGGCGGTCTGTTTCATCTCCGGTATGCGGTAAAAGAAAAATTTGTACCTTTGCCGCCGTAAAGTAGTCTATAAATTAAACCCAATTGAATATGAGAAAAATATCCACAGTCGCGGTGATGCTCGCCTGCATCGCCCTGCTTGCTTCGTGCAAGAACAAGAAATCAGAGACCCTGGAAAACGGCGCCAAGAGCGACCTTCAGCAGAAGGTGGAGGAGTATGCCTACTTTGACCTCAAGGCAGACCTCTCCAAGCTCACGGACAGCGAGCGGCAGCTCCTGCCCATCTTCTTTGAGATCGGTCAGATTATGGACGACCTCTTCTGGGAACAGACCTTCGGCGACAAGTCCCTCTTGGACACCATCTCCGACCCCTGGATGAAGGATTATGCGATGATCAACTATGGTCCGTGGGACCGTCTTGATGACGAGAAACCTTTCGTGCCCGGCTACGGTCCGCGCCCTGTTATGGCCAACTACTACCCGCAGGACATCACCAAGGCCGAGTATGACGCCTACGACGATCCGCTCAAGGCCTCCCACTACACCGTCCTCCGTCGTGGCGCGGACGGCAAGCTGATCACCGTCGGCTACTACGAGGCATACAAGGAGAAGCTCGACCGCGTGTGTGAGCTGCTCGACAAGGCCATTGAGATCGCCGACAACCCCACGATGAAAAAGTACCTCGTGGAGCGCAAGAAATCGCTGCAGACCAACGATTACTTCCCGAGCGATATGGCGTGGATGGATCTGCGCGACTCCAACATTGACTTCGTGTTCGGCCCCATCGAGAACTATGACGACGGCCTGAACTCCGTGAAGACCTCCTGGGAGGCGTTTGTGTTGGTGAAGGACGTGGATGCGAGCACCAAGCTGGATAAGTTCGTGCAGATGCTCCCGCAGCTCCAGCGCGAGCTCCCCTGCGATCCCGCCTACAAGGCCTACGTGCCCGGCACCACCTGCGACATGAACCTCTACGACGTGGTCTTCTACGGTGGCGACTGCAACGCGGCCGGTAAGACCATCGCCATCAACCTGCCCAACGATGACAATGTGCAGGCCAAGAAGGGCTCCCGCCGCTTCCAGCTGCGCAACGCCATGCAGGCCAAGTTCGACAAAATCATGAAGCCCATCGGCGAGATCATCATTGAACCGTCGGAGCAGGCCAACATCAAGTTCGATGCCTTCTTCTGGAACGTCACCTTCCATGAGGTGGCGCATGGCTTGGGCGTGAAGCAGACCATCAACGGCAAGGGCAGTGTGGACGAGGCCATGCAGACCGAGAACTCCAGCTGGGAGGAGGCCAAGGCCGACATCATCGGACTGAACCTCGTGCTCAACCTCATCGACAAGGGCGAAATCACCGATATCACCGTGGAGGAGGCTATCACCACCTATATCGTCGGTTTGTTGCGCAGCGTGCGTTTCGGTGCGGCGGAAGCCCACGGCATCGCCAACATGATGTGCTACAACTACCTCTTCGAAAACGGTGCCTTCACCCGCAACGGCAACGGCACCTACCATATTAACTATGACAAGGCCCGCAAGGCCATGGAAGGCTGGATTGCCCTGATTCTCAAGACCCAGGCCGAGGGCGACTTTGCCTTCGCGCAGCAGTACAGCAAGGACAACGGCATCATCACCCCCGAACTCCAGAACGACCTCGACCGCATTAACAAATCCGGCATCCCGAGAGATATTCGGTTCAACCAGGGGTTGGATGTGCTGGGGTTGAAATAATGCAGAATGATGAATTATGAATTATGAATGATGAATAATGTAGAGACGCGGCGCGCCGCGTCTCTACAATGTTTTTGCGAAAATGTATCTCAAGGATATACACCTCACCAACTTTAAATCCTACGCCGAAGCCTCCTTTACGTTCAACAGCAACGTCAACGGCATTGTGGGGGCGAACGGCAGCGGCAAGACCAACCTGTTGGACGCCATCCATTACCTGTCGTTCGGGAAGAGCTGCTTCTCGGCGAAGGATGTCAGTTCGGTGCGGTTGGGGACGGACTTTTTTGCGTTGCACGGCGACTTTGCCGACGAGGAGACCGGGAATACAACGCAGGTGAGTTGCGTCTATAAGAATGGGGTCAAGTCGCTGCGGGCCAACAAGAAGGAGTACCAGCGGCTGAGCGACCATGTGGGGCTCTTCCCCGTGGTGATGGTGTCGCCCTACGACAGTGACATTATCAACGACGGTAACGAGGTGCGGCGCAAGTTCTTCGACAAGATTGTCTCGCAGTTCGACAAGATATACCTCCAGCACCTGATTCACTACAAGAAACTGTTGCAGCAGCGCAACGCCGTGCTCCGCCAGCAGCAGGAAAACCGCAGCTCGGACTATTCGTTGCTGCAGGTTATTGACTACCAGATGATTGAGGACGGCATGCAGCTGTTCCAGCGTCGTCGGCAGTTCATTGAGGACATTCGTCCGATGTTTCTTCAGCACTATCGGGAACTGTCACAGGGTGCGGAGGAGGTGGATATCCGTTACGAATCGGAGCTGTTGGAGACGGGCTATAGCGACGGGTTGGCGAAGGCTTTCCCCGCCGACGCAAGGAGCGGCTTCACGACCTTCGGGGTGCACAAGGACGACTACGCCTTCACCATCGACGGCAACCCAGTGAAGCATTTCGGCTCGCAGGGGCAGCAGAAGTCGTTCTCGCTGGCGTTGCGTCTGTCGCAGTTCGACTACGCCTTCGCCTACAACAAACGCAAGCCGATTCTGCTGTTGGACGACATTTTCGACAAGCTGGACCGCACGCGCATCGCCGCTTTGTTGGGCATGGTGGGACAGGAACATTTCGGGCAGGTCTTCATCTCCGACACGGACGAGACGCGGGTGCGGGCGATTTTAGGCGAACACGGCATCGCACACGAGATTTTCGAAATCCGACGTTAGGTGTTGTTGCGTATTGAAAAAAAGTGTATTTTTGCCGCCGCAAAAAACGGGATATAGCGTAGTCCGGTTATCGCGCCTGCTTTGGGAGCAGGAGGTCGCCTGTTCGAATCAGGCTATCCCGACTGGGCTAAGCCTACGGTTCCGTAGCTCAACTGGATAGAGCAGCTGCCTTCTAAGCAGCAGGTTCTGCGTTCGAGTCGCAGCGGAATCACAGAAAATCCTCTCCGAAAGGAGGGGATTTTTGTGTTTAAGGCAGACCTGTCGACGGGGAAACAGCAACGTAAAAAAATTGTATCTTTGCGCCGTCATTCGTCCGAAAGCCTGCAACGGATTTGAGGACTTTGACGGAGATCAAAATTCGATGATTATGCGCAGATTTTTAGAGAAAATCTTCAAGGACGAGACCGACAATGTGCTGATTCAGCTCTTCCGCTACGGTTTTGTGGGCGGAGCCGCCTTCGTGGTGGATTACGGTGTGCTGGTCCTGCTCACGGAGGTGTTTGGCATGCACTATCTCCTGTCGGCCACCATCTCCTTTATTCTCGGACTGATTACCAACTATTTGCTGAGCATTTCCTGGGTGTTCAACAACCGCACGGTCGGCAACCGCTGGGCGGAGTTCGTCGTGTTTGCCGTCATCGGAGTCATCGGGCTGGGTCTCAACGCTCTCATCATGTACGTCTGCACCGACAAGTTGGGTGTTCACTACATGATTTCCAAGATCATCTCCACGGTGATCGTCTTCTTCTGGAACTTTTTCGCCCGGAAGTTCCTTCTATTTAAAAGTAATAAAACCAAATAGTTATGAAAAAAGCTGTTATTGTCGGTGGAGGCCCGGCCGGACTTACCGCCGCATACGAACTGTTGAAGAAATCCGACATTCACCCGGTCGTGTATGAGGCGGAGGGCGAAGTCGGCGGCATCTCCAAGACCGTCAACTACAAGGGCAACCGCATGGACATCGGCGGCCACCGCTTCTTCTCGAAGAGCAACACCGTGATGGACTGGTGGAACGAGGTGATGCCTCTGCAGGGCTCGCCTTCTTTTGACGATGTCCTGTTGCACAAGGACAAACCGTTTGCGGAGCAGGGCCCCGACCCTGAGAAGGAAGACCGTGTGATGCTGGTGCGCGAGCGCGTGTCCCGCATCTTCTTCCTGCGCAAATTCTTCGACTATCCCATCTCGCTGAAGTTCCAGACCTTCGCCAATATGGGGCTTTGGCGCACCATGAAGGCCGGTTTTGGCTATATCCATGCCTCCATTTTCAAGAAAAAGGAGGACTCGCTTGAGAATTTCTACATCAACCGCTTCGGACGGCCGCTCTACAGCATGTTCTTCGAGGACTATACCGAGAAGGTGTGGGGTGTGCATCCCTCCAAACTCGGTGCCGACTGGGGCTCCCAGCGAGTGAAGGGCGTTTCCGTGGCTGCCGTCATCAAGGATATGTTTACCAAGCGGTTCAAATCCTCCAAGGATATTTCCCAGAAGGAAGTGGAAACCTCTCTGATTGAGCAGTTTATCTATCCGAAGTTCGGTCCCGGCCAATTGTGGGAGACCGTGGCGGGCGATGTGCAGGCAAAATCTGGCGAAGTGATTCGAAACAGTGCGGTGACCGCCATTTATGTGGAAAACGGCCGTGTGGTCTCCGTGGACGTCTGCAAAGACGGTGCTACCGAGAACGTGCCTTGCGACTATCTGTTGTCGTCAATGCCGATCAAGGAACTCGTGGCTGCGCTGCGCGGCATTGACGTACCCGAAGACGTGAAACGCATCTCCTCAGAGCTTCCTTACCGTGATTTTATCACCGTAGGCCTGCTCGTCAAGAAGATGAAGATCAAGAATGAAACGAAAATCAACACCTATGACGGGCGCGTGCCCGACACGTGGGTCTATATCCAGGAGCGCGACGTGAAGGTGGGCCGCATGCAGGTCTTCAACAACTGGTCGCCTTATATGGTCGCCGACTATAAGAACTCGATGTTCATCGGGTTGGAGTATTTCTGTTCCGAAGGCGACGAGATGTGGAACATGGACAAGGAGGCCTTCATCCAGATGGCCATCGACGAGATGGTGAAGATTGACGTCATCAACCGCGAGGATGTGCTCGACGCCACGCAGGTGAAGGTGAAGAAGGCCTATCCGTCGTATTTCGGCACCTACTACGAACTCGACAAGGTGCGTTCCTTCCTCGACGGAATCGAGAATTTGTACTGTATCGGTCGTAACGGCCAGCACCGCTACAACAATATGGACCACTCCATGCTGACGGCTATGGAGGCGGTGGACAATATCGTGAACAACATCCCGTCCAAGGAGAATATTTGGGCAGTTAACACGGAGGAGGAGTATCATGAAGTCAAAAAGTAATAATCAACCTAAAAAGAGTAAGGCGGCGGCTCCGAAACAGGATTTCTGGCAGATGTTTGACCAGTTTTGCCGCAACAAGTGGGTGATTGGCGTGATGCTGGTCATCGTATCGTTCGTGTTCAATCACAACTACTCCTCCATCTACGACCGCAAGGTGGATCTTAACGGCGACAACATCTACTATTATTCCTTAGGTCAGGCATTAAGCCAGGGCGAAGGTTATACAAACATTATCAATTTGGAGAAGACGCCGCACACGCACTTTCCGCCCGGATATCCGTGGTTTATATCCAAAATCATCAAAGTTTTTCCTGACAATATCCAAACGGTCAAAAAAACCAACGGCTTTCTGATGTATTTGAGTGTAATCATGTTTTTCTTTATGATATTGCTCACCACCCGAAATTCCATACTGTCATTCTGTTCGGCCATTCTGATGTCCATGCATAAGGAATTGTTGCGTTTTGCCACCATCATGATGAGCGAGACGCTGTTCATTTTCCTCTCGTTATTGGCCATTCTCCTCGCCTTGTTGCTTGTCAAGGACATTATCGGGGTGAAGAGAAAGTGGGTGTTTTGGGTGGCAGTGGCGGCATACGCACTCATCATCGCCTTCACCTATCTCGTTCGTACCATGGGTCTTTCGTTGATACTGGCGTTGGTCGGCTGGTTGGGTATCTTGTCGGTTGCCTCGCTGATTCGCTGGCGGAAGGCGCAGAAAAACACGGACGAGACGGCTGTCGCTTTTCAGAAAACACGTTTCCTGAAAACCGGATTGCTCTGCCTGGTGACGCTGTTTGCAGTGGGCACGGCCAAGTTTTCATGGGATGCCCGGAACAAGAGTCTTGGTGTCACGGGCGGCGATTACGAGTCGATGTTTATGCGGAAGACGAACAACGAGAAAATGGAGGGTATGGCGGATTGGAAAGCCCGTATTGAGAGTAACACCTCCAATTTCATCACCCGCTGGATTCCGGAAGCCACTTACATGAAACCTGCCGTGTCTTCGGAGGAGAAAATCACAGGAAAAGAGTGGTTCATGGGGCTTCTGCTCATCGTGGTGATGATTGCCGGCTGCCTCTATTTGAACATAGGTCGCCTGTTGATGCTGTTCTATATGGGTCTGACGGTCGGCGTGCTGATTCTCTATCCCGAGCAATTTGGCGGGCTACGCTATATAACCCCGGTTATGCCGTTCTTTATCTTCTTGCTGATGAACGGTTTGTCTGCCGTTGTTGCGGGCGTTTATAAGGTGGCGAAACTTCAGCACCCGCCGTTGCTGGCACAGGGCATTCTCATCCTGTTAGTCACATTTGGGGTTATGGTTCCGAAATATACCGAGGCCCAAACGGACTTCCGGAAGACGGCCAGAATTAAGTCTTGGCTCTCCACAGCGGACGTCAATGCGGTGAATTTCCTGAACGCGGCCAAGTTCTGCGGGGACAGTCTGCCGAAAGACGCGCGAATCATCAACCGCAAGCCCGAACTATTCTACATGTTCTCCAACTATCATCCGTCGAACGGATTCCCGTTGTATGCAGATCCCGACACAATTTACAATATGTTGTGCCGAGACAGTATCAACTACCTCATTATCGACAGCTGGTTCCGCCATGCGTATGTCACGCTTTACCCGTGCATCCAGAAGTATCCTGAGAAGTTCAGGCAGGTCAAGAAGTTTGGCGAAGTGGATACGGTGCGGAAGATCAACCCGACCTTTATTTTCGAGTTCAACGACAAATGGGGGTATCATGGCGAGATGAAGGACGGAGTCCGGCAGGGACAAGGCGAAATGTACATGCCGGACGGCCGTTCCTACAAAGGGGCCTTTGCCAACAATCTGCCCAACGGCGTAGGCACGCTGTATGATGCCGAAGGAAGGAAGCTGGTCACCGGTATCTGGAAAGACGGAATATTGGTGCAAGCGACCCAATAAGGGTGAACAAAAAAATCCCCTCTCGCGCGAGAGGGGATTTTTTTGTGATTTACAACGGTTATACGTAATAATGCGACGAAATGGACGTGTTGTCCTCGACGCTGAGGATGATTTCGGACAGCAGTTTGGCCACGGAGACGACTTTGACTTTGTCGCACGGGCGCTTCATCGGGATGGTGTCGGTGATGAGCACCTCGTCGAGTACCGAGTTCTCGATTTTTTCGAGGGCGTCGCCGGAGAAGAGGCCGTGGGCGCACATGGCGCGGACGCTTTTCGCACCCATCTCCTTGATGCGGGCGGCGGCTTTGCAGAGCGTGCCGGCGGTGTCGATGATGTCGTCCACCAAAATCACGTTCTTGTCTTTCACGTCACCGATGATCTGCAGGGAGGCCACCTCGTTTTGTTTCTCACGCTGCTTGTAGCCGATGGCTAACTCGCAGTTGAGGGCCTTCGCATACGTGGAGGCGCGCTTGGTGCCGCCCGTGTCGGGGGAGGCGATGCTGATGTTCTCCCAGCCGGAGTTCTTCACCAACGGGATGAAGACGTTGGAGGCGAACAGATGGTCGACGGGCACTTCGAAGAAACCCTGGATTTGGTCGGCGTGCAGATCCATGGTGATGACGCGGCTGACACCGGCGGTGGTGAGCAGGTTGCACATCAGCTTGGCGCCGATGGAGGTGCGGGGCTTGTCCTTGCGGTCCTGACGGGCATAGCCGAAGTAGGGGATCACGGCGATGATACTGCGGGCCGAGGCGCGCTTTGCGGCGTCGATGGCAATCAGCAGCTCGATGATGTTGTCCGCCGGCGAGAATGTCGGCTGGATGATGAACACATCGCGTCCGCGGATGCTCTCGTTGTAATAAACCTGGATTTCGCCGTCCTTGAACTGCAAGATGTCAACCGACAGCAGGGGTTTGTGAAGGAAATCGGCGATGCGTTTCGCCAGCTCAGGGTTGGACCGACCGGCAACCAATACGTAATCGTGACTCATAAGTGCTTGATATTTAACGTTTTAATTTTCGTTATTTTCAAAGAGCAAAAGTAGTCACTTTCCGTGGATTATGGAAGAAAAAGATATTATTAGTTATTAACACATTCCTTGAAAGCCCTGAAGGGGCGTCGTATGTCAGCCCAGGGTGGGCGAAGCGAGCCCTGGGTCAACGGTTATAGGTTATAGGTT
>JAFPVR010000020.1 GCA_017395245.1 Bacteroidales bacterium | reverse complement strand
TTCTCTCATTGCGGCAATATAACGACCATGACACCGCCGTGACGGATTTCGAGTATGACACTTTCGGCAACTTGGTTCAAATCACAGGCCCAGCCAATAGCCAGAACCAGCGTGTCATTTACCGCTATTCGTATGACAGTGACCTTCACTCCTATCCCGTAAGGGTGAAAAATGTGCCTTTTGGCTATGTTTCCACGACCGCCTACGACCTTCGGATAGGAAAGCCGTTGTCAACAACGGACATCAACGGCAACGTGATGACGTACGGTTATGACAGAAGCGGTCGGCTTATACGCGTTCTTGCCCCAGCTGATACCGGCTATACCATGCGGTTCGAATATTGGATAACCTACGGTGACACCGTCCATCAAGGAGACAACCCATGGGCGAGGACATCCCATTTTGACATCCAACACCACGACAATCCGTTGAACACCACCGTGATTGCCGACGGCCTTGGCCGGGTTGTGCAAACCAGAAAAGACGCGGAAGTGGAAGGGTATGAAACGAGCCTTGTCTCCGGAGTGGTTGTCTATGACTGCTTTGGCCGTGCGGTCAGACAGTATTATCCGTTTACAGATGGAGTTTTGACGGAGACGTATTTCCAATCAGACACGTCAAACGGACTGGCCTCCACCACAACATACGACATAATGGACAGGCAGACCCTTGTGACCCAGCCGCACGGGGTCAAAACAACTATGGCTTACGGCTTCGGACAGAAAGGCGGAAAATGGTATTTTCTCTCTTCCGCCACAGACGCCAAACAGAACACGCTCACCACCCTAACGGACTCCAGAGGATTGCAGCTGCAACAGACGGCACCAGGCAACACGGTGACGAAATTCTCATACGACCCGCTCGGCCAGCTGACAAGCAGCACCGACCCGATGAATCTCACAACCACCTATACATACGACAAATTCGGACAAATCACAGAACGTGTGCATCCTGATGCGGGCACGGACACATACGAATACGATGCCGCCGGGAATATGCTCAGCCACACCAACGGGAACAACAAGACGATACAATACCATTACGACTACAACCGTCTCACCGACGTGGAATATCCTGACTATCCCGCTAACAATGTGCATTATACTTACGGCGACAGCACTGCCAACTACAACGGGAAAGGACGGATTGTGATGCAGGAAGACGGAAGCGGATGGCAAACTTTCAAATATGGGACATTGGGTGAAATCATTGAAAATGTTCGCACATTCACCCTTCCTTTCGAGCAGCGTTCCTACTCCTTTAAAACAAGTTTTAATTATGACTCATATAACCGTATTCAGACCATGACCTACCCTGACGGGGAGGTGGTGAGCTATGAGTACAACAGAGGCGGGATGCTCAACAAAGTGTTCGGGAGTGTGACGCGGAATCTTTGGGAAATGATAGAGCCTATCCAAGTACAAGGAGGACTTACAGAGCCAGATGGCGTGATGGGCGGAGGAATAGCCGTTCCTATTGACCCTCCTGTTGGTCCCATTGAACCCCAAACGATAACATATCGCTACCCATACATTGACAGCATAATCTACAATGTTTTCGAACTCAAAGACTCTGTGGTCTATGGCAACGGCACGCGGGTGAACTACGAATACGACTCCCTACAGCGTCTTTCACATCTGCGCAGTTACACTGCCTCGGGAACGAAAATGCAGGACATCACTTACTCCTACGACAGTGCGAGCAACATCACGCATATTTCCAACTCTGCAGGTAGCGTGAGCGGATTGGGCGGACGCTATGAGGGACATTACACATACGACAATCTCTACAGATTGGTTGCCGCCAACGGTTATTGGAAAAACAGTCGGGATTCCCTGCCTTTCAGCGAGTCAATGAACTATACGGCTAACGGAAGGATTCTCAAAAAGACAGTCAATGCCAGAATACTGAACGGAAACCACAGCACCACAAAAAGCAGCGACTTCCGTTACAGTTATGCGGGTCACGGCAATCAGGTCTCTACTATAACCGACAACGGTACGTTTCCTGTCGTCACACAATCATTCCTATGGGATGATTGTGGAAACGTTGACAGATGGGCGATGCTATCCAAAACAGGAACACAATGGCTACGCACGCACACTTGGACAGAGGACAACCGGTTGCAGACAGTGGCCGACAACAGTTGGTTTTCCTACTACCAGTACGATGCAGGCGGGGAGCGCACCTATAAACTGACTTGGGCGGGTTCCACAAGCAACCGGAGCGGAGACCGTTCCATCTATTATACACCCGACGAGGCCACCCTATATGCCTCCCCATATCTCGTCATCACCCCACAGGGCTACACTAAGCACTATTACGCTGAGTCAGAGAGGATAACTTCACAGTTGGGGAAGGGGCAGTTTGCGGATGTCGGCACTCCTGTGGTGAGTGATTCCCTCGTGCAGGTGAAGCTGCAGGCCGTGACGGGCAATGTGGAATATCCCGCAACCCTGACCGTTCCCGGCAGCGGCACTTTTGCCTATTTGGACACGCTCACCAACCAACAGAACGCCACCTCTACGCTCTATTTCTATCACCCCGACCACCTCGGCAGCAGCAGTTGGATCACTACCACCAACGGCACGGTGAAGCAGCACCTCCACTATCTGTCTTGGGGCGAGGACTTTGTAAACCAGCGTTCCAGCCACTTTGACGGAGTGCGTTACACTTTCTCCGCCAAGGAGAAAGATACTGAAACGGGATACTCGTATTTCGGGGCACGGTACTACAACTCTGATTTGAGCATTTGGTTGAGTGTTGACCCGATGAGTGACAAATATCCTTCGTTGGACCCGTATGTGTATTGTGCGAATAATCCGATTAAGTTGGTGGATCCGAATGGAGAAGAGATTTGGAAGCCTGATATGGAGGGGAATTTGATAGCAGAAAGAGGTGATAATGCTTGGACATTGGCTAAATTTCTCAATATCAAACCGGAAAAGGCAATCGCTATGCTAAAATCACAAGGCTATAAAATCAACAATGGTATTTTAAATCTAAAGATCGGTGATAAAGTCAAGCTGGATAATGTCTTTACACGTAGTATTGCTTCTTCAAGTAGCACAGAGAATGATTATTACAATTGCTGGGGAAGCGCATATGCTGGGGTTCAGGGTAAAACACTTAATCGTGAAATTGGAATACCTTGTCCTGCTGAATTTGATAATACATTAACTGAACAATTCGAAAGTGTGCCTCTTTCAGAAGCTCAATTTGGGAAGACCATTGTTAGATTTGAATACGAGAATCCATACCAAGGAACAAAATACGATAACCATGTCCAAAAAGGATGTGCTAGCAGACAATCAGGAATGATTGGAAGCACGTCACATGCAGCTGTTTATTATGGGAAAAGTAATGATGGAACTATATATGTTTTCACAAAAAATGGATACAATTCCAAGAAACCGATGGTTGTTCCTTTAAAGTCATTGTTAGGTCCTGAAGGCTATGGGAAAGTCACTGGAATAGGAGGTGAATCAGGCTACTATAACCTTAACAATTAACGTAAGATACACTTTCATTAAACAATTCTAATGAAGAAATGAGAAACTTTCTAATTATTTGTGGAATATTTTTTCTGTGTCATTGTTGTTGTGCCCAAGCTCATGTTACCACGTGTGAAAATTCTCAAAATGACACAATCTTTTGTTATGTACTACCAAAAGACTGTATCGTTGATATTCAACAAGATTCTTTTCACACCATGTTCGGACACATTCTGTATGTAGTAACCATAAGATTGTCGCCCGAAGGGGCGGAAAAGATAGTTGCATTGACTTCGGATAGTGTTAAATTCTTGCTTTTGGACAACATTCCTATTAAGATAGGTATCTTTAGTGTGTATGAAAATGCTTTTCCCGAGGAACCACATATTTATGGGTATGATAACGACGGGCGGTTTTTGTTAAATATGGATAACAGTTTTTCCGTGGCATTTCAAGAATCTTTTTTACTTTGTTATCCCGACTTTCTTAATCAATTAGAATGCCTATCGAATTCAACTCGTTAACGCAACTTTTATCCTTCTTCTAACCAATCAATCAGACTTCCACTTTCAAAATGAAGCACGAATACGACTCATATAACCGTATACTTTGCATTACCTATCCCGACGAGGTCTTTGCTTTTAAAATTACGACATTTTGCATACTAATGGCTTGTTTGCTACAGTCGTGTGGTTATTTCTTGCCTGATCCAATTCTTAGGGAAAGAAAAAAGAAACAAATAGGGAAATATATCATTGACATGGAACGGACAGAATGGGGAGATTATGAGGAGGAAAAAGATAACTATAGCGACTTGAGCATTGTTTTCAAAAAAGACATGACATTTGAAGTGAGTCGAGCCGTGCCTTTTTTGTTAGACACAACAGGTCAATATGTAATCAGGGGAGCAGATGAATTATCTCACATCCACTTTTCGAGTCAAATCCAAAAACGAGGAATCACACGAAATGGTACTTGGTTATGGGAATGTTGGGAAGTCGCTCCTGGTGATTCTGTCACAGCCATCATAGGTCCGATACCCCAACATAATGAGCAACGTCAAATTCCTAAGCTCTATTTCAGAAAGGTGGGTCACATTTAACTATGCATGCCGAATAAAATACATAAGATTTTCTAAAAAGAATCTCTCTTGTTCTTTTTTTTGTGGGCGACCGGGCACGCTTTCCGCTCGAATTTCGTCCTAACGTCCTCATAACCGCTGCAATCGTTGTCGCGGTATTAAGGAAGATGAAAACGCAGTCAACCAGCACGACTGCGTTCTTCCGTAACCGTCCCAAAATGTGACGGACGTTTGAGCCATCTTTGCCAAAACATCAGTCTATGGCAAAGAGCAGCACCCGCAGGGTAACCATCTACATCAACGGCAAGGAGGTGGAGGCCTCCGTCAAGCAGATACGTTCCGAGATGAACAAGCTCGTGAACGAGCAGAACCGCATGGTCATCGGCTCGGACGAGTACAT
>JAFPVR010000117.1 GCA_017395245.1 Bacteroidales bacterium | reverse complement strand
GCTGGTTTGGTATGCCTTTTTCTCCGAAAAAAAGCCACCCAAACGGCACTTGTCGTACATTTTTTTGCGAAACTGGGAAGACTGCCATTCTGCGCAGTCTTTATTTACTGGGCGTGGCTAGTTTTGGTGCGGTTGCCGTGGGTTATTGGTTATAGGTTATGGGTTATTGAAGGTGGGGGGTGGTGAATGGTGATTTGTGATTTGTGATTGGATGTCGGGGTGTTGTAGAGACGCAAAATTTTGCGTCTCTGTAACGAATATCAATGCCTTCAATCGCATTCATTGAGGAATTCCTCATCCACGTGCAACAGACGTGCGATGGAGAATGCCTCTTTGGGGACGTCATCCTCGCGAGTTTCCGTCAAGGTGTAGTCCATGTAGTCGGCTATATGGCCGATACTCAGTGAGTTGGTGCCTTCCGGGATTTGGAGACCTTTCACGCGGAGACGTTTGCAGTCCACGTCGAGGCCGCTGTAGTGGGTGGTGACGATGGCGGTGAGCCCGAGTTTGCGGCTGAGGCGGATGAAGCCGTTGACCATGCGCCGGCCTTCGTCGGGATTGGTGGTGCGCGCCAGCTCATCCACGAGCGCGAGCACGCGCTTGCCCTCGCGGGCGGTCTTGACGATGCGGTCGATGGTGAGCACCTCCACAGCGAACGACGACAACCCGCTCAGCGCCGACTGCCGGTCGCCGATGCTCGTAATCACTTCATCCACAACGGGTAGGGTGGCCGATTCGGCGGGCAGGAAAAAGCCGAATTGGAAGAGGTGCTGGGCTAACGAAACCGACTGTAGCAGCACCGACTTGCCGGCCATGTTCGCGCCGGTAATCAGCACGGTTTCCCGTCCGAAGGCGATGCTCACGGGCTGGAATTTACGCCCTTTCTGCGCTAACACGCTCGCGATTTCGGGATTGGTAAGGTTTGTAAGATTATGGTTATCACCGATCTGCGGCTTGCAGGCGCCCCATTCGATGGCGAGGCGGGCCTTGGCAATCAGTAGGTCGATGGTGGCCGTGTTGCGCAGGTTTTTCGACAACGCTGGTTCGAAGGGCATCAGCTTTTCGCTGAGCTCCGCCCGCAGCCGGTCTTCAATCTGTTGCGCTTGAAAACGGTAGGATTCCGACGCTTGCGTGTCTTCGCACACCTTCATCTTCTCGCGCAGACAGGCCAGCTCCTCGTCGTAGGCTGAATAGACGTAGAAGTGTGGGATGTGAGTGTTTTCGGGATCCAATAGTCCGACCACCGCGTCCATCGGCTCGTATCGCAGCCAGTCGATGCCCAGTTTGCTTACATCCTGCGCGATGACATCTGTCAGAATAGCGGTCTTCTTGATTTCGAAGAGCTGGATGTCGTCCAAAACGGCGCCGTTCTCCAAAGAGAGCAGGGTAGGGGCGATATTGTTGAGCTGGTGAATCTGTTGGCAGAGGTGCGACATGACGGGGCGCAGGCTCTCGTCGCGCCGCAGCGTGATGATGGCCTCCAAATGGTCGAATTCGGCGGCAAGTGCGTCAGCGTCCGTGCAAAAGGGCAGGTTGAGCAGGTGTTGCCGGCCCAGTGCGGAGTTGAACTGCAGTTTCTCATATACATATCGCAGCGACGGTTGCTGCTCGAAGGCATTCTTGAAAAGCATAGAAATAAATTAGTCGGCAAATGTACATAAATTTTGAATATACATAAACAGGCCCTTACTGCTCATCTGGGAGAATCGCTTCATTGCGCACGCAGCGTACAGAATTACCATAATCCTTTGGGGTGGAGGCAGTCGCCACGATGCTGCTGAAGAAGAAGATGCCAACACCGTAGGCTGTAGTGTCAGATGTCGAGGTGGAACTGAAGAAGTTTGCCCAACAGTTAGACTGGAAGCCGTCAGGATCCCAATCTTTGGGCCCGAAATAGTAGCCGGCAGGAAGCGCCGAGAAGCAGGTGGCATTGTTCGAACTTGGGTTGTTGCACACCGCGCACGCACTATTAAGATCAAAATAGCCCAATTCTGCGTAATACTCTATAAACGCGCCCGTCAAGAAGGTGCTCGCAATCTGCTCCATCACACCAGCAGCGGCCGCGCCAGTTACCCAGCCTGTTTCACTGGCCAAAGCCTTGGCAATATAATTGCTATTATTGCCGCACCAATATTCGCTCTGACTTTTCACATAGTTTAACATCTGTGTCCATTCCGAAACGCTCGGCAAATGCCAGCCTTGGGGACAAATCTCCATCGCCGCATACCAGCCATAGAGCAAACCGTAGGTGGCTGCCGTGGATGGGTCATTGTTCAAATACACGCCTATTGGGGTTGTTCCCGTGCTGGGCAAGGTGGTGCAACGCATGTTCTCCTTGGTCCAGCACTGGCTGCCCATTCGCACCGTGTTATAGACGTTGCCTTGATGGTCGGTCACAGTGGGTGTTCCGGGACAAGAATTGCTACCAATTGTTAGATGGAGCGTATCAACGCTGGCACAACCATGTTCATCGAGATAGGCATACGTGTAGTCGCCGCTTTGGGTGATGGTGCTGTCGTGCCACACATAATAGGAACAGACCTCTTCCGTATAGCTGTTGTGCGTGCCGTGATGGATAGTTAGGATTAGCGTTTCTGTGGTAATACACCCGTGATTGTTGATGTAGTTGGCAATGTAGGTGCCACTTTCTGTATAGATGCTGTCGCGCCAGACATAGTATTCACAGGCTTCGACAGAAGTTGTGATGTTCACGTGCTCCTGGATGACCAGCTTCAGCGTGTCCGTGCAAGTGCAGCCGTGCTCGTCGGTGTAGGCATACGTGTAGATGCCGCTTTGGTCGTAATCATTATCGTGCCAGGTGTAGTATTCGCAATCCCCTGCCGAAATGGCCGTGTGCGTGCCGTTGTAGATGGTCAGGTGCAGCGTTTCTGTGCCCGTGCAGCCATGCAAGTCTTGGAACTCATGCGTGTACGTGCCGCTGGCGTTGTAGGTATGCCCGTGCCACGTGTAGGATTCACAGGCAGAGGCCGAAGTTGATGGAGTTTCCGGCTCATAGATGGTCAGGTTCATCGTTTCCGTGCAAGGACAGCCGTGCTCGTTCGTGTAGTCATGCGTGTAGGTACCGCTTGCCGTATAGGTCTGCTCGTGCCAGGTGTAAGATTCACATTCGGAGACCGAGAACGTCGGGTACTCCGAATTATAGATGGTCAGGTGCAGCGTTTCCGAGGAGGGGCAATCGTGCTCGTTGACGAAGTCATACGTGTAGGTGC
Source organism: Bacteroidales bacterium (assembly GCA_017395245.1). GTDB lineage: Bacteria > Bacteroidota > Bacteroidia > Bacteroidales > WCHB1-69 > F23-D06. The sequence goes on along the minus strand of JAFPVR010000117.1, from coordinate 9,743 downwards.
CGCTGGAAGTGAAGTTCTGCCCATGAGAGGTGTATTCATTGCAGGCGGCGACAGAAGTTTCCAGATACACATGCTCCTGGATGGTCAGCTTCAGCGTATCGACGCTGGCGCAACCGCGTTCGTTGGTGTATTCGTAGGTGTAGGTGCCCGTGGCGTTGTAGGTCTGTCCGTGCCAGGTATAGGATTCGCAGTCCATCGCCGTCTCGACATTGTGCGTGCCGCAGTCGAAGACATCCTTCAGGCAGCGCACCGAGAATTTGGCGGACATCCGCTCGTCTATCCGTGTCATCTCATCGAAGTTGTAAGACATATAGACGTAATCGGCATAGCCGTAGCTCACATCGGCGGACCAGAAGTATGCCCTTTGGCCGTAATTGCGGTAACTGTTACTGCTGTAGCAACCACCTGGCAATGCGCTGAACCCCGTAGCGTTGTTGGTTGACAGGTCGTTGCCCACCACGCACTCTTCGTCGTCGGTATTCCATCCCGTGGTATCGGACAACGCCTTGGCAATGCATGACGTGAAATCTGCGCTGAGAGAGAGGTATGAACAGTCGTTGCACCGGTAGCCGTTGTTATAGGCGTACGCCATCAGCTGCGCCCACTCTGCATCGTTCGGCACGTGCCAGCCTTGAGGACAGATGCCTCTGCGGTGGCCGCTGATTGTGCAGTACAACGTCGTGCTGGAATTTGCACTCGCGACCTCAGGCACTCCTCCTGTAGTCTTGAAAGTGTCCAACGCCGCGCACCAATTGTAGATCAGCCCGTATGCGGGGTCGTGCGATGCGTTGTTGGGATGCCAGCTCGCCGCCTTGCTCGCGGAGGAGCTGAAGTCTGTCAGCAGACTGCTTCCCGTGCTGGGCGAGGTGGTGCAGCGCATGTTCTCCTTGGTCCAGCACTGGCTGCCGATGAGCACCGTGTTATACACGTTGCCCTCATGGTCCGTTGCCGTGTGTGCGTTGGGACAGGGATAGCCGTCAGCGATGGTATCAGCAGGAGGGGTAGGGGGTGTTGGAGGTGTAGGCGGCGTGGAAGTGACGGTCAGGTGGAGGGTATCCACACTGGCGCAACCCTGCGCATTGTTGTAGGTGTAGGTGTATGTACCGCTCTCGCTGTACGTCTGCTCATGCCAAGTATAGGAGCCTTCTGCCGTTTCGGTAAAGACATTGTGCGAACCGTGATTAATGGTCAGTTGCAATGTTTCTGTGCAAGGGCAGCCATATTCGTTGGTGTAATTGTATGTGTAATCGCCACTCTGGGTATAAGTCTGCTCATGCCAACTATAAGACTCGCACGCGGTGGCCGAACTTGTCGTGGCTACTGGCTGATAAATGGTCAGATGCAAGGTCACGACGCTGTCGCAGCTGTTGGCGGCGGTGAGGGTCTGCGTGTAGTCACCACTGTGGGTGTAGGTCTGTCCGTTCCAAGTGTAGCTCTCGCATGCGGTGGCTGAGCTCGTCGATGCCACAGGCTGATAAATGGTGAGGTGCAATGTCACCACGCTGTCACAGCCGCTGGCGGCGGTGAGGGTCTGCGTGTAGTCACCACTCTGAGTATAAGTGGTGCCGTTCCAAGAATAGGTCTCGCACGCGGTAGCAAGGCTTGTCGTGGCCACCGGAAGATTAATCGTCAGTTTCAGCGTATCCACACTGGCGCAACCATCATTGTTGGTGTAGGCATACATATAGGTGCCGCTTTGGGTGTAGGTCTGCCCGTGCCAGGTGTAGTTTCCGCAGGAGCTTTCCGTCTCCACATTGTGCGTGCCGATACACGGAGTGTCGCCTCCGGAAGAGGCGGTGTCTTTCAAGCAACGTACGGAATAGCCTTTGTCTTTGGGTTCAATGAATCTTCCCAAATAAGTTCCATCGTACCAAAGCATACAGTAATAAATTGAGGCACTGTCCTTTTCGGTGGAACTCAAAAACCAAGTTCGCTCAGTAGCACATTGACCGCCATTATTGGCATAATTACCGACGGGCATTGCGTTGAAGCCAGTGGCGTTGTTTGCGGAAGGATTATTACCAGGGTAGCAGCCGCTACTATAGCTCTTCCACCCCATAGTAGAGGTCAACGCTTTGGCAATGCAGTCGTTATTGCCGAATAAATCAGTACAGCACGAGTACTGGCTTTGGCTTTTTACATAGTTTTCCAATTGTGTCCACTCTTCGTTGCTGGGCACATGCCAGCCGTCGGGACAGATGCCCTGCACTTGGCTGGGGTTGGTGTTGCTAGATGCCGCACCATGCATCGCCGCAGGCCAATTGTACAAATATCCGCGCTTGGACAAGGGAAAGTATTGGCTGGTGCCGTCGCCACCTTGGCCGGAGAAGTCATAGTAATAAGGTTCCGTTTTGCTGAAGTTCGTATGGCCTGCGGGAACGGCGGTGCCGTCGGCATAACGCGTGGTGCGCAGATTAGACCGCATCCAGCACTGGTCGCCAATTTGTACGGTGCTGTAAACGTTGCTGTCTATGTCCATCATTATAGGTGTACCCGGGCAGGATTTCTCGTCAATAGTGCACCCCTGATAGATGGTCAATTTCAGCGTATCTTCACTCGGACAACCATAGATGTTTTGGTAAGCGTATGTGTAAGTGCCGCTTTCGGTGTATATCTGTCCATGCCAGGTATAGCTGTCGCAAGCCGTTACGGTATCCACAGTGTATGTGCCCTCAAACTCAGTACCACAGGCGGAAATGTCATACACGCAACGCACGGCATACGGGGTTCTTTTGTCTTCCTGCCAATTATTAAGTGATCTTACAATAGGTTCATGAGATTGAATTATTCTATATTCATACCTGTCCTTGTTCGATATAAAAGAGGAACTCCAAAACCCTGCTCTCCAATAGCAAGCAGTAGAACTGGCTGCCGGCACTGCGTTGAAACCTGTTGCGTTGTTCTCGTTTTGGTTTATACTCGGACAACAAGGGCATGTACCATTACTGTTTCCCCAATATGCTGTATTAGAAGCCAGTGCCTTGGCTATATACGTGTTGTTATTATCACAAACATAATCGTTTTGGGCACTTATATAATCCGTAAGCTGCGTCCATTCCTCATTGGTAGGCACATGCCAGCCGTCGGGACAGATGCCCTGTATTCCAATCGTGCTGGTGTCGCTACCGTTTTCCCCATGAGTCATCGCCAGCCAGTTGTAAGCATAACCACGCTGCTCCAAGGTGAAACAATTGCTGTATTCATAATAATATGGTTCGGTGTTACTCCAAGGATTGTCGTTACCGCCATACAAAATGCTGGTTCCGTCAGGGAAATGCGTGGCTCTCAGGTTGCTGCGCATCCAGCACTGGCCGCCAATCTGCACGGTGCTGTACATATTGCCGTCCACATCGGTAACGCAGGGTGCCAAGGAGCAGGATTTCTCATCCACTATGACCACCACCACTTTTAGCGTATCCGCGCTGGGACAACCGTCTTCGTTGTTGTAAGCATACGTGAAAGTGCCGCTTTCGTTGTATGTTTGCCCGTGCCACTCGTACGAACCGCAGGCGTTTTCGGTCTCTACATTGTGGGTGCCGTAATGCACTGTCAGGTAAAGGGTATCCTCGCTTGCACAGCCATGATCGTTATCGTAGGCGTAAGTATAGACACCGCTTTGGGTATAAGTGGAATCGTGCCAAGTGTAACTTTCACAGGTCGTTACAGTATCCACGTTGTGCGTGCCGTGGTGGATGGTCAGATGGAGGGTGTCCATGCTGGCACAACCGTCCGTATTGGTGTAAGCATACGTGTAAGTGCCGCTCTCGGTATATGTCTGCCCTTTCCAAGCGTAGCTCTCGCAGGTGTCTGACATGATTACATTGTGGGTACCATTATATATGGTCAGGTGCAGGGTCACCACGCTGTCGCAGCCGTTTGCAGCCGTGAAGGTCTGTTGATAATCTCCTGACTCTTCGTAGGTGGTGCCGTTCCATGTGTATGCCTCGCACGCGGCGGCTTCGACAAGCTCAGCCACCGGGTGTTGGACGGTCAGGTTCAGTGCCTCCATGTTGTTGATGCCCTCCGCATCAGTCCAGCCATGCAGATAGATGCCGCTTTCGGTGTAGGTTTCCCCGTGCCAGACGAGGGAGTCGCAGACCGTCTCGTTCGTCACGGAGGTGTTCCACGTCGTGTTCTCCGTATGGGGAATTTGCGAAACCTGCTCGTTCAGACTGTCAATCTGCTGCTGCAACTGTGTCTGCTGCTGTTGCCACTGTTGCTGTTGCGTCTCCCATTGTTGCTGCATTATCAAGATGATGTTCATCACGGAATCCGTCAACTGGTTGAGATTGGGGGTGTTTGTCAGGTCGTTGTAGTCACCGCTGAAGCCCTCCGGCAACTTCACGAAACTGCCGCCCGTGAGGAATATCGTGTCGTTGCTGATGCTTAGTATCTGCTGCTCTGCTGTCAAGTACGGCACGTCGTTGTTGAAGGCGCTGATGTCTGCGGGAATCTGCGGAATCTGCGGGAGATTGGTCAGGTCGTTGTAGTCCTTGTCCCAGGCGTTGAACTGCGGGTCTGTCTCGGTGTAGCCGGTGATATAGCCTGCGTCGTTGGTAAATGCGCTGACGTTGGTCGGGACGGTGGGGATGCTGGGCGTGTTGGTCAGGTCGTTGTAGTTTTTGTCCCAGGCGTTGAACTGCGGGTCGGTTTCGGAGTAACCGGTGAGGTAGCCCGCGTCGTTGGTAAAGGCGCTAACGACAGTAGGAACGGTAGGGATTGTAGGCTTGTTGAGGATCTCCGCCACGCCCGAAGTTGCGTTCCAGTCGGCGTTCACCTGCGCGGGAACCTGTTCCAAGGTGATATAATTTGCGTCATTCGTTAATTCGCTGACAGCCTGTGGGATCTGCGGGCGATTGGTCAGGTCGTTGTAGTCGCCGCTGAAGACGTTGCCCGCCTCGTTTGCGTACAGCGCGTAGGGCACGCTCAGCAGCTGCTGCGTTGACGATATCGTGTAGTTGCTGCCGCCTGTCGGGTCGATTTCCGACTTGAGGAAAAAAGTTCCGGCACTCCAGTCGATGTTGTTGAAGCTGCCGTAAACCACGGTGCCCTCGCCGATGTTCATCGTCACCAAGCCGTTGGCGTTGGTGCTCAGCATCTGCGTCTCCGAATAGACCACGCTGCCGGTGGCGGAGTTCTGCAGTATGCTGACGCGGATGCCGACCAACGTGTTGGTTATTAATTGGTTGCTTGTGTTCCGCACTACCGCTTGGTAGGTGAATTTGTTAGGTGCCTGCGCGAAAAGAGCCGTCACGCAGAGCATTAGGAATGCGAAAAGTGTAGTTAATCTTCTCATATTAAGGGTTTTAATTTTTTATCGGTTATTGAATATGTGAATGTGCAAATATCGCATTTATAACCCAAACGGAACTCGCAATGCGTAAAAAGTGTTTTCCAATACGTAAAAAAATCATATAGAGACGGGGCATGCCCCGTCTCAACAACGGCAATTTCATCACGTCTGTGTATATTCAAAATTTATGTACTTTTGCCGTCATGTTTAGCGATTCATTCCATCTGTTGCTCCTCTGTTTTGTGTCGGGTTTCACCCAATGCGTGCTGCTTGCTTGCGCGGCGTATGTGTACCGGCATCACCGCAACTATCAGTTCCGCAAACTCTTCGCGGCGGTGCTGGTGATGCACTCGGTTGGCTTCTTCAACAATTTTGTTGTGTCGGCCTGCCGGGATATTCCCTTTTCCGACTTCCTGAACACACTGCTCATCTTCTACGACTACCTCATTGTGGGAGCCTATATGATGTTTGCCGTCTCGTTGGTGTTCCCTGACAAATACTCTCTGCGACAACTTCTTGTCATGGAAGTCCCGTTCCTCGCCGCCATGTTTCTGTTTGCAGTCACGGAAAGTCCTCTCATCTATCCGATCATACAGGCTTTCACGCTGGTTGCCTCATTGGCGCTGATGGTCTTCCTGTTGGTCTCCATAAGGAAACACACCGCCATGCTGCGCGACAATGTGGGCAACATGGAAAGCTTTGACCTCCGCTGGAGTGCCGTATTATGCATACTGCTTTTTGTAGTCCAACTGTTGTGGGCTTTCGAGAGCGTATCGCAGCTGATGTGGTTCTCCGCACAGGAAGTCAATCGGAACCTGCTTTTCGACAGTGTCTATTGCTTTGTTACACAGGGATTTGTGTTGTTTGTTACGCACAGGATTGTTCAGCAGGAGGTGTTCACCGTTGCGTCGGAGGAGCAGGAGGCACTGCTCGACATCCCTGCAAAGAACGACACCGTGGAACCGAATCCAATGTCTTCGAGCGCATGTACCATCTATTATGAAACGTTTGTCGGCAAAGATGTTGACAAGTTTGTCCGTGAGAACAAGTGTTATTTGGACAAATCGCTGACGGTGCAAAAGTTGGCAACGCTTTTGGGTACCAACCGCCAATATTTGAGCTCCTACATCAATAAGGAAAAGCAAAAGACCTTTTATGATTATATCAACGATTTCCGGTTGGAGGAGGCAAAAGCCCTGTTGGATGAGAAGACTATCGGCCGGCAATACTCGTTGGATGAGGTCGCCGGACTCTCCGGTTTCAATTCCTATTCCACTTTCCTGCGCTCGTTTGCGAAAAAGTATGGGCTGACACCTTCCAAATACATGAAAACGGCGTTGGATAAGCGTGTCGTGAATCCTTAGTTTTCCATGTCCGATGCCAGCATCTCCGTCTTTTTGCTCACAATCAGCGTTGCGGCGTCGTTGAGGAGCTTTTCGGCGGACTTCTCCTCACTGACGTAGTAGGCAACGGACGACTCAAACTGTTCGTTGGTGATGTGATAGCGGTCGAAGAGGTCTTTGTAATACTGCCGTGCCAGATCCTCCTTGCTGATGCTGTCTTGCGGAGTTATCTGCAACGTGCTTTCTATCAGGTAACTGTCGGCCAGAATATTGACCAGCGTGATGCGGTTGATCAGGTCCTTGGGCTTCTCCATCATTTGCTTCTTGTTGTTGCAACCGGCGAATAGGCCCAATGCCATGAGGAGTGCGAGGAAGATTCCTGACAGTTTACCATGTATAATATTATTCATCTTTTTTTATATATCCTTTGGGTTTACGGGTGTTAATCCTAACATCACGCCGGCCTCGATCATGCGTTGCCAGGCGGCCTTGCGGGTGTTTTCGATGTCGCCGTCGAGGATGGCGTCGCACACCGCGTCTTTGATGTCGCCGACGGTGCGGCAGGGTTTGAGGTCGAAGGCCCGCATAATGTCCTCACCGGAGATGGGCGGTTGCCAGTTGCGCAGACGGTCCTTCTCCTCGATTTCCACGAGCTTGTCGCGCACGATTTCGAAGTTGTGGCGGTAGCGGCGGATCTTGTCAGAGTTTTTGGAGGTGATGTCGGCTTCGCAGAGCATCATCAGGTCGTCGATGTCGTTGCCGGCCTCGAACAGCAGGCGGCGCACGGCGGAGTCGGTGATGTTGTCCTCCACCAGCGCGATGGGGCGCAAGTGCAGGTTGATGAGCTTCTGGACGTACTTAAGCCGCTCGGTGACAGGTAGTTTCAGTCTGTGGAAGATTTTGGAGGCCATTTTCGCGCCCACCACTTCGTGGCCGTGGAACGACCAGCCGTGCACGGGGTCGAAACGTTTGGTGGCGGGTTTGGCGATGTCGTGAAGCAGGGCGGCCCAGACGAGCCATACGTTGGTGCAGCTCATTGCCACGTTGTCCACCACCTCTAACGTGTGCAGGTAGTTGTCTTTGTGGCCTTTCCCGTTAACACTGCTCACGCCTTTGAGGGCGACGAGTTCGGGCAGGAATCGCTCCAGGAGGCCGCACTCGTCGAGCAGCCGGATGCCTTTGGAGGGACGGATGCAGCGCAGGATTTTGTTGAACTCCTCCATGATGCGTTCCTGCGAGATGATGTCGAGGCGGTAGGCGTTGCGGCGGATGGCCTCGAAGGTTTCGGGGTAGATGGTGAAGTTGAGCTGGGTGGCGAACCGCACGGCGCGCATCATGCGCAAGGGGTCGTCGGAAAAGGTGCGGTCGGGGTCGCAGGGGGTGCGGATGAGTTTGGCGGCGATGTCGGAGAGACCGTCGAAGGGATCTACAAGGGTGTAGGGTTGTTCGCCGTTGAGGGAGATGGCCATGGCGTTGATGGTGAAGTCGCGGCGCAGCTGGTCGTCCTCCAAGGTGCCGTCCTCGACGATGGGCTTGCGGGAATCGCGGCTGTAGGACTCGCGACGTGCGCCCACGAACTCAATGACGCAGCCCTCGTAGTGGAACTGGGCGGTGCCGAAATTGCGATAGACGTTGACGTGGAGGTCGGGGGAGATGAGCGCGGCGGTGCGGGTGGCGAGCTCGATGCCGCTGCCCACCGTCACGATGTCGATGTCGGTGTTGTGGCGCCGCATGACCAGGTCGCGCACCACGCCGCCGACCACGTAGGCATCGCAACCGAGCGCGTCGGCCGCCTCGCGCACGTAGGCGTATATGGGATGGGTTAGTTGTTGTTCGTACATTTTGAGTGGTTATAGGTTATTGGTTATGGGTTATTGGTTATGGGTTATTGAGTTTAAGGTTGAGGTCAATGGTCAAAAAAAAAAGCGACAAGGAGTAAACTCATTGTCGCTTCACAAAAATCATCTAAATGTTATGAAAAAAATAAGTGTCTGGAGCGGAAAACGGGACTCGAACCCGCCACCTACAGCTTGGAAGGCTGTCGCTCTACCGGATGAGCTACTTCCGCATAAAAAAAAACAAGTGGGAGAGGAAGGATTCGAACCTCCGAAGGCTTAGCCAGCAGATTTACAGTCTGTCCCATTTGACCGCTCTGGAACTCTCCCATCTATGTTTCGTTTATGCCTCTGAGCCGATAGTCGGACTTGAACCAACGACCGGCTGATTACAAATCAGCTGCTCTACCAACTGAGCTATATCGGCATAAGTTTCAATGAACGTCTCGTCGTTTTTGCGGTGGCAAAGATAGTATTTTTTCGATATGGCGTAACGCTTGCCGGAACTTTTTTTAACTTTTTTTGTAACCGATTGAAGGTCAGTTTTATAATTGTCTTTTAGAGTCGTGATTTGGTTGCTCTTTGGGCGAAAAAAGCTGTTTTCCGGGCTGTTCTCCCGTTTGATTTTGGAAGATTTTTGTCTGAATTGTGAAAAAACGTGTTTGGGATTCCGCGTATCACACGTATCTACACGTATAATGTCTGCGGTGGTCTGCGGAATCCGCGGGCGATATGGGCTGCGGCTGTTCATTGGTGAGGTTTTATGGAACCACAGCAGTTCAATGGGAAGAATCGTATCAAACAGACATAATCTTGAGTGTTGTAGAAAGCATACAAACTCTCTTTATTTTTGGGTACACTTAAGATGAAAGCCCCGCACTCGTCCATCGCTGATGTTAATGGCGACATGAAATACCTACAACCTGATTTTCTTAACGTTGCGACATTTACATCTTGAGGAATCACATATACGGTTGTCAAAACAGAATCATTCCCAATGCGGCGCCTTTCACATATACCTAATTTTCCACCTGATTATTTCTATGAACAATTGCAACACAAGGATCATCGTTTTTGTGATTTTAGAAGTATCACAGAGCCCCCTATCTCACCGCATTATTTTGTTAAATTGTGGGGCAGCGGAAAATGTCCGTGGGAGGCCTAACCAAATATCGTAGCTATTCGGTACATGAAGAAAGGTCTGTCGGAGACCCCGTGGAGCATGGAGCGGAATGCCTTGATTTTGGCATTCAGGGATTCAGCCGCAGCGTT
>JAFPVR010000116.1 GCA_017395245.1 Bacteroidales bacterium | reverse complement strand
GGTTTCAATCCACGCGCCCACGGGGGGCGCGACAATCCTGAGCAGCAGCAATAGCATAATCAGTTTCAGTTTCAATCCACGCGCCCACGGGGGGCGCGACCACGAGACGGCTCAGTGACAGCCTGCAAAGATGGTTTCAATCCACGCGCCCACGGGGGGCGCGACCAACCCCGAAGTTATGACTACATTTTTAGTACAGTTTCAATCCACGCGCCCACGGGGGGCGCGACATGGCGGCTTGCCGCCCCACCTTTCTTCAACCATGTTTCAATCCACGCGCCCACGGGGGGCGCGACTGAAAAGTTCAGTAAACTTAATGTTTACAACTGTGTTTCAATCCACGCGCCCACGGGGGGCGCGACGCAACTTGTTTCTGCTGATAATACTATCCTCGGTGTTTCAATCCACGCGCCCACGGGGGGCGCGACACCGTCGGCTCCTGCGCCGACAGGCGGAATGCCGTGTTTCAATCCACGCGCCCACGGGGGGCGCGACTCTCTATCTCGGTGCCGTCGCCGCCGTCGATGGTGTTTCAATCCACGCGCCCACGGGGGGCGCGACTTCAAAGCCCTGCTCGACGAGCTGCAGGGCATCTACGTTTCAATCCACGCGCCCACGGGGGGCGCGACTGCTTCCTCTCGCGTTTCCGGCTGCGAACAAAGAGTTTCAATCCACGCGCCCACGGGGGGCGCGACTGGACGCGGCCTCGACCTCTGCGGGATCGACGAACGGTTTCAATCCACGCGCCCACGGGGGGCGCGACCTCAAGCCCGCCATCACGGACATGCTGCGCGACAAGTTTCAATCCACGCGCCCACGGGGGGCGCGACCTGAGCTTGTTGACCGTGATGCCGGCTGCGGAGAGTTTCAATCCACGCGCCCACGGGGGGCGCGACAATCGTTCGCCGCGAGACCGAGCTGAAGAAGATGTTTCAATCCACGCGCCCACGGGGGGCGCGACCGGATTACGGCATCTTGTATCCGTGTCTTGTCAAGGTTTCAATCCACGCGCCCACGGGGGGCGCGACTTCGAGACCGCGATGAACCGCGCCGGTTTCACCGTGTTTCAATCCACGCGCCCACGGGGGGCGCGACATCGCAGAGCATCGAGCAGGTGACCATAGAGGAGTTTCAATCCACGCGCCCACGGGGGGCGCGACTTGAATGTTTGACGTTGCAAAAATAATAATCTTACAGTTTCAATCCACGCGCCCACGGGGGGCGCGACTGTAAAGCTGCTCGGTATGATTACGTTTTACCAGTTTCAATCCACGCGCCCACGGGGGGCGCGACGATACCTGTACAACGTGGAGACGATATACACCGAGTTTCAATCCACGCGCCCACGGGGGGCGCGACCGGGTACTGCTATGAAAACACCTACGGGCTCATGGTTTCAATCCACGCGCCCACGGGGGGCGCGACTCCGCTCCGCGATGTCGAAGTTCTCTTCGCTGATGTTTCAATCCACGCGCCCACGGGGGGCGCGACAAAGATTGGCAAACTTGGAGTAATCGTTTGTAGTTTCAATCCACGCGCCCACGGGGGGCGCGACACAGAGATAAAACCAAAAGGCCATTTTGACTGTAGTTTCAATCCACGCGCCCACGGGGGGCGCGACCTTCCTGCTCGACACCAAGGACATGACCGACGAGTTTCAATCCACGCGCCCACGGGGGGCGCGACTGTATGCTTCTTTTGTATTTGTGTGTCAGTGCTTTAGAGCACCTGCTCCGCGAACCGAAATGCTTGCCGTCAAAACAAACATCATCAACGACGGGACATCCGATAACGCATTCATTATCAGGCGGCGCGAAAATACAATATTTTTTGCAATGCTGGGCGTTCGCATCGTCAAATTATCAATTCCGAAGTAACATCGAACGAAGTCTTTCTTCCAACAAACTCCACTCGGTTATTCCAGTTGTTCCCAAGAAAGTAGAAACGGACACTGTCTTTCTCCTCGTCAATAAGCGAGGTGATCTTATTTCTCAACATGGCGTACTGCGCTTCTGTCAACACGCATTCAAACACAGAATTTTGCACGCGTTGCCCGTAATTCTGACACTCCTTGGCCACTCGCCGCAATCGCCTTGCCCCCGCAAGGGTCGCTGTCTCCACATCGTATGTAATAAGCACCATCATAGTCTTAACGAATCAAAAAAACAGGATAATCATCAATATCTCCCCGAATGGTCCTTGCCAGCAGCAATGCTTGGGCGTATGGGAGCAGTCCGATGGGAATTTTCTCTTCCAAATACGGATGCACAAAAGTCTCCTTTTTCCTATTTTGCCACGCGGTCAGGACTGTCTTGCGACAGTTTTCTGTCATCACTACACCACTTTCGCCCTGCCGCACAAAATCATTGGGTGCCACTTGCTTGCGATTGATGAGGGAAAGCACCAACCGATCACCTAAATAAGCCCTCATCTCTTCCATCAAATCCAAAGCCAACGAGGTCCGTCCGGGTCTTAGTGAATGCAGAAAACCGACGTATGGATCAAGTCCAACCGTTTCCAAGGCAGCAGCCGTTTCGTTGGCCAACAAGGTATAAACGAACGAGAGCAAGGCATTTACCGCATCTTTGGGAGGGCGTTTGTTCCTCCCTTGGAACGGAAACCCTTCTTTCTGATGGAGAATCAGATTCGGAAACACGCCAAAATAGGTATTAGCCGCATCGCCTTCAACCCCAATCAGACTTGAAACATTATTCGTGTTCAATGCCCGATGTTTGCTCGAATCTAACAATGGTATCGCCGCTTCAACTTCGCTGTTGGCGCCATTGTCACGAATGAATCTCTGAAGTATGGCCTTGTAATTTTGGATTTTGCCCGCAACAAACAGACGCGCAAAATGCAAGGCACAATCCTCATTGTCAGCAGTTTGATACTGGGTTTTCCTAAGCAAAACGTTTCCATGAACCGGTCCTTGAAAACGACCGATGAAACGACCGTTGGGCGACAAAAACGACAAGGAAACCCCATTGTCGGCACAGAGCCTCATCAGTCCCGGACTTGCGCCCATATAACCGAAGGTCACAATTCCTTCAATGTTGACAATGGGGATTCGGAATCGCTCTTCTTGATTGACGGAAACCACCACATTCAGCCCGTCTTTGCTCAAATAAGACTCTGGAGTGGTGACATATAACACATTAAGGAGTTTCCTCATAAAGATTCTTTTTCAAGTAGTTTTTGGCTAACAGTTTGACTTTGGTGTCGGGGAGACAAATATCGAACAACGAACAATGGTAGCATTTGCGACTTTTCTCCGCTTTGGGGACGACTCCCGTTTTGAATATCCGGTGCATTTCATCTGCGTATTGTTTAGTCAACCGCCGGAGATTCTCGTTTATGGCGATTTCCTCTCTTCGGCGGACCTCCCAATAAAAAAGGTATGCATGGTCAATTTTTATGCCATGCATCTCTTCAAGGCAGATGACTTGCGCAACCAATTGAACTTCGTCCCGTTCATCCGGCTTCGAATGTCCTCGCTTGTATTCAACGGGGAACGGTTTCCAATAGCCCGGATATGAGGGATGTCGGATGCAATCCGTAGCGTAATCCGAAGGCCTCAGCTCCACGACATCAGAAAAGCCGTACAGACCCAATTCCTTTGAGGCGATGGATACGGAACGTAAAGAAACGCAATCTCCGTTTTTCTGCCGATAGAATGGGTCATCCGCCTGTTGGTGAAGCAATCGTCCCTCGACCGTCAGCCGATTGTCCGACCAAACCTGTTCGATGTGAATCAATGCCCACTGCCGGGGACAGAACACGAAGTGCTGAATCCCCGACAACATGAGCATTTCGTCTTCGGTGTACATTGCTTAGATAAGATATTCTACATGCACACCTGCAGGTATAGCAGTTTCATTTACAGTAACATTGTAATCTTTGAATGATCGTGGTGCATCTGTGGTGTTCTTTTCAACCTTGACCAGATCAAAAAGTTTGTTGGCGGGAGCGTTCCCTAATACTGAATCGTGTTTGAATACAATCAGTTTTTGGGCACTCATTAACCCACGAGCTGCAGATCGGTCAATGTCGAACATGTTTTTCAAGGCTTCCCAGAACAGTTCCAAATCTTCTTCGGTAAAACCAGTTTGTTTGGCGAGATTGGCTGAGACGAAACCATGGCAGACATAGAGTCCGTAGGGAACTATAGCTTTGCGACCCATCGTACGATTGTCCCCACCTTGTTTCTCGGCCTCTTTTTCTGTTGCCACAGCCATGCGCGTGATGGAATGTTCAGCGGTTGCAATAGCATCCACTGACCGGGCAAAAGTAAATTGAATAGGACCGCGGACTTGACCACAGTTAGGAGCTGATTTTAACGATAATACAGCACCGAAACTCCTGATGTCATAAAAGTTAGAACACATCCATTGACGACCTCCTTCGGTCTCTTCAGAAGTTTGCTTCCTTGCTTTAGCATCTTTCAGTGCTGTTTTAACAAAAGCGATAGCATCTTTGCTTAATCCAGATTCTTTTAACCATTCTTGGATTGCCTTTTTATCAGCATCTCCTTCAACTACCAAATATTCAGCTTCATCTTCTTCGGTGATTGAGAGTCCTTCAAACAAGGAGGATTCTTCAAGTTCGCCTTTTAATTCGTTAGGTATTTGTTTTTTTGAGTCTTCACCTAATTTATACCCCAGTGCCTTGAATGCCGCAACATGACTTCTTCCAAGTACAGCTTTTTCTTTCACATAAATATCAAATCCCTGCGAACAATCTTTCACAATCTGCACGTAATTACGTACTTTGCGCTTCAGGCACACATCGGTCACGAGTCCCATACCTGTTTCCGCGTCCACACGAGGCAGATTGCCTGCGTCGGGATCGCCATTGGGGTTACCATCTTGTACATCGAAAATGTACACAAAATCAATTCTGTTTTTTAATTCTGACATAATACTATAAATTTTAATCGTTATTCTTCAGTTGTTTGTTCTTCTTTCTTGGTGTAAAACCATTGTGTTTGCTGATAATAGCCCACAAAGAATCTTCCTTGATCTTGTAGGTCAAGGTGAGCCGGGAAACCGTCGGAACTTATCTTATCAACGATTTCCTGTTTGATTTTCTCAAACCAAACTTTCCGTCCCTCGGTTAACTTCTCCGAATGATGGTATGACAGGTTGAGAATGGTAGCGAATACGGCGGCAGGTGTGGCACTTGCTGAGTTCATATACCGTTCGCGGATAGAATGCTGGTGGTTTGCCTCGTCTTGAATCTTGTCAAGCACGGCAAACAATCGGCCACAAAGGTAGCCTTGGTTGGTGTTTTGGATGTCTAACATTTTTCCTATTTTTTTTTGATTATCATTTGTTTTTCTGTTCAAATAAGCCTTGATGATGGCGGCTCGGGTAATATTGAGACTTTGTTCGGCACGAATACGACGGATGCATCCTGCAAACAGCGTATAAGGGTATGAAATACCCTGGAAAATGCTTTTCACGACAGCTTCGGGCAAGTTTGGCGTAGCATCCGACGATTTTCCGCCTAATGTGACTGCAGCCAAGATAGAACGCAGTCCCATATAGGGCTTTTTCTCTTTTCGCGTGTCAACAATGTCCATATCTTCAAAGTGACGCAATATCAACGACGCAAACTCTTTTAGTGGCAATTCAGACCAATATGTGACCGCGATACGTGCTGAGTTTGGCGCAAGACCAAGGATATAGAACTTGTCATCCAAATTCGTTCTCAAAGATCCTGAATATATGGAGTTGAACGTTTTTCTTACCTGTTCAATATTTCGGTTGGGGTCATCTTCTTGTTCGTTGTTGCCAAACATACTAAAGATGCTTTCTTCTGCCTGGTTACCTGCTTCGTTATCTTTGGATGCCCAAAACAAAAAAGTGCGATTGCCAATAAGGAATTTGTTTCTCGAATCGGAACGGAGCATGTAATTTAGAGCTGTTGTATATGCAAATTCCGCTTCCTCGCTAATTGGCGCATTGCCTCCTTTTTCTTTCCCGTATGAATCATATCCTGAATTCAGTTGAAATGAGACAAGCTTAGCTGTTGCTTGACTGCCAGGAATCATGGTTGCCGTAGTTGTCTCGACAGAATGTCCTCTCTCTCCTGACACCAAACATATCTGATCGCAATCGTTAACGTCGTTTTCAAGTAAATCTAATAGTTCCTTCTTTGCAGCTACGATTTCCGTATCTCCTTCAATAAGAAAAGAGAATGTAGAGAACTTCTTATTTAAATTCTTCAAAATTTCCGGCCAAAGTGAGTCTTTTTGCATTAATTCGAAAACCGCACTTTGCTCTTCTTGATAGAACTTGTGAACAGCTGTTATATCAGGATTATCCGGATGTAATTCAAAAATGGCATTCACTTTATCTTTGAAAGTTTGGTATTGAGCCCGCGCATCTCCCTTTTCAGAATATCCCAAAACATAACCACTATTATCATACAGGTGGTTTGCTGCAAGAGCACTTGTACGCCCCACATGCTTTTTAACAAGAAATTGCTGAGCTTGCTTCTTGTCAATTCTTCTGTCTTCAAATTTCAGAAAATGACCTTCTTTATCTATGACAATTAAGAAGCCAATCTCTTTGAGTTCCATTCCTTTTCGTGGCAAATTGTCGCATCTTTTGTAATATTCATATAACGCTTGCAGTATCATCTCAAAACCTCCTTACTGTCAATTGGTGGAACAATAATAACGCCGTGCTCCATACGAGCACGATAAAACATTGCTTCGGGTTTATCGGGATTGCCTTCAAAATCCATATCGTAAAGCATAATGCCAAGGTCGCGACTCTCGTCAATAGGGTCTTTCAAATCTTCTTGTTCTGGCTTTACTAAACAGAAAGAGGCTGAAAACTCTCGTGTGCCCAAATAAGGTTGGTTGAAGCACTGGCCTTTGCTCGCCCTGCGTTCAAACATGGCGTTATACTTGCCAGGATTCTCATCTCTCTTAAGCAGATCGGCTTCTTCTATGTCAATTTGGGCGTTCTTGGTCTCTTTTCTCTTCCATTGGGGGATGAAAACTAGCTTGGCCCAAATCCGATAATGGACATCTTGAAGCAACAACGAGTTCTTTTGCTGTCTCTCTTCCTCTATGAAAATTTGCTTCTTCTTGTTCGATGCGACGGCACCTACTTCATTACGTCTGATAGTTGTCCATTTAATAGGATTTAACACTTCAATTTTTGTTATCTGCCAATGGATGGCAGGTTTCCAAAAGATAGCTTCAAACACAGCTCGCGCGGCCGATGGGGTGATGATATCATAGCTCACTCTTTCCACTTTTAGCTCTGGTCGGGTGAAGCAGGCCATCGGCCCCCACACCTCCAAACAAAATTCTTTGTCGTAATATTCCATATTTATACTATTAATGATTCTTCTAACCAATGATTATCTGTAACAAGACCAACTTCATTGCTGTAAAAGGACTGGTCTCGAATTACATAGATTCCTTCAAGCACCTCTTCGATTGCACCAGCCTCTACCAGCTTCTTCATATCTCCATACCGCACGTTGACGCTGAATTGAGACAATGCTTTCATTAACGAATAGGATGGACCTTCTCTGACTAATCTTTCTACTAACTCCATGCTATTCTTCCAATTCACGATAACAGAAATTGTATTATCATCAATCAAATGGAATGCAAATGCAGCTGTTTCGAATTGTATTTCAGCCTTGTATAACAAATCTTTGATGTTCTTCTTGTCAAAACTATTAACACGTGAATAAAGTTGCTTGAAGTAGGCCTCCATCGCTTCTGGCGAGAACCAATCATATTCACGATCCGTCATGGCAAGTCGGGCGTTATTAGTTTGTGTCATAAATCCGGGAGGCAATGGCTTCTGCAAACCAAAAACAAAGGTGCTTCCCATTTCCAATTTTCCTTCTCTATTGCATCTGCCTGCCGCTTGAAGTACAGAGTCAAGTCCGGCTTCTTGTCGAAACACTACGGGGAAGTCAATATCTACGCCCGCTTCAATAAGTTGGGTCGCCACCACCCTGATTGTTGTATTTGACGTTTCTTTAAGCGCCAATTTCACCTTGTCAATGGTTTCCGTCACATGGTCAGGGCACATCATTCTTGACAGATGCAGACAAATTCCTTCTTTGTGTAGCCGTGAGTAAATCTCTTTGGCATCATTTCTTGTGTTCACAATGCAAAGCACACGTGAATGATGGGATATTTTTTGTGCTATTTCGTCATAATTCTCTGGGGTTTTCTCAAATTTCAGTTCCACACGGCGCAACCGATCGTGAAGATTGGTTCCATCAGGGATGATTTCGTGAATATTCGGCAAACCTTCAAAAGAAACAAACGAATTAGTTCCCCGTATCAAGCCGGATAGCACAGGCTGGCTGGCAGTTGTAAACAAAACGGATACGCCAAACACTCTCTTCAGAGTGTCAAAAGTGTCAACAATAGGCTGCAGGAAGTCGGTTGGCAAGGTTTGCACTTCATCCATTATCAGAACGCTTTTGGCAATGTTGTGCAATTTGCGACAATTGGATGGCTTATTGCTAAACAGCGATTCGAATAATTGAACATTCGTCGTCACAATGATAGGGTAATCCCAATTTTCTGTCGCCAATTTCATTTTTTGAGTCAATTCCCTATCGTCGAATGCAGACCTGTCAACATTCGAGTGGTGCTCGAGCACATTCTCCTCGCCGAATATATTTCTCAACACACTTGCTGTTTGCGTGATGATGCTCGTATAAGGGATCGCTATAATGATCCTCTTCAGGTCATTCTTGATGGCATGTTTGATGGCCCACAAAATGGAGGCCAATGTCTTACCTCCACCCGTAGGAACTGTCAAACTGTAAAAGTCAGGCGGATTAACACTCTCTTTGACGCACCAATTTTGAACCTCGTTCCTAATCCTATTGACTTCCGTATCTGGAGCGTTTTTCTTCAATTCTGCCAAAAACGTCTCCAATCTTTCTTCCAATGTCGCCAAAGAATCGTAATTCCCTCTCAAACGGCTTTGTTCGGGTTGCATAAAAGCTTCCGTGTCCAAAAAATCAGCATCCACCAGGCAGCTATAGAGCATACGTTCCAGATGATGGATGTCTTTTTGGTAGCCCTTAACAGGTTTCTCTAATTGTGGAATTTCAAATTCTGCATCAATTTTCTCAACAATCACATCTTTGGGGATTTCCAACTTCATCAATTCTTTCATGTCTCCATCATCATAAAGCCCCCTATGATGTCCCATCAAGGCGTTATCCATCAACAAATGTGAATTGGGAAATAATTCCTTAGCTATCAAGGCCCCTACGTATGCGTGTCGGTAATCGCCATCAACCCTTGTTTCGGGGTTCAATCCGCTCTCTTTAATGATATGTTGTTGGAAGGATTTTTTCTCTTTTCCTTTATCATGCAACAATCCCATGACACGTCCCCATTCGGCCATGCCAAATTCTCTGGCAAATTTCGAGGCCAGTTCTGCCACACCTTGCTGATGATCTTCGTTGGATTGTGTTTCCAAGCCAGGTTGTCTAACGTGAGATATTGTTTCCGAACACTGTTGTTCCGTCATAAGCCTTCTTTCACACATTTTGCTCATTTACCAATCATTTTTCAGAATTCTATATAACATATTATTTTGCCGATTCATAGGAGATACGCCATTCCTGACGACCTTTTTGCGGCAGAAATGCCGTAGCTCCTAAGACGCTGCAAAAATACAACATCGGTGATTCAAAAACCGGACCAGTCGGAATAAATTCTCGAAAATTTTATTAACAGAGGCGTGTTAGTATACGTTTGATAAGTTGCTGCCGTTCGGTGAGTTCCCTTCAGCTTTGCATCCCCTCCGGAGCTTTTGAACCCGCGCGGCATCCGTTCCCTACTGTCATCGCCGTCCTGCTTAGCTCACCGCATATCGGAGAGAATGGCACTCAACACCCCCAGCACCCGCATTCGCAAGCATATAGCAAGCATATCGCAAGTATTTCGCAAGCCCAAGCAAGCATTTTTGCTTGCCTACCCCTTGCCAACCCCTTGCGAAAGCCTTGCCAACCCCTTGCGAAACCCTTAAGCGCGTGCTGCGACTGTTTTAGGTTGTCGCTTGTTCGGCAGGTCGGCAAGGATGCTGAGACTTCTGTACGGTCGGCAGGAATGCCGACCCTCCTATGGCAGGGATGCCGGGACTCCTGCACGGTCGGCAGGAATGCCGACCCTCCTAAAAAGCATGCGCCGTGTTCTATTGACACGGCGCATGCTTTATCCCTATATCTTGTACACCTTCCCTTTCGGTTTCGACGAAGAGCTGTCGTCGTCGTCTTTCGGGGTGGTGGTGCGGCCGGGCTTGGCCTCGAAGCGGAAATCCTGCGTGGTAATGCCCTTGATGCCCTGCATCTCGTCGTCATAGTAAATGAACATGGCGTTCGGGATGAAATACTCGCCCTCGGAACGCGGGATCAGCGTAAACTGGAAAGTCTTGGTGCCGCTCACGAGGTTGCCCTTCGCGCTGATGCGCTGACTGACACGCGGATACGTGACATCGCAGTCGGAGGGGAAGTCGATGTCCAGGTCGTCGGCCGTGATGTGGTGGAGGTTGCCGTTGCCGGAGACCGTCACCGTGAGCGTAACCGGCTGGTTGACGGCCACTTCCGTCTTGTTGATGGAGGCGGAGATATCGAAATGGCCGACGAGTTCCGTTTTGCCGTTGTTATCGGTGTTGGGAAGCGGCTTCACCTTGAGGGTCAGCTCGTTGGCGGTGAGCCGGAAGTCCTTGGCACGGGTGGTAGTCATCGTGCCCCAGAACGGATTATGCACGGTCGCGGGCACGCCGATGCGCACAATCAGGTCGAGTTTCGGGATGGTCACCTTGCCCGTTTTCCTCGGGTAGGCCGCCGTCTGCATAATCGTGTAAACATGGTAGCTCACGCCCTTGATGGTCTCCGTGGATTCCTCGCTGTAGCTGTTGTCGAGGCGGTCGAGCCAGAGCGCGTCAGTGGCAGCATACGTAGCGCGGGCAATGTCGTAGCCACGTATGTCCTGCTTGATGTAGAGCTTGTGCGTCACCACCACGGCCTCACCCTGCCAAGCCTCCGCCTGCGAGATCTCCGCCTTCACGAACATATCTTCTTTCTTGATATCATCCTTGTACTCAACACTTTCCGATTTCGACTTGGGCTGCTGCTGCCGTCTGTCGTTGCCGAAGAAGTCTCCGAAATCGGGAAACTCGAATTGGAAAAATCCCGACTGGTCGTCCTGCTGCTGACGCTGTTGCTGCTTGCCGGCCTTCACCACCTTGACCTCCACGGCGTTGCTCTTCAGCACCCTGCCGTCCACGGAAATGGAGACCCCGGGGATGGTGAACGTTCCTTCGCGCGGGCACGAAAGTACATAGGTGTACGTGTATTGCGTGCTCTGCTCGGTGTGCCCGCCGGAGATGGAAATAGAGGTGCTCGACCCCATGCTCGGACCGCCCACGAATTCGAACTTCCCGAAATCCGTATCCAAAACGGTCCCCTTCTCCGAGGTCGTCACCGTGTATTGAAACTGCTGGTTCACACCAACTTCCGACGGTGCCTTGGCCGTACAGAATGCCTCGACCTGGGCGTTGGCGATATGGAATGCGCTCATCAGAAACAGCGCGACAAATAATACAATATTACGTCTCATAATCAAAATTTTTCGGACGTCATAACGCAAAAACCGTGCCTTTATTGTGTGACCGTTGACCGTTGACCGTTTTCCCCGGGGCTGCGGCCTACGGCCTTACCCCGGGCTACCGAGCTCTTGCCCCTATCGGGGCTGTTCAAAGCAGTTGGCCAATTTAAACAAGCTCTTGCCCCTATCGGGGCTGCTCAAGGCTGTTCACCAGTTTGAAATAGAGATCGGTGAAGATGAGCGAGGAGTTGCCGTTGCGGGTGATGTGGTACAGGGCTTCGTTGCAGAGGTCGGTCATGACGGAAATCTGCTTCAGGTGGATGAAGCCGCGGTATTTGTCCAAGACGGATTGCTCCTGATGGGTCACTTTCAGCAATCCCGAATTGTTGGAATTCATCATCAGAATGTTGCGCAACATACGCAGCATCAGCTGGAGATACTGTTTCTGGTATTCGCGGCCGGCCGCGACCACCTCGGCCAAGGCCGTCTGTGCCTGCTCGTATTGCACCGAAACCAGCGGTTTTCGCTGTGCCATGGCGGTAACACTGTCGAAAACGACCTCGAATTGCTGCAAAAGCACGCGTTGGTCCTCGTTGTCGGTGACAATGTGCATGGCCTTGTTATAGTTGCCGTCGGCCAATATAGCGATGTCGGACGCCTCGTCGGGGGAGAGATCCGGATACGTTTGTTGCAACTTCTCGGAGAGATCCGCGTCAGTCAGACGGGGGATTTTCACGAGCTGCGTGCGCGACAGGATGGTGTTCAAAATCTTGTCGGGCTCCTCCGAAATGAGGATGAACACCGAATTGGACTCAGGCTCTTCGAGGGTTTTCAGCAATTTGGGCGCGGCCGAATGATACAGACGGTCCACGCACCAGAGGATATAGACCTTGCAGCCGTCCTGGTGCGACTGCGTGTTGTTGTGGTGAAGAATGTCGGAACAGTCGCGGGAATTGATGGAGGCCTGCTTATTCTCCCCTTCCAAAATATTCAGCCAGCCGTTTATGTCCACATGGAAGTCGTTTTGCAGGACATAATCCCGGAACTCCTTGATAAAGAGACTCGATTCGGGATCCTTCTTCACCGATTTCGTGGTGCAGTTGGGGAAATAGAGATGCAGGTCAGGGTGTGACAATTTGGCGAACTGCTTGCACGACGGGCACTCGCCGCAGGAGTCGTGCTCGCCGGGATTCTCGCAGCAGAGGTACTGTCCGAGCGCGACCGCCAACGCTAACGCATGGCTGCCGGGCTGCGCAAGGAAAAACTGCGCATGCGCCGAACGGCCCTCGCGAGCCAAATCCACGAGTTTCTGCTTGAAGGCAGCATCCACCAACACATCTTTAAATTGCATATTTCCAGGGTTTTAGTGTTTAATTTTGTCCAACCACGTATGGTCGTTGGTATTCTCGTATGTATTCAACTTATAGAACAACTCATCCAGATTCTCCGCATGAATCAGCAAATTGCGGTGGAAAGGCCGCAAGAAGCCCTCTTCCATGAACTTGTCGAGCTGCTGAATCAGCAAGTCGTAGAATCCCATGTAGTTATAGATGGCGATAGGTTTGAAATGAAGGCCCAACTGCGCGTCGGTGACCATCTCGAAGAGCTCGTCCATGGTGCCGTAGCCGCCGGGGAAAACCACAAACGCATCGGCCCGCTCTTCCAACAGCTGCTTGCGCTCGCTCATGGTCTTCACCATAATCATCTCGGTGAGGTTGGTGGCCAGCACCTCGCCTTTGGCGAAAAAGTCCGGGGCCACCCCGATGACCTTCCCCCCGTGATTAAGGGAAGCCTCGGCCGCCGCCCCCATCAGTCCGATGGAGCCGCCCCCGTAATAGAGCGTCAACTGCTTCAGAGCGCACAGTTTGCCGAAACGCGCCGCTTCCTGCGCGTAGGCGGGATTATTTCCTGCGGAAGAACCGCAATACAATGCCAATGATGTATATTTCATAATACGTCCAAATTCGTTAAAGTGTGATAAAATATGGAGATGAGCAGATAGCCGAAGATAATCAGCGGGAACGCGCCCAACTTGAAAATCAGAAACAAGACAATGCCGACCAGCAACAGGAGATAGCGGGCAATGTTCATGCCTGTAAACTTGAAGTTCTTGAATTTCAGGGAGATCATATTGATCGGACTGACTAACAGGATGGCGAAGAAAACGGCAAAGACGAGCACCACCCAGAAGTTGTCAAGGATGGCGATATGCTCAGCGGCGGCGGGGATGAAGCCGAGGAACAGCGCGTTGGCCGGCGTCGGCATGCCGATGAAGTTCTCCGTCTGCTTGGTGTCGAGGTTGAACTTCGCCAAGCGCACCGCCGACAGCGCAGGGACGAGGAAGACCAGGTAGGTCATGTACGAGGTGAAGGGAATCTGCGCGGCGGGCGGCATTTGCGAATAACAGATAGTCAGCCACTTGTAGGCGATCATCGTCGGGGCGACCCCGAAGGAGACCACATCGGCGAGCGAGTCGAGTTCCTTGCCGATGGCCGAGGCTACATGCAGCAACCTCGCACTGAGGCCGTCGCAGAAGTCGAAGATGGCGGCCGTCACGATCCAAATGCCCGCGAAGGTGAGGTTGCCATTCAGCGACGACATGATGGAGAAGCATCCACACACCAGGTTCAGGCAGGTGATGGTGTTCGGGATATGCTGTTTGATGTTAATTTTCATCTTGTTATCTTATCATCTTATTATCTTCTCATCCGTTACTCCCTATTCCTTGGGCTCACTTCGCTCACCCTAGGCTACCAAGCTCTTGCCCCTACAGGGCTGCTCAAGGAAGAATTTTTATTTTAACACCCAGTATTGGGAATTGATGGACTTGGCGAACTGCTCCGCCTCCTCTTCCGTGTCGAAGATGCCGATGCAGACGCGCAGGTTCTTCACACCGCCCTGAAGGACAATCTTCGGGGAGTACTGGTCGAGGTTTTTCTGGCGGATGTGGCGCAGCACGTCGGCTTCGCCAGGGAAGCTGCCCGCAATCGCGTAATAGTGGCCGGGTTCGAAGCGGATGTAATCGTATTTGCCGTCGGCGGTCTGTTTGAGCACCTCGGGCGTGTAGACCTCCGCAACCGGCTCTTCAACGGGTTCGGACTCGTCTACGGCCGGTTCCGTTTCATCCGCCGTTACAGTCCCCGTAGTCTCATCGGATTGTTGGTCCGTCGTAACCACTTGCTCTACAGATTGTTTGCTCTCTCGCCACTGATGGTAGTAGTCGGTCAGCTTATCCTTAAAAATGTAGCCGAGCGCACCTAACACCGCGAGCAGAAGCAGAAGAATCCACAGCCATGCCAGACGGTGACGCTTCTTCTCCTTTTCCTTTTCCTCTTCCTCGTCGTCTTCGTCATCCTCTTCCTCATCATCCTTGTCTTCGTCAATGGGCGAATCATTATTCGCCCCAACAGGTTCGGGAATCGGTTCAGGTTCCTTGACAGGTTCAGGTTCGTCAACGGGTTCGGGTTCCACTACAGGTTCGGGTTCTACAACCGATTCGGTTTCCACAACGGGTTCGGGTTCCACGACGGGTTCAGGTTCCGCGACAGGTTCAGGTTCCTCGACAGGTTCGGGTTCCACAACCGATTCGGTTTCCACAACGGGTTCGGGCTCCACGACGGGTTCAGGTTCCGCGACAGGTTCAGGTTCCTCGACAGGTTCGGGTTCCACAACGGGTTCAGGTTCCACAACGGGTTCAGGTTCCATAACGGGTTCGGGCTCCTCGACAGGTTCAGGTTCCTCGACAGGTTCGGCTTCCACGGCCACGACGGGCACTTTCAAGTCTATCGGTTCCATGCCTTCGAAGAGGCCATTGAGTTGCGGGATGGCCGCGCTCTCGAAGGTGAGGTTTCCCTTCTTGTCGAACATGAACGTACCGAAGTCCTCGTAGGTGACGGACTTGTTGTGCTGCAGGGCGGCGAGCAGCTCATCGACCCAGGCCGTGATCTGCTCGTTGGCCTCGGTAAAGAGACACTGTTTTTCGCGGCTCACCTGGTCGGCGAGCGCGTAGTTGTTTTCCGTGTCGTCGCCCGGGGTGAACACAACCTCGTTGTGCGGCGGCCGGATGACCCCGTCGGCGATCTCCGCGTGCCGCATCCGGACACGAAACACGCCCAGACGGTCGATGTAGACGTAGTCGTTTTGTTGGAGGGTTTTGAGGATGTGGTCTATCATATCTTTACGTTTATGTCCCACACTGCGCTTCGCTTGTATGGGGTTAATTGCGCTATCGCGCGTTTTGCCTCTCCGAGGCTGCTCAAGGAAAAGGTCTTTCTTATATGGGGTGCGGCATCTTCCACTGCTAACTGCTAACTACTAACTACTAACTGCTAACTTCGCAAGGTCTTCCGGCGTGTCCACCCCGATTCCCTGGTAGTCGCATGCGAGGGCGCGGATGGTGTAGCCGTTTTCGAGCCAGCGGAGCTGTTCGAGTTTCTCGCTGTTCTCCAATCCGGAGGTCGGGAGCTGCACAATCTGCTTAAGCACGCCGTAGCGATAGGCGTAGACCCCGATGTGACGGTAGTATTGCGCTGGCGGGGTGCCGCCCTCGCGCATGTAGGGAATCGGCAGACGGCTGAAATAGAGGACGTTACCATTCTTTGCCATCACCACCTTCACGACATTCGGGTTCTGTAGGACAGCCGCATCGGTGAAGGGGTTCACCAACGTGGCAATCTGCACGGAACGGTCCTTGAAGGCACTGGCCAAAAGATGGATTTCCTTCGTGGAGATCAGCGGCTCGTCACCCTGGATGTTGATAACTACATCGTTATCATTAGGTTCCAGCGACAAGGCCGCCTCGCCGCAGCGGTCGGTGCCGGAGGCGTGGTCGGGCGAGGTCATCACCACCCTACCCCCGAAATCCCGCACGCACCGCGCAATGCGCTCGTCATCGGTGGCCACCACCAGGTCGCGCACCTCCGACGACTGCACCCGCTCATACACCCACTGCACCATCGGCTTGCCGTTGATCAAGGCCAACGGTTTGCCGGGAAATCGCGACGAGGCGTAGCGGGCGGGGATAATGCCGAAAACGTTGAAATCTCGCATCATGTTTGTTCGTTGACAATTGTTTTCCGTTGTAGAGACGTTGCGCGCAACGTCTCTACATGCCGGGGTAACGTGTTAAAAACCTCATTTGAACAGGCCGTACAATTCCGTGTCAATCTTCTCGATAATGACCCCGAAATCCTCGGGCCGTTCGGCGAATTTCAACTTGTTGACATCCACCACGAGGAGTTTTCCGTCAGTGTAGCTGTCTATCCAATTGTTATACAGTTTGTTGAGATTCTCCAAATAGGACAGGCTGATGTCGCCCTCGTAGGCGCGCCCGCGCTTGAGGATCTGCGAAATCAGCGTCTCCACGTCGGCCTTGAGGTAGATGAGCAGATCCGGCGGTTGCAGGAACTTCTTCATCAACTCGAACAGCGAGGCGTAGTTCTCAAAGTCGCGCGAGGCCATCAGCTCCATCCGGTGCAGGTTCGGCGCGAAGATGTAGGCATCCTCGTAGATGGTCCTGTCCTGGATGACGTCCTTCTTGCGCTGGCGGATGTCCAGCACCTGACGGAAGCGGCTGTTCAGAAAATAAATCTGGATATTGAACGACCAGCGTTGCATATCCTGGTAAAAGCTGGCGAGGTAGGGGTTGTCCTCCACGCTCTCGTAGAGCGGGTCCCAACCGTAATGCTTGGCCAGCATCCCTGTTAACGTTGTTTTTCCGGATCCTATATTTCCGGCGACGGCAATGTGCATTTCTTAATGGTTATGGGTTATTGGTTATGGGTTATTGGTTAGGCCCCACACTGCGGCTTCGCCTTGTGTGGGGTTAATTGCACTTCGTTGTTTCCTCGTTTACCGCCCCACACTGCGGCTTCGCCTTGTGTGGGGTTAATTGCACTTCGTGCGTTTTGTCCCTTCGGGACTGCTTAAGGAAAAAATTTTCTTTTATACTATGGTGTTTCTCTAAC
Source organism: Bacteroidales bacterium (assembly GCA_017395245.1). Classification (GTDB taxonomy): domain Bacteria; phylum Bacteroidota; class Bacteroidia; order Bacteroidales; family WCHB1-69; genus F23-D06. The sequence goes on along the minus strand of JAFPVR010000116.1, from coordinate 72,483 downwards.
TACTGAATACTAACTGCTAATTACTTTTCTCAGTGTGCATCGCGTGCAGGACGAGATAGACACACAATCCGGCGAACATCACGACGGCGAGGATGTTGTACATGGGCGAACCGATGTAGTCGGCCATGAAGGTGGGTTCGACGCCGGCGTATTTGAGGATGGCGCTGAGGACGCCCATGATGGCGCCGCCGGCAAGCAGACCGGAGGCTAAGAGTGTACCCTTCTCGCTGCGGGCCTTGTTGATGGCCTCGTCTTTGCTGCGGGTCTTCACCAACCAAGCGAGGAAACCGCCGACCAACAGCGGGATATTGAGCTGCAACGGGATGAACATACCGAGGGAGAATGCCAATGCGGGAACACCGACCACATCCAACAGGATGGCCAAGATGGCGCCCACAATGTAGAGAATCCACGGGGTGGAGCCGCCGTACATCATAGGCTCGATGATGGCCGCCATGGCATTGGCCTGCGGGGCGACAAGGGCGTTCTCGCCTGTATATCCGTAAGTCTTGGAAAGCAACATGATGACTGCACCGACCGTCAGCGCGGAGACGAACGTGCCCACGAACTTGAAAGCCTGCTGTTTGTAAGGCGAGGAGCCGATCCAGTAACCGACTTTCAGGTCAGTGATGAAGCCGCCGGCCATGGAAAGCGCGGAGCAGACGATGCCGCCCACCACCAACGCGGTGATGATGCCCGTGCCGCCCTTCAAACCGACAGAAGCGAGGATGAAGGAGCTGAGAATCAGCGTCATCATGGTCATGCCGGAGACGGGGTTGGTGCCCACCGTGGCAATGGCTGTGGCCGCGACCGTGGTGAACAGGAACGCGAAGAGGAAGACGACTAACAGTCCGACAAGGACTTGCGTGAGGTTCATCTGCATACCACCGAAGAAGAAGAACAGCACCATCATCACGATGACGGCGAGGAAGCCGAAGAGGATGACCTTCATCGGGAGGTCGCGCTGCGTGCGGGGCACCTCACCGGTGGTACCGGCGTTCTTGCCCGCCTTCATGGCCACGCCGAGTGATTTCTTGATGACACCCGCCGACTTGATCACGCCGAGGATACCGGCCATCGCGATACCGCCGATGCCGATGTAACGCACATAGTGAGAAAAGATTATGTCAGGGTCGAGGGTGCTCATGGCGGTCTGCACACCGTCCACGTCAACCATGCCGTACTGGCCGAGCAGCGGGGTCAGCACCCACCACGACAAAGCGGAGCCGGCGCAGATGATGGCCGCGTATTTGAGGCCGATCAGGTAGCCCGTGCCCAACAGGATGGACTCCGCGCTCATCTTGAAGACGAACTTGTGGTTCATGGCCAACTTCTCGCCCCAGCCCGTCATGCGGGTGGAGATGGTGTCGGCCCAGAAGTGGAAGGTCGTCATCAGAAAGTCGTAGAGACCGCCAACCAAACCGCTGATCAACAACAGTTTGGCCTGGTTGCCGCCCTTAGCACCCGAGACAATGATCTCGGTGGTGGCGGTGGCTTCGGGGAACGGGTACTTGCCGTGCATGTCGGAGACGAAGTACTTGCGGAACGGTATCAGGAAGAGGATGCCGAGGAAGCCGCCGAGCAGCGACGCCATGAAAATCTGGAAAAAGTTGACCTGGATTTCCGCGCCCGCCGCAGGGTTGGTCTCCTTAATAATGTAGATGGCCGGCAGCGTGAAGATGGCACCCGCCACAATCACGCCGGAGCTCGCGCCAATCGACTGGATGAGCACGTTTTCCGACAGCGGACTCTTCCGTTTCGCCAGCGTGGAGATACCCACGGCGATGATAGCGATGGGGATGGCCGCCTCGAAGACCTGCCCGAAGCGCAGACCCGCATACGCGGTGGCCGCCGAGAAGATGACCGCCATCAGGAGGCCCCAGAAGATGGTCCAGCCGTTCAGTTCGGGATACTGCTTGTCGCTCAGCAGGATGGGCTTGTACTCCTCGCCCTCCTTGAGTTCCCGATACGCATTTTCGGGAAGCTTGATTTCGTTTTCGGGTTCTTCAATCGTAGTTTTTTCTTCTTCCATATTCTTATATTTCAAACAGTTATTAATTATTCACTTTGAAAACACATGCTCTGCGACAACCATCATTCGTGCGCAGAAGAAACAAGTCGCAAAAATAAAAAAAATACAAATTATTCCGTATATTGCTTTTCCATTTATAGACGATGCCCAAGAATAAATATTGTTACCGGTATTTGTAAATAATGAATTATCCTCTACCCAACCAGATATAGTAGTATATGTAAACACTTTTAATGATTTTCCCTCAGGGATTTTAATTATTATATTAGCATCAGTTAAAGCAACTGGAGATTCAATAAATGGGAAATAATAGTCTATATTACTATCCATTATATAATCTGTATAAGATAAATCATTCCAAACACCTGTTTTATTAGTTACTTTAGATGTATTAAGAACAGCACTAGATTTCAATTCACTTATAGTGGTGTACATATCATGCCAAGTATCATTTGAATAATTCATCCATTGAGGTAACTCTTGTAGATCAAAATAAGCGATCCAAACTACATTTTGTTTCACAGTGATTACTATTGTGCTGTTCGTAAGCGTGTCGCCGAGGTTGGAAACCCAGTATTTGAGTTGATATCCGGGATCGGGAACGGCGATGAGCGTGTCGGTGGCGCCCCAACGGAAACTGCCGCTGCCAAAGACACTGCCTATCGAGTCGTTGTTGGCCATCACGGTCACGGTGTAAAGGGTGGTGTCCATCATCATACGGAGGGTGTAAATCTCGTTGCTGAGACTGTCTATCAGGGAGTTAAAGCCGCCGAGCAAGGTGTTTAGCTGGTCTTGTGTAATGTAACCCGCATCATTTACGAAGGCGCTCACACTATCCGGCACCGAGATATTTTCGGGCTTGTCGGTGAGGTCGTTATAGTTGCCGCTGAATAAGGTCGGTTTGTTCAGAACCTGTGTCGCGCCCGACGTGGCATTCCAGTCTGCGTTGACCTGAGCGGGCACCTGCGTTGCCGTGATATAACCCGCGTCGTTGTTGAAGGCACTAACGACGGTAGGGACAGTAGGGATAGTCGGCTTGTTGGTGAGGTCGTTGTAGTTCTTGTCCCAGGCGGTGAACAGCGGGTCTGTTTCAGTATAACTGGTAAGATAACCTGCATCATTGGTGAAAGCGCTCACGTTAGTAGGCACCGCAGGAATGGAAGGACCGTTTGCCCAGTCGATGTCGGCGAAGGTGCCCTGCTGCACCGTTCCGTCGCCGATGATGACAGTGACAAGTCCGTTGGCGTTTGTGGTGGCGGTATGCACTTCCACATAGTCGGCGGTGCCCGATGCACTTCCTTGCAGGATGCTCACGCGCACGCCCACCTGCACGTTGGTGACCAGGCTGTTGTTAGCGTTGCGCACCACCGCCTGGTAGGTGAACTTCTCGGGTGCTTGCGCGAAGAGACTGACCGCGCAAAGCAGGAGGATTGCAATCAAAGAGGAAATCTTTTCATATTCGGTATTTTTATGTTTGTATTCAGTTAGTTGAAACCGTTTCCGCCTTTCTGTTCCAAACATAAAAAATCCGTGAAACTTTTTGTTTTAAGTCGAGGTTCTGGTAAAACCCTTAGTACAAACAAGAAAAGTCCACGGATACCGTGAACGTTTCTCTTTTCTTGTGTACTAAGTTGTTGAAATTTACCAGATTTCGACTTAACAAAGAAAAGCGAAAACGCTTTATGTCAATATGTTATAATTTCAGTTCTACTTTTTGGTGTTCTTTGGGGTTTGGTAAAAAAATGGGGTTATAGTATTCTTTACAAATGAGTTTGTCAATTTATCTCTATGGCAAATCAATCAATCCTTTTACTTGGTCTATGAAATGCCGTGCCGGAAGCATAACCATATCAATGTCCTCTTTGCTGAAATCGTAAAGGTCGCTGTAATCGCCTTTTGTACGCCAGTTGAGGAGCTTCGAATAGACACGGAAATCGTCTATGCTCACTTCTCCTGTTCTGACAATATTTTCGGAAAACTGTCCGATGATTCCTGCGTGTGATTTTGCGCTTATATGTCTGTGCAACAGAATGGCGGAGGCAGCGTAAAAGCATGCGTAGTAAAGCCTGTTGACAACAGAATTCCATTGCCCCGCCTCATACAAAACTTGCGCAGCTTGGTATGTCTCTTCCGCTTTTTCCAGACGATACCGGACAAAAGCAGTCCAGTCTTCTTCGTAATCGTTCATAGTCTTATAGCTTCTCGTTGGACACTGTGGTAAAATGGTGTAACGCTGTGACGTTCGTGCCAATCCGACTTGCCGTATGCGAAAAGTTGGATGACTTGGCCTGTTGACACCATCAGTTCGCAGATGTGATCAATGAAACGTCCCTCTTCCTGTACCGACAATCTGTCGTCGGGGGTAAGTACAAGGACATCCCAATCTGAATCCGCTCGCGCTGTTCCCCTTGCGCGGGAGCCGTAAAGCCAAACCTCTGCCTTTGGATTCATTTCCAAAACATTGGATTTAATTTTGTCTTTCATTGTCTCTACAGTCATCGTTCTATTTTACTTGATTAATGTGGCAAAAATACATTTTTTCTTTATACAACACGTAGAGACGCAAAATTTTGCGTCTCTACACCATGGGGAGGCCGTTGCGTTTCCCTCAAATGGCAAATGTGTCGCGCCCTGTTTAAAACAGTCAAGGGGAACCCTTTCGAGTTCCCCTCAACTGCAAACTTCTCTATAACAACTGTTATTCTGTCGTTTGTATGAGTGTCGCCATTCCTGGCGACCTTTTCTGCGGCAAGGATACCGCAGCTCCTGATGGCTTTCTGCGGCAAGGATGCCGCAGCTCCTGATGGCTTTCTGCGGCAGGGATGCCGCAGCTCCTGATGGCTTTCTGCGGCAAGGATGCCGTAGCTCCTGATGGCTTTCTGCGGCAGGGATGCCGCAGCTCCTGATGGCTTTCTGCGGCAAGGATGCCGCAGCTCCTGATGGCTTTCTGCGGCAGGGATGCCGCAGCTCCTGATGGCTTTCTGCGGCAGGGATGCCGCAGCTCCTACGGCTCAGTCTTTCTTGTAGAAGACGAACTTCCCGTCCTCCATCGAGTCCACCATGATGGTGTCGCCGGGGGCCATGTCTTCGGAGAGGATCAGCTTCGACAGCTCGTTCATGATCTGCTTCTGGATGACCCTCTTCAGCGGACGGGCGCCGTACATCGGGTCGTAGCCCAAGTCGGCCAGGAGCTTCAACGCGTAGTCGCTGAACTCGATCTTCAGGTTCTTCTGCTCCAACATCTTGCTCAAGTTGTTGAGCTGCAGGTTGATGATGTCCTTGATCTCGCGCTTCGACAACGGCTGGAACATCACAATCTCATCGATACGGTTCAGGAACTCGGGCTTCAAGGTCTTCTTCAGCATCTCATTGAGCTCGGCCTTCGTCTTCCGGAAGATTTCCTCCTCGGACTGTCCATTCGGGTTGGAGTAGTTCTCTTGGATAATGTTGGAACCGAGATTGGACGTCATGATGATGATGGTGTTCTTGAAGTCGGCCACCCTACCCTTGTTGTCCGTAAGTCGCCCGTCGTCAAGCACTTGCAATAGCACGTTGAAGACATCCGGATGCGCTTTTTCGATCTCGTCGAAGAGGATCACGGAGTAGGGTTTCCGGCGCACTTTCTCGGTGAGCTGACCACCCTCGTCGTAACCCACATAGCCGGGAGGCGAACCGATGAGTCGGGAGACGGAGTAGGATTCCTGGAACTCGCTCATGTCGAACCGCGTCATAGCCTCCTCGGTGTTGAAGAGGTACTCGGCCAGCGCTTTCGCTAACTCGGTCTTGCCGACGCCCGTGGTGCCCATGAAGATGAAGGAGCCCAACGGACGGCGAGGATCCTGCAAGCCCGCACGGCTGCGGCGGATGGCGTCGGAGACGGCCGTGATGGCCTCGTCCTGACCGATAACCCGCTTGTGCAATTCCTCCTCCAAGTGCAACAGTTTCGACTTCTCACTCTGCATCATCTTGGTGACGGGGATGCCGGTCCAGCGCGCCACCACCTCGGCGATATCGTCGGCGGTGACCTTCTCGTCAATCATGGCATGACCGCCCTGCAGCTTTTCAAGTTCCTCCTGGAGTTTCACGATCTGGTCCTCATCGTTTTTGATGAGTCCGTAGCGCAACTCCGCGACACGGCCATAATTGCCCTGGCGCTCCTGGTCCGCGGCCTCAAGCTTGTAATTCTCGATTTCGTCCTTGCAGTGCTGGATCTTGTCCATAATTTCCTTCTCGCTGCGCCATTTCGTGGAAAGGGCGTTGCGTTGCTCCTGCAATTCGGCGAGCGTTTTGCTCAACTGCTCGACCTTTTTCTCGTCCTTCTCGATTTTCAACGCCTCGCGCTCAATTTCGAGCTGGGAGATACGGTGTTGCACATCGTCGAGTTCTTCAGGCACGGAGTTAATCTCTAACTTTAGCTTGGCAGCAGCCTCGTCGATGAGGTCGATGGCCTTGTCGGGGAGGAAACGGTCGCCGATGTAACGCTGCGACAGCTCCACGGCCGCGATGATGGCCTCGTCCATGATTTTCACCTGGTGGTGGTTCTCGTAGCGCTCCTTCAAGCCACGAAGGATGGAGATGGCGCTGTATTTGTCGGGTTCCTCGATTTTTACGGGTTGGAAACGACGCTCAAGGGCTTTATCCTTTTCGAAGTACTTCTGGTACTCGTCCAAGGTGGTCGCGCCGATGGAGCGCAGTTCGCCACGGGCCAGCGCAGGTTTGAGGATGTTGGCGGCATCCATTGCACCTTCGCCCGACGCACCCGCGCCCACGAGGGTGTGGATTTCGTCGATGAAGAGGATGATTTCGCCGTTGGACTCAATGACCTCGTTCACAACGCTCTTCAACCGCTCCTCGAACTCGCCCTTGTACTTGGCACCGGCAATGAGGGCGCCCATGTCAAGGGAAAACAACTTCTTGGTTTTCAAGTTCTCGGGAATATCGCCGCTCACCAAACGCTGGGCCAAGCCCTCCGCAATGGCGGTCTTGCCGACACCCGCCTCACCGATGAGAATCGGGTTGTTCTTGGTACGGCGCGACAGAATCTGCAGCACACGGCGAATTTCCTCATCACGGCCGATAACCGGGTCGAGTTTGCCCTTGCGGGCCATCTCGTTGAGGTTCTTGGCATACTTGTTCAAGGCGTTGAAGGTCTCTTCGGAGTTTTCTCCGTTCACCTTCTTGCCGTTGTGCAGCTCCGCGATGGCCGCCTTGAGGCTCTTCTCGGTGATACCGGCGTCCTTGAGCATCTGCGCCGCCTGTCCGCCGGCCATGAAGATGCCGTAGAACAGGTGCTCGAGCGCCATGTACTCGTCGCCGGATGCATCACAGAACATCGCGGCCTTCTGCATGGCGGTCTGGGTGGTGCCGCCGAGGTAGATTTCAGTGCCGCTGCTCTTGGGCAGACGGTTGATTTCGCGCTCCACCGCCGCCTTGAGCGTCTGCGGGTTGCACGACTGTTTCTTCAGCAGGAAGGGGATCACATTGTCGTCGGTGTCGAGCATCGACTTGAGGATGTGCAGCGTGTCGACCTGCTGGTTTTGATTCCGGGCCGCCAGCATCTGGGCGTTCCCGATGACTTCTTGGGTTTTGATTGTTAAATTATTCGGATTCATATTATTCGGTTTAAGGGTTATGGATTATAGGTTATTAAGCGTTAAGTCTACCATTAGCGCCACATCCTAAAGCAAACATATTGCCAAAAGTCAAACACTGACAAAATGGCAGGTGATTTTCTAATGACCGTTCACAGATCATGCATCAGAGTTCACCAAAAAAATGTATCTTTGCCACCGTCTGCAATGCAGCAATAATTATTACATTTTATTGATTTACAGAAAGATAAAAGAGGTATAAAGTATGAAAAAGCGTATCAAATTCTGTTTGGTGTATCGTGACATGTGGCAGTCGTCGGGCAAATACCAGCCCCGCGTCGACCAACTGACGGAGATTGCCCCCGTGATTGTGAAAATGGGTTGCTTCGACCGTGTGGAGACCAACGGCGGTGCCTTCGAGCAGGTGAACCTGCTGTACGGCGAGAACCCCAACCACGCCGTGCGCGAGTGGACGAAGCCGCTGCGCGAGGCCGGCATCCAGTGCCAGATGCTGGAACGCGCCCTCAACGGCCTGCGCATGTACCCCGTGCCCGCCGACGTGCGCCGGCTCATGTGCAAGGTCAAGAAGGCCCAAGGCGTCGATGTGGTGCGCTCCTTCTGCGGCCTCAACGACCACCGCAATCTGGAACTCTCCATCAAATATGCCAACGAGTTCGGCCTCATCTCGCAGGCCGCCCTCAGCATCTCGCACTCGCCCGTGCACACGCTTGAACACTACCTCTCCGTAGTCGATAAATACGTGGAATACGGCGCTAAGGAGATCGGCCTCAAGGACATGGCCGGCATCGGGCGCCCCGCGACCCTCGGCAAATTAGTGAAGGCCATCAAGGAGAAATACCCGCATTTGGTGATTCAATACCACGGCCACACCGGCCCCGGCCTCTCGATGGCCTCCGTTCTCGAAGTGTGCCGCAACGGCGCCGACATCGTTGACGTGGCCATGGAGCCCCTCTCCTGGGGTATGGTCCACCCCGACGTCATCGCCGTGCAGGCCATGCTTCGCGACGACGGCTTCGAGGTCGCCGACATCGACATGAACGCCTACATGGAGGCCCGCTCGCTTACCCAGAAGTTCATCGACGACTTCCTCGGCTACTTCATCGAGCCGAAGAACAAGATTTCCACGTCGCTGCTGCTCGGTTGCGGTCTGCCCGGCGGCATGATGGGCTCCATGATGGCCGACATGAAGGGCATCCACAGCTACCTAAACCGCACTTTGGAGAAAGACGGCAAACCGACGCTCACCGAAGACGAGCTACTGGTCAAGCTGTTCAAGGAAGTGGAGACCGTCTGGCCGATGGTCGGCACCCCCGGTTTGGTGACCCCGTTCAGCCAGTACGTCAAGAACATCGCGCTGATGAACGTCCGCGCCGAAGTGGAGGGCAAGCCGCGCTTCACCTACATGGAGCAGAAGCAGTGGGACATGATCCTCGGCAAGTGCGGACAGCTGCCCGGACCGCTTGCGCCCGAAATCGTTGAGATGGCCAAAGAGAAAGGGTTCACCTTCTTCGACGGCGTTCCGCAAGACAACTACCCCGACGAACTGCCGAAATACCGCAAGATGATGGAGGAGAAAGGCTGGGATGTCGGCCAGGACGAAGAGGAACTCTTCGAGTTGGCCATGCACGAGCAGCAGTATGTCGAATACAAGGAGGGCCGCGCGAAGCAGAACTTCAACCGCGAGCTCGCAGCCGCGAAGGACAAAGCTGAGAATGGCGGAAAAGTCACCGCCCCCATCAAGCCCGCCTACGACCCGCAACAGGATGCCTCCATCCGCATGAAGAACGACCCGAGTCTCCGTCCTGTGACCGCCCCCGCCAGCGGCCAGTTGATTTGGGAGGTGGCCGTCGATGGCGAAACCTCCAAGGCCAAGCCCATCGGCACCCCGTTCAAGAAAGACGAGGTGATGTGCCACATCAGCACCTACTACGGCATGGAGCCGGTGCCCAGCTTCTTCGACGGACAGTTGGTGGAGGTGGTCGTCAGCCACGGCCAGAAGGTCAACCGCGGCGACATCATCGCATTCCTGAAATAAAATAGCGTATCGTTTGTAGAGACGCACGGCAGTGCGTCTCTACAGGCAAACCACGGCGATTTAAACGTAAAACGGCGGTTCGGACATCATCTCGAGCCGCCGTTTTATCTATCGTTCACCAACAAACCTATTCAACATTCAGCATTCAACATTCAACATTCAGCATTCAGCATTCAGCATTAATAAAAGAACGGCTCCTCCGTTTCCGGAGAAGCCGCCCTTGTTCACATATTCTTGTAGAGTCTCAGCTCAAGAGGTTAGTCCTGGATGCAGCGCACAGACTTGCCGATGTCCGTCGGATCGTATGTTACACCATGAGTACCAGAACTTTGGTACCACCAATAGTAGTATTCGTTTCCTGACTTCAACGTGCTGGACCAATATTCGCCTCTTTCTGTTAACATGTTCGTGTAACCGTTCGCAAAATATCCGGCAAATTGAGGTGCGAATGAAGTATAATAGCTGCTGATTTTGCTGTCTAAATAGTTCCATTCCGCCTGGGTGGGAACGTGCCAGCCACGAGGACAGATTCCTTGAGCCTTGCTTGCCGAGTTCGTCATCGTGGAGCTGGAATGGGTCGCGTAAGACACGCCCGACCCCACAGCCGCCGGCCAGTTGTACAGATTACCGTATGAGGCCACATTGGATGAGTTACCTCCCGGATAATACCTATACTTGTTGGTTTCAGAATACGAAGAGCTACCATAAGTAACAGCCGTACCGGAACCATTCTCAGTCTGGTTCAAGGTATTGTCGTAGTTATTGGCCTTGAGATTGTACTTCATCCAGCACTGGGTAGAGGAACCGGAACCGACGGTCACTGTGAAGTAGGAGTTTCCATTCTGATCGTAGAGAATGCCTCCGCAAGAAAGCTTGGTCCTGATCACACGCTCGTTACTGTAGGTGTAACCCGCTGCACTGCGGACCCATGCGCGGATGTAGTACTTCGTGTTCGCGGAAAGATTTTTGAGCGTATCGACAGCGCCATCAGTCGTGACGCTCGTTCCAAATGTTGAAGGTCCGGAATTGGAGTTGATTCCCGTAGAAGTGGCGTCAACGTCAGAAATCGTCATCGGGCTGGTGGAATAGACATAGCCTTGCGAGTGCGCCGCCTCGCATCCGCCGGACGTGCTGGAGGAGGATTTGGAGTTAAAACTGCTGTGCAACCTGATTGAGGTCGTGGTCACTTCCGCACTGTAATAGTAGTCACTTGCATAGTTATTGGACAAAGTCACACCGGGGTAGTCGTGGGTCGTGAACGAATAGATTGTTGTTGCGTATACCGTGTCCAAGGCGCTGATGGCGTAGGCACGGACATACCACGTTGTATTTGGGGATGAGAACAAGGCATTATAAGCAAACGACCCTGTAGATGTTCCGGCAACGACCTGTTTACCATAACTTCCTCCTGCTCTTAACGTAGGGGTGATATTCGTTTGACTGTAAACAAAACCTTTTTCCGTGATGACGGGAGTTCCGGCATTATCAAGGTTGCCTTTCCATGTGTACCTTATTTGGGTTTGATTGTCACCCGCGTATGTCACACCTGTCATGGAGACTGAAGGCTTCGTACCCACCATGAATGGAACACTGGAATCGTCAGAATAGAGCTTGAAAGTTTTTGAGAACCCATCCATGGTTATGGTAACATTGTAACTGGCAATTGCATAGTAGGTGGTACCTGCAGTAAGGCCGGAGACAGACACGTTGTAGGTTCCCGTTGAACTGCCGGTAACGGTTCCGGAGGTGAGCGTGGTGCCACTCGGATATTGGGCCGTGCGGACATCCACACCCCGGCTCGTGATGGCGACCTCGGAGGTGGTACCCAAGCTGTTTACTTTGCCACTGAGGCTGGCAGTCGTGGCGGTATAACTATTGACACCCACAGTGGTAACCGTCGGCAGGACCGGCATGGTGAAACTCTTCACCGCTCCATAAGTAATATCCCCGCTGGAAGTCTTGGCATACGCGCGGTAATAGTACGTTTCACCCGGCTCAAATTCGTCACGAATCACCGAAATGTTGTTCGACGTGGAGGTGAGGGAGGGACAGCTCTCGTAGGTGGGCGTGGTCACGGAGTTCGAGTAGCATATACCCCTTTCCGCGATACCCGAACCGGAATGCACCGTGCCGGTAAGCCTGTATTTGAAAAAGACCGAACGGTTATTATACACAGCCGTTATGTCCGTACACGTTGCCGTGCCCGTCTCCACTGTCGGGGCCACACTGCTGGAAGCCCCGTTGTAGACGCATCGCACGGAACGACCATAGTCAGACAAAGCGGAAGAAGTTTTACTTAGCGTGCTGGTACCAACGAGCACACACACGTTGACGCCATACGTAGTGGACATAAATCCGGCATTTGTACCATAGGAGTATTTGTTAGCGCTTGAAGAGCAGTAACCTGCCGGATAGGCATTGAAGCCGGAAGCATTGTTTGTTGTCTGATCGTTGCCCGGGCTGCATGTGATTCCGATCGCAGTCCAGCCGCTTTGGGAGGCCATTGCCTTGGCGACATTCAAGGAGTTGCCACCACACTGGTATGCGGAAATGCCTTTCATGTGGTTCCAGAGTGCATCCCATTCATCGGAGGTGGGCACATGCCAGCCATTGGGGCAGACACCCTGCACTGGGAGATCGGTGGAAGCCGTACCGCGGAGGGTTTGGGCGAAATTGTAGAGGCGACCGTAGTCGGCGTTCAGCGTGCCATCGCCGGGAATAACCGTGCCGGAAATCGTGCTGCCGTCCGCATACTGGCTGGTGCGCAGGTTCTGCGCCATCCAGCACTGCGAGCCTAAAGCCACCGTAGGGTAGATGTTACCCTCCACATCCGTGGCATGGTCCGGATAGGAACTGCCGAGCGCCGCCTTGCAAGACTTGGGATCCGACTGCGCGACGAAATACCTCACCGTTCCGTAGGCTGTGCCAGTGCCATTCGTAGCATAGGCACGGTAGTAGTAAGTAGTGCCGGAGGTCAGGCCGGAAACCTCGAAATAGTCAGTACTCTCACTTTGGCCGACATTCACAGGATAGGAGGCGGGTTGTGTGGAAACCGTGGTGGTCATTGCCGACACTCCCGACTTACCTAACATCAGCATGGAGGTGGTATTGGCCGTGGAACTGTAGACAAAGCCGTATTCGGTCAGGTTCGTAATCGGAGGAAGGCTGTTGTCGTTTTCGGTAATCACGCCCGGCTTGATTTTAAGCGACACGTCCGTACCCGAGACGTTCACATCGTAGATATTTTGCGCATTGGGGGCATTTGTGACCACCGTTGGCAGCTGGACGGTGTTGGGTTCACCATTGCTGTTAGCTCGAATACAACGGACACCCAACTTACTGTCGGATGTACCGCTGAGACTATGGAAATTATAGGAACTGGTTGGATTCGAAGACACGGTAGTATTGGATGACTTTCGCCAATTCTTTTGATTGGTGGAGACCAAATCACAGTCAGAACCCCAGTTCTGCACAAAGGACATACCCAAACGGTTTTGTCCTTCAACAGGAGTATTGTTACCCCAACCGTACGATGCCATCAAAGACGGACCGGCGTTACCGGTTTTGGAAATGGCGTAATTCACCAGAATGGTGAAATCCTCATCAGACGGCACGCGCCATCCTTGAGGACAGATACCTTGCGTCGGGGCAGATGTAGGAGTTGCAGAGGCATTCGCCATCACATCCGTGAAAGCGTATCTCAAACCGGAAAGTGCAGTTCCATGATATCCGACAATGGGCGATGTGACCCGGTGAGGCACAGACGGGGTGCTGTCCGGCCAGTGCATCACACGCAGATTCTCACGCATCCAGCACTGGTTGCCAATGCGCACGGTGGAATAGGTGTTGCCGTCCACATCGATCACAGACGGGGTGTTGGGACAGACCTCGCCGTCCTTCGGGGTGTTTTTCTCCTTGTTGAGTTTCTTGATGCTGTCGTTCAGCTTGTCAATCTCATCGCTAAGGTCGTTGAACTTGTCCAAAATGTTCTGGTAGATGGTCTCCATGTCGCAGAAGTTCATGGCCTGCTCGCAGTTGCCCGAACCAACATTAGTCTTCAGGTTGAGGCTGCCGTCGTTGGCAATATTGTTCAACACAGAGGGCACTTCCATGGAGCCGGTGACCGCAACGGAGACATTGTCCAAGAAGGTCTTGTCGCCGCCAATCGTCTCATCATCGGTCTTGGTCACAAAGTTGCTCATGTCGGCGTCGGTAAGGTAGCCGGCTGCGGCAATCTCGGCATGGGTGGCATAGTTGCTCATATCGGGCTTGTTGTGGATGAAGGCGGGGTCGGTGTTGTCGCCCTCATTCCAGTCGGACTGCACCTGAGCGGGGACATCGGCAAGGGTGATGAACCCGGAGTTGTTGTCCAAATCACTTGTCCTTTGAGGAATGGTAGGCCTGTTATCGAGATCGTTGTAGTTGCCAGTGGTGGCCACGGTCGCGAAGGCGGGCTTGTTGGTCACGTTGGTCCAGTCGGCCGTCATCACGGCGTATGTGCCGTTGGTGAAATACATCGTGTCGTGGCTGACACTCTGGATCTGGATTTCGGAAATAGAGGGTTTGTTCAGAATCTCCGCTGCGCCGGAAGTGGCGTTCCAGTCGGCATTCACCTGGGCGGCCGGGATGGTCGGCTTGTTTGTCAGGTCGTTGTAATTGCCGCTTGTGGCAACCGTGGCAAGGGTCGGTTTGTTCAAGATCTGGGCCGCACCCGTAGTGGCGTTCCAGTCTGCATTCTGCTGCGCGGGAATATCCGAAGCGGTGATGAAGCCGCTGTTGTTGGTCAGCTGGCTCGTCTGCGTCGGAATATCCGTCGTTTTCGCGTACTGGGCAGCGTCGGTCATCTCGGCCACGGTGGTCGGAACCACAATGTCAATATTGGCGGGCATAGCCTGGTTGGCAGTAAAGGTGCCGACCGGGACGCCGTTGCGCTTGAGGGTCAACACGCCGTCGGCCACATTCGGAGAGGTGAGGTTGATGGTGGTGGTGCCAGACTGGTTGGTGGTGAAGCTGCCCACCACGGTGCCATCCTGCTGTACAATGATATTGCCATCGTTCACCGTCGGGATGGTCGGCTTATTAGTCAGGTCGTTGTAATTGCCACTCGTGGCAACCGTGGCGAGAGTCGGCTTGTTCAAGATCTCAGCAGCACCCGTGGTGGCGTTCCAATCGGCGTTCTGCTGCGCGGGAACGTCCGAAGCGGTGATGAAGCCGCTATTGTTGGTCAGCTGGCTCGTCTGCGTCGGGATGGTCGGTGTGCCCGTCAGGTCACTGTAGTTGCCGCTTGTGGCCACTGTAGCGAGGTTCGGTTTGTTCTGGATGTATTGCGGATTGGAGGGGTTGGTCTCGGCCCAGTTGGCGGGCAGCTGGGTAAACGCCCCCGTGTTGGTCGGGATAGTGTACTCGTGGGTGCCCGTGCCGTCAACCACGGTAACGACAACATTGTCGCCGGAAGCGGCGGCAGAAACCATAGGAGAGACACCGTCCTGACCGTCCTGGCCATTGGTCACCGTGAAAATGGTCGGCGCAACAGTGGCGTCAGTGTAGGTAATCGTGTAAGTGTCCACATTGCCAGAGGTTCCAGTCTTAGCAATAGAGGCGATGCCGACGCCCTGCGGACCTTGCTCGCCCTGCAAACCTTGCGGGCCTTGCTCGCCCTGAAGACCTTGCGGACCCTGTTCACCCTGCAAACCTTGCAGACCTTGGGGACCTTGCTCGCCCTGAAGACCTTGCGGACCCTGTTCACCCTGCAAGCCTTGCAGACCTTGAGGGCCCTGATCACCTTGAGGGCCTTGCGGACCGGCGGGGCCTGCCACACCATCAAGCACGTCGTAGGTGTAGGCACTGCCATCGGTAAAGGTAATCTTGTAAGTCTTCTGCGCACCTTCGGTATTTATCAGCTCAATACCGGAAATGCCCACGCCATTGGTACCATCCACACCGTTGGTCACCGTGAAGGTGCTCGTGGTGTTGTCGCTGTATTGAATGGTGTAGGTGTCGATATTGTTGCTGCTCAGCGGACCGGTGATGTTCACAATGCCGCGACCATCCTGACCGGGAGTACCAGGGGCACCGGTGGCACCGGCAGGACCTTGCTCACCCTGCGGACCTTGAGCACCAGCGGGACCTTGTTCACCTTGAGGGCCTTGGGCTCCGGCAGGGCCCTGCTCACCTTGAGGGCCTTGGTCACCGGCGGGACCTTGCTCACCTTGAGGACCTTGGGCTCCGACTGCGCCATCTGTCACGACGAAAGTGGTGGAAGTACCGTCCGTATAGTTAATCGTGTAAGTTTTTTCGAGGGGGTTGGTGGCACTCGTTGTCGGACCCGTGATGCCAGCAATGCCGACACCGGCAGCACCTTGCGCACCGGCAGAACCTTGCGGGCCTTGCTCACCTTGAGGACCTTGCGGGCCCTGCTCGCCTTGCAAACCAGCGGGACCTGTCTCACCTTGGATACCTTGAATACCTTGGATACCCTGGGCACCTTGCTCACCTTGGATACCTTGCGGGCCTTGGGCACCGTCATGAATCACAAACGTGTGGGGGCCGGTAGCATCCGTAATCGTCACAACCGTGCTGTCGCCAGCGTGGACAGTGTTCACAATCGGGGAGAAGCCATCCTGGCCGGCAGCACCGGCAGGACCTTGTTCACCTTGCGGGCCTTGGGCTCCGGCAGGGCCTTGTTCACCTTGCAGACCTTGTTGGCCGGCAGGACCTTGTTCACCTTGGATACCTTGGGCACCTTGAGGACCTTGCGGACCTTGCGGACCGGCAGGGCCTTGGGCGCCGTCTTGTCCGTCAACGCCGTTGCGGATCACGTAGGAGGCCGTGGTGCCGTCGGCGGAAGTCAGCACCAGCACATAGCCGGTGTCCGTGGGGACCACCGCGAAGGCGGGCACATTGCCGGCCTCGGCAGCGTAGAGAGCGTAGGGCACGCTCAGCATCTGCTGCGTCGAGGTCACGGAGTAGTTCGTGCCGCCGTTGGGGTCGATCTCCGTTTTGAGGAAATAGGGGCCGTTACCCCAGTCGATGTTGGCGACGCTGCCGTTTTGCACGGTGCCGTCACCGATCTCGAGGGTCAACAGGCCGTTGGCGTTGGTGGTCACGGTATGTGTCTCCACATACACGGCCGCGCCGTAAGTCGAGCCTTGCAGCACGCTCACGCGCACACCCACGCTCGCGTTCGTCACCAGCTGGTTGCTCGCGTTGCGAACCACAGCCTGGTAGCTGAACTTCTCTGGTGCCTAGGCGAAAACGCTCGCCACGCAGAACACCAGCATCGTGATGATTAGGTAAATCTTTTTCATACTGGTTTTATTTTGTGAATCGATTTTCTTCGAAAGTCAATGGTCAAAGTCAATGGTCAAAAAACACCATTACAGCCGCAAGAACTGGACAGGACACCTATATATCTAACAACAATAAACAATTATTAATCAATAGATTATGACACTTTATAAACACATTACAGTTCGTAAACTTCGACAGGCAAATATATATATTTTCCTCTGTTGTTGTAACAACAAAAAAAGATGAAACAAAAAAAGGAGACCCTTTCGAGCCCCCCTTATTCAGCATTCAGCATTCAACATTCATCATTTCTTCACAAACGTCTTCGTCACCATTCCCTCTTCCGTGACCACGCGCACGAAATATATGCCGTCGGCCAGACCGCTGACATTGATGCGGGTCTGTAGGGGCGAATGATTATTCGCCCCTACAACGGTGCGGACAATTTTGCCATAAATATCGAACACTTCAACAGCATCGATTTGTACATTGTTCATTGTACATTGTACATTGACAACCTCCTTCGCAGGATTCGGGTACAGCGTCACGCTGGCGGCGAGACGGTCCGCGATGCCAGTGGTGTCGCCAGGATGATCGGAGGTGTCAGCAATGTCGGTCGTGAAGGTTTCGTAGACATACGTCGAAAAATCGCCAGCACCGCAGTTGGCCTGCACTCGCACGGTATAGTCCGTCTCGGGGGTCAATCCGGTAAGCAGATGGCTCGTCGTGGTCACCGGCAGCACCGTCCAACTATCGGCACTTGCGGACTTGTACTCCAAATTCCAAGCCGCCTCATCGCTGCCGGGCTGCCAGCTGACGAGGGCGGTGGTATCCGTAACCGTCCCGATTGACAGATCCTCAGGAGCATGGCAGCTCACCGTCGTCACCGACACGTTGGTGATGACTGCACCGGTCTGCACACCACCCATGAAATCGTTGCGCCACAGGAAGACCAAGTTCACGACACTGGCGGCATCGGGCGAGAAATACGGGTTGGACATCACCGCGTTGACATGTACCGTGTTACCGTCGGTCAGGTTAAACTTGAAGGGGAGCTGCTGGTAGGTGGAGAGCGGAAGGTACTCGCTGAAATCGAAGGCGTGGGTGGAATAGCTGGCACTGGCAGCGACGTACTCGAATGTGGTGTTCGCGGCTGGGTACTCCACCGAATCAGGCGAGAGGAAGAGCTTGATGAAGTCATACTGTCCCTCGCCGCCACATACGATGTCGAAACTGACAAGTATCTCCTCGGCGGTACCTACGGTCAACTTCTTCACAGCGGAGACCACGGAAGAGGCATTGGAAATGGTATAGCCCGGCGTGGTTCCGTTGTTCGTGACGAAAAGTGCCCCCAGATTCGTTCCCACAGCGCCCATTGTCCAGTAGTTGGAGCAATCTCCGTTGTTCAGCTGCCAGTTTCGATCGCCGGTCGGGCTGAAGTCGGTGCTGTAAGGGATGGCCACGGGTGCCAGCTTCGTAGTGAAGGAAACCATCACCGCATCCGAACTGGAGCTATTGTCGCATAAGGCGCTCACATACACGTCGTATGCGGTGTTGTCCTGCAAACCGGTAATCGTGACCGTCGGCACGGTATCGTTGACTGTCAGAATGTTCCCCGAGCCAGGGGTGAAACCGGCCGAGCCGTACTCCACACGCCAGGTGGTGGCCGTACCGTTCTCCGACCAGGTGAGGACTGCCGTGTTCGTGGTTATAGCCGTCACGGTCAGCAAGGACGGGGCATGCACTGCGGGGTCTCCCCTACCCTCACATTGTCGATGTGCAGGTCGTTGTCGCCGTTCGACACCGTCGATTCGCCGTAGAAAGCGATACGCACGGTTTCGTCCGCGTAGTTGGCCAACGGGAGGTTCACCGTCTGCCCAGTAGCAGCAATCTGGTTGAAGGCGTGGTTGCCAAGACCATTGTTGCTCCACACAATGGCGTTACTCGCACTCCACGTCGCACCGTCGTCAATGGAGAACAGCACCATGAAACGGTCGTCTATCTGGTCGTTGGGGTTCTCAACGGGATTCGCATTGTCGTTGTCCGTCAGGGCAAGGTCGAAGGTCAACATCGGGGCGGAAAGTCCGTTCAAGTCGATGGCCGGCGACACAATCCAGTGGCTGCACGAGGTGCCGTTGATGTTCAGCGCGGCATGATAGCTGCCAAAGGTATTGACATTGTCGAACTCCCAACCGTCGGTGGTACCTGTCAATGGAGCTCCGGCAAACACGCTGTCAGCCAAACCCGTATAAAGGGACCAGCAGATGGGCAGCGAAGCGGCGGCAAAAGTCTCGGTAAACGGTGCCGCAAAGACACCGCAGTCCGTCGCGAACGTGCCGGTGGCGAGACTCGCAACCAAACTGTCGCCACATTCCGCGGCCACGTACCATTGATACAGGGTACTGGCGGAAAGTCCCCCTACCGTGTAGCCGTTCGCGCCGGGTGTAACGTGACTAACGCTGTCCCAAGAGGTTTCCCCGGACACTCTATAATATATGGTGTAGCTGTTCGAATTGCCAGTCCAGTTCAGCGTCGCCGTCGAATTCGTCACCGCCGTCACGGAAAGGTCTTGCGGTGCCATGCAGGCGGGAATCACGTCCACGGTGACATCATCCAAATACCAGAACCAGTAGTTGGTGGTCTCATACTTGAAAGCGATGTAATAATTTGTGCCCGGAACGGTGGTCACGCCATTGAAAAGGACGTTAAAGAAGTGGTAATTGTTGTCGCCCATTTGCGCGGCGGTATAAGAAGCCATCTCCACAAAGGTGGAAGCGTCGGTGAAATCGGTAACATAGCCCACGCTGAACGTACCGGAAGATGTTCCTTCGCGACGGGTCCAGAACGAGACCTGAAGTGTGGAAAGGTCTTGGGTGAACGCCGGCAGCACGGCAAATACGGGGGCCCCGGTGTAGGTGTCGCCATCGAACTCCAACGCATTGCCGCTGTGCGCATGAGAGCTGACCACGCTGGGATAGCCGTCGTACGGATCAAGTTGCATCCAACAGGCGGGAACCTGGCCGACAGCAGTGCCGTCAAAATTCTCCGTGTAGGGCAGCAAGGCAATCGCCTCGCACGGCGTGGTGAACGAATTAGCTTCGGAAAAGAGCGTGTCACCGTCGCAAATGACACCCAGCATCCAATAGTAAGTAACACCCGGGGTAAGGTTCCCGAACGTATAGACATCATCGGTCAGGGAGACGGACGGGATTGCGGCCACGTTTGTGTCGGCGGACGACACGTAGTAGAGCGTGATGTCCAAGTTTCCGGAAGTCTGGTACCAGGAAAGATCCGCCGAGGTGGTGGTGATATTGCCGGCAGAGAGATTCATGGGGGCCATGCAGGAGGAGACTTCCGAAACTGTGAAGTTGTCAATAAAGAGCATCATGCCGTTGGATGTGGTATGGTGGATGGCGATGTACTTCGCATTGCCCGGAATATTGACGTTCTGGTATTGGTTCCACGGATTATCCGCAGCAGGCGAAAGCACTGTCTCGCCCCACGTGAAGGCATCCGGATCATTCGTGGTCGTGGAATAGCCCACCACGAAAGTCTCCGTGTAGAAGTAACCCCGATGGTCGAAGGAGACCATCTTCGTGCCGGACAAGGGCAGTTCGGGAGTGATAAGATACAAGTCGTAGGTGCTGGCGTAGAAAGGAATCATGGCAAACGACTGCGTCCCTTCGGAAGCGGCCTCGTTTTGCACACCATACACCAGCAGATTGGTCGTGCCGTTGAAAACGACTGTCCAGCAAGGGTTCAACTCCGGACCCTCGAACCCGTCGAAGAACGGCAGGGTGACGAAACTGCAGTCTATGCCGTTGCCCACGAGCGTGACCGTTTGCGAGACCCCTCCAGCCGTAACCGTCATGACCACCGTGTCGGTGGCAACGGTCGTAGGAGCGTAGCGGACATACAGCGTCCCACCCGTGTCCGGCAGCGACACCGTAGTGCTGAAGTTCAGGTTGTCATCCGAAATCTCGAAGGGAGAAATCACCGCGACATCCACCGTGCCCGTCACGTTGAAGCCCCCCACTTCCACCGTCTGGGAGGAGGAGACGGAGCCTACCGAGATATTACTGAAACTCAATTCCGGCGGCGACACCGTCAGGACAGGGGCCGAAGCGGATGTCAACACCGTGACATCATCCAGAATGAGAATGTCGTCATCTGTGCAGTTGAAATGCCGGAAAGCAATCCGGACCGTTTGTCCGGCGTAACTGTCCAGGTTCACCGTGCGCATTCCCCATACATCGTCGGCCGATGTCATTGTTTCCGCAAACAGCTGCGTGAAATCCGCTGTTGTAGGGTTGCTGACAGTCGTGATGAACACGCCGTAATAGTCGCCGGGATAGTACCCGTCGGATATGCTCATCCAATAGGTCAGCGTGCTGTTGCCGGTGAGCGTCACCTCCGGTGTCACCAACCAATTGTCGGGTGTCAACGGGTTGTACGTCTGCACGTTTATGGAGCCGGAATAGACGCTTCCGCTGCTGCCGTTGTGTGTCGGAACAGCGATAAAGGAGCTCGGGAACGCCGACGAATGCGTCCAGGTGTCGTTGTCGTTATCCGCGTCAATCACCGTCCATCCTGCCGGGATGGAACCGCCGTCAAAGCCTTCGGAGAGCACGGGGACCTGGTTCTGCGCCCCGACCGCGAGAAACGCCGCGACCAAGGCTGTCAAAAGTAACAGTTTCTTCATTTTTGTTGGATTATGTTATTGATTAATTGGATTATATGGTCAACAATTGACTGAGCATGCGAAGATACACTTGCTCATTTTTTAGACACCGAGGTGCCCGTAGGGGCGAATAATCATTCGCCCCTACTGTTCCACGTTGTTCTTGCTGTAATAATTGAGGTCGGTGCGCTCGGTCCAGCCCTGCATCCGCCAGAAGGTGTTGCCGATTTCGTTGTCGCGCATCACCAGCAACCCGTTCTTCTTGATGCCCTCGGCCTCGATGGCGTGATAGACCATACCGAGCAGCGCCTTGCCGATGCCGCGCTGCCTTAGGTCCTTGCGCACGACGGTGTGGTAGATGTAGGCGCGGCGACCGTCCATGCCGCACATAATCACCCCCACAATCTCGCCGTCCATCACCGCCACGAAATTGGAGGTGGGGTTCTTCTTCAAGAACTTGGCGATGCCCTCCGCGGAGTCGTCATACCCGCGCAGTGCCATGCCCTCGGTAATTGACCAAAGCGCATACACCTGGTCGTAATCGTCAATCGTCATCAATCGGATTTGATATTCTTGCATAGTCTCGTTTTTTTTATTGAAACGGCAAAGATACAATTTTTACGTGGAACGTTGACTTTAACTGTTGGGGGAAAATTATATTTTTGCGGGCTTTTAAAACCGTTCTTATGATGTCACTTACCATCATCTCCCTGCTGCTGGCGCTAACGCCGGCCGACACCATCCCGACGATGGTGGACATCCCGGGCACCCGCATCCGTATGAGTGCCACGGAAATCACCAACGCGCAATACGAAGTCTTCGACCCCTTTAGCAAACGCACATTCTCCACCGGCGACAACGATGCGGTGACCATGGTGTCATGGTACGACGCGATGGAGTACTGCCACTGGCTGTCGCAGGTCTCGGGCCGTCGTTTCCGGCTTCCCTTGGAGGATGAGTGGGAACTGGCCTGCCGCGCCAGCACGACCACCGCCTACAACACCGGCGACACTTTCCCCGAAAATCAGTGGAAGGCCCAGCGCAATAATCGCGTCAAAGACACCGTCTCGCTTCTAGTGGCACAGTTCGCGCCCAACGTCTGGGGACTCTACGACATGCACGGCAACGTGGAGGAGTGGTGTCTCGATCCCTGGGACGCATCGGCCGACTTCCGCGTCACGCGCGGGGGCAGCCACAACACGGAGGTGCGATACCTGCGCAGCGACGTCCGCAGCGCGGCCATTCCTACGGATCGTTCCGTACTGCGGGGATTCCGTGTGGTAGAGGAGGTTGTACCGGATATGACGCAAGAGCCCTTTTTCGCCGAACCACAGCCCTACATCATCCCGCCCGTCGACACGCAGACCCCATTCTATTCCCACAACCACCAGCCGGCCGTCACCTATACGACCAACGGCGACCTGCTGGCCATCTGGTTCTCCACCGAATCCGAGGCGGGGCGCGAGATGGTGGTGCTACAGTCGCTCTACCATGACGGCGCGTGGTCTCCGGCGAGCCTCTTCTTCAAAGTTCCCGAGCGCAATATGACCGGCAGCGCCTTGCTGACGATGCCCGATGGCTCGATGCTGCACTTCAACGGTGTGGGCGACGCGGGCGAGTGGCGCGACCTCGCGCTCTGCGTGCGCAAAAGCCTCGACGGCGGACTTTCTTGGAGCCATCCCTATCTGGCAAAGCCCTCTCACGATGTGCATCACCAGGTTATCGCCGGTCCCATCGTGACCAACAATGGCGACATCCTGCTTTGCTGTGACGCGGGGCCCGGCGGCGAGGACGGTACCGCATTGCTCGTCGGTTTCTCAGACACCTACTTCGAAGACTTACGCGGCACCATCGCGGGCATACACGCCGGTATCGTGGAGCTGCGCGACGGCTCCCTAATGGCCCTCGGGCGCGGCAACTCCATCGACGGCCGGATGCCCTGCAGCCGTGGTCTCGGCATGGGGAAAGAGTGGACTTACAGTGCCTCCCCCTTCCCGCCTATCGGCAGCGGACAGCGATTGGTGTTCCGCCGTCTGCAGGAGGGTCCGCTGATGCTCTGCTCCTTCGGCGAGCAGGGGCTCTTCGTGGCGCTCTCCTACGACGAGGGCGAGACATGGCCGGTGCGTAAGCTACTCACCGACGGCAAGACGCGCACCCTCGACGGCGGTGCCTGGACCGGCACGTTCACCCTCGATGCCGATCACGCCGAGCCCGCCGGCTACCTGGCCTGCACGCAGACCCCCGACGGCATCATCCACCTCCTCTCCAGCCGCGTCCACTACCGGTTCAACCTGAAATGGGTGGAAATGTAGAGACGCCATATTATGACGGCTCTGCAGAGACGCAAAATTTTGCGTCTCTACACCGGTGTAACTCCGGTGTAACTCCGAGGGTAGAGCCGCCATATTATGACGGCTCTACATACGACAATCTCATCACGCCTGTGTATATTTGAAATTTATGTACATTTGCGCTTTCGTTCATCAAAAACTTAAAACAATGATTACCAACCCTATAGACGGAAAATTCGAACTGCTTCCCCTACCCTACGCGGAGGACGCGCTCGCGCCGGTGATCTCGGCACAGACCATCCAGTTTCACCACGGCAAGCACCTGCAGGCCTACGTCAACAACCTCAACGCCGCACTGCCCGGCAGCCCGTTGGAGAACCTGCCCCTTGAGGAGGTCGTCGTGAAGGCCGAGGGCGGCATGCGCAACAATGCCGGCCAAACCCTCAACCATAACCTCTACTTCCTCCAGTTCGCCCCGAAGCCCGCCAAGTCCGCCCCGTCGGGACTGCTCGCCGCCGCCCTCGACCGCGACTTCGGCTCTATCAACAACTTCATGACCGAGTTCGTGCAGAAGGGCGTCTCCCTGTTCGGTTCCGGTTGGGTATGGCTCGCCGCCGACGAGGAAGGCAAGCTGCAAATCACCCAAGAGCCCAACGCCGGCAACCCGCTCCAGCATGGCCTCCACCCTCTGCTCACCTTCGACGTGTGGGAGCATGCCTACTACCTCGACTACCAGAACCGCCGCGCCGACCAGCTCAAGGATCTCTTCCGTATCCTCGACTGGACCGTGATTGAGAACCGTTACGCCGAAGTGCTGAAATAGAGACTGTTATGGCTACGCGAAGGAAAAACACCGAGAGCGTCATCTCGTTAGACTCGTTCGGCAGCGCCAACAACTACTGGCTCTGCTGGGTGAAGTCACCTCTCACGCACCTCGCCTTCGCCAACCAAGTGCAGAAACGGCTCAAACAACCCTGCGCCTACATCGGGGATATCACCCTGGACGAAATACATCCGGACCTGCGATTCCCAATGTATTTCACCTCTTTCAATCAGGAGTTTGAAATCGACCTGGTGATTTTAGCCAACAAAACCACCGCCCCGCTTTCCCTCTCAATGGGAGAACAAAACCCGCTTCTCGGCGGGCTGCTGTTCGAAGACGACTACTATCTCTTCAACAATCAAGGGTTTACGAAAATCCTGTTCTCCTACCCGCAAGCCGACTATCTGTTCCTGCTCTCCGCCGACAAACAGGCCGACATCGAAGACTATATCGCAATGCTACCCCTTGCGGCCGACCACAAAATCCTCTGCCAGAACACCCCGCAGCTCATCGCACAAGAGCAGAAAAAGAGCAAACAGGTGCTGGACTTCCTCCAATATCTGTATTATGAGTCCGAAGCGGCCGTGAAAGAATACCGGCGGAAGAAACTATTTCAGAAGCTGCACCACAAGATGTCGGTGTCGGAGGCCAACTACGGGAAACTCAAATTCCCGATGGAAGACAACCGCATGATTACCAGCGACTTATTAAGACGTGAAGATATATGACCGCAAACGAAGAAAACCTTAGCACTGCCGGCATGTTCGACCGCACGGAGCGGTTGCTCGGTGGCGAGGCGATGGCGCGACTGGCCAATGTGCGCGTCATCCTCTTCGGTGTGGGCGGCGTGGGCGGCTGGTGCGCCGAAAGCCTCGTGCGTAGCGGTGTGCGCCACCTCACCCTCGTGGACTGCGACACCGTGAACGTCACCAACCTCAACCGGCAGGTGCAGGCCACCACCGAGACTGTCGGAAAATTGAAGGTCGAAGTTCTCCGCGACAGACTCCTCTCCATCAATCCCGACGCCGACATCACCGTCCGCGCCGAAGTCTATGCCGCCGACACTGCCGACAGCTTCCACCTCGAAGCGTACGACTTCGTGATCGACGCCATCGACAGTCTATCGCCCAAGGCCCACCTCATCCTCCACGCCACCAGCCTCCCCGTGACGCTGTTCTCCTCCATGGGTTCGGCCCTCAAGCTCGACCCGACCAAGATCCGCGTCGATGAGTTCTGGAAAGTCAGCTACTGCCCGCTCGCCCGCGGCCTGCGAAAGAAGTTCAAGCACTGGCAGCAATACCCCGAGCGCAAGTTCCTCTGCGTCTACTCCCCCGAAGTTCTTGACAACCAACCCACTGACCTCGAAGAAGACACCACTCCCGACGCCTTCCACAAAGTACAGACCAACGGCACCGTCGCCCACATCACCGTCATCTTCGGCTTCACCCTCGCCGGCCTCCTCGTACAGACAGTGGCACGAGCGAGCGAACAGGAACCATGTTTCAATAACCAATAACCCATAACCCATAACCAATAACCAATAACCAATAACCCATAACCATTTAAAATGTTAGAACAAACCATCAACAACGACATCAAAGCGGCCATGTTAGCCCGCGAGTCACAGAAACTGAACGCGTTACGTGCAGTGAAATCCGCCATCCTGCTGGCCAAGACCCAGAAAGGCGGCAACGGAGACCTCGACGAGGAGTCCGAAATCAAGATCCTGAAACAGCTGGTCAAGCAGCGCCAGGAGTCGGCGGAGACCTACCGCGCACAGAACCGCGAGGACCTCGCCGAAGAAGAGGAGTTCCAACTCGGCATCATCAAAGCCTACCTGCCGAAAATGCTTTCCCTCGAAGAGGTGGAGGCCATCGTCAAGAATATCATCGCCGAGGGCGGCTTCAGCGGGATGAAGGACATGGGCAAGGTGATGGGCCAGGCCACCAAAGCCTTCGCCGGCAAGGCCGACAACAAGACGGTCTCCGACATCGTGAAACAGCAGTTAGCGCAATAGGCGATGCGGTACTACATCGTGGCGGGCGAGGCCTCCGGCGACCTGCACGCATCCAACCTCATCAAGGCCATCCGGCAGAAAGACTCCGAGGCGCAGTTTCGCGGCTGCGGCGGCGACCTCATGCGCGACGCCGGCGCGGAACTGCTGCTCCACTACAAGGAGATGGCCTTCATGGGGTTCTGGGAGGTCTTTGTCAACCTCAGGACCGTGTTGGGCAACATAAAACGCTGTAAGACAGACATTATTGCATGGAATCCCGACGTGCTCGTGCTCGTTGACTACCCCGGCTTCAACCTGCGCATCGCTGAGTTTGCCAAACAGCGCGGCCTTAAGACCGTCTATTACATCTCGCCACAGATCTGGGCCTGGAAGAAGGGCCGCATCAAGCAGATCAAGCGCGATGTGGATGAAATGATGGTGATTTTGCCATTCGAGAAGGAATTTTACTCCAAAAACGGCATGAACGTGCACTACGTGGGCCATCCGCTGTTGGATGCCGTAAGCCGCGACCTGCCCGAACGGCCGGAAGTCCGCAATTTCCGGAAAGACAACGGGTTGGATGACCGCGAGATTATCGCCCTGCTGCCCGGCAGCCGCCGACAGGAGGTCAACGCGCTGCTGCCGCAGATGCTGACAGTGGCGGAGCTGTTTCCGCAATACCAATTCGTGGTATCGACGGTTTCGTGGTTGCCGAAAGAATTGTATGACAAACATTTGCACGGCCACAACGTCCGCACCGTCTGCGGCAACACCTACGCGCTGCTGGCCAACGCGAAGGCCGCCATCGTGGCCTCCGGAACGGCCACCTTGGAGACCGCCATGATCGGCACCCCGCAGGTGGTCTGCTATGCCGGCAGCGAGATTTCCTACCTGATAGCCAAGCACTTGATCTCGGGAATCAACTACATTTCCCTGCCGAACCTCATTATGGACGCGCCGGTTGTAACCGAACTCATCCAGCACGACTACAATACGGAAAGGTTAGAAAAAGAACTGCGCCTCATCACGGAAGACGCGGAACACGTCGCCGCCATGAAGGCGCAGTATAAGGAATTGTACACGAAACTCGGCAACGGGTCAGCCTCGATGAACGCCGCCGAGGTGGTAGTAGATGCCGCCCGGAAATAGAACTACCAAATCAGCTTGAAGCCCGTGCTGTGCACATTGACAATCTGCACATTGGGCTCGCTTTTCAGCAGCTTGCGCAGCCGCGTGATGTAGACATCCATGTTGCGGCTGTTGTAGAAACTGTCCTCGCCCCAGATTTTCTTGAGCGCGTAGCTGCGATAGAGCACGTCGTTGCGCTGTTCGTAGAGCATGTCAAGGAGAGCACCCTCGCGGGAGGTCATCTTCTGCTCCTCGCCGTTGATGATGAGCACGTGCCGTTTGCGGTCGAACTGGATATTGCCGATATTGACAATCTGGTCGCCCTCATCCTCCTGCGCTTCCGTGCGCCGCAGCAGCGCCTGTATCCGCGCCAGCAGAATCTCCATAGTGAACGGCTTGGTGATGTAGTCGTCGCCGCCGATGGAGAGCCCCTTGATCATATCTTCCTGCATCGTCTTGGCTGTCAAGAAGATAATCGGGATTCGCTTGTCCATCTTGCGGATTTCCTGCGCCAGCGTGAACCCGTCCTTGATGGGCATCATCACATCGATGAGGCAAAGGTCGAACTCGTTGGTGCAGAAGAGTTCGTAGGCAGCTTCGCCGTTGTTGGCGTGCTTCACGTCGAAGCCCTTGCCGGTGAGCACGGTGGTGAGCACCTTGCCTAAATTCATGTCGTCTTCGGCCAAAAGTATGCGTTTGTTCTCCATAATCGCGAATTTTCAAATGAAAAGGCAAAAATAAAAAAAATATGGTTTCGCGCTTATTTATTTTTGTAAAAACGCCTTTACACCGTGAAAATATCAAAAAAATTCATACCTTTGCGACCGTTTTTCTCAAAAGAGAATTTGAGTATAAATAATTGAAAGATAAACTGATATGGAAATCATAACCACTGTTGAAAGACTGCAGGACGTGGCCGTTCGCGAACGCGCCGCCGGCAAAACCATCGGCATGGTGCCCACGATGGGCGCCCTCCACGAAGGCCACCTGTCGCTCATCCGCCGCGCACACGAGGAGAACGACATCGTTTTCTGCTCCATCTTCGTGAACCCCGTGCAGTTCAACAACGCCGAGGACCTGCAAAAGTACCCCCGCACGTTGGAGGCCGACGTGCAGCTCATCGGCGACCTGGCCGACTACGTGTTCGCCCCCTCTGTGGAGGAGGTCTTCCCCGTGGCACCCTCCGAGGTCTATGACTTCGGCTCCGTGGCCAACGTGATGGAAGGTGCCGCCCGTCCGGGACACTTTAACGGCGTGGGCGTCATCGTGCGCCGCCTGCTCGAATGGGTGCGCCCGCACAAGTCTTACTTCGGCGAGAAGGACTACCAGCAGATCGCCGTCGTGAAGGAGATGTGCCGCCAATGCCGCATCCTCTCCGAGATTGTCCCCTGCCCCATCGTGCGCGAGCCCAACGGTCTGGCCATGAGCTCCCGCAACCGCCGCCTCTCGGTCCACGAATTCGAAGTTGCCGCGAACATCCACCGCATCCTCGAAGCGTCCAAGGCTTGCGCCACCCTCCAGGAAATCAAGCAGTTCGTGGAGAGCGAGATTGACAAGATTCCGGAATTCCAGCTCGACTACTTCGAGCTCGCCGACGCCGCGACCCTCCAGACCGCCGACACCCTCGACAACCCGCACGGCGTGATGGGGTTCATCACGGTCTATGTCGGCCCCGTACGACTCATTGACAATGTGAGGTATTAGACTTGAGACTTGAGACTTGAGACTTAAGACTTGAGACTTGAGACTTGAGACTTGAGACTTAAGACTTGCGAAAGAGCCCCAAAGTCTTACGTCTAAAGTCTAAAATCTTGAAACGAAGAAAACCACACAGTTACAATATACAGAAGATAACAAACAACGATTTATACCGATGAACATCGAAATCCTGAAATCGAAAATTCACCGCGCCACCGTCACGGAGGCCAACCTCCACTATGTGGGCAGCATCACCGTCGACGAGGCGCTGATGGAGGCCGCCAACCTGATCGAAAACGAGAAGGTACAGGTGCTGAATGTAAACAACGGCGAGCGTCTGGAGACCTACGTCATCAAGGGCGCGAAAGGTTCGGGAGTGATCTGCCTCAACGGCGCCGCCGCCCGCAAAGCCGCCGTCGGCGACATCGTCATCATCCTCTCCTACGCCTCCATGGACTTCGAGGAGGCCAAAACCTTCAAACCCGCCATCGTCTTCCCCGATGCGGAGAACAAACTCTGACCTCTGACATACGACCACTCTAAACTCTAAACTCTAAACTTCTATAACCAATAACCAATAACCTATAACCAATAACCATTCCAAGAATGTACAAACTCATCCTCATACGACACGGACAAAGCGAATGGAACCTGTCGAACC
The DNA here is from genome assembly GCA_017395245.1 of Bacteroidales bacterium. GTDB lineage: Bacteria > Bacteroidota > Bacteroidia > Bacteroidales > WCHB1-69 > F23-D06. The sequence continues at coordinate 42,236 of JAFPVR010000116.1, read as the reverse complement.
AGTTCACGGGCTGGACGGACGTGGACCTCACGCCGCAGGGCATCGAAGAGGCCAAGCAGGCGGGCCGCGTGCTGCGCGACGAGCCCGGCATCGACATCCGCTACACCTACACCTCTTTCCTGAAACGCGCCATCAAGACGCTGAACTATGTTTTGGAGGAGATGGACCGTCTATGGCTGCCGGTCTACAAGACCTGGCGGCTGAACGAGAAGCACTACGGCGCCCTGCAAGGACAGAACAAGAAGCAGGCCGTGGAGGTCTACGGCGAGGAGCAGGTCACCAAGTGGCGCCGCAGCTACGACGTGCAACCCCAGCCGCTGGCCGACGACGACCCGCGCCACCCGAAGTTCGACATCCGCTACCAAGACATCAAGTTCAAGGCCGCCCGCCCCGCCACCGAATCGCTGATGGACGCCACCAAGCGCATCATCCCGCTGTGGAACGTCAACATCGTGGAGTCGCTGCGCGAGTACAAGCAGGTGCTCGTCGTGGCCCACGGCAACAGTATCCGCGGCATCATCAAGTTCATGAAGAACATGTCGAACGAGGAGATTGTGAAGCTCAACATCCCCACCGGCGTGCCGTACCTGCTGGAACTCGACAGCGAGATGCAGGTCATCAGCGACCGCTACCTCGGCCTCTCCGAAGAGGAGCTGAAGGCCAAGCAGGAGGGTGTTGCGAACCAGACGAAAGCGTAGATTTTATTGCGGAAATCTGCGGAAATCGCGGAAACTTTGCGGAAATTTATCACAAAGCCCCGAGGTGGATCTTCGGGGCTTTGTTTTGGCGTTCCTTGCGATAAAAGGGATGCGCAGGCTCTTGTTAGCCAAATAACACTTCCACGAAGTCTTTTGGCAAGATTACATTCTCCAAGTCTATAGCCTGCTTGAACAGAGGCGCAATCTCCTCGTCCGTGAATCCGGCGATACCACAGCCGATACGTGTAACAAGGAACTTATACGCTGAATGTTGTTTGGCGAACTCCATAAACTCATCCACGTAAGGTTTGATAGTTTCCACCCCACCCTGCATGGTGGGAATGGCATAGCTCTGCCCTTGCAATCCCACGCCTTGGCCCCATATCGCGCCAAAGCGATCATAGGCAAGGCGTGCCGCGCCGCCGCCATGCGAGCCGGCAAGGTTGCTGCCGAACACAAAGATCTCGTTCGGCTTCAGTTCTGTTATTCTTTCGGGGGTGTAATCTCTGTTATACATAATCTTGGATGTTTATTGTTTACTGTTCAATGTCTTGGATATGTGTCAAAAAAGACACGTAGAGACGCAAAACCTTGCGTCTCTACACGGCCGAATATTCGGTATTCCTTGGAAAGATTCGATTATCGTCTTCCCCGCGCCTTCATCGCACGCATCATCCCGCGGGTCTTGCCGGAGCCGTTGTTCACGGCCTTCATCACCTTGCGGATTTCGTCGAACTGCTTGATGAGGCGGTTCACGTCCTGGATGTCGCGGCCGGAGCCCCGCGCGATGCGCTTGCGGCGCGAACCGTTGATAATGTCGGGGTTGGCGCGCTCCTCGGGCGTCATCGACTGGATCATCACCTCCACGCTCTTGAAAACGTCGTCGTCAATGTCCATATTGCGGATGATCTTGCCCATGCCGGGAATCATGCCCATCAGATCCTTCACATTGCCCATCTTCTTGATCTGCTGGATCTGCTGGTTGAAGTCGTTGAAGTCGAACTGGTTCTTGGCCAGCTTCTTGGAGAGCTTGGCGGCCTCCTCGTCGTCGAACTGCTCCTGGGCGCGCTCCACGAAGGAACGGATGTCGCCCATGCCGAGGATGCGTTCGGCCATGCGCTCGGGATGGAAGACGTCCAACGCCTCCATCTTCTCGCCGGTACCGATGAACTTGATGGGCTTGCCGGTGACCTTGCGGACAGTCAACGCGGCACCGCCACGGGTGTCGCCGTCGAGTTTGGTGAGGATCACGCCGTCGAAGTTGAGCTTGTCGTTGAACGCCTTGGCGGTGTTCACGGCGTCCTGACCCGTCATGGCATCCACCACGAAGAGGATTTCCTGCGGGTTCACGGCGTCCTTGATATTGCCAATCTCGTCCATCATCTCCTCGTCGACCGCGAGACGGCCGGCCGTATCGATGATCACGACGTCGTAGCCGTAGTCCTTGGCGTACTTCACGGCGTTCTTGGCAATCTCCACGGGCTTCTTGTTGTCGGGTTCGGTATAGACCTCCACGCCGATCTGCTGGCCGAGCACCTGCAGCTGGTCGATGGCGGCCGGACGGTAGACGTCGCAGGCGACCAACAACGGTTTCTTGCCGCGCTTGGTTTTCAACAGATTGGCAAGCTTCGCGCTGTGGGTGGTTTTACCGGAACCTTGCAGACCGGCCATCAGGATGATGGCGGGCGAGCCCTTGAGGTTGATGTCCACGGCCTCGCTGCCCATCAAGGCGATGAGCTCGTCGTAGGTAATCTTGACCATCAACTGGTTGGGCGACACAGCATTGATGACGTTCATGCCGATGGCCTTCTCCTTCACGCTGTTGGTGAATTCCTTGGCGATGGCATAGCTCACGTCGGCATCGATGAGCGCCTTGCGGATCTCCTTGGTGGTCTCAGCCACGTTAATCTCGGTAATTCTTCCCTGCCCGCGCAGCACTTTGAACGAGCGTTCCAGTCTTTCTGACAAACTTTCAAACATTATCTTGCGTCTTTATTGTTCAACATTTATTATTTTTCCCGTTTTCGGAAAACGGCGGCAAAGATACGATTTTTTAACATTGACTTTACCCTCCGAAATCATCGTAGTGAATCATCTCCTTGGTGACGCCAAGACTGTCCAACATCTTCAGCACCGCCTGCAACATCATCGGGGGACCGCAGATGTAGTACTCGATGTCCTCGGGGGCAGGATGATCTTTCAGGTATTGCGTGTAAATCACCTCGTGGATAAAGCCCGTGAAGCCCGTCCAGTTGTCCTCGGGCAGCGCGTCGGAGAGGGCGATATGGAAGTCGAAATTGTCGTGTTCCGCCGCCAGTTGTTCGAACTCGTCCATGTAGAAGAGTTCCTTGCGCGAGCGGCCGCCGTACCAAAAAGTGGTCTTCCGCTGCGTATTCTTCACCTTGAACTGGTCGAAGATGTGCGAGCGCATGGGCGCCATGCCCGCGCCGCCGCCGATGAACATCATCTCACGGTCGGTGTCCTCCACGAAGAAGTCGCCGTAAGGTCCTGACACAAAGACCTTGTCGCCGGGTTTCAGACTGTAGATGTACGACGAAGCGACACCGGGACTCACCTTCTCCATCCGCCCTTTCTTGGGGTTGAAGGGCGGCGTGGCGATGCGCACGTTGAGCATCACAATGCCGTTTTCCGCCGGGTAGTTGGCCATGGAATAGGCGCGGACGGTGGGTGTCCCGTTCTTCATCCGCAGGTCGAAAAGCCCCATCTTCTGCCAGTCGGCGCGATAAGGCTCCTCGATATCCATGTCCGCGAAACTAACGGCACAAGCAGGGATGTCTATCTGGATGTAACCTCCCGAACGGAAGTTCATCACCTCGCCATCAGGCAGTTGCAGCACCAATTCCTTGATGAAGGTGGCCACGTTGCGGTTGGAAACGACCGTGCATTCCCACTTCTTGATGCCGAAGAAACTCTCGGGAATCTCGATTTCCATATCCTCGCGCACCTTCACCTGGCAGAAGAGGCGGTAGTGCTCGGCGGCCTCCTTGCGGGAAATATGCGCCAGCTCGGTGGGCAGAATCTCACCGCCGCCGGAGAGCACCTTGCCGCGACAGGTGCCGCAAGAGCCGCCCCCGCCGCACGCCGACGGCACAAACACCTTCCCGTCGGCCAACGCCTGCAGCAGCGTACACCCTCGCTCGTGTTCAATCTCCCGCTTCCCGTTAATGGTGATTTTCACATTCCCCTCCGGAATCATCTTCTTGCGGGCAAACAACAGCACAGCGACTAATAACCAGATGATTACCAAGAAGATTACGATTGCAGCTATGATCGTTATTACACTCATTAATTCAAGTTTCTTGTTTCTTGTTTCAGGCCCCACACTGCGCTCCCTCGTCGCTTGTGTGGGGTTATTTGCACTCCGTGCGTTTTGCCTCTCCGAGGCTGCTTAAAGAAGCTTTTTATTATTATTTCACATTCCGAGGAACGCCATAAACCCCATTCCCAACAGTCCCGTGATGATGTACGCGATGCCGTTGCCTTGCAGTTTGGGCGGGATTTTCGCGTATTTGAGGCGCTCGCGGATGGCTGCGAAGGCGGTGATGGCCAGCAGCCAGCCGATGCCGGAACCGAGCGCGTAGGCCAGGCTGTGCGCCACCGTCGGGAAGTTGCGTTCCTGCATGAAGAGAGAGCCACCGAGAATGGCGCAATTCACGGCGATGAGTGGCAGGAAGATGCCCAAGGTCATATACAGCGCGGGCAGATACCGCTCGAAAACCATCTCCAACAGCTGCACGATGCCCGCAATCACCGCGATGAAGATAATCAGCGACAGGAACGAGAGATCCGTGCCCGCGAACCGCGCACTCACCCACGTGAGTGCCCCCTCGCGAAGCAGGTATTTGTCTATCAGATAGTTGACAGGCACGGTGACGGTCAGCACAAAGCAGACGGCCAGGCCAAGCCCGAAGGCGGTCTTCACGTTCTTGGAGACGGCCAAGTAGGAACACATCCCTAAGAAGTAGGCGAAGACCATATTGTCAATGAAGACGGAACGGAGGAAAATGTTTAACATAATAGTTACAGATTGTGGGGTTATGGGTTAGGTACACTTATTCTAAAAGGTGACAATTCTACATTCCTACAAGCGTAAAAGCCTCACTGAAGGGGATGGTCTCGGGATTGCCGACATGTTTTTTCCATGCGGGTTCCTCATGGCTCATTTTCGATATGGCACGGGAAGTCATGTTTTTAACTTTCGCACACACCTCATCGATTATCGCAACCTCCCGCTCGGCAAAGCCATTCATGTCAGCTTCACACGCGGCTTCCAACGACACACATTCCTGATTCTGCACCAGCCTCAACCGTTCCTCCACCTCATCAAACGCACTGTAGACCCTGTCCCACCGTTGTGGCACAGGACCGAACTCAATTGCATTGTAGGCGAGACCCGAGATGGCCATTCCGCGCTCACGGTAGGAAAGAAAGTCGATGTAAAACAGCACTTTATTCATCTTCGTCTGATAGGTTTCGCCTATCTTTCCTAACACATACAACAACAGGTTTTTCAACCTCTTTGTGGACACCGGCGCGAAACCGTTGGCAATTCCTCTGCCGCTGCGGAACAACCTTTCAGACGCGCGCTGTTCTTCAACCCATTGCTCCGACTGGCCTATCACCTCTTGCACACGGGCCGAAATCTTTGCATACTCCTTTTCGGTTAGTTGATGCCTTGAGCTTTTCACTAGGTCGAGGAACACTCGTGGATTCATCGCCCCTCGTATCATCTTCCCATTACTTTCGCTGGGCACCTCGCCATCTTCATACAGACGGTATTGGTTTGCGCCAAAGCCCAAAATCAAGGACATTTTGGCCGCACTCACACCATACAATTCACGCAAAGCGACAATCTCATCCGTGTAGGGAATGCCATACTTTTCGCGATACTGGTTAGTCAACTGACTAAGCCATATACCGTCGCTTTCCGTAGTAGTATAGCTCTCGCCTTTCTCTTCATCGCGGAACGTTATATATGTAAAGCTATACTCTTCTCCGCGATACGTCTCTGTGTCTGGCTCGTAAACCACCCGCATGGGCTTGCCTGTTAATGGGCTGTTTGGTATCTTCATAGCATTATTATTTAAATGGGTATGTCAACGGATGTTCAGCAATATGAAACGATATACAGACAGTTTGGTCATTTTTATGACCCAGCGTGATTTTGATATACACTTCTTGTCCATTCACGCTCTTGCCAAAGACCCACATCTCCTCCTTCTGGTTCAGCATATCAACCATGGGACCTTCCACATAGTCCTTAGGAAGAAGGCTTTTCACAATTTTTTCGCGCTGTAACTGCGTAAGTTCCAACTGTACCAAAGCCTTTCTGTTTTTGGGTCTATCGTCTCTAAAAACTATCCCGAACACCTGCGCCTTTATATTGAACTGATTCAGAAACGCTTTAACATCTTCAACTGTTATCATATTGCTTTCACTTTATGGCTGCAAAGATACATTTTTTTCTAACACAAACCATATAATTCAACGATAAAGTTGATTTTTCGCTCTTTTTATTCAACAATGGGATTTGTCGTAACACTGCAAGTGCGGATAGCATCAAGGCTATAGGAATCAGGCACCCACCTTGGTTCTTGGCCCCTTCGCCCAAATAATCACCCCGACCAATATCAACGCCATCGGCGGCAGAATCATCAATCCGTTGTTGAGATAGCCGGCGGCGTACCAGCTATCCGGGACGACTTGGTGGTTCCACAGTGTGCCCGAACCGAGAAGTTCACGGAAGAAGGCCACCACGACGAGCACCAAGCCATAGCCGAGGCCGTTCATCATGCCGTCCATGAGCGAGGACAACGGCTTGTGTGACAAGGCGAAAGCCTCCAACCGGCCCATTATGATACAGTTGGTGATGATCAACCCGACGAACACCGATAGCATCTTGCTCACATCGTAGAGGTACGACTGCAACAGCAAATCCACCAAGATGACGAAGAAGGAGACCACGAGCAACTGCACGATAATGCGGATGCGCGGCGGTATCGTATTGCGCATCAGCGAGATGAAAAAGTTGGAACAGGCGCACACCACGGTCACGGAGAGGGCCATGACCACGGCAGGCTTGAGCTGCGCGGTCACCGCCAACGCCGAACAGACACCAAGGGTCTGCACCAAAATCGGGTTGTCTTTGCTGAGAGGTCCGAGGTATTTTTTCATGGCATTAATTGTGAATCGTGAATTGTGAATTGTGAATTGAGGACCGCATCATATCATCCACTCCGCGGGAAGTGATCGTCGCGCCGGAGATGGCGTCCACACGGTTCTCGTCATCGATTTCGGGGGAGGTGCCCGGCTTCAACACCCTGACAGACACGAAATTGCCATCCTTGTCGTAGAGTTTCTTCCCTTCGAAAGCTTTCATAAACGCCCCTTCGGTAATCTTCGCACCCAAACCAGGCGTTTCGGACTTGTGGTCGAAACTGACACCTTTGAGCATCTGTCCGTCCGCCGAAACCACCGCATAGCCCCAAATCGGCCCCCAAAGTCCTTTGCCGTCGAGGCGCACGGCAATGCCGGAGGTGCCGTCGGAACAGACAACCCGATACTGCTGGCCATCTTCGGTCAGCGGCTCGGCAAGATTCGAGAACGCCTCCACGGCTTTCGAACGGTCGATATCATGACCCGCCGCCCGCAGGATCTGCTGGCACTTTTCGGCTTGCTTGTTGCGGTCACGACGCGGCGCCAATCCTGTGTAAACGAGGGTGAGCACCACGGCGATGACGACGACTAACGCGGTGATGTATAGGAAGATGTAGGTGTTGGTGAAGTTCTTCATTCTGGGTTTCAAGTTTCAGGTTTCAAGTTTCAAGTCTTAAGTCTTAAGTCTCAAGTCTCAAGTCTTAAGTCTCAAGTCTCAAGTCTTACGTCTCACCCGTCGTTTAATGTGCCTTTGGACCACGCAGTAGTCGATGAGCGGGGCGAAGATGTTCATCAGCAGGATGGCGAGCATCATGCCTTCGGGGTAGCCCTTGTTGAGGGTGCGGATGAGGATGGCGAGGATGCCGATGAGCAGTCCATAAATGTACTTGCCGTCGCGGGTGTGCGCAGCGGTGACGGGGTCGGTGGCCATGAAGACCGCGCCAAACATGAAGCCACCCATCAGCAGTTGGTCATGGGCTTCGACGGGACAAAGTCCTGTGACATGGAAGATGGCCGCCGTCAGATAGCCGCCGGTGAAGACGGAGAGCATAATGCGCCAGTCGGCCACCTGCGTAACGAGGAGGATGGCCGCACCGAGCAGAATGGCCAATTTGCAGGTCTCCCCGATGCAGCCGGGGATAGTACCAAAGAACAGCATCGCCGTGGAAGGCACCGCCTCGGGGTGACCGTTCATGACGAAGGATAACGGGGTCGCGCACGTAACGGCATCAACACCGGAGACCCAGACTTGGTCGCCGGAAATCACCGACGGGTAGGCGAAGAAGACGAAAGCACGGGCTAACAGTGCAGGGTTCAAGAAGTTGTAGCCCGTACCGCCGAAGACCTCCTTGCCGAAAATCACGGCGAAGATGGTGGCCACCGCAACAATCCACAATGGCACATCGGGCGGCATAATCATGGGGATGAGAAAGCCCGTGACAAAGAAACCTTCCGCGACTTCCTCCTTGCGGATCTGCGCAAAAAGCACCTCCACCCCGAGTCCGCTCACGTAGGTCACAATGACCAACGGCAGCCACTTCAGGAAGCCGTACCAGAGACATTGCCAACGAGTTGCAATGCTACCACCATTATTAATCATATCGAAGTGTTGAAAACCAACGTTCCACCAGCCGAAAACCAACGCGGGGGTCAGCGCAATCATCACCGTGATCATGATGCGCTTCATATCCACCGCATCGCGCACGTGGCAACGACCGTCCGTGACCGTCGCGGGCGTGCGCAGGAACGTGTCCATGGCGTCGATCAGGGCGTTAAATCTATGTGGTTTCTTTGACATTTCTCTAAAAAGTTGGCAAAAGTAATAAATTATCGCTTAAGTGTCTCAAAAGAAATGACCCGGATTACCCACGCATTCTCCAACTCATTCAACTTCTTGGTGTCGATGTCGGAAAAGTCGATGGTAAGGGTTCCCTTCTTGTCCTGTTTCCACTTCAGCATGGTGTAGGCTTCCCCTTTTTCGCCGTGGCAGCTCACCTCATACTCCGTGCCTAACAGGATCATCCCATCTTTCGGATTTAGTTTGGGCATATTCTTGATGACCAACGGCTCAAGTTGGCTGGGTCTTTCAAACTCTATAATGTAGAAGTTGCCATCGTCAAAAGTGAAGCATCGGGTGGTGCGCTCCCATGTGACTTCGCCCTGCCAATTTGCCGGTACCGGTTCCTCTGCACCTCCGTCGCAACTCCACGTCAGCGAAGCCGTAGCCTCCATATCCTCCTCATGGTAATAAACCTCCAAGTTCAGTGTCTCGTCTTTTTGCAAATAGAGGGTCGTTTGCGGGATTTGCGTCCCGGCACCGCCTTTGCTGACATGCAGAAGCGTGTCTTCGGTGTAGGTGATACGGCGTGTCACGGTCATAACATCGTCAGCGGAAACCTTGAAAGTGAACTTGCCGTCGGCGGGTACGGTGATTGTCCCACTCCAATGGATGTCGAAATGGTCTGGCGTCACCTCCCGCATCGGCGCGTTGCGCACCCAGTCGAAATTGATGGTCTTCGAGGGTGTCAGTTGGGCTGAAGTTTTCTCCCGCTGGCATGGTACATCATTCGGCAGTGCCCCGTAAATGGCCGCACCGTTGATTTCCAACCATTTGCCGAGACTGCGGAGCCGTTCCTGCTGGATGAGCGGAATGGTGCCGTCGGCGTTTGGACCCACGTTGAGGGTCATGCCGCCGCCGTGCGCCACCAGTTCCACGAAATGCTGTATCAACTCCTTGTCGGTCATGTAGTTGTCTAGGTCTTCGTTGCGGTTGAGACCGAAGCTACGCCCGAATCCACGACACTCGGCCCACGGAACCTCCGTGTTGGCGATACCCGCGCTGTACTCGGGGGTCAGGAAGCCGTGCTTCGTGCCGTTGCCCCAACGGTTGTTGACGATAGCATCGGGACCTACGGTATTGTAATACCAGCTGATCAACTCTGGAGAATGAAACTGCTCTGCGGAATTGTTCCAGTCACCGTCGGAGAAGATGAGGTCCGGCTTGTAGCGCGTCACCAAATCCTTGAACTGCGGCACCATGTAGTTATCGACATAATCGGCAATGGAGTCGTCGGGGTCCTGCATCCAGATGTGGCGCGGGTTGGTCCATTCGGGCAGCGAGTAGTAGAGGCCCATGCGCAGCCCCTTCGCCCGCACCGCGTTCGTCAGTTCCTCCACAATGTTGCGCTTCGGACCGCTCACCACGCTGTTCCATTGCGGCTGCTGCGGACTGTCCCACAGGCAGTAGCCGTCGTGGTGCTTGGTGACGAGGACGACATATTGCGCCCCGGCATCCTTGAACATCTGCGCCCAGTCGTCGGGGTTCCAAAGCTCTGCGTGCCAATACTTTGTCAGTTCGGCATATTGTTCGAAGGTCGGCTTGGTGGTGTCGGCATAGAGGCTCATAATGCGCGTCCGCTCGGGCACATGCTGCATCAGCCCTCGGTAGAACCACTCGCCGTAGCCCTCTTTCGAGGCGTACGCGGGAACGGAGTATAGTCCCCAATGGATGAAAATGCCTAACTTCTCGTATCGGAACCACTGCGGGTAACCACGATCGTTGAGGGAGGACCAGGTGGGCTGGACCGTTTTTTGCTGTGCTTGCGCCGCAATCGCAGCTAAAATGAATATGATTATCGTTATTGTTTTTCGCATACTATTCATCATTTATCGTTTACCGTTTATCGTTCCCAGGGCTCACTTCGTTCACCCTGGGCTGACATACGACGCCCTTACAGGGCTTTCAAGGAATGATGTTTTAATATATTGAGGTTTTACGTCTCCTATTCAGCATTCAGCATTCAGCATTCATCATTCTACATTCTGCATTCTACATTCAAAAATCGCATCTTCCACAATCCGCTGCCACTCTTTCTTCGAGGGACAGACGAGCTCGCAGAGGGCGAAGTCCTCGCTATCGACCTCGTAGATGCCGAGGGCTTCCATCTGTTCGATGTCCTTGATTTCGCAGGCTTTGAGCAGTTGCAGGGGCATGAGGTCAAGAGGGAAGACTTTGTCGTAAACGTCGGTCATCATGACGGCGCGGCGGCCGCCGTGGAGGGAGGTGCTCACGTCGTAGGTACGCTTGGGGGTGAGCCAGGAAAGGAAGGTGTGCGAAAGGCTCCATTTCTTGAGACCCGGCAGAAGCCATCCGAGAATCTCCCGCTGTCCACCCTCTGCGATGACGGTAACCTGACGGTCGTAGAATCCTAACGTCGGACATTTACCCAATTTGCTGCCACTCAGCACACTGCCGCTGATTAGGCGGACGTTCTCCTGCGTGAGGTTGTCTGTGAGCAGTGCCGTAAGGTCGGCACCATATACCGTGTGGAAATAGCCGGGATTTTTGACGACAGGACCTGTCAACGCAGCGGTTTTTCCGAATTGCAGGGTATGTTCGGCAAAGAATTGTCCGATGCGGGCAACCTCCTGCGGGTCAATATACCAGACGATATCGCCTCTATTTATGGGGTCAATGTGGTGGATGTGCGTACCGACGTTTCCTGCTGGATGCGGACCGCTGATGTAGTGCTTTTGTACGTTCTCGACGGTTTCAAAGAATTGGTTGTCGGCACCTTCGCGCATACACAAGTGTATGGGCACGTCGCCAGCGGCCAGTTGCAGCATTTGGATTCCGGACTGAAGGAAGATATCCGGTCCGCACATCAACACGTTGAAGTCGGGGGCGAGCGGGTTGCTGTCGAAGCAGGGAATGAAGATCGATTTCGGCTTGCTGTCGGGACTGGGAATGATGGCAAACGGACGTTGCCGCAGACTGGGCCATAAACCGTACTGTAACATTAACTTACGAACACTATCTCCATCAGTAGGGGTGTTGAAATCGATTCTGTTATCTATAATCAAGTCCTGGTCCCTATCTATCCTGACCTCTTCGATGACCCGTTTCTCACCGCGCACAATATCCTTCACGGTTCCCTTCACAGGGGATACGACGACCACTCGTTCGTCCTGTTTGTCGCAGAACAGCGGGGTGCCGACCTCCACGCGGTCACCCACCTGCACGAGCAGTTTCGGCTTCAGCCAGCGGAAGTCAGACGGCTTAATGTGGAATGTTTCCGAGCAGGCGAAATCCAGCCGCATGTCGGGAGCGGCACCGGCCAGCTTCAGATCCAAACCTTTGGCGATCTTGATATTCATTGTTATGGTATTTGTTGTTTTAGGAGCGCTGCCATCCTTGGCGGCTTTGTTTTAGGAGCACCGCCATTCCTGGCGGCTTTGTTTTAGGAGCACCGCCATTCCTGGCGGCTTTGTTTTAGGAGCACCGCCATTCCTGGCGGCTTTGTTTTAGGAGCACCGCCATTCCTGGCGGCTTTTTTTGCGGCACGAATGCCGCAGCTCCTATTTGGTTGCTTCCAACACCATCGTTTCCAAGCTGTTAAATTCAGCGGGCAACGACTTGAAATGGCCCTCTACACCATTCAGCGCAGGATGACTGCTTTGGCTCACTTCGCACTCGCAAATGTCCTTGAATCCGTTCTGTTCCAGCAGATTGGAGAGGGTCTCCTTGTCGTAAATGATTTGATGTCCCCAAGCGGTGTGGAAGCGGTTGATGACAAAAACAGCCGTCGGAGGAAGGTTCCCACTCTTGGCTGAATATTCAATATACCGTTTGTGTAGAGGGTTATCCGGCTCTTGATACAAGCCTAACAGGAAACGGAGGTTCGGGGTGGCCACCCGCATGACACCGCCCGGCTTCAGCACCCGGTAACTCTCTTTCAGCATGTTCATGGCCTGCGGATACGTCAGATGCTCGAACAGATGTTCCGAAAAGATATAGTCGAACGTAGCGTCAGGAAAAGGGAAACGCTTCCCCGCATTCAAGTAAACCCCGTCGCGGCATTCTTGATAAGAGATGCCGGTGTTCAGCCAGCCTTCCAGGAGGTTCCCGCCGCATCCGATCTGCAACTTGGGTTCCTGGGCGCTCCGCATGTACTTCCGGATTCTCCGCTTCTGCCTCAACGACCTTTTCAGAAACAACTTCAGAAAAAAGCGGACAATCTTTTTAAAATTGACCGTATGGCCTGCTATTTCCATATAACAACTCGTATTAGGTTAAAACAGCGGCAAAAATACACAATTATTCTATTCAATTTCACAAGCGAAGTAACCAAAAAAATTGTACTTTTGCCACCTCAAATTTAACATCCTAAATTAAGCATAAAAATGGAAAAATTCGATCCCGCAACCAACCTGGAAAGATTGGACAAGAAAGATGCCTACCGTGGCGTCAACCCGGCTATCTGCGATAGCGCAACGTTCATGTTCGAACATGCCAAGACCATGACTGACACCTTCCACGGTGAGACCGAGGGCTACTTCCTCTACTCCCGCCACTGGAACCCCAGCACCCTCTCTTTGGCACAGTCATTGGCCGCCATCGAGGGCACCGAGCTGGCCTGGACGACCGGTTCCGGCATGGCCGCCATTACCGTTGCCTTGTTGCACGAAGTGAAGAGCGGCGACCACATCGTCTCCAGCATGACCACCTACGGCGGCACGTTCGCCTTCCTGAACAACTACCTCAAGAAGTTCAACGTCGATGTCACCTTCGTGAACATGCAGGACCTCGACGCCGTGAAGAAGGCCATCCGCCCGAACACCAAGGTGCTCTACACCGAAACGATGAACAACCCGTTGCTGCGTATCGCCAACCTTCCCGAGCTGTCGAAGATTGCGCACGCCGCCGGTGCCAAGCTGCTGGTTGACAACACCTTCACCCCGATGATCTTCTCTCCCTACCGTTTGGGCGCGGATGTCGTCATCTACAGTATGACCAAATATGTGAACGGCATGAACGACTGCGTGGCCGGCGCCATCTGCGGTTCCGCCGACTACATCAACTCCCTGATTGACGTGAACACCGGCACCGCCATGTTGCTGGGTCCCGTGCTCGACACCTTCCGCTCCACGAGCATCCAGAAGAACCTGCACACCCTGCATATCCGCATGAAGAAACACAGCGAGAACGCCATGTATCTCGCCAAACGCTTCAAAGAGACCGGCATCAAGTACAACTATCCGGGTCTTCCCGAGCATCCCGACCACGAGCTGTTCAAATCGATGATGAACGACGGCTACGGCTTCGGCGGCATGATCTCCATCGACATGGGCACGGCCGAAAGAGCCAGCGCCATCATGGAGAAGATGCAGGAGCTCGGCGTGGGCTACCTCGCCGTCAGCCTCGGCTACTTCAAGACCCTGTTCAGCAACTCCGGCAAATCGACCTCTTCCGAGGTTCCCGAAGACATCCAGAAGGAAATGGGCATGAGCGAAGGCCTCATCCGCTTCTCCATGGGTCTCGACAACGATCCGGAAGCCACCTTCCAGCTGATCAAACAGGCCATCGACGCCACGAAATAGGACGAAGAATGGGCGAAAACAAAAACGGGAGTCGCAACCGCGGCTCCCGTTTTTATTTTCTCACATCCCGATTATCTCACCGTCACGGAGATGTCCTTCTTGCTGGCCCCCACCTCCCCGTCGTTCATGAAGTCAGGGTGGTACTTGCCGCGCGGGATGTCGCTGAAAATATAGCGGTTACACTTGCGAGCCGCCTCGATGGGCTTTGTTACCGCCGTGTTCACCGCCGAGGCGGTCAAGTCGACAAGCGCGCCAAACAATCCCCCGCTACTGTTGCTGCTTCTGCTGGAGAGATCCAGATAGAGGTCGCAGGTGCGCTCGAACAAGACCGAGTTGTCCTTGGTCGACTTGATGATGTAGTGCAACTTTGTCTGGATGCCGAAGCCTTTCTTTGCCCACTCGTCGATGACGGAGAAGACCACTGCGTCGGCACCGAAAACCTGCGCGAAGATGGCCGCATCACGTTCAATCAGCATCTCGGCATCGTATCCGCTCTCGGCTTTGAGCATCTCCATCGTCAGATGCGGGGAGATGACGTAGTAGCCGGCCTCGACCAGCGGGTAGCTGATGGAGGTGTAGAGCAATTCTTTAGCGTCTACATTAGACGTGTTGTTGATGGGCGGCATCACCACGAGAGTGACAGGCTTGGCCTCGTACATCCCCGGATACTGCTCCAGCCGCGTGAACTGAGGCGAGCAGGAGGAGAGAAACAGGGCGACGGCCGCAAGAATGGTGTATATTGCTTTTTTCATTTTGACTGATTTTAGGTCCCAGAACTCGCTACGCTACGCCCTGGGTTGACAAACTTCGGGCTCACAGCCCTTTTGGAACAACTTCAACAAACTATAACCCATAACCCATAACCTATAACCATTCATCGTTTAAGCCTTTCGACCAAAGGACCGATGAACTTTCTGGATTCGGGGTAGAGTTCGATCTCTTTCTGCATCATGGCAAGACCGAGCTCATAGAAAGAGGTGCTGTAGGTAGTAAAGCTGAACACGCGTTTTTGCTTGTCGGTGGCGTGTTTCTCAAAGGCCTCGGCGGTCTCGGGCTGGATCAGCAAGTATCCGTACTCGGCATAGATACCCGGCGGCACCACATTGCGCACACCGCCAGGGTTGGCGACCATATCCGCATACTGGCACACCAACGCGCACACGCTCTCCGGCGACTGCCGATCGTAAAACGCATAGAGACGCTGCTCGTAGCTGGTCGTGCCGTTGTAGGTTCCGCCCCAATTGTAGAGCTGGGTGGTGCTGCAGGAACAGAGCAGACATCCGGCGACTATGATAAACAACAACTTTCTCATAACTTGATGATTTTGGTTTCCTGAGCCGAGATGAACACCTTCTGGGAGAGTTTTTCCTGACCGCCGGCGGAGACCTTGAGATTGTGCGTACCCGGCTTCACCGTGATGGTATTCTGAGCGGTCTTCTTGATGTCGCGACGCGTTTTGTGCGGTATCTCCTTGACAGTCTTGCACTTGTAGGTCTGTCCATCTATATCGACGGTGATGTCGTAGGCGGAGGATGCGACGAAGGTCACATAGCCCTCGTCTGCCTGGCCGCTGCTCACAGAATAGGATCCCACGCCGCAGCCTGCAAACAGGAGGGCGGCAAAACATGCGAATATGACGATGATCTTTTTCATAATGCCTTATTTTTCCATGATGTAATAATTGCCGAGGTCGTTGGCATCGATGCCCTCGCCGTCGTAGGTGCAGAACGAGATTTCGGTCTCGGGCGTGTCGCCCAGACAGAGGGTCACGGTGAGTTTGCCGAGGCTGGTGCCGGGCAGCTCGATCTGGACACCGTTCTGCGGGTTGGTGACCATCTTGCCTCTCTTGTAGAGCGTGAAGGTGGTACCCGGCTCGATACCCTGGGTCTTACCGCCGGAGATGACGTATGCGCCGTCCTCAATCGCCAAGACATAGCCGCGCCACGGCTTGTCCATGCACTTGTTGATAATGTTCTCCACGAGCTGCGACAGTGCCGCGGAGATGGCCTTGTCGCTCAGCGTGGCGTCGTAGCCCGCTGTACCGCCGATGCCGAGGGTTTGCTTGGAGGTGGTCTCCGCGAAACCCGAAGCCTCGTCGGAGTAGATAATCAGCCCTGTGGAGACCTCCACCAGACGGATGCTCACACCTGCTTCCACGGTCTGGGTCTTGGACTGGGAGAAGACCTTCTGGTCTCCCTCCACCTTGCGCCCGAACTTGGTGACAGATCCCAGGATGATGTAGTCGGCACCAATCTTTTTCATGTCAGCGCCCGCTTCCGCGACCAGTTCCTCCAAACCGTCACGTTCGAGAAGGATGAACTTGCCGCTCGCCGCCAGCTTGGCCGACAAGATGTCGAGGGCCTGCTTGCGGATGGGGTCGTTGTCGCGGTCGTAGAAGAGCCCCTTCGCGTATTGCGTTTCGTTGGTGAAACGGCCGATGGCCACCTTGCGTTTCAACGTCTTGTCCGTCTGGCCGAAGACCGCGGAAGTAGCCGCGATGCAGAACGCCAGCAGACAGATAATCACTTTTTTCATAATACCTTTATATTTAATGTTCTTCTTCGATTGAAATCCGGCGGCAAAAATAACATTATTTTCCATTTTAGCGACTGAAAAGTCACAGTTTCAGCATTTTGGCGAAATGCATTTCCACCGCCCACCCTAACGATATTTTTTGTATCTTTGCAGGTTTTTAGAAAAATCGCAAAACCATTAAGAATGAGTGAGTTAGAAAATAAGATTGAGCAGGAAGAAACCTATAGTGCGGGTAATATTCAGATTCTGGAAGGACTTGAGGCTGTGCGGAAGCGTCCCGCCATGTACATCGGCGATGTGAGCGACCGTGGTCTGCACCACTTAGTGAACGAGGTGGTGGACAACTCCATCGACGAGGCTCTCGCCGGATTCTGCGACAATATCGAAGTCAAGATACTGGAAGGCAACGCCATCAGCGTGCTCGACAACGGGCGCGGTATCCCCACCGACATGCATCCGAAGGAGAAACGCTCCGCCTTGGAGGTCGTCATGACCGTGCTGCACGCGGGCGGCAAGTTCAACAAGGACTCCTACAAGGTCTCCGGCGGTCTGCACGGTGTCGGCGTCTCCTGCGTGAACGCCCTCTCCAAGCACCTCACCGCCGAGGTCTTCCGCGAAGGCAAGCACTTCATCCAGGAGTACGAATACGGCAAACCCCTTTACCCTGTGAAAGTGGTCGGTGAAAGCGACTATCGCGGCACCAAAATCACCTTCCTCCCCGACGACACCATCTTCCACACCACCGTTTATGAGTTCAACCGCCTTGCGCACCGCCTCAAGGAACTGGCCTACCTTAACAAAGGTATCCACATCACCATCGAGGACCTGCGCACCACCGACGAGGAAGGCAACCACCCCAAGGAGGTCTACTATTCCGAGAACGGTCTGCGCGACTTCATCGTGCACCTCGACCAAGGCCGCACGAAAATCACTTCGCAGCCCATCTACATCGAGGGCGAACGGCAGGGCGTGCCCGTGGAGGTGGCCATGCAATACAACGATTCGTTCACCGAGAACATCCACTCTTACGTCAACAACATCAACACGATAGAGGGCGGCACGCATCTCACGGGCTTCCGTCAGGCACTCACCCGCACCCTCAAGAAATACGCCGACGACAACAAGCTGCTCGACAAGTTGGAAAAGAACAAGATCGAGATTTCCGGCGACGACTTCCGCGAAGGCCTCACCGCCATCATCTCCGTGAAAGTGGCCGAGCCGCAGTTCGAAGGCCAGACCAAGACCAAGCTCGGCAACAGCGAAATTGCCGGCGTGGTGAACCAGATGGTGGGCGAGATGCTCACCAACTATCTGGAAGAGAACCCGAGAGACGCGAAGGCCATCGTCGACAAGGTGGTGCTGGCCGCCCAGGCACGCCACGCCGCCCGCAAGGCCCGCGAGCTCGTGCAGCGCAAGACCGCCTTCAGCGGTTCCGGACTACCCGGCAAGCTCGCCGACTGCTCCTCCAAGGACGCCACCAAGTGCGAGCTCTTCCTCGTGGAGGGCGACTCCGCAGGCGGCACCGCCAAGCAGGGCCGCGACAGCCACTACCAGGCCATCCTGCCCCTGCGAGGCAAAATCCTCAACGTGGAGAAAGCCATGCAACACCGCGTCTTCGAGAGCGAGGAAATCAAGAACATCTACACCGCGCTCGGCGTCACCATCGGCACCGAGGACGACAGCAAAGCGCTGAACATGTCCAAACTGCGTTACCACAAGGTCATCATCATGACCGATGCCGATGTTGACGGCAGCCACATCGCCGCGCTGATCCTCACCTTCTTCTTCCGCTACATGCGCGAGCTCATCGAGCAAGGCCACGTCTACCTCGCCACCCCGCCGCTCTACGGTGTCAAGAAGGGCGACAAAATCCAGTACGCCTGGACCGACGAACAGCGCGACCAGCTCTCCGCAGAAGCCTCCGCCGGCGGCCGCAAGGTCCACGTGCAGCGCTACAAAGGTCTCGGTGAAATGAAGGACGACCAGCTGTGGGACACCACCATGGACCCCGCCCAGCGTCTGCTCCGCCAGGTCACCATCGAGAACGCCGCCGAAGCCGACCGCATCTTCTCCATGCTCATGGGCGACGAGGTGCCGCCGCGCCGCGAGTTCATCGAGCAGAACGCCACCTACGCCAATATCGACGCGTAGTTCAATGCAGAATGCTGAATTATGAATGCTGAATAAATAAACATAAATCCTCGAGCAGCCTCGAAGAGGCAAAACGCGCGAAGCGCAATTAACCCCACACAAGCGAAGCGCAGTGTGGGGCGCGCGAAGCACAAATAACCCCATACAAGGCATAAACCGCAGTGTGGGGCCACAACGAAAAGGAAGCAGTTATGGAAGAACCCGAAATCATCAAGACCGAACCCGAAGTAACAGTGCAAGAGACAACCGTCCCCGCCGACGTCATCTCCTTCAAGCACGTCAACATCTCGCACCGGAAGCTGCGGGTGCTGACCGACATCAGCTTCTCCATCCGGCAGGGCGAATTCGTCTACCTCATCGGCAAGACAGGCTCCGGCAAGTCCTCCATCCTCAAGACCCTCATCGGCGAAATCAAGCCCGAGGGCGAGGAGGCCATGATGATCGGCTACGACCTTCTCCAGATGAAGAAAAAGCAGATACCCGAGCTCCGCAAGAAAATCGGGGTCGTGTTCCAGGACTACCAGCTGCTCAAGGACCGCACTGTCATTGACAACCTGATGTTCGTGCTGCACGCCACCCAGTGGAAAGACAAAAACGCCATGCTCAACCGCTGCGAGGAGGTCCTCACGCTGGTCGGATTAGAGACCAAAGACTTCAAACTGCCGTCGCAGCTCTCCGGCGGCGAACAACAGCGTGTCTGCATCGCCCGCGCCCTGCTCAACAATCCCGATCTTATCCTCGCCGACGAGCCCACCGGCAACCTCGACCCCATCACCGCCGAAGAGATCTTCCAAGTCTTCCACCACATCAACCAGAGCGGCACCACCGTCTTCATGGCCACCCACAACTTCGCCATGATTGACAAGTTCCCCTCCCGCGCCATCTGCATCGAAGACGGCAAGCTGATTGACTCGCTGGTTTAATTTTAGACTTGAGACTTGAGACCTAAGACCTAAGACTTGAGACTTAAGACTTGAGACTTAAGACTTAAAGACTATAGAGAATTAATGACAGATGACTGACAATATTCATAGTTAGTAGAAACGAACTTAAGACCCTAAAAGTCTTAAGTCTAACGTCTAAAGTCTAAAATGCTTTCCGTATTAGTTCCAATATACAACATAAACGTACACCCGCTGGTTTCGGAGTTGCAGACGCAGCTCTCGAAGAGCGGTGTGGACTACGAGATTATTTTAGCCGATGATGCCTCGTCGGACGGTTCCATACGCGAGCACAACGGGTTGTTGGCGGAATTGGAGAACGTCACGTACATCCAGCATGAGCGCAATTTTGGGCGCTCGGCCTCCCGCAACGAGCTGGCCGACGAAGCCCAATACCCCTTCCTGTTGTTCATAGACTGCGATGCAAGGGTAAAGAAGGAATGCTATATTGCCCATTATCTGCACTTTATTTCTTTAAAGAAAGATCACATTCCCGAATTTGCCGTATCCGGTGGGTTGAGCTATCGCGACAATTTGCCCGAAAGATCCAAGCATTTGCGATACAAATACGGCCTGAAGCGCGAAGTTCGTTCGGCCAAAGAACGAAACGAGCATCCCTACAGCCATTTCACACCCTTCAACCTGCTTATTTCCAAATCCGTATTCGGGAGATGCCGTTTCGACGAATTCCTGACGGAATACGGCTATGAGGACACATTCTTCGGGTTGGCGTTGGAAGAGGCCGAAATTCCCATGTATCATATTGACAATGAGCTCTATCACGATGGTTTGGATGACAACCGCGACTTTCTCCGCAAAATCGAGGCCAGCGTCGGGAACCTCGCCCGCTTCTACCGTGACGGCCTCGTTGACAACCGCTTCAGGGAGCAAAGCCGCCTGCTGCAGACTTGGGAGCACCTCCGCGCCAAACGAAACGGGAAAGCGATCTTCAAAGCGTTGCATTGGATGAAACGCCCCCTTACTAACCTTATCCTTCGTCACAATAGCCTCAAGGCCTTGGACTTATACAAGTTAATGTTGTTTGATGGTTTTGTTGACCTTTGACATTGACCTTCGACCTTTGACTTTGACCTTTGACCTTTGACCTTGAAACCTGAATCCTGAAACTTGAAACCTGAAACAAAAAATATTACCGTGTAACCATGTAATCACGTAAACAAATATTTTTTACTTTTGCGCTTTCAAACATCATTAAAATTTACAGCTATGGGATTTTTTAAAGAATTCAAGGAATTTGCAATGAAAGGCAACGTGATGGACATGGCCATCGGTGTGGTCATTGGCGGTGCCTTCGGAAAAATCGTCACCTCCTTGGTGAACGACATCATCATGCCGCTCATCGGCGCGTTGATTGGCAACGTCAACTTCACGACGCTGTCGCTAACCCTCCGCGCCCCGAAACTCAACGAGGCCGGCGAAGTCATCAGCGAGGCCGTCACCTTGAACTACGGTAACTTCATCCAGGTGACCGTCGACTTCCTCATCATCGCGTTCTGTATCTTCCTCGTGATGAAGGGAATCAACAAGGCCACCGCCTTGGTGAAGAAACAGGAAGAAGAAGCTCCCGCGCCCGCTCCCGAGCCGTCTGCCGAGGAGAAGCTCCTCACCGAGATCCGCGACCTGTTGAAAGAGAAGTAGAATTGTCGCACATTATGTTATGGTAGAGACGCAAAATTTTGCGTCTCTACTTTTTTTATCCCCATTCCTTGATGAAACCGAAAGCCTCCGTATTCGTAATTTATGTATGTTTGCACATTCAAAAAGAGCCCATAAGATTTCATCAAAAATCCCCAATATGAACCGTAAGTTATTCATTATGAGCTTAGTTATGGTATCCGCCATCCTTGGCGGCGCATGCAAGAAAAAAACGGCCACCGACGACGGTCTGGCCAACAACCCCTTCATGAAGGAGTGGAGCACCCCCTACGGCGTGCCGCCCTTCGACCAAATCAAAACGACCGATTATCTGCCTGCCATTAAGGAAGGTATACGCCTGCAGGCCGAAAACATCCAGGCCATCTGCGACAACAGCGAGGCCCCAACCTTTGCTAACACCATTATCCCTTACGAGTACAGCGGCGAACTGCTGACCAAGGTCTCCGCCGTCTTCATGAACCTTGCCGAGTGCATGAACAGCCCGGAGATGGAAGAGCTCGCCGACACCATCTATCCGTTGCTCACCCGTCACGGCGATGACATTATGCTGAATGCCAAGTTGTTTGAACGCATCAAAACGGTTTACAACAATCGCGATAAGGAAAACCTCAACGACGAACAAAAACGGCTGTTGGAAGTCACCTACAAGAGCTTCGAACGCGGCGGTGCGAATGTGCCCGCCGACAAGCAGGAGCGTTTCCGTGAAATCAACGAGCAACTCGCCAAACTCACCCAGAAATTCGGCAACAACGTGCTCGCCGCCACCAATGGCTATGCCCTCTTCGTGGACAATGAGGAAGACCTCAAAGGCCTGACCGAAAGTCAGTTGGCCGCCGCGAAAGAGGCTGCTGCCGGCATGGAGAATGCCAAAGGTAAATACGCCTTCACCGTGCATGTGCCCTCTATGGAGCCGTTCCTCCAGAACTGCGCCAACCGCGAGCTGCGCAAGGAACTCTGGACCGCCTACTCCACCCGCTGCTTGAACGGCGAGTACTCCAACGCAAAGATTATCAACGAAATCGCCAACCTTCGTTTGGAGAAGGCTCAGATTTTAGGCTATGACAACTACGCCAACTACGTGTTGGACGACTGCATGGCCAAGAATGCCGACAACGTCTATGAACTGCTGATGAAAGTGTGGGAGCCCGCCCTCGCCAAAGCCAAGGAGGAGGCCGCCATCTACCAGAAAATGATGAAGAAAGACGGTGTCGCCAGCGACCTGCAACCCTACGACTGGCGTTACTATTCCGAAAAACTCCGCAAGGAGAAATACGACCTCGACGACGAGGCCATCCGCCCCTACCTCGCCCTCGACTCCGCCCGCAAAGGCCTCTTCTATGTCTGCGAGTGTCTCTACGGCCTCACCTTCAAAGAAAATCCCGAACTTCCTGTGTATCATAAAGATGTAAAGGCATTCGAGGTGATTGACCATAACGAGGTCATTGCCGTGGTCTACATGGACTTCTTCCCGCGCGAAAGCAAGCGCAGCGGCGCGTGGATGACCAACTTCCGCGAACAATACTACGACCGCGACGGCGAGAACCACATCCCTGTGGTGTCGTTAGTCTTCAACTTCACCAAACCCGTGGGCGACAAGCCCTCCATGCTGAACATCGACGAGACGCAGACGCTCTTCCACGAGTTCGGCCACGCGCTGCACAGCATCCTGTCACGCTGTCACTACCCCACCCTCTCCGGCACCAACGTCCCGCGCGATTTCGTGGAGATGCCCTCGCAGTTCATGGAACATTTCGCCTTCGAGCCGGAAGTGCTGAAGGTCTACGCCCACCACTACCAGACGGGAGAACTCATCCCCGACGAGTTAGTGGAGAAGATCGACCGCGCCGCCACCTACGGGCAGGGCTTCATCAACACCGAGTTGCTCGCCGCCTCCCTCCTCGACATGGACTACCACACCATCACTGCTCCCAGGACGTTCCCGCAGCCTGACTACGAGAACCAGCAGATGGCGAAGATCGGGCTGATTCCGTCCATCATCTCCCGCTACAGAAGTCCGTACTTCCAGCACATTTTCGCCGGCGGCTACGGCGCAGGCTACTACAGCTACACCTGGGCGGCCGTTTTAGACAACGACGCCTACGAGTGCTTCCGCGAGCACGGCATCTTCGACCCGGCCACGGCAACCTCGTTCCGCACCAACATTCTGGAGCGTGGCAACACCGCCGACTCGCACGACCTCTACCTCGCCTTCCGCGGGCAGGAGCCGTCCATCGAGCCGCTGCTGAAGAACCGGGGGCTGAAATAGGAGCTGCGGCATTTCTGCCGCAAAACAGCTGCAGAAATACCACAAACGTAGTTATATAAAAGATTCCGTTCCGAATGACCGCAACATTGCGCAATATTTCGGAACGGAATCTTTTTTAAGCCGTAATCAGAAATCATACGGCCGCCACGCACAGAGACGCAAGGTCCAGAGACGCACGGCCGTGCGTCTCTACTGTCCTGAGATCTTGTTCACACGACGGGTGGCAGCACGCCACATGAAGAAGAAGAACACGAGGAATGCGATGTAAAGAGCGCTTGACAAGGCATCTACATCTTGCGGCATATCCGTGGCATTGAGGTTGTTCATGTACATCAAAACGCCGTCGTAGGTGCCGTGCAACATGACGGGCACGAAATAAGCCAGCGCGAGGTATTTCCGACGTTGTTCGTAACGGAACCGCGCCATAGCGAAGAAATAGCCCATGAAGATGGCGAAGAAGAAGTGCGCGGGCACGGCGAAAATGCCGCGACCAATCGCGAGTCCCAATCCACCCTGCAAGATGTAGAGCAGGTTCTCAAAGCCAGCAAAGCCGAGGCCGACGAATGCCGCATACTCCAACCCGTCGTAATACTCGTCGAAGTGCGGGTTCTTCCAGATGCAGAGGTAGAGCATCACCAGCTTGCAGAACTCCTCAGGGAGGGCCGCACTCACGAATGCCTCATAGAGCGCATTGCCAAGGGGTGTGTCCGGCGGCCGGGGCACGATGTAGTTCAAGCCGCTGGCCACGAACATGTCTAACAACGCAGACAAGATGCCAAAGCCGAAAGCCTTCATCAGCAACGGCCACGGCTCCTTCTGGAAGGTATCGCGTTTGTAAATGTAGGCCATCAACAGGGCCACAGGAAGCAGAGAGGCGATCAGGATAATGTACATTTTAATGGTTATGGGTTATTGATAATTGGTTAACGATTATGGGTTTGTAGAGACGCGGCGCGCCACGTCTCTACAACGTAATCAAACGTCATTATCGTCGAAATAGTTCTCTTTGATAAAATCGAGTTGACGGCGCTCGCGTTTGGTGGGACGGCCGAGGCCGTGGGGACGGAATTCCTGCGTCTTGAGGGTCTTCATGCGATCGTATTCACTCTGCGGGGTGAGGTCGGTGCAATACTGCGGCACTAACGGTGCCCCCACGCGGCTTTTCGGCGCATCCACAACCTCCACGGTCTTGTGCAAGGAGCCGATGTGCACCTCGTACACCTCACCCTTGCGCACGTCGCGTGACGGCTTCACATTGTCGCCGTTGAGTTTCACCTTGCCAGCGTTGCAGGCCTCCGTGGCGATGGAGCGCGTCTTGAACAACCGCACCATCCAGAGCCATTTGTCGATTCTCACGTTCAGGTTTTCCATTATAAATGGTTATGGGTTATGGGTTATAGAGGGGGCGTAGAGACGCAAAATTTTGCGTCTCTACAACTGGTTTCTATGATAGTTTTTTCCATGTCATGGTCCGGCCCAACGCAGGCACACCGATGTAGCCGCGCACACGAAGGGTTTTGTCGTTCTCGAACCACATCTTGCATTTGTAGGTCTTGCCGTGCACGGGATCGTAAATCTCGCCATCGACCCACTGGTCTTTTTTCGCATCGTAACGGAAGTGGAAGATGAGCTGAATCTGGTCGCCCGGCGTATTGCGCTTGGCCGGATCGGGATTCATAATGTCACGCTTCGGCGTTCCATCCTTGAAATTGGGGTTCTTCACCCAGAAAATGCGGCCGCTGTAGGTGCCCGATTTGTCCTTCGTGATGCGCACCTTGCAATCCTCGTCGGAAGTGTCATCCGAAATGTAGTACGTGCCCAAAATTTTGTCTGCGGCCTCCGTTTGGGCGACCGCAGACAAAACAGACACGATTAGTGTACAAAAAATGATAATTGACCTTAACATTAATTGTTGGTATTGGTTATGTAGAGACGGGGCGCGCCCCGTCTCTACAATGATTACGCTTCAGCGGGAGTCTCGGTCTCGGCGGCCGGTTCAGCCTCGGCGGCGGGAGCCTCCGTCTGCTCGGCAGCCTTGGGGTTGTTCATCATCTTGATCTTGTACTCCAGTTCAGCAACCTCTTTCTTGGCGGCCTCGATCTTCTTGCGGAACTCAGCGGTCAGGATTTCGGCGTTCTTGGAGTTGGAGAAGAAGCCCAAGTTGTTCTCCCACAGCACAATGTCTTCTTTCAGACGAGAGAGGCGGGTGGCGAGGTTGCTCTTCTCACGATCGATGAGCTTGTCAGCGTTCGGGTTGCGCATAATGTCGTTAATGCGCGACTGGAAGCGGCTCTGGCGCATCTCATCGGCATTGACCTTCAGTTCGGCGAAACGCTTGTTGATGGCCTCGCGGTAGGCGGTGTAGATGCGGTCCTTGTCGGCACGCGGCACGAAACCGATCTCCAACCATTCCTTCTGGAAAGCCTTCATTGCGTCGAGGTTGGCGTTGCGGTCCTCACCGAACTCGTAACCGAGAATCTGCTGGATGAGGTCCTCTTTCTTGCGGAGGTTCTCGCTCTCCTCGCCTTCCACATTGCTGAAGAACTTGGCCTTGGCTTCGAAGAACTTGTCACAAGCGGCACGGAAGCGTTTCCAAACCTGGTCGGAGTATTTGCGCGGGGTCGCGCCAATGCTCTTCCACTCGGTCTGCAGCGCAAGAATCTCCGAGGTAGCCTGTTTCCAGTCGGTGCGGTCGGCGATGCCCTCGGCCTGGATGGCGAGGTTCAGCTTCTGGTTGTAGTTCTGCATCTGCACGTCCTTGATCTGCTGGAAGTACTCCTTCTTCTGCTGGAAGAACTTGTCAAGCGTGGATTTGAAGCGGTTCCAGATCTCGTCGTTGAGCTTTGCGGGGGCGGGTCCGAGGGTCTTCCACAGGGTGAAGAGCTCAGTCAGTTTGTCGCTGATGGCGTTGTAACCGCTCACGCCCTCCACGGGTTGGGCCACGATTTCCTCGGCCTGCTCGCACAGCACGACCTTGGCGTTATAGTTGTTCTGTTCCTCGGCGAAAAGCTTGTCGTAATGTTCGCGACGGCGCTGGTTGATTTGGTCGGAAGCGGTTTTGAAGCGCTCCCAAATCTCCTCTTTCTTGTCGTCCGGCACGGGTCCGATCTCTTTCCACTGACGGTGCAGTTCCTGCAACTCGTTGAATGATTGATTGATGGACTCCTCAAGGAGAAGCGATTCAGCCTTCTCGCAAAGGAGGAGCTTGCTTTCGAGGTTCTTCTTGTAGTCGAGCATGCGCATCTCGCGGTTCATGCGGACGATGTCGAAGAACTTCTCAATGTAGAAATGATAGTTCTGCCAGAGGTTGGTGGACTCGCTTTGCGGCACGGGGCCGATGGCTTTCCACTGCTCTTGGAAGGCTTTGACGTGGTCGTTGAGAACCTTGAGGTTGGTCTCGGTTTCGAGAAGGCGTTTCAGTCCCTCGATAATATTGCTTTTAGCTTCAAAATTCTTCTGTTTCTGCTGTTCGAGCTCCTCGATGAAAGCGGCCTTGTTGTCCTTGAAGGTCTGGAAGGCGGCGTTGAAGCGGGTTTCGAGTTCGTCGGGTTCGAGGGTGATTTCCGGTGCGGCGGGAGCTTCCTGGCCTTCTTCGAGATTCTCGACAGCGGCGGCAGCGGCTTCGGCGGCGGCAACCTTGGCGGCCTCGAATTCGGCCTGGCGCGCGCGTCTGCGCTCACGCAGGAAGTCCAACGCCTTGGCGCGAATCACGCCCACACGCTGTTTGATGAGGTTGAAGTTGGGCTCCACCACCAGCTTCTCAAGCTCAGCCACCAACAGGGCGAGATCGAAATTGGCGTACTCGGCCTCAATCTGCTCAACCGTCTCCTCTGGTTTCTCAGGTTCCTGCTCCTTGGCTTCCTCTGCGGGCTGTTCTTCGGCAACCGGCTCAACGGCAGGCTCTTCCGCGACGGGCTGTTCCTCAGCAACAGGCTCGGCGGCGGGTTCTTCCGCGACGGGCTGCTCCTCAGCAACAGGCTCGGCGGCAGGTTCTTCCGCAACGGGTTCAGCGACAGGCTCCTCCTGCGGCTCCTCGGCGGAAGCTTCGGGTTGCGGTTCCGCGACGGTCTCCTCAACGGGTTCGGTCACGGGTTCCGCGGTTTCGGGTTCCACGGCGGATGCGGGAGTTGCGGTTTCATTAACGGTCTGGGTCTCTTGGGAGACCTCGGGGTTCACCTCATTGTTCTGAATCTCAGAATTTTCCGGGTGAAGAAGTTCTTGTGATTCCATCATTTGGATTTTTTTGGTGATTAAAAGAAAACGGCCGCGAAGATACATTTTTTTTGCGAACGGCGAGCTCACCACTTCACGACACGAGAGACAGTACCTTTTGTCCGTAAAAAATAAATTCCAGAAGGAATGTCAGACAGGTTTATTTCTATCGAAACATCTTGTATATCGTTAAGATTCTTCACATTGCGGCCGACAACATCAAAGACAGCGACGCCTTGCAGCGGACCATCCCCCTCCACGTGAACCACATCCCGTACAGGGTTCGGCCACACGCGCAATCGTGCTTGCGTGTACGAGGGCACGACCGTGTGCACGGGCGGCTCTGCGCCCGCGAAGAAGGCCGCGCCGCCGGCCCAGTTGCCCAAAACGAGCTCGGGACGGCCGTCGCTGGTGAGATCCGCCAAAGCCGGAGCCACTTGCCTACCCTCTTTGAACGGCACCGCCACCCCGACGACCGTCTCCGGCATCCGCACCTCCGCCTTCGTGAACAAGCCGTCCAGGTTTCCGTCAATATCCTTGTAGTAAGAGACTTCGCCCAACTCGCCACCGCAGAACAACACCGTGCCGCGCTGCGTGTCCCGATAAAAACAGGGCACACTGTAACCGAAATACGACTGCGTGAAATCCCGCATGTCCACACCACCCAGCGTATCCGTAATCTTCTGAAAATCAGCGACACTTGTTCCCGTATTTCGATAATAGGACAGCAACCCGCGTCGATTCCCGACAATCAGGTCATCCTTGCCGTCCCCATCCAAGTCGAAGCACTGCGGCGTGATGTAGTCGCCCGCATCAACACCTGCGTATTGTTCTGTGATAAGCCCCGTTCCCGTGACCAACCGCTGATGCGGCACAAGCACGAGCGTCCCGTCTTCCCTGCCGCAGAGCATGTCCGAGAGACCGTCGCCGTCGAAATCCCCGAAAGTCGGGTGCAAGGCTCTGAATCCGAAAGACTTGAGATTCCCGAAATCGCGGGTCTGCAACGTAAAGGCCGGCGCGGAAGCTGTACCTGTGTTCCGGTAATAATGCACCGACGACGAAAAGTGCGACTCCAACCAGCCGTTGACAACCTCCGCACTGTCGAACTGGCCGTAATTTCCAAGGAAAAGATCCATCAGCCCGTCGCCGTCGAAATCGTACAGCACAGGGTGGCAACCGCTTCCCGCATCCATCATCTCCCGTTGCAGAAAATCGGTCTGCGAAAGCGTAAACTGTTGAAAATCCGTATCATAATCATACACCCAAACACTGTTCAAGTCCTGAGATTTGGTCAGCGAAGGGTCCGACGGCGACACCACCAACGAGGGTGTGCTCCGTCCAGGCAAGGTCACAAACGAGGCGACGGGCATCGAGCAGAGGTTAATCGGCATCAGTGTCGGCCAAGCCGTATCCTGCGCCGTCATATGCGCATCGGAAAGGGTGCCGTGGTTATACAATAGTATATTATAGGGCGAATCCACATCGCCAAGCAGCAGGTCGGGCAGACCGTTGCCATCAAAGTCTTGGAGCAACATTGAGGATCCCGTGTGGCGCGTGTGGTCGTCACCGGATTTGTTGTCGCAGTCCGAAAAAAGCGTCACGGCGTTATTGTCGGCGGCCTCCTCGAAATGGCCCCAGCATTCGTTCTCCAACCGAAAGTCGAACGGTTCGTCCGCACCCGCATAATTACGCAGTTGGTGTACGAAACGGCCCATCACCCAGAAATTCAGGATGTCGAGGTGACCGTCACCGTCGATGTCATCCACCACGAGGTAGTCGTCAGGTGAGGCGTAGATATTGGTGTATCCGTTGTAGTAGAATGCCGTCAGCGGGTCCGCGACCAGCTCGAACTGCAACGAATCGGCGGAAATGTTCCGGAAAACGCGGATGGAAGCCAGCCCGTAGGTGAAGATGTCGGGACGACCGTCGTGGTCGTAGTCGTGAAGGACGGCCCAGTCGTGGAGGTCGGGGAACTGACGGGCGTACTGCGGAGCATACTGGTAGCCATCGCCAACACGCAGAAACGGCAGGATGCGGTTGCCGTGCTTCTCAAAACCGAGCAGGTCGGTCGCACCATCAAGATTGAGATCGATTTCGGAGAAGCGCACGGAATTGAGGCCGCCGACCCAAGGGAGCGCAAGCGCCTGCCCATTCTCAACGACCGAAACATCCGCATTCCGCTCAAAACCATAGTCGAAATGGTTAACTTGCGCCGAAGCCGTGGAAAGCAACAGCGTAAGAAGAAAGATTGCGGGAAAGAGGCGAGGTGACATGGCTACCGCACGCGCAGACGCTGACCATCACGGATAAAGTCGCTACGCAAGTGGTTGAGTTTCTTAATTTTGGAAACTGTCGTATGGTATTTAATGGCGATGCCGCCAAGCGTCTCACCTTTGCGGACCTTGTGGTACTGCGGGGTGCCGTTAGATTTCGGTTTCACCGGCTGCTGATCCGCGGACGGAGGCGCAGGGGTGGAGACTGTATAACCGGAAACGTACAACGTATCGAATTTCAGCTTGAAATTCTCAAAGTCGATAAGGCGGTTCGGGTTGATGTCGTTGCCTAAATAGCGAACCTCGAAGTGGAGGTGGGCACCGTAGGAACGGCCCGTGTTGCCGCCGAGACCGATGATGTCGCCAGCCTTGACCGTCTGTCCGGGGTTGACCAAACGGCGAGAAAGGTGGGCATAGTAGGTTTCCAGCCCATTGTCATGCCGGATGACCACCAGATTGCCGTAGCCGCCGGTATTGGCCGTACCTTTGGAGATGCGCACCATGCCGTCCCAAGCAGCTGCGACTGGCGTACCCTCGGGATAGCCGAGATCGACGCCGCGGTGCATACGACGATGGCGGTATCCGTAGTTCGAGGTAATGCGGTGGTTGGCCGGATGATGGTAGCCCGTGAGGACAATGGTGTCGCGGGCAGCAGAACCCTGATGACGGTAGTGGATGGTCACAATGTCGAAGTTCTGGTACAAGTTGTAGCCCGGCATCCAGTTGAAATAGGTGAACAGCATGCCGTTGCCATGGTCGACATTGTCGAGATTGGAATCGTACATCGAATTGATGAGGTTGCCCAAAGAATCCTCTTCGATGACCGCCTCTATGCGCGCAGTGTCATTCACCACGTTGAATTGGATGTGGTTCTCCTCCTGCGCCGCAAGCCGTCCGGCAAGCGACACGAGAAGCAACATCAGGGTAATATGTCTCTTGAAAATCGTCTTTCTCATGGTTTACCGTTTAATTTTCTTGCTGTCGTGACCTTTGCGCGATGAATTTTTCTTGATGTAATACGTCGTGCTCTGCGAGGTTGTAGCGTTCCAGTGGGGCTGGTGACGGGTGCGAACCTTCTGGTATTTCGCGGGTTTGTGGGTTGTATTACTCGTGGATTGGCACGAACCGAAAAGGATCACTACCACGGCAAAAAACAGGAATACAATAAATTTGTAATATCTTTTATTCGTAATCATTATGCTCAAAAATTAAGCCGCAAAGATACACTTTTTAAGGATTGCCTCGGTTTTTCCGGTCATTTTTATCTACAAAAGACTGTTTTCCAATACATTGTAGAGACGCAATGCATTGCATCTCTACGACACAATAACCCATAACCCATAACCACTAACCCTAAAAAAATGTACTTTTGCCGCCCGAAAAAACGAACGATAAAATGGCACCCCCAGAGACCGAGAAATTGTGGAACAAAGAGTATATCAAGGTGATGACGGCGAACTTCACGCTGTTCTTCGCCTTCTACATCCTCACGCCACTGCTGCCAATCTACCTGAGCGAGCATTTCGGTGCGTCGAAGGACATCATCGGGCTGACGCTGTCGGGGTACGCGGTGGCCGCGCTGCTCTTCCGTCCGTTCAGCGGCTACATCGTCGACTCCTTCGACCGCAAAAAGGTACTTGTCTTCTTTATGGTGGTGAGTTTTCTCTTTTACGGGCTTTACCTCGTGGCGGGCACACTGCTGCTGTTCACGGTGGTGCGCACGCTGCACGGCGGCCCGTTCGGGGCGAGCACGGTAGCCAACTCCACGGTGGCCATCGACGTGCTGCCCTCCTCGCGCCGCAACGAGGGTATCGGCTACTACGGGCTGAGCAACAACATCGCCACGGCCATCGCCCCGTCGGTAGGCATCGCCCTCTACAAGTGGACTGGAAACTTCAACGTGCTGTTCCTCGTCGCGCTCATTTTCGCACTGATGAGTGCGGTGTTCGCGGCCTCCGTAAAGCTGCCCAAACGCGCACCCGTGGCCGACAAGCGCAAGATTTCCCTCGACCGGTTCTTCCTCACCCGGGGCTGGTTCCTCGGCGTGAACATGGTCCTCTTCGCCCTCTGCTACGGCGTGCTGAGCAACTACTTAGCTATCTACGCCAAGGAGATATTAGGCATCACCGCCGGCTCGGGCACCTTCTTCCTGATTCTGTCATCCGGCCTCATCCTGTCGCGGCTGCAGGGCGGCAAATCGCTGCGGGAGGGCAACCTGGTGCGCCACTCGGGTGTCGGCATCCTCATCTCCACGGTGGGTTACACGCTGTTCGTGGCATCCCCGCACCCAGTCTGCTTCTACGGCGCCGCGCTGTTAGTGGGATTGGGCAACGGACACATGTGGCCGGGTTTCCAAAACATGATTATCTCGGTGGCCCGCCACAACGAGCGCGGCACCGCCAACTCCACCCTGCTCACTAGCTGGGACCTCGGCATGGGCCTCGGCATCGTGCTCGGCGGCGTGATGGCGGAACACGTCGGCTACACCGCCGCCTTCTGGGGTGTGGTGGCCGTCCACGTTGTCGGCGTCGCCATGTTCTTCGCCGTCACCCGCAAGCTGTTCAAAGCCCGGATGACCGAACTCCCATGAGGGTATGAGCCCTGGGCTTCCAAAAGGGCTGTAAGCCCGAAGTATGCCAACCCAGGGTGAACGCAGTGAGCCCTGGGCTTCCAAGAGGGCTGCAAGCCCGACACATGTCAACCCAGGGTGAACGCAGTGAGCCCTGGGACTATAAGTAACAGACTGACGTAATAATGAATATGCCAACAAACCTCCTCCGCATCGCCATCTGTCTCGCGATGACCGTCGCCACCCTCGCAATGAGCGGCCAGAACAGCGAACTCGTCAACCGCAGCTACGACCCGCAGTCCGACTCGGTCTTCTTCGTGAAGACGCACCAATACTTCGACAAAATCCGGCAGACCGAGCACCGTCCTACCGTGGCCGTGGTGCTGGCCGGCGGTGGCGCGCGCGGCACGGCCCACATCGGCGTGCTGAGATACCTCGAAGAAAAAGGCATCCCTATCGACTTCGTGGCCGGCACCAGCATGGGTGGCCTCATGGGCGGCCTCTACGCCATGGGCTACTCCGTGGACGAAATCGACCAGCTCATCCGCAACATCGACTGGAACGTGATGATGAGCGACAACATCCCGATGGAATACTACACCTACGACCAGAAGCACTACAAATCCACCTACATCCTCGACTTTCCGTTCGACAAGGAGAAGTTCTCCAAGAGTCTGCCTTCCGGTATCAAATACGGGCTGAACATCTACAACCTGATGAGTTCCATGACCGTGGGTTATCAAGGCGACCTCGACTTCATGTACCTGCCCACGCCGTTCTGCTGCGTGGCATCCGAAATCGTGACCCAGACGGAGAAACACTGGACCAGCGGTTCGCTGATCACGGCGTTACGCTCCACCATGTCGATTCCGGGCTATTTCCGTGCGGTACGCGCCGACTCAATGATTCTGGCGGACGGCGGCACCAAGAACAACTTCCCGGTCGATGTGGCCAAAGCCGCGGGCGCGGACATCATCATCGGCGTGGAGCTCTACATGCCCCGCGACTACTCCAAGGTGAACACCATCGCCGACGTGCTGATGCAGACCACGCAGTACTCGGGCAGTTTAGAGGCGCACAACCGCAACGTGAAGAACTCCACAGTCTACATCACGCCCGACCTTTCCGGATACACCTCGCTGAGTTTCAGCACGGAGGACATCAACAAGATGATTCAGATCGGCTACGACGCAACCGTCGTGCATGAGCGGGAAATCGACAGTCTGGTCCGCATAGTGGGCAGCGGCGGGCGCAAGGTGCAGAATGCCAAGGCCTTGGACATCAGCAAGACGAAGGTCAAGATTTCCGCTGTAGAGTACAACGGCATCAGCGAGAAGGAGATGCGCTATTTCAAGGACAAGATTCACATCACCCCGGGGAAATACTACGACAAGGAGGACATCGAGTTGGAGCAGGCCACCATTTACGGCACCATGGCCTTCTCGCTGGTCACCTACGAGCTGCTCGGCGAGCCCGACGGCACCAGTTACCGGCTGGTCTTCAACTGCGAAAAGAAACCGACCAATGCCCTCGGCATCGGCGTGCGGGCCGACAGCGAGGAGTGGATCGCCATCCTGCTCAACGCAGGGTTCGGCCGCAACAAGACTTACGGGTCGGGGTTCGACATCACGGCACGGCTCTCCATCTCGCCCTACTTAAAGCTCGACTGGCACTACACCCCCGTCTTCGGGCCCATGTTCGGCGCGTCACTGAAGTCGCAATACCGCAGTCTGAGCGGAGCCCGCAGCTATGCTCTCGAAATGGTTGGCGACGACAACGACGGCAGTGGCGACGACGACGAATCAGACCAGTACTACGAGAAATCGTGGCGGAACATTCTCGACGTTTACTTGGCGAACACCCACTGGAGCCGCATCAATCTGAGGGCCGGATTCCGTTTCGAGCAGACCCCGTACTCCAGCTTCTTTAACGCCAACGGCCATTTCAAAGGCTGGCACTGGACACCCATATACCCTTATCTCTACATCCAATTCGCGTATGACAACCTCAGCGACCGCTATTTCCCGAACACGGGAGTTCGCGTAACCGCCAGCTACGACTACAATTTCCGAAACGCCCACTTTGTTGCGGCGAGCGTCCAAGGGGCCATCCCCGTATGCTCCTTCTTCCACATCATCCCGGCGCTGAGAAACCGGTTCGTCTTCGGGCTTGACGGCAACGAATATATGGGCAACTACGTGGGCGGTGTGATGGAGGGGCGCTACTACGACCACCAGATACCATTCATCGGCTTCAACGGCGTGACCTTCTGCGAGGACATCCTGACGGTGGTGGACATTGATTTCCGATTCAAGATTATCAAAAACCTCTACCTTTCCCTCGTGGCGGCGGCCATGCACGACGGCATGATCCAAGAGGCCTACATGCCCGGAGGCAGGAAGCTGCGAATGAACAAGAACGCCATCTACGCCGCCGGACTGAAGGTATCCTACAAAACCAAGTTCGGCCCGCTGCAGGCAAACGTGCACTGGAACAGCAAGGACATGAAGAAAGTGGGCTTCTACGTGAGCGCGGGGTACGATTTCTGAACTGTGTAGGGCTAACGAGACAGTAGAATGTGAAATGTACGAAGTTTTCGAATTCTAAATCTTCTTTATTAAAAGTATCGAATCCATAGCACAATTGTCAACCGAAATATCACTTCTTAAATCGACTGTATTATCAATTAACAGTGTTATTTTTGTCTTTTTAGCCATGTTCCGTTTTTGTTTTAATTGTGTGTGAGGCCGCCAGTATTCCGCAGAGGGAGCCGGCCCCGGCAGGGGCCAAAGCCCGGTAGGACAGCGGCACCCCGCGCCCGCCATGTCCCGGAGGGACAACAGCTCGGTTGCCCCGGGCGGTTGCGCATGAGGGCGTGGATCTCCGCGTATCACACGTATCTACACGTATGAAATCTACGGTGGTCTGCGGGCGATATGGTTGGCTACGAAACATGGGTCAGTGGCCATTAATTAGTCTTTATTGGTAGTCTAATATTCGTAAAGTTTTATTATGGATGTTACGAAAGCCTGTATGGGTGATGGCGAATACTGTCAGGCAAAAAAGGACCTTTATGACGAAAAACTAAACTGTCATTGATGACACAAAAAAAAATATACTGTCGGATCATAGCTGAACCCGCCTTCACATAATTTATACTTTGGGTAGTCACAGGGATTAATAAAACTCAAATCATGTTTATTACGCCCCATCATATATTCATCAAGAATCAATCGAATCAGTTTTTTTTCAATGATGGTATAACGTATTGGATATACTCCAGGTATCGTGTCAAGAAATGAACGATAACAGGGGATAGCATACACACAAGTCCAATGAAAAGTATCGGAACTTAATGTTTCGACAGAAATAATGTCAATGTCATTGTTTAGGAAGATAGAATCCCATTCACTTATTGCATATCGGACAATTTTATGTATGTCCGAATCATGCTGGTTAACAACTGTTTCTGATTCAGACTTGTCAGTCGCCTCCATATTATCTTTATGCGTACAGGAAGAAACTGATAGTAGCAAAAAAATAATTGGAATAATTATCACGTTATAGTTCATTTCGGACATTGTGATTAAAATTAGAATGCTAATTTTCGTATTAAGGATTTGCCAGATTTAAGATAAGAATTATACAGTCGAATGATATTACCCATGTCCGAGTTATAGAAATCTTTTGAAGCGCCTTGGGTTGCATCTGGTCCTGCATGACTGTGAATATAGAAGCTTAAGCTGAACTTGTCGAACCTTTCGCTATTATGGAAATCGTAAACAGTTCCACTATACCCGCTTTTGGGGTTCTCGTTCGATGTTCCTACAACATATTCCCGTCCTCCTCCTTTTGTGTTATATCCCGCTACAGCCCACTCCACATCACAATTGTCAGCGCCAAATTTGAATATTTTGAAAGCATCTTCTTTATTGCATACTGAATAGTGACCATCATAATCATTCCTTTCTTCAATTAACTGCCTTAAGGATTCCTCTTCTTTAACCGTAATATATGAACCTGTCCGCCCTCCATTCTTATCAAGAGCATAAAGTCGAGGGGGATCGCTTTCCTTACCACACCTCGAGACCTTCCCATTTTTATGCATTTCCCATTCATACTCTCCATTTGGATCAATAATCATTATCGGATTGTTACCACAATAAACATAGTTTGATTGGTAAGGATATTTCCCACTCATCGGGTCCACGCTCAGCCAGATGCTCAAATCGGAGCTGTAATAGCGTGAGCCAAAGTAAGATAGGCCGGTTTCGGAGTCTTTCTCTTTTGCGGAGAACGTGTAAGTCCAGTGAGCAGTGAACTGTGAACTGTGAGCAGATGTGGGGGTATGGAGCCATCTGCGTCCTCGCAGATGGTGCGCGGCGGCCGTGTGTGTCTCGCGGAAGGTATAGCTCCGCATATCACACGTATCTACACGTATGAGGGCTGCGGGTGGCGGCGGGAGCGGTGGGCAATATGAGTGGGGGCGGGTCATTGGCAGGGTTTTGAAGGAAGATGGCTTGATTTAATAAAGATAAATAGGTTTTATGTCCCCAAGAATTGTAAATATACCATTAGAGTCTAAAACATCAAATTTAATAATTGGATAAGAAGTACTTGTGTGTATTTCGGGAGGACCAATACCTATGCCACATTTACTGTTCACAATGTCTTTTCGATAGATAAATTCGGACTCGGATATTATTCTTTCAATTGAACCACGAGTGATAGAGACCGTGTCATTGTCACAACAGAAATATTGCTCTACGATTGACCGGCTGTCGGGATTTTCGTTGCGAGCCGACGAATCATGTAAAACGCCAACTATTATTTGGCGATTATTAAAAACTAAAAGACCTATAGTAAAAAAAGGGCACCAAAGTCCTGGATACAAATTCACTGTAAACCAAGAATAATCCCACCATTGCTCTATGGTTATATTCCATAATGTTCCATTCGTTGAATCTTTGCGTGGTGTCATAGTTGCATAAGAAAATCTATCCGAGAAGGGGGAACATGTCCAACAACTGTCAATGCACTGTAGCATTGGGACGATGTTTTCATCACAGATGGAAAGATTCTGAAAAGAAATGGTATCGGGGAAAAGTGCGGGTATGCCTTTTTGACCTTTTAAATCTGCCGTACTAAACAAGACAAGAAACGCCATGCAACATGTTATTCTATTAGTACACATAATTATGACCTCCATTTCTTAAAAAAAAACTGTGGTTTTGGTTTATCTAATCTGTATTCATCGAGAATTTCATTTTTGGTTTTCCTATCGTCTCCAGATGGAATATGACAAGTGTAGGGATAAATAATTTGATAATAAATTATAAAACCTGTGTAGTTATTCGGATGGCTGTGTTTAAATGTGTCCAAGGTGCCATTTTTTGCATTGGCGTGAACCATAGCTTTGTAAGTTAGAGGTAAATCCGAGTGTATATTTCCATGACTTGTTGATAGAAAATCGTATTTGTTTTCACATTTATCATGTATGCCTAATTGTGTCCATTCCACATCGGTGTTGTCCGCAAAAAAGTTAAACAACTCATCCATTTTTGCTCTGTTATTTTGAGCCGAAAAAGTGGTATATTTGCCACGATTGTCCATTGTTTCCATAATAGATTCATCAACATTAAGAGGCTCCACATCAGACTTCCGTTTTCCCCATCTTTCTTTCCCATAGCCGTACACAGCATATAATCGATCAGGTTTGTCATTTCGGATATGTCTAATATAACCAGATTGATTCACTTCCCACTCATCCTCCCCATTAGGATCAACCACTTTTATAGGATTATTACTACAATAAACATAGTTGGATTGATGTGGATATTTCCCCGCCATCGGATCCACGCTCAGCCAAACACTCAAATCGCTGCTGTAATACCGTGAACCAAAGTAACTTAAGCCGGTTTCAAAGTCCTTTTCTTTTGCGGAGAACGTGTAACGCACGCCGTCAAAGGAGTTTAACCTCTGGTTCACGAAATCCTCGCCCCACGGCAGGTAGTGCAGGTGCTGCACGGCGGTGCCCGCCGAGTCGGTGATCCAAGAGGAACTGCCCAAATGGTCGGGGTGGTACCAGTAGCAGTCAGTCTCGGAGTGAGCACTGTTAATCATATCGTAAAGGTGGTGAAGATCCGCCTGGCCCTCGGAATGTATTGCATCCAGACACTCCTCCAACACCTCTTTGGCGTATGTTTTGTTGGTGCTTTGTTTCTCAACAATCTTTCCCTGCCCAACCACCGGCTGATCCAAATAACGAAGCCTGCCGCCACCAATCCTGCTCGCAATACGCTCGGTTTCAGCGTAATAGTGCTTGGTGTAGCCCTGCTTTGTGGCCACTAAATACGGCGAGACATAGAGCGTGGCGTTGTCCAAATGGTAAAAATACCGCCACTCGCCGTTGATATTCTGCAACTCCCCCTTTCCAGTCAGCTTGTAGGTGCGGTCGCCGGCGGCATCGTATTGGTAGTACGACAGCCACTTGTTGTCTTTCACCCCTTGCAGGCGGTTCTGCTCGTCCCAGCAGAGGCTGCGGCAGTTTCGGTCGCCCCCTATGCAACTCTCCGTCATGTTACCCGCAGAATTCCACCCGAAATGCGAATCGTCCTCATTCGAGAGACCAAGCCAACTGCCCGGATTCCATACGGAAGAGCTGTACCTTGTCAAGGTGTTCGGCTGCAAGGTGTTCTCATAAAAGTACTGATGGGAATAATTAACAGTGTCCGAGTTTCCATTCAATAACCGTCGTGCTGTCAGATTTTTCTGACCGATACGCCCGTTAGCGAGATAATCTATCTTTGTCTGGTAGTTTAGGGTTGATATCCCCGTCCAAGTCCCTGTTGCATAGGACAACCTGTAAAGGTCATCGTACATGTACGTGTTGTTGTAAGTGCCGCCTAAACCGTTAGACAGCGCCACCGCACTGTTGGTGATTTCGGTAATGTTGCTCACAGAGTCGTAGGTATAGACGATGTCCTGCATGATGTCGCCCGTGCGGGTCTGGCTCTGCAACAGCAGGAGCCGCAGGAGGGAGTCGTATGCGTACAATGCATGCGTACCGTTGCCGTAGAACACATCACTTTTCAGCTCGAACTCGTTGTAGGCGATGCTGTCGATGTATGGATAGGTGTGGGTGTCGTACAGCGGGACTGGGTCGCCAACGGGGGGAAGACTGTTAAGGGAGGCCTGCCCGCCAAGGCCGTGCAGGTTGAGCGGCACCAGGCTGTCGTGCGGCGTCGAGGGGTACTGGGGCTGAAACTCGCCAACCACCGTGCCGTACACTTTCTTCAGCATCCCGCCCCGGTTGTAGTCATAGTGGACCACCTCCCCGTCGGGGTAGGTCATGGTTTGGATTCGGTTCCAACTGTCGTACTCGTACTGCATCTTGAAGGTATAGGTTTGGGACTCAAAAGGGAGCGCAAAAGTACGAATATTTTCGGTAAGTTCGCCAAGTTTGCCATATTTGAACGTTTGCCAGCCAGGGGCGCACGAAGGAACCTCCGCGTATCGCGCGTATCTGCGCGTAATCTTGTTTTGGTTGGCTATAGTCACTTTCATCCTTTTGCTATCTTTAGCGTTTGATTTCTTTTTTATCACTTTTGCTGGTTACCCTGCGGGGGCTGCTCTTTGACATGAACCTGTAGTTTGTGGCAAAGATGCTTCAAACGTTCGTCACGGATAGGGACGGGCAATAAATAACTATCGAATCCTTTAACATGGTCATATGAGATTCCAAAGGGTTAACAGAGAGTCTGCTTCTTTTGAGCTGATTTCTTTATATTGTTCGTAATCCCAACGGCTGTCGTTTTGGGAATCTCCTTTTATCCATAGATAATTCCACCTTTTTTCTTTGAAAAAATACGTAATGTATAAAGTTTCCTCAAACGTGCCATCTACCGTTGTGTATTTGTTTGGTCCAATGTAAATATCTTCCTCCCATATCATTGTTCCATCGTTTTCGCAAAGAAAACATTTTTTGAAATGGCAAGGAGTGCCTTTGGGGCAAATGGGATTTGTCCAACTTCCCCCTACAACACCGACAGCTTCGTTATATCTCCAAGTTGAGTCCAGGACAGGCAAGCCGACGTTTTGGCGTACTTGATTATATGCAACTCCATATTTTGAATTCAGATCTGAATATGAGCACGATGACATCAATAGTGATACAACTATGTAGCACTGAATTAGTATGAGCTTTAATATTCTTCTGTCCATTGCCATACTTCCTGTAAGTTACCTCCTAATTTAATTCCATCCCCTCTTTTTTTATTAGGGATGATCCCATCGTGTTGACCATTGCCGTCATTGTCTTTTCGTAATCTTGTAGCAGATTCCCAGCCAGATGTATTTGTTACTGTAAAGTTCAACAAATGCTTTCCATTTTTTAGTTTAGTGATGGTTACTTGTGTGGTATAACTACCAAGAAAAGAAGTTACTATGTTACATTTTCTGACTCCTTCATAAAACTTTTCTTGATCATATTCCCATGTGTATTCAACATCGTCATAAACCCCACTGCATATATTATTAATAGCCATTGTTCTTGCTGTCGTAACGCCCTCTTGATTTTTTAAACCCCGTGTGGTTCTATCATCAGGACCAAATTGAATCTTACCGTTCGAAACATCTAATTCAAAAAGCCAAATGTTAGTTAGGTCCAACCATGACATGGTTTGAGGATTCATATTTGTGTTTTTGCTGACAGCAGTGGCAACAGTTAAAACCATCAGATTGGCCGCATTGACCATCCATGGGTGATTTTGAACCATCGAAGAGGCTTTAAGATATAGAGCATGTGCATTCTCTGCTGTAGAGGTTATTGCATTAGCTATAGCATCCTTTATATATGGTGGAATACCTACTTCCTTCCCATTCGGGTCCACCATCTTCACCGGGTTATCCGCGCAATAAACGTAAGGCGAAAGCGACGGATATTTCGAGGCCATCGGGTCCACGCTCAGCCAAATACTCAAATCCGAAGAGTAGTACCTTGCCCCAAAGTACGAGTATCCCGTCTCCGCATCCTTTTCCTTGGCACTGAACGTGTACATTGAGCTGAACGACCCCGTCCGCTGGTTTACAAAATCCTCGCCCCACGGCAGGTAGTACAAATGCTGGATTGTTCTGCCGTAGATGTTGGTGATCCACGAGGCAGAGCCGAGGTGGTCGGGGTGGTAGAAATAGAGCGTGGAGACCGTATTCGGATGATTGGTCAGCGAGTGGAGGTAGCCGAGCATCGGCGTAGGGGTGGGAAAAGAGTCTGTGGGGAAGGCTCGTGCGGCATCCTGAAGCTTTATGGGAGCCAGCGAGTCTCCCGCCACGCAGGAATCTACTATGGTGAAGCGGTAT
>JAFPVR010000115.1 GCA_017395245.1 Bacteroidales bacterium | reverse complement strand
CGTCCTCGGTTGTGATGCGGGCTATGAACTCCAATTTCGCTTTTCCCATATTCTTTGGCTTTTAGTTTGTAATGGGCATAACGAAGGATGTGGCAGTTTAGTATTTAAAGATTGTCTTTTTCAACCGTACAGGTCGAAATTTTGCGTCTCTACCAACACGCTTCTTCCAACAGGTCTCTACAATAACGTTGCCTCAATTACGCCCTTAGCGAACCTTACAGAACGATATTCGCCAATTCCGCCATATC
Organism: Bacteroidales bacterium; assembly: GCA_017395245.1. Taxonomy (GTDB): domain Bacteria; phylum Bacteroidota; class Bacteroidia; order Bacteroidales; family WCHB1-69; genus F23-D06. The sequence continues at coordinate 14,790 of JAFPVR010000115.1, read as the reverse complement.
CTCAATGAGGAATTCCGCACCAGCCGCTGACAATTCCTCGGCGGAGGCGTTCCCGTAGGTCACCGCGCAGGTGTGCGTACCGGCGGCCGAGCCCATGAGGATATCCACGGGCATGTCGCCCACCACAAGCGTTTCCGAAGCGGGCACTTCCAACGCCGACAGGATGACGTTCACGGGCTCTGGATGCGGTTTGTGATGGGTCACTTCATCGGAACCGACCACCATGGCGATTTTGTCGGTCAAGTGCATCTCGTAGATGAAACCGTGCAACGAGGCGGAGGTGCGCGACGAAGCTATCGCCATCCTAACCCCACGAGTGTGCAGCAGGTCAATGGTTTCTTGTACGTGCGGAAACATGTTGGGCACCAATGATTTGGCATTGGCGAAGAAAATCTGGCGGTAGGTCTCGGCACAATGCTCGGCACCGTCGTCCGTCAGCTCCGGGAAGATCTTTCGGAAGCAGTCCTTGAGCGGCAGCCCGATAGTGGAAGCGCAGGTCTCCTCGTCAGCTACGGGCATCCCTAACTCCCGCATCACCCGCTGCATGGTGATGACGATATTGTGGCGCGTGTCGGCCATCGTGCCGTCAAAATCGAAGATTACCAGTCGAATATTCATCATTGTTTTATCAGTATTAAGCGGTTGCATTGTCTATAATCTATCACGGAATCAAGTGGTTATTATCGGGCTTGCAGAGCACTAACATCGCAATCATCGCAATCGGGGGCATAATGCACAGCGAGATGCCCACCCACACGGCAAAGGAGTGGTTGCGGCTGCTGGCGATAAAACCATTCACCAACGCCCACGCGACGTAGATCAGGATAACGGCAACCAAAATAGCAATCTCTGTAGCAGTCATATATTTCTTGTTTTGGGTTAACACTTTGCTTTTTCAGACGAACAGTACTTTTGCGAACTTACGGGTATTCAAAGGTTATCGTTTGACGATTTTGATAGTTTCGACACCTTTGCTGGAGACGAGTCGAAGGATGTAAATTCCCATATCATAGTCAGATAGGTCAACAAAAAACTCTTTTTCACCCACATTTTTATGGGAGAGCATTTTCCCGAACATGTCAAAAACCTGCACCGACAACACCGGCTGCGATTCAGCACACACATGCACGCTACCATTGGTTGGATTGGGAAAGGCATGGGTGTTTTGCACTCGATATTCCGCAACAGTAGCGGGCAATTCCGGGCCTCGGATGCCTATAATGATGGCATGATTGTTGTTAAACCCGTAGACGCTACAGTTTGTAAGTGCATAGTAGCCGTTTTGCTTTCCGCCCCATCCCCAGTTGAAATGGAAATAATCATCGTCCCGGTAACCGTCGCAAACCCAAACATGCCCACCATAGTTTCCGCTTCCTCCATACATAAAAGGTGCGCCTTCATCGAGTTCACATTTCAAGTAATCGAGCCAGACAGCAGAAGAAAGACTTTCGCGCTCAATGTACTGCACAGTCGTGGGATAACAGAAATACGTGGAGAGTGCGGATACAATGTTATTCGAGTTAGACACGCTTGCGGATGGACCGTAATTCATGTTGACGGCCACGCCGCAATGGTACAACAACGTGGCAACGGCTTCCACACAACTATCTGGATGATAAATGTATAAGAATTTGTCGGGCATGTTCTCGTAATGGTAGGTTGTTTCGCCAAAGTTGGCAGAAAGGGTACCGTAGCTGCTGTTATAGGAATGGCTTCCTATGCCCGTGGTTGGGTATTGCCAATAGCGCATCACCTGTCCCATGACAAGCGCACCGCACCCAACAGCAGCGTGGCCTCCGTATGCCGGGTCGCCGGTCGCGTCGGCGGGACAGAGATCATTGTAATACATCGTCTGGTCCCATTTGTTATTGCCCAACAGCGGGTTTACAACCACCTCCCCGTCGCCATCCTTGGATGCGATGGCGGTTCCAGAAAGCAATGCTCCCCACTGCTGTTGTACACCATCGTCGCTATACAACTGGTTTTCAACAATATACCGAACACCTTCCGTGTATCCATCCAAGAAAAAGCGGATATGGGCGGGAATGTTTTCAGTAACAAAAGGGCCTTCATCAGAAAAGGCCAAAATCGGTTGTACACGATCATCGCCCGCCACGATGACAAAGCCTTCAGACTCGAAATTGATGACATAGAAACTGGGGGCGGAACCATCATTGCTTCGCAGAGATGGGGCCGTGTATGCGACTGTGGGAGTGAGTGATTCGGGGGCGTGGCTGAATTTCAAGGCAAAGAAGTGGGAGGCGACAGTGCATGCTGTAGTGGCATCCACAACCTTGGCTGATACCGAGGCCGACAACATCACTAAAAAGAGTAATAAAATGGGAAATTTCAATTTCATAAATTGACGTTTTTTATTGCAAAATCAACACGAATAGACCAGAGCACCGTGCTATTCTGCTCACACAAACATCCTCGTCCTCTCCTGATACTCCGCGTAGCCCGGCTTGTTCTGCAACTGTCGCTTTTCCATCAGCGGGACACTGATGAAACGGAACAGGCAGGTGTTCAGTATGGATCCCAAGATGCAAAGATCGCGAAGGGTAGTCGGGGTTCCACTGCCAACGCTTAGCGACAGGTACATAAACCAGACGCTCCACCACATCAGGATTTCTCCGAAATAGTTGGGGTGGCGGCCATACTTCCACAGTCCGACCTCGCAAATCTGCCCCTTGTGCGATTTTGCGAAACGGTGACGTTGCGTATCGGAGACCAACTGCAGGGTGACGGCCGCGATGCACATCAGGAAACCGAGCCAGCAGACCGCATTCGCCTGCGCAGCCGCCTCAATGACGAAGAAGCCCGGAATCATCACCAAAAAGACGATAACGGTGGGCATCATATTGAGTCCGAAGAAGTTGATGATATGAAACACGAACGGGCTTTGCTCGTTGCGGTACTTGGTGTAGCGCCAGTCCTCGCTGTTGAGGTTCTTGAACGTGAAAGCCCAGTTGCCGGTCAGCCGGATGCCCCAGTACCACACAGCGACGAGCAGCAGGACAGTGGCGGAGGTCCAGCTATGGCAGTGCGCGGCCCACAGGGTGAGCATCACGGGCGGCGCGACGCTCCAGTAGGGATCATAGACGGAAACGTTGCGGAACAACAGTCCGAAGAGCCACACCACGACCGTGGCCGCGACATCGGCGACAAACAGCTGCCAGAGGTAGTGCCAGCCGCTGTCGGCAAGGCTTTTATATACGAGCAGCCCTACCGCGAAAGCGAGCGCGTAAACGACTGTAATGATGACAAAACTGAGACTTCGAGACTCTTTGATGGACATTGGGCGTTGGATTTTTGATTTTGGCGGCAAAAATACAACATTTATCAAAGCGCGACGAAAGTCGGGAAAGAGGATGCTTATTCTGCCAGTCGGATGAGGGGTTCGCCGAGGGCTATGGAAGTCTTCTTGACCTTGTAGGGTAGTAGCGTGCCTCTGGCACGCAGTTCCCGAACCGCAGTCGCTACCCCACACTGCGCTCCACTCCGTTCCGCTTGTGTGGGGTTATTGAGGTTTCGTGTCTTCGGCACGCGGCGCAAACCGTCACGGCAAAGGTGATTAAATGAGGTTTCGGCACACTGACCATTTCTGTGATGGAGTTTCGCTACTATGCCGCCACTGCAAGGTCATTTCGGCTCACGGGGCGTGCCAAAGGCACGCAATCCCAATAACCCCACATAAGGCCGTCAGGCCGCAGTGTGGGGCAGGCGGTCATCTCTGTGTGTCAGCGTGCCAGAGGCACGCAACTGATAATGCGTTTGTTATAGCGATGTCTGTACGTGATGTAGCTTTTTTCGCCAAGGTTAATCATTTTGTTGACGTCAGCAAAATGATAACTCAACGGTTTGAGATTATTTCCAATCAACAATGAAAAGAAATTCGTACTTTTGCACCCGAATGAAGAGAAAAACCACCATATTCCTGTTACTCCTGCTCCATGCCACGGTTTTCGGACAAGTGCCGACGGCTGAGTGGACGGAGGGCGCGGCCGACACGAACGGCAGTGCGCTGCACACGCTCGTGCTCCGCGACGTACCGGCAGGCTCGCGGGTGTGGTTTCAGGAGCTCTTCGACGGGAAGAAGTCGGTCGAAGGGCCCGTTATGCACCACTATCAGGGCACGTCCTGGTATATTGACATCCCCCAAAGCGGCACCGTCACCCTGAAATACTACGGCCGTCCGCTGCCGAGACACTCCTGGGCTCCCGAGGCGTTTATCCTCCAGCAAAAGGGCAAGCCCGACCAACCGATGGAGGTAGCGTATCACTTTGTGAAACAAAAAGATACGATCAATGTAACCAACAGATATACACCCCAAGGCGGCGAGATTTCATTCGGCGACATCATTCCCCGGGTGAAGCGCATGCACTACGGTACAGAACCGATGGAGGACAGCGGCGAGCACCCCGCCGGCTGGTACCGCATCACGATTTGGGATTTTGATAATGTGTGGGTGGAATACGAGGATGAGGACGGCGCTTTCTATGCACAGAAGACGCTCGACAAGCTGCAGGAACCACTTGTTCCCTTTACCATCGAAGACTGGCCCGACATGCAATACCGTGGCTTTATGCTGGATGTGGTGCGCGACTTCCGCACAGTGGACGAGGTGCTGGCCATCCTCGACCTGATGGCCTCCTGGAAGCTCAACACGTTGCATTTCCATATCGCGGATGACGAATCTTGGTGCTTGGAAATCAAAGAGTTGCCAGAACTTACGGAGTATGGGGCGCATCATGAACTGCCCGACTGGAACCTGTGGGAGACCGCTGCATTGAAGCCCACTTGCAACGGCAGGATTGGCTACCGTTCCTATTATACGACAGAGGAGTACAAGATGATTCTCCGCTATGCATGGGCGCGACGCATCCGGGTGATTCCCGAGTTCGACACGCCCGGACACTCGCGGGCCTCCATCAAGGCGATGCAGGCCTACGAACGGCGCACGGGCGATACCACGTTCCGGTTGCAGGATCCTGCCGACACCTCGCACTACTGGTCGGCGCAAGATTTCACCGACAACGTGCTGAGTGTCTATCTGCCAGGCGTTTACAAGTTCTACGGGGTGGTGTTCGACGAGGTCTTCCGGCTGCATCACGAAGCCGGAGTTCCGCTGCCCGCAATCCACATAGGCGGCGACGAGGTGCCGGACGGAGCGTGGGCGGGTCGCGACCGCAAGGCCATGAAAGGGCTGTTTATCAACGGAATGCTGGATTTAGCGGAGGAACGCGGCATCAAACTGGCAGGCTGGGAGGACATCGCGCGAGGGCTGGATTCCGCCACCACCGAACGGCTCAGAAAATCGCTGTACTTTCTTAACGTATGGAACACCAAAGGGATAGAAGGTTTCCCCGTCGTGCTCTCCCCAGCGGACTACACCTACCTTGACCTCGCCTACAACGACAGTCCCGAGGAGATCGGCCTCAACTGGGCGGGCTATGTGGATGAGCGCAAAACCTTCTCGCTGCAGCCCAAGGAGTACGTCGGCGACATCATCGGGGTGGAGGCCGCGCTATGGTCGTCGCAGCTCCGCAGTTTCTCCGACGCCACCTACCAGATGCTCCCCAAGGGGTTGGGCACGGCCGAGCGCGCATGGAACGCCTTCCCCGACTGGCCTTCCGAAGCCGCCTTCGCCGCTGATTTTGCCCGTTTTTACAGTATTATTGTGGCCAAGGAGGTGCCGTGGTGGAAAGGGTTGGGGTTACGGTACTCGAATAAAGCTAAAACCCATACTCCTTGATATACTCCAACTTCTCGCCGCTGAGCTTGGCCAAGAAACTGTAAATTTGCTGAATGTTTTTTCCGGCAACATTGGTGAAATGGGCTTTGAATCCTTGGCTGGTCACCCGTTCTATCACCCATTGCGCTCCATCCAACATCATCTCGTACTTGCTACGCGGGAGTTCGTCAAAACGTATCTTTTCCATGTATTGCAACAATTGCTCATATTGGGCGGCAGTCATTTGTCTATGACCCTTTTCTCCAGATAGAATCTTCCAATAGAGTGTTATTCCTTGCTTGTTTTTCATCACACGGAACGCCACGGATGGATGAAAAGAGGGGAAAAAGGAGAAACGGAAAACGACCTCGTCTTCTTGCAACTGGTTGTTATAAAGGACTGGCTCCTCCATTTTCGTCAAATCCTTGGAAAAAGCGTCCACCCAAAAGAATGAACTTGAGGTTTCACCCAAGTAGTCTGTGCTGTTGTCGAAAGCGCCGTTTTCGGGTCTGTTCACGAAATAGGAATAGGGGAAATGAACCCCCTCGACGGTGTCATAGGGAAGCTCAGCCAAAGGGTTATGCGTTTTTTTCAGGTTATATTCCAATTGCAGGATCGGCAGATATAGGTTTATAAGGGTTTCTGTATCAGGATTCAATTGCAAAGCTTGATAGAGATACTTTAAGGCGCTGTCGCCGGGATGCGAGACCACCGGCGTCCGGTCATGGAATGTAGACCAATCATCTTCGCTAATCATAGCCCCTTGATAGAACATCGAATCCGTCGCGTCGAGTACGGTTACAGGAGTATTTTCCAGAAGAAATTCCTGGTAATAAATGCATCCCATACGTACCGCCGCCCCTTTGTCGCTCGGATTAAGCAGCAATTGGCGATGGCATTCCTCAATTCTCTCCCACACAATTTTGTCGCGCTGCGATTCCAGAATTGGATTCCCATATTTGGGACGTATCTCTTTAGGAAGGGTGAATTTGTGGGTGATATGGGCGTAACATCTCACCGTATCTCCCTTGCGGATAGCGGGTTTCCATTTCGGCATCGTTTTCACCACACGGATCAATTCGTCGGCAAAACCATACGGGGATTTCGGCCATGAAACGTCCCGCACATAGCCGACAGAGCCGTCTTTCTCAATTATCACATCAAGACGGGCGGTGAATTCTACCAAATCACGTAAGGCATCGTCGGGATAGCGGACAGATGACTCGACAAACTGCTTGCAAGCGGTCTCTCCGCCGGGGTATTCGGGTTTGATTATTCCGTTTTTCTCATTGACTGAATACACCACCATATCCTCGTATTGAGGATCCACGAGCGACACTAACAGTTTCGCCAGATGTCCCTCTTTCGCTTCGTCCGGGCACTCCGTATAGTGTGCAACGGTTTTCTTCTGATCCGCATATTCCAAAAGGAAAGGAGTGCGGAAGCCCCAACACCCATTTAAGTGTTTGTAATGAACAAAATCAATGTCCGTCAGGATTTGCCGAATGCGATTCCACTCCTCCCGGGTAAGTTCTCTGCCGCCCGAATCCAAAATCCCTTTCTCCCAAGAATTTCCGTAATATTGCTTCTCTGTCGCATCCACGTAGCCCGTATCGCTCGGTTCCATGTACATGGAAGATGAGATATACCCCCTGAAGGCGGTTCCCTTTTGCCACTCCAAGCGGATTTGGTCATGATGACGACGCACTTGGATAAAGAGGGGGTGCGCAAACTTCGGGATATAGTTCAGCCGCAGCAATGTATCCCCTGCGCCCTGTTTTTCTTCAAACAAAGGTGTGATATCGGCGAGGCGCATATAGTAAACGACCTCCCCAACATGAACATGCTTTCGATAATCAGTAGAGTCCGTGGAAAAATAATCTTTCGGGAAGTAGTCATCGTATTTCCAGCGGTTCCTGCTGTTCTGGGCCTTCAGGGAAGTGGCGGCGAATACCATCAGCAGCGCACACAAGGACACGAAAAGGATTTTCTTCATCATTGTAGTTTTAATCGAACAATTTGCGGTGCAAAAATAACATCTTTGTCTATATGTAAGACGCAGAAAAGCCAAAGGGTTGCAGGACGGCTGATTTTTTTTCAAGCATTATCCAACTAAACAACATCCGAAATAAAATTGTACCTTTGCCCTTTCAATAAAAACATCAAAACTATGCTGCAAATCGGAACAAAAGCCCCGTATTTCGAGGGCGTTGACGAGAACGGGAACACCGTGAAACTGAGCGACTTCGCAGGGAAGAAGCTCGTGCTATACTTCTATCCCAAGGACAGCACGCCGGGCTGCACGGCCGAGGCCTGCGACCTGCGTGACAACTACCAGCGCTTCCTCGCCATGGGTTACGAGGTCTTGGGCGTGAGTCGCGACTCTGCCGCCTCGCACCAGCGGTTCATCGCCAAATACGAGCTGCCCTTCCACCTCATCGCCGACACCGACCTCACCATCCTCAAGGCCTACGAGGCTTGGGGCGAGAAGAAGATGTACGGTAAGGTGACGGAAGGTACGTTGAGAACGACCTACGTCATTGACGAACAAGGGGTTATCGTGGATGCCATCGGGAAGGTGAACACCAAGGCGCACACGGAACAAATATTGCGGTAGAGACGCGGCGCGCCGCGTCTCTACAACGTTTACCGAACCCGCACCCTAACACCTTGTGAATGCGACTGGAATTCCGGCGCGTACATGCATTCGATGTGCGTGATGCCGTTGCTGAAGTCGCCAGATTGGGTGGCGAAGAGGGTATATTCGAAGACGTATTTGCCCTTCGGCATCCAGTCGATGAAGAAGTGGGTGGCCGCATCTTTGGTGGCCTCATAGTACCACAATCCATCCTGGTATTTGTACTGCGAAAAGACGTTGACGGGCTCGAAAGTGGCGGCGCGCATGTCCTTGAGGTGAACGAACTCCATGTCACGGTCGGCGGTGATGACCACCCGCACGCGCACCTTGTCGCCCTTCTGTAGCGGCTGACCTTCCGTGATGGCCTTCAACACCTCGCCTTTGTCGGTGTTCTCCACCTTGAAGAGCTGTTTCTCAATGACCAGGTTCTTGTCGTCACTTCGGGTAATCTTATCCAGATTCTCGAAATACTGCCAGTAGAGACCGCCCCACGCAGGACCGTCGGTGCCCTTCTCGATACGCACGTTGGCCTTGTCGGCGGTGATTTCCTCGCCTGCCCAGGCTTTCTTGAAGTAGCCAGTGCCCGCTTCGGTCTGCACGGTCTCGTCGGGCAGACGCACGTTCCCCACGGTGACCGCCACGGTCTTGTCGTCGGCCACCAGCGTCTTGTTCAGCAGCAGCGAATAGACGGCCTCGGTGGTCGATTTGGTGGTACCCCAGTGCTGGGTCTGCTTCTGCTTGAGCAGCCACAGTTGCATTTGCGCCAGCGACTCCTTATCTTCCGGCGTAATGGTGTGGAACGCCTCGATCAGCATCGCCTGCCGCTCCACAGGTTGCTCGTACCAGAACCATCCCCCACCCTGCTTCTTCCAAAACATGCCCATCTCCTCGTCGTGCTGGGCCATGCTCTTCAGATACGCGACAATCTCTCGCGCCACCTGCTGGTCGCCGTTGCGCCAGGCGGTGAGGGCAATCATGGCCTGCGTGTAGAAGGTTTCGTCCTTCCAGCCTTTCAATAAAGCCTTGTAGCAAGTGTCGTAAGCGGCCTTGTACTTCGAATCCAGATTCTGCTTGTAGAAGCTGCGGGCGTAGAGATAGTGCGTTTCATCCACGTAGTTGTAGTGGTATTTCTTGCAGTCGAGGTAGCGCTGGTACATCTGCGCGTCCATGTAGGAGACGGCGTTGCGGAGGGTGCTGTTGGCCACGTCGGTGCTCACGCCGAGGGCTTTTAGGTGGCCGAAGCCTGCCACGATGTGCCGCGTGATGAAGTCGCTGCTCTTGCCGCCGGAGAACCACGGCCAGCCGCCGTCACCGTTCTGCGCCTGCTGCAGTTTCTTAAGCGTGGCAGCCTCCTCCTTGGACATCCGTTTGAAGTCGAACATCGCGGCAAGTGCCTGTTTGTTGGCCCCTTCGCGCTGCGCGTCGAGCACCCACGGGGTCTCCTCCAGCATCACCTGCTTCAGTTCCTGGTTCTTCTCCAAGGCGGAGCAGAAGGCGTCGGGGCTCTCCACCTGCCAGCGGTTGAAGACCTCCTCGATGACGGGGTTGGCCTTCAGGATGTGGGTGGCGAGGGCGTTGGCGTAGTAGCGGCTAAAGCGCTGCTCGTTGCACTCGTGCGGGTATTCCATCATGTAGGGCATCGCCTGAATCGCGTACCAGACGGGGTTGGGCGTGCATTCCACGGTCAAACGGTAATGTTTCAATGTAGAGACGCGCCATGGCACGTCTCTACCGCCAGAGGCATCGAAAGATTCCTGTAATTTGTTGAACGTAAACGTCTTCTCGCCTTTCCCCGAGATATAGAACGGCATCGTTTCGGTCACCATCATGCGGTTGGTGAGCACGGGGAGGGTTTTCTCCTCGCCGTCGCCAACCACCTCCTGCGGGTCGGTGTTGTGCGCGACGATTCGATAGGTGACCGCAGGAACATCCTCGGGAACCACGATACGGAAATGGATTTCGGAAGAGGTGTTGGCGGGAATCTCATATTGTTGGGTTCCGGTCGTCGTAGAGACGCAAAATTTTGCGTCTCTACCACCCCCATCATTCGTACCCTCATCACATATCATCAAAATCGGTTGGTTATTCACCGCATTGAACATCTGCAGCGTCACGTAGCCGCAAATGTTCCGGCCGCTCATGTTCACCACCTTGGCGGAGAAATCCATCGTGTCGCCCTCACGGAAGAAACGCGGGGCGTTGGGCACAATCATCACGTCCTTGGCGGTCTGCACAAACTTTTCGAAACGACCGGTCATCAGGTCGGGATTGTGGGCCACGCCTTGCATCTTCCATTTCGTCAGCGCGTCGGGCATGGTGAAGCTGATGAAAACATCGCCGCGTTCGTCGGTGCGCAGCTGCGGGTAGAAGAAGGCAGTTTCGTTGAAGTTGGTGCGAACCTGCTCAGTGCTGTTGTCCGTCACAGTTGGTGCCTTCGACACGCCCATCTTTGCCTCGTCGATGAACGCCATGGCGGGTTCTTCCGCCGCCTCTTCCCACTCGTATGTGAGGTCTGTATTCACACTGATGTTGTCTTCGACGACGTTCAACACCACTTCTTGGTTTTGCGGCATACCATAATACCGCTTCGCCATCATCTGGACACAGGAAGCATAGAAGTTGAAATTGTTAAACGGCAGGCAGACACCCGGACAATAGTCGTAGATATAATTGCTATAGTAATGGAATCGATAATGATCACACGTAACCTCTTTGTCGAACAGCCGCGGATAGCTGTGGTATGAGAACGGGAATCCGATGTTCAGCGGGTTGCTTCCTCCCAAAACATCGAGCGAGAAATCGTACATGGTGCAAAGCATCTCAGCTGAAATCGGCTTGCCGTCCTTGTCATTCAGACGGATTTGGTACTCCTCGGTGCTGCCGGGCAGGGTCTTGTCGCGAAAACGGAGGAACTCGAAACGGATCTCATGTCGTGGGTTGACAATCCGCACACTCTTGTGGAACTCGGTCATCCGGTTGTCGGCCATCAGGAACAGACGCACTTTGACGTATCCTTCCATTTCCTCCCCTACAGGCATAATGAAGGTGTTCATAGTGCGTGGCAAATCTTCCCAATCATGTGAAAGCAGGCTGTCGTTGTACCAAATCTCACAATAAACGTGGGCGGGGTCAAGGCTGCTGCCGTAACGGACACAGAGCCGGTTGCCCACTGTCACCTCCTCGGGACAATCGCACCAGAGGGCATTGTATGCGGTACATTCTTTCTCCTCTCGGCGGTAGAGATGCACGGTTTTGGTCTCTTCCACCCATTCGCCACCAGGATCCTGCACTTTGAAACAGATGCGGTAATACCCGCTGGGCAAATTGGCGATTTTGGGGATGGCGAACTGTCGCGCACCTTCCTTGCTGAGGGTCACTTTCCCTTTGTCTATCACAGAGGATGGCCAGTTTTCAGATGCATTCTCCCCGTGGAAAGCCCGCATGGGGAACATTTTCTGCAACTCAGCCTCACTTGTGATGACCACGTCCAGCTCTTTCTTTGGATAAAGAACATGATCAGGCGGGGTCAACTTGAGGATTTCATATTTCACGACACCCTCCTGCGGCACGTCCGAGATATTGGTCAGCGATATGGGGAACCGGTTGTCGCTTTCATGCACTTCAATTTCCTCGGGAATATTCACGTCCAGCAACAGACTGCGGCGGCTCACGAAGACTTGTGTGGTGGAGGTATGGGTTTCGCCCGTGATGTCGGTAACCGTGGCGGTGACAAGGTAGCGGTGAATCGACGGTGATTTGGGCGATTCGGGACTGTCTTCGGTGGGGAACTCGATGCGGAAACGGCCGTCGGCATCGGTCTGCGCAGTGCCGGCCAGCACATCATACGCAGGAGACTGGTTCCACCACTTCCAAGTCCTTCCCCAAATAGGGGAGGACTGTCGCTGGACTTTGTAGCTTACCTCTGCTTCCGCAATGGGATAGCCCGCCAACGCTTCCGCAACGCCTTCCACCTCAACCGTTTGTCCAAGCTTGACCGCCTCATCAGGAACATTCAAGGTCACTTCGAAAGTCGGACGTTTGTACTCCTCTACAGAAAAATCCTTGCTTCCAAGTACATATTCGTCGCATACCACTCTTAAATGATAAAGACCCGTCAATCCATTTTCGGGGAGGACGAAGAAACTGTCAACAGATCCAAACTCGTTGGTTGTCAGCGACATCTCACCAACCGGCTGCCAGTTGGCGTCTTCCAGCTTAACGGTCACAGTCAGTCCTTTCAACAACTTGACATCCTGTGTGTTGCCATTTTCACTGATTTTCTCACTGCAAACGCCTTTGAAGTAGAGCGTCTGCCCTGGACGATAGAGCATCCTATCCGTCAGCAATTGGCAATCTTTCGTCACGTGCCGGTTCGTGTCGATGCCCCACCAATAGCTCGTCCGCTTGGTGTGCAGCCGTTGGTTGCGATACTCCACCGTAAAACCGTCCGTATAGTTGTTTTCGGCAAAGTGCATCTGGGCCAATCCGTTTTTATCCGTCTCACATGACACTTTCCTGTTCTTCTTATCGGTGCCGGTAATCCGGGCGTTCTCCAAAGGTTCGCCAGTGGTGCGGTCCACCACCAGGAACTCCCATCCGGTAATCGTTTGTCGCTGATACAGCGCGATGTCGGTCACCTGATAGGTTACGATTTCGCTGCACTCCTTCACCGAACAAGGGAACGGCTTGTCAGAAATCATCAGCATATAGTCACCGGCCGGCTGTCCTGGAATGCCGTAATAACCTTCATGTTGCCGATAATCCTGCATGTCCGGCAGGTCTATGCTTTGCTGAAAGGCGGGTTTGATGGCGAGCAGTGTGGCGAACTGCTGCTCGTTCAAATCCCGCATCGTCAGCTTGCTCTGCGCGTAGGAAACTGGAACAAGACGGACGTATGCGCGCTTAAGGTTCTTGTAGTGAATACGACAAAGGTTCGGTGCTCCCACGGCGACGGGTTCCTCTTCCAGATCTATCCCAACATACTTCAACTCAAGGGTTTTAATACATTCCTTGGCCTCTTGGATATAATTGGCACTTTGGTTGAGGACATTGGCGGAAGGCGTTTTGAGGGACTGTTTGAACAGCGCAAGGGCGGTTGCCAAGTCGTTACGGTATTCCGGATGCCCGGCCTCATTATATAATTCGCCTCGTTCCACATATAACCGGGCAAGTCTGTAAGCGACAAAACCGTATGTATCCGTTCCTTCGCAGGATTTTCCAATGTCCGTGAGATAGTTAATGTACCAGGTTTCGGAATTGTCGGGAGCGAGCCCGTGCTCACGCAGGAAATCGACACGGGCAATGGTCAACCGGGCGAATTCCGAATGATGTCCAAGAGTTTTGTGGAGCTTTGTAAGTGACTGATACACGGCAAGAATATTCCGAGTATCGCTGTTTGTTTCAGACAAGGAAAGCGGCATTTCCAAAAACTGCGTATTATCGCAAAGAGCTGTATTTCCGCGCAAATCCGTTTCGGATTCGGGAATCCGTGACAGCTGCGGACAGACGTAATCGAGATAACGGTAGGCTAAGATATCGTAAAGGGTGAGCTCGGGACGGACGGTTTTAGCATTTTTCAACAGAGCCCTGTATTCGGAGGCTGGCTTTCCAGTCAGCAGAGGCCACGTTTCGGCAGAGAAGGTGAGTGAGCGGACATACTCCTCCCGCACGCGCCGCCCGAACGTCTTTTCATCCCACTCCTTGAAATCGGCGGGGGTCTCCTCGGCGAGTTGGGTGCGCTCACTGATACGGTAGCGGTTCCCGTCGCAGTACTCCGCGAGGAACTGTCCCATGCAGCTGTGCCATATCGCGTTGGCCACGGGGTCCTTCTGCGTGGCGGCGATCTGCTCGTTGAGGATGCGGTAGGCGGAGTCCGCGCCGTCGTCGTATTTCTCGCACAGGTGGCGGATTTCGTCCCATTTCTTGGCGATTGCCGCCGGGGACTGGGACTGTCCGGAGGCGGTGATGAGGGTGGTGATGACCATGGTGGCGGTGATGATTCGTTTCATAATCGGTAGGGTTTAGATCCCAGGACTCGCTATCGCTCACCCTGAGTTGGCTTACTTCGGGCTTACTGCCCTTATTGATACTCGGGCGTAAACGATACGCCCCTACGGTTGGTTGGTGACCCCACATTGCGGTGGTGTCTTTCTGACCCCACACTGCGGCTTCGCCTTGTGTGGGGTTAATTGCGCTATCGCGCGTGTTGCCTCTCCGAGGCTGCTCAAGGACCCCACATCGCGCTCCTTCATCGCTTATGTGGGGTTAATTGCGCTCCGCGCGTGTTGCCTCTTCGAGGCTGTTTAAGGACCCCACATCGCGCTCCTTCGTCGCTTATGTGGGGTTAATTGCGCTATCGCGCGTTTTGCCTCTCCGAGGCTGCTCAAGGACCCCACATCGCGCTCCTTCGTCGCTTATG
>JAFPVR010000019.1 GCA_017395245.1 Bacteroidales bacterium | reverse complement strand
TGACTTCATCGCTTGCGAATCTCAAATTCCTCTTCTTGAGTATTTGCTACATTCTTTCATTCTTTCAATGAACATTCCCCTGTTGACAACCCCCTCATTTCGTTCGCCTCATGTCGTCGTCGTTTGGGAGTGCAAAAATAGTTTTTTTCTCACACATACAGCTCATGCTGCAAACTTTTTTAAACTTTTTCTGTATTTTATTTGTAACTAACTGTATTACAATAAAATAAAGTTGGATTTTTTCTCCTAAAAGACCCCTAAAAAAGCCGTTTTTGGGTCATTTTTACGCAAATCAAGGGGTGCGCGATCGTAAAATTTCGCAGATTTTCGGGATTTTGGCGCAAAAATAGAAAATCGACCGTCTGAAATAAGGGTGTTTTTAGTGTACTTTTTTAACAACTCTCTGTGAATGTGCGATTTAGGAATTTTGCATCATTATATCTTATTATGTATCAATAAAATACGTATTTTTAAATGGTTGACAATAGGATTAAGGATTCTTTACATTAATAATATATATACTATTATTTAATTTATAAGAATAACCAACGGAAAGCCTAGTGTGACAGGTGTGCCGCAGCCCCAAATCGTCGCAATAGAGACTCCGAAAATCCATTGAAAAAAAATTTTTCCATAGTGGTCTGTTAATAAGAAAAAAAGTGTATTTTTGCCGTCCGAAAAATTCAAGGATAAAAAACAGTTGAAATATGAAAAGAACTTACCAACCTTCGAACACGAGACGTAGACATAAACACGGTTTCCGTGAGAGAATGTCCACCGCGAACGGTCGCAGAGTGCTGGCCGCCCGCAGAGCGAAAGGGCGCAAGAAACTCACCGTTTCTGACGAAAGTCTCGGCAGAAAATAATCCGAACGTAAGAGGATTATTGTAGGAAAAAGAAGGCAGTGGTCTTCTTTTTTTTGTATTTTCGCGGCCGCAATCAAATACGGCAAAACAAGTAAAAAATGAGAAAAGTACTATTGAGCGCACTATTGGCGGGAATACTGCTCAGCGGGTTCGCACAGGGCGGGGGCACTTCGATCGACGGCATCGTGGCCGTCATCGGAAAGTCCGTCATCCTGCGCTCGGACTTAGAGAAACATTTCAACGACTACAAGATGCAGTTCAAGACCATCGAAGACCCCGACGAGGTTTACTGTACCATCTTGGAGAACTTGGTTTACAACAAACTGATGGTCAACCAGGCGGAACTTGACAGTATCGAGGTGAGCGACGAGGAGGTTGACTACCGGCTGAACACGCGCATCCAATACTTCCTGCAACAGACCGGCGGCGACGTGAAATACATCGAGAACTACTTCAACAAGTCGATGGCGGACATCAAGAAGGAGATGCGGGAGATGATGTACGAGCAGGCGCTGATTGAACAGGTACAGGCGGGTGTCACCGGCAGCATCACCATCACGCCGTCGGAGGTCCACCAGTTCGCGTCGAAAATCAGTCCGGACAGCATGCCGATCGTCAGCACAACCTACCAGTTCGGCGAAATAGTGAAAATTCCGCCGGTAAGCGACGAAGAGATCGCCTCCGTGAAAGAGCAGCTGACGAGCTATCGCGAGCGCGTGCTGCGCGGCGAACGTTTCGGGGCATTGGCGCGTCTTTATTCCGA
Organism: Bacteroidales bacterium; assembly: GCA_017395245.1. Taxonomy (GTDB): domain Bacteria; phylum Bacteroidota; class Bacteroidia; order Bacteroidales; family WCHB1-69; genus F23-D06. The sequence continues at coordinate 11,394 of JAFPVR010000019.1, read as the reverse complement.
CGACCCCGGCAGTGCATCAAAAGGCGGTGATTTGGGTTTCGTTGAGCGCGGCACCCTCTATCCCGAGTTCGAGGCGGCGGCCTTCAACCTGAAGACGGGCGAGATTTCGCAGGTCGTCAAAACACAGGCCGGCTACCACATTATCCAGTTAATTGAGCGTCGCGGTGAGTCCATCCACGTGGCCCATATCCTCATCCAGCCGAAGCCCTCCACCGACGAGCAAGTGCGCGCCATCACCTACCTTGACAGCGTACGCAAAGTCATTCTCGACGAGAAACTTACGCTCGAAGAGGCTGCCAAGAAGTTCTCCGAAGGTCCCACGCGCCTCAACGGCGGCATGGTGGTAAACCCTTACAACAACTCCCTCTCCTTTGACCGGCAATCGCTCGACGAAGCCACCTTTACGACCATCAACAAACTGATTCCGGGTGAATTTTCCGAATGCGTGCCATTCGTCAACGACGACGGCGTTATGGCCTACCGTATTATCTACCTGAAAGAGAAAGTGTTGGAACACAAAGCCAATCTCGTGGAAGACTACGATATGATCAAGAACGCCGCCCTAGAGCAGAAGAAGTACGATGCCATGGAGAAATGGGTGCTTGACAAGGTCAAAGTAACGAACATTAAGATTTCCGAACAATATAAATACTGTCCGTTCGTTACTAAATGGCAAATACCGTGACTTTGACCTTTGACTTGTGACCTGAAACTTGAAACCTGAAACTTGAAACTTTATCATAAATATGGAATTAGAAACGAAAAACGACATTGAAGCGATTGAATTATTCGTTGCGAAATACAAAACCCTGCGCGAGGAGATCGCGAAGGTGATTGTGGGTCAGGACGATGTGGTGAAGAACGTGCTGATGGCCATGTTCAGCCGCAGCCACGCCCTGCTGATCGGCGTACCGGGTCTGGCCAAGACCTTGATGATTACAACGATAGCGAAAGCTGTCGATATGAGCTACAACCGTATCCAATTCACCCCGGACTTGATGCCGTCGGACATCATGGGTGCGGAGATTCTGGACGATAACCGCAACTTCAAGTTCGTGAAGGGTCCCATCTTCGCGAACATCGTGCTGGCGGACGAAATCAACCGTACACCGCCGAAAACGCAGTCAGCATTGTTGGAGGCTATGCAGGAGCGGTCTGTGAGTATGAACGGCACCACCTACGCGCTGCCGAACCCGTTCTTTGTGCTGGCCACGCAAAACCCCATCGAGCAGGAAGGTACCTATCCGCTGCCCGAAGCGCAACAGGACCGTTTCATGTTCAACATCATGCTGGACTATCCCAGCAAGGCTGAAGAGGAAGAGATTGTGAAACGTACCATCCACGGCGACATGGTGGAACCCCAGCGTGTGCTCACGGTGGAGGAAATCATCTTCTACCAGAAGCTGTTACAGAAGATTCCGATTCCCGAGAACGTCTATCGTTACGCGGTAAATCTCTCCACGTTGACCCGTCCGGGCACAGCCGGCGCGCATCCTTGGGCCAACGACTACCTCTCTTGGGGTGCAGGTCCGCGTGCATCGCAGTTCCTCATCATCGGCGCCCGCACACACGCAGTGCTGAATGGCAAGTATTCGCCCGACATTGAGGATATTCGCGCTGTGGCATACAACATCCTTCGCCACAGAATCATCAAGAACTACAAAGCGGAGGCTGAAGGCATCACCGTCGAACAAATCATCGACAAGCTGCTGGCAGCCGCCGACAGTCACTAAGCGATGAACCGACTGCGCAGACCCATCTTGAAATGGCTGCTTTTCGCCGCCTCTGTGGCGATTTTTGCGGTTATCCTGTTCTACTCCAACAGGTTGATTAAGAAAATCGCACAGGAGGAGCGACAGCGCATTGAAATTTGGGCCGGAGCCATCACTTACAAGACGGAAATCATCAACGAGACGGAGAAGTTTTTCGACTCCATCCGTATTGAGGAGGGTAACCAAGCCAGCATCTTCGCCAAGGCAGTGAAGAAAGTGGCCGAGGCCTCCCTCAACGAAGACATCACCTTCTACCAGGACATTATCTCCGCCAACAAGACGGTGCCTACCATTATTGCCAGCCGAACTGGCGATATTGATGCCGCCATCAACCTACCTGACAGCGTGTTACGAATGCGAAACGTCCACGAATTAGGTGAAGGCATCCGCGAATTCGACAGTCTTAAACTGGCATACTACCACCGCGACTACGTGATGGTCTATTACAAAAACTCGCACATCTACGGTGATTTCCGGGAGATGATTGACAATCTGTTGGAATCATTTTTCGAAGAAACGGTCATCAACTCGGCCTCGGTACCGGTCATCATCACCGACAGCACCCAAATCAACGTCATCGCAGCCGGCAACATCGACTCGACCATCATCAACGCGCCATTCAAAGTCAACGCACGGTTAGAGAAGATGCGCGAAGAGAACGAGCCTATCGTCCTCGACTGGCTTGACCACGGCAAATGCTACGTTTTCTACGAAGAATCGACGGTGCTGAAGCAGTTGCGCTGGTTCCCATACATTCAGTACGGCATTATCTTCGTGTTTATCCTCATCGGCTACCTACTTTTCAGTGTATCAAGACGTTCGGAAGAAAACCGAGTTTGGGTGGGCATGTCGAAGGAGACGGCACACCAGTTAGGCACACCCATTTCCTCCTTGATGGCATGGACGGAATTGCTGAAGGAAATGCCTGTGGACCAATCCATTCCGCAAGAGATTGGCAAGGACGTTCATCGGTTGGAGACCATCGCGCAACGATTCTCGAAAATCGGGTCCGTGCCCGTATTGGAGGACACCGACATCGTGCCAATTATCGAGGATTTCACCAATTACCTGCAGACGCGTATCTCGTCGATGGTGAACATCACGTTCGAGAAGCCCGATCATCCGATTGTGCTGCCGCTGAACAAACAACTGTTCGAGTGGGTCATTGAGAACCTCTGCAAAAACTCCGCCGATGCCATGGAAGGCAAAGGCAGCATCACCGTGACCATCACGGAGGAGAAAAACCGGGTCTATATTGACGTGACGGACACCGGCAAGGGCATCCCGGCAAAGATGCAACGGCGTATTTTCTCACCTGGCTACACCTCAAAGAGCCGCGGTTGGGGTCTCGGGCTGACACTCGCCCGCCGCATCATCAACAATTACCACAAAGGAAAACTATTCGTCAAGTCGTCCGTTGTCGGGGAAGGCACCACAATGCGGATTATGATGAGGCGGAAGGCGTAATATTCGCGTCTTTATTGAAAGGCGTAAACGTAGGTGTAGATTAACGTGCTGTCCTCCATATTGGTTTCCCTGTTAAAAAACGTGGAATAGATTTTCGTGGGGTATTTCTTGTAACAATCGTACCCGTAAGTGAATGATTTTGTCTCGGAAAAGATATCATACTTATCTGTCACCAAGATATTTAGAGCGTTATTCTTACTACAGAAATGGTATTGCGGGCAGTCGTTGAGCAGCGCATGGTCCGTAAGCAACGTCAGAAAACCATTCTTCGGATTAAGGCTCTCGTCGTACACGTATGAGAAGGTCAGGTGTTGGATACTGTCGGGACGAACCAGTTCCATCCGCATATACTGCACATTGTCGTCTTGCCATTGAAATTCTATCTCGGCGGATGAATAATCGTAACTTTCAATCTTACTGTCTTTTGCAGGGAAAACAGCTTCTGCCACATCGGGGGTTCCGGGAATGAAAAACGGCAGTAGCCCGGCATTGCCCGTCCCTTTGGTCGGTTTTTCGATGGAGATATGGACCAGCTTGTCTTTGTCAAACGTCAGGTGATAGGTTTCCTGCAATTTGTCACGCAGATAGGTGTTGATGGTGGTCAACTGTTTCCCGTCATATAAGAATTCCGTCTTTTGGTCGCCCGACTCAATGTGCGTAAGGCGATTATTCTCGTCGTAGCGGTATTGATGGGTGTAATTCAGGGTCCCGCTGGGTCGGTAAAAGTCGATTTTGTCGAGCGTGGTGCCATTCCACGTCCATTGTTCCAGCATATAACGGTTATCGCCCTCCGCGTACACTTTCTGAATCTTGAATTTAGGGTCATAGACGCCGAGTTGGTCTTTCTGGCAAGCGTAAAACGCTGACAGCAACATTATTCCGACAATAAGAAAATGCAATTTTTTCATTATACAAAGGTTTTAATATAAATATGCTTCTATATACACACTGTTATTTGTCGGTTTGTAGGAGTGTCGTCATCGTTGACGACCCTTTTGCGGCAAGAATGCCGCAGCTCCTATGATGCCGAAGTTCGTCATGGAATTTCCAACATACTGAATGCCCCGAACAGACCGAAGCCGTTCTTGATGTTCGTATAAGTATGCTCCGGCTCTAAGAACAGGAAGGTGAGCATCCCGAAGTCATCGTTGGGCAGCGTCATCTCGTATTTGTAGCAGTTGCGGTCGAGGAAAAACAGGTAGCGCTGTCCCTCCTCGTCATCTTTCCAGCCTTCGCCCTCGTACTCATTGTAAAGATCCACGTCATGGAGAATCCGTATCACCTGCCCGTCGCGCCCCTTGTCGGAGATATACAAGCAGTCCGTGTTGTCATCGGTCAGCCAGTCAAGGTCGAAACGCCACTCGTAGAAGGTATCCTCCCCGTCGTCATACATAACGTGTATTGGGAGCAGATACCTGTGCCCGATGGCATAGGCATTTTCTTCGCCAGCCACGTCGCGCCATTCGGCATAGACATCCTTGTGCGGCCAGTAGTAGGGCTCGCCCCAGTGCAGGTCGCCGTCGGTGGCCACCGTGTCGAAACGGAAGCCCACATCGTGGGACAGCGGCACGGTGCAGGTAGAGGAGACATCCTCAAAACCCGGGTAGGAAGCGCGGATGTGGTAGGTGCCGCCTTCCACCACCGGGAATTCCTCGCGGGTGATGAGGTAGCGCTGCCGCAGCGAATCGTAGGTAGCCCGCACCCAGTGGCTGCCATCAGCAGAGAGTTCCACCGTGCCGTCGGTGATATTGGGTGAATCCGTGTTGTCCTGTCCGTAAATCAACTGGCTGTGCGACAGCAGGATGTAGGTGCTGTCCATCTGCGGACACAACCGGCAATAGAGCACTAATTTCCGCGTTTCGCCGTAGTTCTCGATATTGACATCATCGACGCAACCGGCGAGAAGGGCTGCCGCGAAGATTCCGAATACTATAATGTTCTTTCTCATTATTTTACTTTTTTTTCCAAGGCTCACTGCGTTAACCCTGGACTTACGCGCATCGGGCTTTCAGCTCTCCTGGAATATCATCTATACTAACACAAATCACTAATCACAAATCACAAATCACAAATCACTAATCACTAATCACAAATCACTAATCACAAATCACTAATCACTAATCACTAAAACTTAAAATGGTAGGTGAATGTCGGGATAATGGGGAAGATGCTGAGGGACTGCAGCTGCACGGTAGACTGGTGGGTTTGCTCGTTGTAGCTTTCGCCGATGAAGTAGAAGAACGGATTGTGGTGGTTGTAGACGTTGTAGATGCTGATTTCGAAGATGCTCTGCCCTTTTTTCGCATGCGGCTTGATGAACTGCACGCCGATGTCGAGGTGATGGAACGGTTTCATGCGGAAGTCGTTCTTTTTGCCGTAGTTTTCGATTGTATAGACGTAGGTCCAGGAATAATTGCTGGGCGGAACCGTGAGTCCGAGATAGTTGTAGAGGTCTTCGGCAGGATAGGTGGAAGTGGGCAGGGTAACAGCGTTGCCGGTGGCGAAAACCCACGACAGCGAGAGATTGATCCTCGAAGTCGGGCTGTACATCAGCACGATGGAGACATCATGACGGCGGTCGTAGCGGGCAAAGAAGGGTTCGCCGAAGTTGAGCTCGTCGAACTGCTGCTTGGTCCATGAAAGCGTATAGCCGATCCAGCCGGTGAATTTGCCAACCTCTTTGCGCACAAGGAATTCCACGCCGTAGGACCAGCCTTTTCCGGAGGTCACGTTGTCGGTCCAGGTACCTTGGAAGCCGGTGGCCGTCTCGTCCATCAGGTTGTCAAGCATGGTCATAAAATAGGAAGCGCCTTCCTTGTACGCCAGAATGTTGTCCATCTTTTTGTAGTAACCCTCGATGGAGAACGACAAACGCGGTTTCTTCAGGTCGTAATGGATACCCAAAGCCACCTGCTGTGAGCGTTGCGGCCGGATTTTGTCCGTGACCGGCACCCATAAATCGGTAGGCAATCCTATTGTGCTGGTACTCAACAGAATCAGACTTTGGCTCATCATGGCGTAGGAGGCTTTCAAGGCCAGGTTCGGCAAGATGTTGTAGCTCATGGAAAGGCGCGGTTCGGGCGAGAACCAAGTTTTGCCCGGCACGGAAAATCCCACCAACCGGAGGCCCGGGTTGATGCGGAAGCGGTTGCGGATGTTGATCTCGTCCTCGGCATAGACGGCGTATTCAAAGCCCGGCTCCTTCTCGGCCTGCCGCATCGAGAAGGTGTCCACATTCATCGTCATAGCATTGGGACGCGCTATGTGGGCCGTGACTGCCGCACCTACAAGGATGCGATGCGTGGGGTTGGGGTTGATGGAAACATCATATTTCGCCGTATAGTCGCGGATGCCCGAGCTAAAACGCGAGTTGAACGTCTCATTGTTCGGGTTGCCCGCGCCTTCGTAGAATTTGTAGCCCATGTAGGTGTTCATTGAGTAATCGCTGAACACCAACGACAGGTTAGAGAATATCTTGTTGGTAAACAGATGGTTCCAACGTGCCGTTGCAGTGGCGTTCTGCCAGAAAAGCCCGACTTTGTAGCGGTCGTACTCCCCGGAACCGTAGTTTTCTGTATCAGTGAAATGGAACTTGTCGCGACCGAAATAGGAGCTGAGATAGAGCTTGTCCTTCTTGCCGAGGTCGAAGTTGAACTTGGCATTGAGGTCGAAAAAGTAGTAACCCGTCGTGGCACCCCCGGAAACGAGCTTCATGATAGGAACCATCAGGAGATCGAGGTAGGTAGTACGGCCGGAGAGCATGAAAGAGGCCTTGTTTTTGATAATCGGCCCCTCAACCATGACGTTGGAGGAGATGAGCCCGATGCCACCTTCCACATGGTAGTCTTCCTTGTTGCCGTCCTTCATGTTGATGTCGATAACGGAGGAAAGACGACCGCCGTAACGCGCTGGGAATCCACCTTTTATAAGTTCCACGGATTTGATGGCATCGCCATTGAAGATGGAGAAGAAACCGAGGAGGTGGTTGGCATTGTAGATGGTGGCTTCATCGAGGATGATGAGGTTTTGGTCGGGACCGCCACCGCGCACGTAGATGCCCGAAGTACCTTCCGAAGCCGACTGCACACCCGGCAACAGCAGCAAGGTCTTAAAGACATCCTTCTCGCCAAAAAGCATCGGCACTTGTTTTATTTCCTTGGCTGTCAGCGTGATGGAACTCATTTGCGCCACTTCGGTATTGCGTTTCTCCGCCGTAATCGTCACCGCCTCCAACGTCGTGATTTTCGTCAGTTTCGCATCATATTCGACATCTTCCGCCGATTTAATCCACAACGTGTCGTTGATGAATCCAAAGCTGTTGAACACGATATACAGGCTGTCGCGATAGGGTATGGTAAGCGTGTAGAAACCATACGTGTTGGTCATGGTGGCTTTCTGCGAAACAGGCTCGTAAACCAGTCCGCCGGGCAGCGACTCCAGACTTCCACGCTCGTAGAGGTGACCGCTCACGGTGATAGTTTGTCCAAAAAGCAAGGCACCCAGCAACAGAAAAACCGTTGTCAGACAGCACCTTACCATATCAATTGTTCGAACGTAATGAAAAATCATTTTTCCTATTTAAAAACGCAGCAAAAATACAATATTAAGATATATAAACGCATAATGGTTACATTTATTTCACACACTTTATTAAACTAACATGAAAAGACAACAGGCTATAGCCATTAGCAATATCACGGATGTTGGCGTATTAACTGTTGGCTGTTAGCACCGAAATAAAATTTTCATATCCGCAAACAAGGTCGTAACCAAGTAGTTGGCAAAGGTTTGGCAAGGGTTTGGCAAGTGGATGCATCCTCATTTCTTCGATAGTTCTTCGATAGTTCTTCGATAGTTGTTCGATGTTTAATCGAAGAACTGTCGAACAACTATCGAAGAACTACTGAACAAATAAGGATTCTGGCACTTGGTTGACCCTTGCCAAACACTTGGGAAGAACGACGCAGACACGAAACAAACCGTATCGAACAGCACCTTTATTTTGAAAAATCATTTTTTTATCGTCACGGCTGCCGCCACCGAAAGGTTAGCAAAAGGGCGCGGCCCCACGGCCACGCCCTGATTTTCCAAAATTCGGCCGCCACAGGCGGCGTTCGTTTTTTTCCGCACCCTCCCGGCGCTATCGCGCTCGGGCGGTGCTCACCCAAAAAGGTCAAAAGCGGGATGCCTCCTATCGTCGGCTCCCCGCTTTTGGTTTATGTTTTTTTTAATCGCGGAGGCAGCGGACAGAATAACCGTAGTACTTGCCGTAGCTGCCCCCGCCCACGTTCGCGTTGCTGTAGTACAGGTTGCGGTAGCAGGCGTTGGTGCTGTTTTCCTGCGTAGAGGACCAGAAGCTGGCGTTGTTGCCCGCGCTGGAGAACGACGAACCGTTGCAGTAGCCTGCCGGAACGGCGGAAAAGCCCGTGGCGTTGTTCGTGCTCGGGTCGTTGCCCATCACACAATTGACTGTGTAACTGTTCCACCCCTCCGTGGAGGCCAACGCCTTGGCTATGTTGCTGCTGTTGCCACCACACTGGTATTCGCTTTGGCTGCTCACATAGTTCGTCAGCTGAGTCCACTCCGCATCGCTCGGCAAATGCCAGCCCGCTGGGCAGATGCCCCGGCGGTGGCCGGTGAAACTTACAGACACCGCGTTGCTATAGTCGGTGTTCACACTGATCTCCCCGTAGGCCGCATTAAACGTGTCCGCCGCCGCGTTCCAGTTGTAGAACAGGCCGTAGTTCATCGGTGCACACGTGGCAGAATCGTTGTTATACCAGCGAGCCTGCTTGCCTGTGTACGTGTAATTAGCATTGGCGACCGGAATGAGGTAGGTTCCCGTGCTCGGCGAGGTCGTCGTCCGCAGGTTGTCCCGCATCCAGCACTGGTTGCCGATCTGCACCGTGGCATACACGTTGCCCTCGTGGTCGGTCACCGTCTGGGCTTCCGGACAGGACTTCTCGTCGATGACGGCAGTGCCGCCGGCAGAAAGGGTCGTGAATGTCACCTCCGCGCCATAGCTCGTCCTGTTCGCCGTGGTCACGAACGCCCGATAGGTGTAGATGGTGTTGGCGGTCAAACCCGTGAGGCTGTAGGCCATCGTCTCGCCCATGGCATTCACCTGCGTGTATGTGCCGCCCGTGGTGGCTTTCCACTCGAAGCCCTGCGCCGTAACCGTCACGTTGTCAGGGTTGGTGATGGTGCCGTTGAGGGTGGCGGAAGTGGCGGTGAGGTCGGTGGCGGGGGCGGTGGTTGCCCTCTCATCGCGGAGGCAGCGGACAGAACACCCGCCGTCCTTGCTGTAGTAGCCCCTGTCCACGTACGCGGAGTCGTAGTACAGGTAGCGGTCGTAGGCGCGGTAGCTGAAGTACTGCGTAGAGGACCAGAAGTCGGCGCCGTAACCCGCGCTGGCGAACGACGAACCGTTGCAGACGCCTGCCGGAACGGCGGAAAAGCCTGAAGCGTTGTGGGCGGGGTCGGACGCGTTGCCGGGCGCACCAGCTGTCGTTGAGGAACTCCAGCCCTCACCGGCCAGCTTGCCCGCATGGTCACCGCGCCTGTCTCTTCCCGTCACATCCATGCTGGTCTGCGTCTGCTCCATTGCCGTCCACTCCGCATCGCTCGGCAGGTGCCAGCCCGCTGGGCAGATGCCCCTGCGGTGGCCGCTGAATGTCACGGACACCGCGTTGCTGGAGCTGGTGTTCACACTCGTCTCCCCGTAGGCCGTGTTGAACGTATCCACCGCCGCGTTCCAGTTATAGAGCAGGCCGTAGTTCATCGGCGCATACGTGGCGGAATCGTTGTTGTACCAGAACGCCTGCTTGCCCGTGTAGGTGTAATCGGCATCGGCGGCCGGGATAAGGTACGTCCCCGTGCTCGGCGAGGTCGTCGTCCGCAGGTTGTCGCGCATCCAGCACTGGTTGCCGATCTGCACCGTGTTATAGACGTTGCCTTCATGGTCTGTTACAGTGGGAGTAAAAGGGCAAGGATGACCATCAATATTAGATGGAAACAACAGTATTATGGACTCATCTGCGTTTTGCATGTGAATTACTTCCTGGCTTTGTATTGCGATGGAGTAAGTTGTAGCAAAACCTTGATATCTCATCTCATCCCCCAATTGAAATGGATGGCTGGAACTGCTTTTCAACTGTATCATAGGCATGTTTGTTTCAGACACTCCTTCGTATACGATGCGATTCGCCCCTGCACGACCCACGTTTTCCATTTTCAGGCTGTGAGTCCCTGAGATAGTCTTCACCGAAAGCACATACATCTGCGGTGTTGTAAGTGAAATAGTAAAGTAGTTGTTGCCTTCATGAAGTATTCCGTCATACTCCGTGCAGACACGTCCTCCCATATCAAAAAGCGCTATCTTTACTTTTTCTGCTTTCTGGGATAGAATATTAATACGTGTATTGCCGTCAAAGGGGTTGGGCATTACTTGAATTTCGTTGATTTTAGGAAGATTCTGAACGCCTACTCCCACATTTAAGGTGTAAGCCGTATCAGGATAGTAAATAGTTTCCGTCCACCCGCGGGTGAGATTATTGATGGTAATACTGTCGGGCCGCAAATAGCTACCGTTAATGGTTTGGCTTTTAAAAGTCAAGGTTACTACATCGGATTGCGCGAAGGTTGCTCCTGCTAAACTGAGCAGAAATACGATGAAGGTTGTGATTCCTTTCATGTTCCTATTTGTTTAATTGTCAATAATCTCATTCTTTTTTGAACCATACAAAAAGAAAGTGGAGCTTATATTCTAAAGTATCCTAAGAGTAGGGCCTAGACTCCCCGTTAGTAAGATACAGAAGAACAAGCCCCACCGTATTGGCAATTACACATGCTAATAGGCAAGCTTGATTTCCGATATCCGCACTAACATCTGTGAATTGTCTAGGTTCACTCTGACGGATAAGCGAAACTCGCTTTCTTTTCAATAAAAAACCGTTGCCTAAAATTTGGATAGACAACGGTGCAAAAATACAAAAAATAATATAACCACAAAAAAAAAAATGATTATCCGCATTCACCCCCAGCCCCATACCTGCGGTGGGTGAACGTTGGCTTGTATGAAATAGAGGCAAGCATTAACCTGTCAAACAGCCTGTCTCCGAAATACATTCGGTTGAACTTGTAGCAAAACTCGTTT
>JAFPVR010000114.1 GCA_017395245.1 Bacteroidales bacterium | reverse complement strand
CCTGTGAAAGTTACGACTGGGACGGGCGGAACTACACCACATCCGGCGACCATGAGTGGACCTACCATGACCAGTATGGCGCGGACAGTGTCGTGACGCTGCATCTGACCATCAACCACGGCACGCACCTGGTCTCGGACATTTCGCTGTGCGAGAGTTACATGTGGCACGGGATGACCTGCGACACGTCGGGTACGTACACCTACGAGTACATGAACGAGGACGGCTGTCCGAGCGTGGACACGCTGCATTTTACGCGGAAATATGCGGAAAGTGCGGAGTTTGCGGAAACGGCCTGCGAAAGTTACGAGTGGAACGGCATCGCTTACCTAGAATCTGGCGACTACCAGCAGGCGTTCACTGCCGTAAATGGTTGCGACAGTGTGGTGACGCTGCATCTGACTATCAACCACGGCACGTACCATGTCTCGGACACTTCGTTGTGCGAAAGTATCGTGTGGCACGGAATGACCTGCGACACGTCGGGTACGTACACCTACGAGTACACGAGCGGGGACGGCTGTCCGAGCGCGGACACGCTGCATTTTACGCGGAAATATGCGCAAACTGCGGAGTTTGCGGAAACGGCCTGCGACAGCTACACTTGGAATGACTCCGTTTACACAGCATCTGGCGACTACCCGCAGACGTTCACTGTCGCCAACGGCTGCGATTCCGTGGTGACGCTGCACCTGACGATTATCCCGCTGCCGGAACTCAGTCACACGCCAAATACGACCATCATGGCCGGCGATTCGGCAAACCTTTGGGCTTCCGGGGCGGATGTACTCTACTGGACGGACGGCAGCGGCAACATCCTCGCCAGCGGCCCGTCGCTGACGGTGAGCCCGGCAACGTCCACTATGTATTATCTTACCGGACAGCAAAGCAGCGCTGCCGTCGGCAACAACCTGGTGGCGAACGGGGATTTCGAACAAGGAAATGTCGGTTTCATCAGTGAGTATGATTATAACAACTTGGCATACGAGGGGGCCTATTATGTCGGTTATAATGGACAAAGCCACTATCCTTCTTTTGCTGTGTGGCCGGATCATACTTCGAGTACTGGTCTGTACATGATTGTCAATGGGGCGGGTACTCCTAATAGCAATGCGTGGACCCAATCCGTTTCGGTGGAACCCAACACCGACTATGCCTTTTCCGCATGGATTTGTAATTTGTCGCCGCGTGCGGTTGCCTCGGGCAATTTGCAAGATGTTGCGCAGCTCCAGTTTAGTGTCAACGGCACGCAGCTGGGTGAGATTTTCTATGTGCCGGAGACGGCAGGATGGACAAGTGTATATGAGGTGTGGAACAGCGGGAATAATACTACTGCGACGATTACTATCCTTAACCAAAACTCGGAATGGGCGGGCAACGACTTCGGTCTTGACGACATTTCGTTTATCCCGCTGGCCGATTGCTCCGTTACGGATTCGATACTTGTGACAGTGACATATAATGTCATGGACGAGAGGACTATATGCGACAGTGAATTGCCGTATGTGTGGAATGGGGTGACGTTCGAACATGCGGGCACGGAGGAAGTTGTCTTGCAGGCATTGAACGGCGCGGACAGTGTCGTAACGCTGCATCTGACCATCAACCACGGCACGCATCATGTTTCGGACACTTCGTTGTGCGAAAGTTACGAGTGGCACGGAATGACCTGCGACACGTCGGGTGCATACACCTACGAGTACACGAACGGGGACGGCTGTCCGAGTGCGGACACGCTGCATTTTACACGGAAATATGCGGAAAGCGCGGAGTTTGCGGAAACGGCCTGCGACAGCTACACTTGGAATGACTCCGTTTACACAGCATCTGGCGCCTATCCGCAGACGTTCACTGCTGCCAACGGCTGCGACAGTGTGGTGACGTTGCACTTGACGGTGAATCACTCGGTGACAGAGCTTGTCGAAGCCACCGCTTGCGAGAGCTATGCATGGAATGACTCCGTTTACACGGCTTCCGGCGACTACTCGCGGACGTTCACGGCTGCCAACGGTTGCGACAGCGTGGTAACCTTGCATTTGACGGTGAATCAGACTTCCGGCAGCCTGATTTCTGCCTCCGTGGTGGAGAATAGCCTGCCGTGCATGCTCAACGGCAGTAGTTACATGGAGCCGGGCACCTACTACCAGCACTTCACCAACGCGGCGGGTTGCGACAGCACGGTGACCCTCCAACTCACCGTCTATTACAACCAAACCGTCGCGGTTGACAGCACCGTCTGCGGGGACGCCCTGCCGGTGGTGTGGAACGACAGCGTGTTCACGGCTTCAGGCACGAAGACCCGCGTCTATCCTGCCGCGAACGGCGCTGACAGCATCGTGGTGATGACCCTGCATGTCAACTCGTCCCCGGTGGCGGCAATTTCGGGACTGACAGCATTGTGCGCAGACTCGATGGTGACGCTTACCGCCGACAGTGCGTACTCCTACTTGTGGAGCACCGGCGATACCACGCAGGCCATCTCTGTCACGGAGGAGGGCTTCTATACACTTACCGTGACCAACGAGTACGGCTGCGAAGTCGTGACGATTCACCAGCTCTCTTCGTTGGGCAACCCGATCTTGTCGGTGGCGGTTCCCGATTTGTGCGCGGGCGATTCCTACACCTTCTCGGTTGGCCATCAAGGCAGTGACAATATCCACCTCGGGCGTGGCGAGACCACCCTCTCCCTGGCGGACACGATTTTCCTGCCCGACGGGGTTTATTGCGAGCCCCAAGGCTGCTCCTACCGCTCGCCGCTGACGTTTACGGCATACGCCCCCGGCTCCACCATCCAGAGCCCGGACGACATCCACTACGTGCGGCTGAACATGGAGCATTCCTACATCGGGGACCTCTACATCAACATCACTTGTCCCAACGGGCAGAAGGCTGACTTGCTGAAGTATGGCGGCTCGGGCTCTTCCGAGTGCAACAACCAGATACCGGCCTCTTCGCGCGGATGGGCGGCGGGGGACAACATGCCGGGATATATCTTCCTGGGAAATGCCTACGATTATAACGTGAGTTCCTGCAATCCTTCGGCTTTCGGCAACGAGCCGGGCGAGGGCTGGAACTATTGCTGGTCCGACAACACCACGCAGGGATATACTTACTCCACCGGCGCGGGAGGCTACATTTACCGCTTCGTGAACGCGACTTCCACGGGGGCGGGCGACATTGTCGATTCCTCCGACGTGGCGGCCGGTACGCAGTTCTACCACCCGGACGACCCGTTCAGCAACCTGATTGGATGCCCGCTCAACGGTCCATGGTACATCGAGGTGCAGGACGGCTGGAGCTCGGACAACGGCTACATCTTCGGTTGGGAGCTGGCGCTGAGCAGCGAGATGCTGCCGGACATCTCCTTCGAGCTGGCGTACGCCACTGCCGACGGTCCGTGGATTACAGCACTGTCGGACTCCCTCTTCCAGATCGACCCGCCGGCAAATCTCAGCCACGATACCACTATTGTCTATACCTTCACGGTGTATGACACCACGGGTTGCGCTTACGATACCACGGTCAGTGTCAACTTCTACACAATCCGCCACACGGAGTTGGACACGGTCGTCTGTGAGGGTTTCGTGTGGAACGACAGCCTCTACACAACGAGCGGCCAGTATGTGCGCCACTTCGTGAGTGCGGCGGGCTGTGACAGCGTCTCTGCGCTGAACCTGACGGTGAACAGTCCCACGGACACCACTATCCACATTGTTGTTTTGGAGAACGCCCTGCCTTATCAATATAACGAAATCTCGTATGTCGAAGCCGGCACTTACACCCAACACCTGACGAACGCGGCCGGTTGCGACAGCATCCTCACCGTCGTTATAGATGTTTTCGAGAACGTGTCCGTTTCATTAGACTCCACCGTCTGTGAAACTGCCCTGCCTTTGACCTGGAACGACAGCATCTTCACGGCGGCGGGTACGAAAGCCACCACTGTTCTGGCCGCTAATGGCGCGGACAGCACCATCACCATGCTCTTGACGGTGATACCCACGGTGACTGAGCTTGTCGAAGTCACCGCCTGTGAAAGTTACAACTGGAATGGTACGAACTACACCGAATCAGGCGACTACCCGCAGACCTTTACTGCGGCCGGCGGCTGCGACTCCATCGTGACGTTGCACCTGACCGTTCATCACGGTACGCACAATGCCACAACTGAGACGGCTTGCGATAGTTACGAATGGCACGACAGCGCGTACACGGCATCGGGTGTCTATACATACGAATACACCAACGCCGACGGCTGTCCGAGTGTTGACACGCTGCATCTTGTTGTCATCCCCCTGCCGGAGCTCACCCTTTCGCCCGACACAACCATTATCTTTGGCACATCGGTGTCGCTTTGGGCATCGGGTGCCGACTATTACCAATGGTTCCCGACGGACGGCCTGTCGGATCCCAATTCCGCGACACCGTTGGCGACTCCTTTACAGTCTACGTGCTATCAGGTGACGGGCTATGCGGCCCCTGCTGAACAAGATAATGTGGTGGTGAACGGAGGTTTTGAGGCGGGCTATACCGGTTTCACGACCGATTACAACTATGTGGCCAATCCGTCCCAGCACAATTTGGGGTTCGGCAATTTTGTGATTAATGAGGATGCGCACAATGTGTGGCCGCTGCAACACCAGTACGGATATGGCGGCGACGGGTTGTTTATGATTGTAGATGGGGCCAGCTACCCCAATGCGACCGTATGGAGCCAGACCGTGAATGTGCAGCCCAACACCTCTTACGATTTCTCAGCGCAAATCGTTTCACTGTGTGCCTCCGACATCTCTGTCGCCCGTCTGCAATTTGTGGTGAACGGGGTGCAGCTTGGGCCGATCTTTGAGGCCCCGTCTACACTCTACCAGTGGGTGAAATTCCACGATTTCTGGAACAGCGGGAACGATACCGTCGCCACTATCACGATATTGAACCAGAACACCAACGGGCAGGGCAACGATTTCGGTCTTGATGACATTGTTTTTGCCCCGATGCCCGAGTGCTTTGTCACGGACTCGGTGTGCGTGTCAGTGATTTACAATGTGGTTGACACGATGACTATCTGTGAAAGTGAGTTGCCATACGAATGGAACGGGGTGACGTTCACGCAGGCGGGCACGCAGACGGCCACGCTGGCTGCCTCCACCGGCGCGGACAGCATAGTGACCATGACGCTACATGTCAATGCACTGTCATACAGCAATTTCGACACTGCCGTCATCGAAAATGCCTTGCCCCTTCAATATAACGAAATCTCGTATGTCGAAGCCGGCACTTACACCCAACACCTGACGAACGCGGCCGGTTGCGACAGCATCCTGACCGTAACGCTGACGGTCTTCCCGAATGTCACCACCGAGCTCGACTCCACCGTCTGCGAAAGCGACCTGCCGGTCACTTGGAACGGGGTATCGTTCACGGCGGCGGGCACGGACAGCGTGACGTTGCAGGCGGCTACGGGCGCGGACAGCACGGTGGTGATGACCTTGCATGTGGTAGCACTTCCCGTTTTGACGCACAGTGCCGATACGGTGATTATGCCTGGTGCGAGTGTCAACCTTTGGGCGACCGGTGCGGACATTATGGCTTGGACCGATGCCGACGGCAATCCCCTTTCCAGCGGCGGCAACCTCACCGTCGCTCCGACAGCCACGACCACCTATTACATTACGGCATTCAATGAGGGGAACAGTGTTGTCACGAACGGGGACTTTGAAAGCGGCAATACGGGTTTCACCACGGCCTACCAGTACAATTCGAACCTTTGGCCGGAAGGCAACTATTACGTGGGAACCAACGCCCACGACCACCACGGCAACTTCCCCAACTGGTATGACCATACCACAGGAAGCGGCCTCTACATGATTGTCAACGGGGCCACCGTTGCCGGCACTAACCTTTGGACCCAGACGGTGCCCGTGATACCGCACACATCCTACGCTTTTTCGGCCTGGGTCTGCACACTTGTGGGAGGATATTCTTCCTTGGCGCGGCTTCAGTTTAGTGTGAACGCCACGCAGCTTGGCGAGATATTCCATTCACCGTCCAGCACAAGCGTCTGGAACCGTTACTATGAGGTGTGGTACAGTGGTGAAAACACGACGGCCACGCTCACCATTCTCAACCAGAACACCACGGGCGGTGGCAACGACTTCGGGGTCGATGACATTCAGTTCAGCCCGCTCAATTTCTGCAATGTGACAGACTCCGTGACAGTGTATGTGTCGGGACAGACAGACAGCACCGTTTGTGCCGATGCGTTGCCGTTCATCTGGAACGGGGTGGAGTTCACGGTGGCGGGCACGCAGACCGCCACCATCACCGCTTCCGACGGCACGGATAGCGTCGTAGTGATGAACCTTCACGTCAATGCGCTGTCATACAACACCTTCGATACCGCTGTTGTCGAAAACGCCCTGCCCCTTCAATATAACGGAATCTCGTATATCGAAGCCGGCACCTACACCCAACACCTTACAAACGCCGCCGGCTGCGACAGCATCCTAACCGTTAACCTGACAGTCTTCCCCAACGTCACTTCCGAACTCGATTCCGCCGTCTGCGAGACCGCCTTCCCGTTCACCTGGAACGACAGCGTGTTCACGGCGGCGGGCACGAAAACGACCATGATTCCGGCCCACACCGGCGCCGACAGCACCATCACGATGACCCTCACGATAATTCCGACGACTTATGGCACTTTCGACACAGCAGTTATCGAAAATTCCCTGCCATGTCAATATAACGATATTTCGTATTTCGAAGCAGGAACCTACACCCAATACCTGACGAACGCCGCCGGCTGCGATAGTGTCCTTACTGTCCTTATAGACGTTATTGAGAACGTGTCCGTCTCAGTAGACTCCACTGTCTGCGAAGCCGCCCTGCCTTTGACTTGGAACGATAGCGTGTTCACGGCGGCAGGCACGAAAACCACCACAATTTTGGCCCACACCGGCGCGGACAGCGTGGTGACTATGACGCTACACGTCAATCCGCTGTCGTACACCACAATCGACACGGCGGTCATCGAAAATGCCCTGCCCCTTCAATATAACGAAATCTCGTATATCGAAGCGGGCACCTACACCCAAAATTTCACAAACACACTCGGCTGCGACAGCATCCTGACAATCCACCTGACTGTTTATCAGAATGTTACTACCATCGTCGACACCACCGTCTGCGCCGCCGACCTGCCCTACACCTGGCACGGACACAACTTCACGGCGGCGGGCACGCACGTGGTGACGCTGTTCACCTCGCACGGGGCTGACAGCGTGGTGACGTATCATCTCTCGGTGGATAACATCGCGGCCAACATCGGCAATATCACCCACATCACCTGCTACGGTGAATCCACCGGTTCTGCCACAGCCTCGGTTACAGGCGGGCAGACCCCGATGACCTACGCCTGGACGAATGCCTCGGGCACGAATATAGCCACTACGACTTCCATCGGCAACCGTCCGGCGGGTGCGTACACTTTCACGGTGACCGACCATGTTGGCTGTACGGCCACGGCCTCGGTGACGCTCAATACGCTGAATGGCGAACTGCAACCCGGCACCATCGCCGCCTCGCAGGAGGTGTGCGACGGCGAGGACATCGCCCCGTTTACTGGCACGGTGGCCTCGGGTGGCGACAATGGCAGCTGCCAGTGGCAGATAAGCACGAACGGCACGGACTGGACTCCCGCACCGGGCACGAACAACGCCCAGACTTACACCTACCCGAATTCAGCCACGAATTCGTTCTCACTGCGGCGCGCATGGGTGAGCCAGACTTGCGGCACGGTCTACAGCAATACGGTAACGGTCAGCGTATGGCCGAACTCCAGCGACACGATAAGCGCAAGTATCTGTCAGGGTGAGATTTACGACGAATACAACTTCAACGTTCCCGCCGACCAAACATCCGAGGCGGGCGAATACACTTTCGAACAGCACCATGCCACGGGCCACTGCGACAGCGCGGTGATCTTGCTGCTGACGGTCAATCCCACGGTGGCAGAGCTTGTCGAAGCCACGGTCTGCGAGGGCGAAGGCTACGATGCGAACGGCTTCAGCGTCAGTCCGCAGGAGACGATAGGGGAGAGTGTTCTCACCCGAGTACAAAACCTGCAGACAGTCAACGGATGCGACAGCGTGGTGACGTTGCAGCTCACGGTCATCGACACGGCCTTGCGCATTGAGATGCTGACGGACGACTTCTGCGAACACAACGAGGCGGCGTTGACGGTGTTGAGTCCGATGCAGGATTATGTGTGGAGTACGGGCGAGACGGCCACGACCATCGTGGTGTCATCGCCGGGCATATACACGGTGACGGCCTCGGAGGGCGGTTGCAGCGCGACGGCGCGTATCCGGGTGGAGGGTTGCCACTACGAGCTGGTGCTCCCCAATGCCATCACCCCCTCGCGCGGCGACGGTCTCAACGACTGCTTCTACATTTCGGAGGGTTTCATCCCCAACATCAATCTCTTCAAGGTATACATCTACAACCGCTGGGGCGAGCTGGTCTTCTACAGCACGGACAAGAACTTCCGTTGGTACGGCGAGTACCGCGGCCAGACGCAGTACCAGACCGTTTACAACTACGTGATAGAATATACTGACACGGCGGGACGACCGCAACGGTTGGTGGGGCAAATCACGGTGCTGTAGTAATGCACATTTTTTTGTTAATATCTGATTGTTTCTTGTCATAAAAAATGTATATTTGCCGCCTAAAATTGTCATTATGGCGGATAGGTTTACTTTTTTTAGAAATAGCAATATTTTAATAGTCAATTGGTTGTGTTTGATGTTGTGCTTTGGCTTGTTTTTCTCTGCCGGGGCGCAGACCGTTGTGTTTGTCTCTTCTGCGGCGACGGACGATTCCGGCGACGGTTCCTCGTGGACAACAGCTAAACAAACTGTCCAAGCGGGTATTGTGGCGGCTGGCACAAACGGCATCGTCTATGTGATGGCGGGCGACTATGCCACCACGGCCGAGTTCATCATTCCGCAGGGCGTCATCGTGAAGGGCGGCTACCAGCAGATTTCCGAGGGTACGGACACCACGCTGCGGCGGTTGCCCGGCGTGAATGCCCACTGGACAGACAACACATGGTGTACCATCATCTCCGGCGCGGGCAACCACCGTATCGCCACAGTGAACGGTACCCTTGAAGGTTGTGTGGTACGTATGGGTCATTCCTCCACCATCGGCGGCGGTCTGCTCCTCGATGGCGGTATGGCCCGTTACTGCGTAGTCAAGGAGTGCGATGCCATCGACGACGATGACTACAGCGCGGAGGGCGGCGGCGTGTATGTGCGCAACAACGGCGTGCTCATCAACAGCGTGGTCACGGAGTGCCGCGCCGACAATGGGGTGGGCGTGGCCGGTGAGGACGGTTCTCTCATCAACAACACCATCACCCGAAATGCCCCGATCAGCTGTGGTTATGTGGTCGATGTCGACGGCAACTATTATGATGCCGTGCTCATCGGCACCCAGTGCTGGATGAAGCAGAACCTGCGTGTCACCCACTTTCCCGACGGCAACGCCATCCCGTTAGCGACTGCGAGTCAGAGCACCTCATGCTATTATGAAAACACGGCGTTGAATATCGCCAAGAGCGGGTTGCTCTACAACTGGCACGCCGTCATGAACGGGGCCGCTTCCTCCAATGGCAATCCGAGCGGCGTACAGGGCATCTGTCCTGACGGCTGGCATCTTCCTTCCCGTGCGGAGTGGCTGTTGCTTTTCGACTATGTTTCCTCTATGCCGATGTATGCTTGCAACAATAATAGTACCCATATTGCCAAGTCGCTCGCGTCGAATTCGGGTTGGAATGGTTCTAACAGTACCTGCGTTATCGGTTGGAACCAGTCTTCGAACAACGCCACCCGCTTTACAGCATACCCGGGCGGATATTGGAACAGCGGGTTCCAATATCCCAAGGATGATGCGCGTTATTGGACTGCTACGCAATATAGTGTGAATTCTGGCTATTTTGTCGGTCTTTACTGCACTTGGTCGACTGTGGACAAATCAAATTTCAATAAGGAATATGGTTGTTCGGTGCGCTGCCTGCGTGATGCGACGATTGCGAATGTAGATGGGCAGACGGTGCCGGTGATCACCACCTCGCCGGTGACGAACGTGTCGGCCATTTCAGCCACGTGCGGCGGCAATATCACCTCCGACGGCGGCTCAGTGGTGACGGCCAGAGGCGTTTGTTGGGGCACGGAGGAGAACCCGACCGTGAGCGGCAACCACACCACCGACGGTAATGGCGTGGGCAACTTCGTCAGCAACCTGACTGGACTTTCCGCCAACACCACCTATTACGTTCGAGCCTACGCCACCAACGCCATTGGGACAGCCTACGGGGAGACCGTCACGTTCACCACGGCCGGACAGCCCTGTCCTGGCGCACCCACCGTCACCGACTACGACGGCAACACTTATAACACTGTGCTGATCGGGCAACAGTGCTGGATGAAGGAGAACCTCCGCACCAAGCACTATGCCGCGGGTGGCGAGGTGGATCATAAGTACCCGAATGGTCAGGCGGCCACTCAGAGCACATACGGCCTGCTCTACAACTGGTCCGGGGTGATGAACGGTGCCACCTCCTCCAACGGAAATCCCTCTTACGTGCAGGGTGTTTGTCCGAACGCTTGGCACTTGCCGAGCCGTTCAGAGTGGGAACAGCTGGCTACGTATGTTGGGAGCCTGCCCGCCAACCGTTGCGACAACAACTCGGCCTATATCGGGCGGTCGCTTGCCGCCACCTCCGGTTGGCAGAACTACTCCTGGAGCAGCTGCAATCCTGGCTACAACCAGTCCGGCAACAATGCCACTGGCTTCACGGCCATGCCGGCAGGCTTCTGGTGGAACAACAACTTTTCCGATTTCGCGGTGGAGGCATCCTACTGGTCCGCCACCCAGTACAATGACGGGGATGCCTATCGGTTCAGGGTTCGATACGACGATGCGAACCTCAATTCCACCAATGTGAACAAGAATTATTGGATTTCTATCCGCTGTGTAAAAGACTGATTCAATGTATAATGATGAATGCTGAATGATGAATGCTGAATATGATTTCCTTAAGCAGCCAATTCCCCTCCTTTGGAGGGGTGCCCGAAGGGCGGGGTGGCAAGGCAACACGCACGCAGTGCAAATAACCCCACACAAGGCGAAGCCGCAGTGTGGGGCGCGCGAAGAATGGGGCATGATGCGGCACATGCTGGCCCTCGTCGTGCTGTGCGTATGGGTGACATGCGTCCATGCGCAGAATATCTACGTCTCCTCCTCCGCTACCGACGACAGCGGCGCGGGTACCTCATGGGAGACTGCGAAGAAGACGCTCGCGGCGGGTCTTGCACAGCCGGGCGGTACGGTCTTTGTGAAGGCAGGTGCGTACAGCACGGATGCGGAGCTGGTCATCCCGCAAGGGAAGACCGTCATGGGCGGCTACGATCCGACATCGACCGGCACCGACACCTCGCAACGGCGGCTCCCGGGTGCGAACCTCCACTGGGCGGATACCAACTGGTGCACTATCGTTACGGGCACGGGCGTCCACCGCATTGCCACTGTGAACGGTGCTTTGGACGGCTGTGTGATCCGTCACGGGTTTACGAGCACCTACGGCGGTGGCGTCCTCATTGACGGGACTAATGCGGTCGTGCGCTACTGCGTCCTCAAGGAGTGCGACGCCTACAACGAGGATCCTGACGGAACACCTGCCGAGGGCGGCGGTGCTTATGTGCGGAATGGCGGTACGTTGCTCAACTGTGTGGTCACGGAGTGCCGGGGCGACAAGGGTGCGGGCGCGGCTGGCGGCAATGGCAGTCTCATCAGCAACACGATCACCCGCAACCGGCCCACTGACTGCGGCGTGGTGGCCGATTACGACGGCAATCTCTACCATACGGTTGTGCTTGGCGACCAATGCTGGATGCGCGAGAACCTCCGCACCACCCGTTTCGCCGACGGCACCCTCATACCCGAGGGAACGGTGTGCTCCTCCACGGATCCATACCGCTACAGGGGTTATGTGTCTGAGAATGACCATCAGGCCGACCCCAGCATTTTCATTCGCTGCGGTTATCTATACAACTGGGCGGCGGTGATGCACGGCGCGGCCTCCTCCAACGCCAACCCAAGTGGTGTGCAGGGCATCTGTCCAAATGGCTGGCACGTGCCGAGCAATGCTGAATGGGACCAATTGGTCAATTATGTGCAGAGCGTACCGAGATATTGGTGCAACGGCAACAATAACAATTACGGCAAGGCGCTGGCCGCCAAAACACTTTGGAACGATAATAACACTACTTGCAATGTGGGTTGCCAGCCGTCCGCCAACAACGCCTCCCTGTTCGGCATATATGCTGTGGGCTATTTCAACACAAGCAACTATTACAGTGATTGGAAAGCCCAAGCGGTTTTCTGGACTTCAAGCCTCTATGGAAGCTCCGCATATTATCGATACATGTTTAATTACCATAATTACTTGCACAGTTCTTACATTGACCAGCGATACGGTTTTTCCGTCCGCTGCGTGAAAGACTGACAGAATGAAGAATGTAGAATGAAGAATGAAGAATGAGTAAACGTTACCCCCCCCCTAATATATTGAAACATAATTCCTTGAAAGCCCTGTAAGGGCGTCGTATGTCAGCCCAGGGTGAACGAAGTGAGCCCTGGGTGAAGGAGAGGTGAGGGTGAACGAAGTGAGCCCTGGGTGAAGGAGAGGTGAGGGTGAACGAAGTGAGCCCTGGGTGAAGGAGAGGTGAGGGTGAACGAAGTGAGCACCCTGGGTGAAGGAGAGGTGAGGGTGAACGAAGTGAGCCCTGGGTGAAAGAGGATAATGAAACGATGATGAGATGAACGAACATATACAGAGATGAGTATAAAGAGAATAATTCCGATTTTGATGTTATGCGCATGCATGCTGCAGGCACCCGCGCAGGTGTTCGTGTCGTCCTCGCACGGGAATGACGGCAATAGCGGTCAGACCTGGGAGACGGCCAAACGGACCCTGCCTGCCGCGCTGGCGGTGATTGTCGACAGCACCGGCGTTGGCAGCGGCGATGTCTACATGATGGTGGGTGACTACGGTCTCACCGCCGAGGTGACGATTCCCGCCGGCGTGACCGTGCGGGGCGGCTACCGCACAGATT
This sequence comes from Bacteroidales bacterium, assembly GCA_017395245.1. GTDB lineage: Bacteria > Bacteroidota > Bacteroidia > Bacteroidales > WCHB1-69 > F23-D06. Next base: position 54,676 of record JAFPVR010000114.1, on the reverse strand, counting down.
CCCACAGCACGGATACCAACCTGCGGCGTTTCCCCGGCGTGAACAGCCGGTGGACGGACACGACCTACTGTTCCATTATCTCGGGCGCGGGCACGCACCGCATAGCCTGGGTAGGCGGCGTCATTGACGGCTGTGTGGTGCGCAACGGCTATACCGACGGCTTTGGCGGCGGTCTCTTTCTCGACGGCGGCATTGCCCGCCACTGCGTTATCAAGGAGTGCGACGCCATTGACCCGTTGGACGGTACAGCACGAGGCGGCGGTGTCTACGTGCGCAACAACGCGCAGCTGCTGAACTGTGTCGTAACCCAAAACCGTGCCGACGACGGGGCGGGAGTGGCCGGCAGCGGCTCCACGCTTATTAACAATACCATCACCAATAACACCCCGTTAGGCTGCGGTCCCGTGCAGGACTACGACGGCAACGTCTATAAGACCGTCGTCATCGGTGACCAGTGCTGGATGCGCGAAAGTCTCCGCACCACCCACTTCAGCGATGGAACGTACATCCCGCTCTACACCAGTGGCGATGAATTGGCGAACACGCTGCGTTTTGATGGCTACTACAACTATATGAATGCCGAAATACTCCAGAAATACGGATACCTTTACAATGGTTATGCCGTTTTGGGATTGGCGCCCGCCACCAGCACGTCCGTTTACAATATGCCTGTCACGGGATGGGATACTGTCACCACCTGTGGCATGCGGATTTACGACAATGGCGGCGAGAACGCGTATTATTCCAGTAACTGCAACGGCTATCTGGTGGTGTTGCCCGGAGAGGAGGGACAGCAGCTGTCGCTGAGCGGCCGTTACGTGACAGAGAACTGTTGCGACAAACTTTACGTGTACGATGGTGTGGGTACGGACAATCTGATAGGCGAATATGGGGGCACGGGTATTTTCTCTGTGAATTCCACTGCCGGTGCCCTCACGTTGCGATTCTACTCCAACGGAAGCTCGCAGTATGCGGGTCTCTATTTGGAGGTCAAGTGCGGCACGGATTCGCTCAAGAACCTTTGTCCCGACGGCTGGCACGTCCCTACGGATGCCGAGCTGACGCAACTCACGAATTACGTGGGTGCCCAGCCCAAATACCGCTGTGGTAACAATACGAATTCTATTGTCAAGGCACTCTCCAATAATTCCGGATGGGCGAACAGCAATTCTCAGTGCTGTGTGGGTTATCAGCAACAGACCCAGAACAATGCCACTTGGTTTTCCGCATATCCTACCGGCTACAAGGAATACTCTGGAACTTCATACTACAGCTTTGGCGAATTTACCAGCATTTGGTCTTCCACCCGGAGCGGCTCAGAACTATGGCAACGGGAATACTATTACTACAGCAGCTCTTTCACCCGCCACACCCGGAACATGTCCTACGGCTTTTCCGTGCGGTGCCTTAAGAATGATTAAAATGCAGAATAAAAGCTTCCTTAAGCAGCCTCGGAGAGGCAAAACGCGCAAAGCGCAATTAACTCCACACAAGCGGAGCGCAGTGTGGAGAAGCAAAGTCGATAACAAGTAATACCAAGAATATGAACAGAAAAAAACTACTATGGACCATAATCCTGCTGGCAGGGTGGGGGATCGGCGCGCAGGCGCAGACCCATCTGTACGCCACGCCTGCCGGTGCGGGCAGTGCCAACGGCCTGAGCTGGGAGAATGCCTACACACTGCAGGCCGCGCTCACCAACGCCAACAACAACACCGTTATCCACCTGATGGTGGGCGAATACACGCTGACGTCGGAAATCACCATCCCCAACGGCGTGATGGTCATGGGCGGCTACGAACTCACCAGCGCGGGCACGGACACGACGCACAAGTTAGCGCCGGGTTACAATAGCAACTGGGTGAACCCGACGCTTTGCACCATCCTGTCGGGCGACTACACGCATCGCATTGCCACGGTGCGCGGGACGCTTGAAGGCTGTGTCGTTCGCTACGGGCGCACCACGGGTAACGGCGCGGGCGCACTTATCGACGGTGGCAAAGTCACCCACTGTGTGCTGATGAACAACATGGCCTACAACACGGCGGAGACCAGCCAGGCCAAGGGCGGCGGCGCCTACGTGCAGAACAACGGCCAGCTGCTCAACAGCGTGCTTTGCTATAACCGCGCCGACAACGGTTTCGGCATGGCGGGCACCACCGGCAACATCGTCAACAACACCATCACCCAGAACTACGGTACCAATTGCGGCACCGTGGCCGACTATGACGGAAACGTTTACAAGACCGTGGTTATCGGTGACCAGTGCTGGATGCGCGAGAACCTCCGCACCAAGCACTACAGCGACGGGGCGGAGATCGTGCAAGGCACCAGCAATACTTCCGATCCTCGTTACTATAACCCCTATACTTCCGAGGCGGAAACGCAGGTGTACGGACTGCTCTACAACCGGACGGCCGCTTGGCGGGGCACCAATAGCTCCACAGGCTCCACCTTGAACCCGAGTGGCATGCAGGGCATTTGTCCTGAGGGCTGGCATCTGCCGTCACCCGCCGAGTTCGACCAGATGGTTACGTTCCTCAAATACGATGCCAACAACCTCTGCGGAAACAACGCTGACTATGTCGGCAAGGCATTGGCCTCCACCGACCACTGGAACACCTCCACCACCTCTTGCGCAGTAGGTAACGACATGACATCCAATAATATCACGCTTTTCACTGCCCAGCCCGCAGGTGTATATAACAATAATCTCGGCGCGTTTAACTACAACTGCTACTTTATGACCTCGGCGCGCAAAGAGTCAAGTACGGATTACACATACGTTCGTTATCTGGGTTATTCGGAACGCGGGCTCATGTCCGGCGATCGGCATATTTATCATGGTCTGTCCGTGCGTTGCGTGAAAGACGTTGAAACGGAGGGTAACGGCGACTAATCGATGATGAGACGTGCCCTGTTGTTGTGTCTGCTTACCGTCGCGGCCTTCCTCACAGGAAGGGCGCAGTCGGGTTACGCCCTCCTGATGGAGGACGGTGGCTCGCTGTCGGTGCGCAACAACGTGGTCGTCAACAACGGGGACAGTCCCTCCAACGTCAACGCCACCTACAACCTCTTCGGCCAGTATCCCCTCTTCGCCAACAGCCATACCGACTTCCACATCGTGATGCCGTCGCTGGTCTACAACCTTGGCAGCAACACTTACGCCACATGGCTGTACGATTTGAACGGCATCCTTCGCAAGTATAACGACACCGTTGATCTCGGCGCTTTCGAGTATCCTTATTTCGTCAACTATGCGGTTTTTCAGGATGTTGAAGGCACGCTGACGTTCTGCAATAACATTATTATCAACAACTTCAGTGGGGACAATGTCAATGCGACGCTTTTGTCGAATAACTACCTTGCCGACGGCTCCGGCGTGTTTCTTAACGACCATCTGAACTTCCACCCGAAGTCGGATGCGCCTGTGGTGAACGTCGGAAGCAATAGCTGTGCCGGCATTATACCCACTGACCTTTCCGGCAATGTGCGCGTGCAGCACGACACGGTAGATATCGGTGCTTTCGAAACCCGCTATGTGGAGGATCAATTCCCTGTCTTTCAGGAGACGAATGGGAACTTGACCTTCTGTAACAACATCATCATCAACAACCATGCGGACAGCAATGTCAATGTTGCGGTGACAGCTTACAATTTTGTGGCCAACAGCGAGCAGGTGTTTCTCCACCCATACGCCAATTTCTGTGTGCAGTCGCATAGTGTGACGGTGGATGCGGGCAATAACAATTGCGCTTCCACCATCGCTACGGATCTTACCGGCGAAGGGCGTGTGATGAACTATACGGTGGATCTCGGTGCTTTCGAAATCCGCTACGACCGTGCCTATTACCCTGTGTTTAAGGAAGGTACAGGAGACCTCCATTTCTGCAACAATATTATCATGAACAATCACGCCGACACGAATATCAACGTAGCGGTGGAGGCTAACAACTTCCTGACAGACAGTGCGGAAGTCTTCTTGAATCTATACATCAACTTCCGGCCGAAGGCACAGAGCCCGATTATTGATGCGGGGCAGAATACCTGCGCGTCGGGAATCGCCAGCGACCTGAACGGCGAGGATCGTGTGTTGAACGGCACTATTGATATTGGCGCGTATGAGTACCGTCCGCCGGTCGTCAACTACCCTGTGCTGAAGGAAGGTACGGCTGTCTTGCACTTCTGTAACAACATCATAATCAACAACTACGCCGACTCAAATGTCAATGTGACGGTGAATGACAATAACCTGGTGCAGAACGGTTCCGGCGTTTTTGTCGGCGACCTTACACTTTTCATGCTGGCCGACAGCAGCGTGGCCATTGACGCGGGAAGCAACACCTGCATGTCCGAAACACTTGATCTTGCGGGAGCGCCTCGTGTGGAAAATGAGTTAATCGATATCGGTGCGTTTGAGCGGCGTTTCTGGCCGCGGCAGTTTGGCATCTACCAAGAGGAGAATGGCAACCTGACCTTCTGTAACAATATCCTGAGCAATAACCATTCCGTCGACAGCAATGTGAACGTGGCGGCGGGTCCGCACAATTTAACGGTGGACAATGACTATGTCTTTGTTGACAAGTATCAGAACTACAAGTTGTTGGATGGCTCTATTGCCGTGGATGCCGGTTCGAATCCCTGCTGTACGTGGGCGTTTGATCTGGTGGACACGACACGTGTACTGCATGAAGTGATTGATCTCGGCGCGTTCGAGATTTACATTGACAACCAGCGGGCGGTGGTGTATCAGGATTCCGGCACCACGCTGAATCTCTGCAATAACGTCATCATTCTGAACTCGCCGCATGCGCCCAACGTCAACTTCTCGCCGGTGCCGGAAAGCAACATCGTCAACGACCTCGTGGAGGTGTTCCGCGACGAACTTTTGGACTTCCGTCTGACTATGCACTCCGACGCAGTGGATGCCGGCGACAACGGCTGTAACGGTCTGTCCACCGATATTGACACGGTAACCCGTATCAGCGGTGGCCGTATCGACATCGGTGCGTTCGAAAACCCCGTTTATTACGACACCAACTATGCCGGAGGTGGCGGTGGCGGCGGCGGCGGTGGCAGCTGGGGAGGCGACGGTGGTGGCTACATGGATCCCGACTACAACGGCATCGTTTGCGAACGGACATCCGCCTCCTTGTACCTTTGCAACAATATCATCGTCAACAATCGTTTTGCTGCCAACACGAACACCTGGTTCGGCTTCGACACGGCGTATTGCAATTTGATTCAGGATACCGTGGCGATTTTCCGCGACGCGAATCATGATTTCCGGCTGATTGAGGTCTCTCCTGCCGTGAACCGGGGCCGCAACGGCTGCAACGACCTGCCGGAGGATATTGCCAAGCGTGATCGTATTATTCAAGATACCATTGACATCGGCGCCTTTGAGTTCTGGCCGGAGCCGCAGTATGTGGCGGTGTTCCAGGAGGAAAACCATCAGATGACGGTTTGCAACAATATCATTATCAACAATATGCGTTCCTTTAGCGTGAACGACATGAACACGCCGGGCAACAATCTGTTGATTGACAATAATCAGGTGTTCAGGGACAACGAGTTGAACTATATGCCTCGTCCGACCAGTGCGGCGGTCAACCAGGGCAACAACGATTGCTGTCCGTTGGCGACCGACCTCAAGGATGGCGCTCGTATTTACATGGACATCATTGACATCGGCGCGTATGAGATTACCCACTTCTCCGATTCCGATATTTTTGTGGTGTACGGGCGGGAAGGCCATCAGCTGAACCTCTGCAACAACATTATTATCAACAACAGCGGTACCAACCCCGTGAGCGATGACGAGGTTTCCGCTTTCAACTTGTTGGTGGATCATCACGACGTGTTCCGCGACAATGTGCTGGACTACACGCCGCGAGAGAACTCCATTGTCATCAACGTGGGCAACAACGACTGCTGTCTATTGGGCTTGGATATGGCTGATGTTAATCGTATCTATCAGGATACCATTGATTTCGGTGCGTTTGAACAATCCACCGCGGAGGAGGATTCCGTGGTCGCCGTGTTGCAAAAAGAGAACCACACGCTGACGCTCTGCAACAACATTATCGTCAACAATCCGAATGCGGTCAGCACGAACGCCCAGGTGGATGCGGGGCACAATATTCTCTCCGCAGGCGAGGATTTGTTCGTTCACAGCATCTACGACTACACGCCGAGGTCGAGTTCTGCGGCTGTCAATGCGGGTGACAACATCTGTTGCACGTTAGCTTCCGACCTGTGCGAGAAAACCCGTGTCTATGAGAACGTTATCGACATCGGCGCGTTCGAGCCTCGGGTCGAGTATGATACGGCCATCGCCTTCCTTGGGGATGAAACTGGTACGGATTGGACGCTCTGCAACAATATTATTATCAATAACAAGTATTCCAACAATCTGAATATTAGTGATATACCTGAAAACAATATTGTGTTGGACAATGATACGCTGTTTGTGGATAACGATTATAACTACCGTTTGCGTCCGACGAGTATTGCGGTGAATGCCGGCAGCAACGCCTGTGTGGGGTGGGGAAGTGATATGGAGGACAATATTCGTATCTATGAGGAAATTGTGGATATAGGTGCTTTTGAACAATATATTGACACGCAGAAACTTACAACGGTTTTGACGTTGGATACGGATGCTCTGGTCTTGTGTAACAATATAATTGTCAACAACAAGTACTCGCAGGACATTAACCTTGATGAGGTTCCTGCCTATAATATTGTAGGTGTCCATGACACGTTGTTTGTTGACCGGCGTTTTGACTATCGGCCGCGACCGAATTCCCCGGCGGTCAATCAGGGAAATAACGATTGCGCAAGCTGGTCGAAGGATATGGTCACGAAAGACCGTATCTTCGCAGAGGTCATCGACATCGGTGCATACGAGTTGCGCTCGCACGATACGGTTGAACTTTATGCGGTCAATGGTGACGATTTTGGTGGAGGTTCTAACGAAGGTGGTTCCGGTGGAGGCTCCGGCGGTGATCCCGGCGGAGGCGGTGGCTCTGGCGGCGGTTCCGGCACAGACACCACGGGTACCGGCGGTAACGATTCCATCACCAACGCACTGAAACTGCGGATGTACAACAACATTGTCATCTACAACCCCGGCCATGCGCTCAACGTGGGCGGCAACATTATCGGCGACCACAATTTATTGGACGACACGCCTGGCGTTTTCACGAACGATGCCGACGATTACACGCTGACGGCACAGTCGCCGGCGGTGGATGCGGGTGACAACCAATGGGTTTCATGGCCCACAGATTTGAAGGATGACCCGCGCATCGCCTGCGGCAATATCGTGGATCAGGGTGCTTATGAGGTGACGTTCGAGACGCTGAACACCACGGTTTACGCTTTGGAGGTGCCCACTGACAACTGTCAAGGCTACTACATCCAGCTCACGGCCACGCCCGGGGCGCAGCATTACTATTGGTCGCACAGCAACGAGGACACAAATGTGGTGCAGGTGTCTCCGCTTTTGCCGACGGAATACACGGTCATTGCCAGCAACGGCGGCGAGTGCGTCGATACGGCATCGGTGTATGTGATTCCGTCGTCGATGTTGTCCGATTCGTTGGGCTCGCCGGCATCGGTGGGCAAGACCTTCTGGCTGTCGTATCTGCGTAACCACTTCCACACGCCCACGATTACGCTGAACATTTCGGCTGAGGACGCTTGTACCGGTACGGTGAGCAACCCGCGCACCGGCTGGAGTATGCCGTTTGCCGTCGCCGACCATTCCGTGACCACTGTCACAATCCCCGTGTCGCAGGCCTATCCGCAGGTGGCGGATGTGGCGGGCGATTTCGGCCTCTTGGTGGAGACCACAGATTCGGTGTCGGTCTATGCCGCCAACTACAACACCAGCAGCTTTGATGTCACCGACGTGCTGCCTGTGGAGGCTTTGTCCGACGAATATGTCCTGCAAACCTACATGCCGATGATGAATGCGGAGTTCGTCATTGTGGCAACGGTGGACAACACGGAGGTGGACATCACGCCGTCGCGGGCGTTGCAGGGCGGCCATCCCGCGCAGCAGACCTTCACGGTGACGTTGCAGGCGGGCCAGACCTACCTCGGGTTGTCGCAGTATGGCGGCACGCTCGGCGACCTGTCGGGTACGCTGATCCAGTCGCATGACAACAAGCCGGTGGCGGTCTTCAACGGCAACGTCTGCGCTCTGGTGCCCATCGACAACTCCTACTCCGACCATTTGGTGGAGCAGGCCATCGGCGTCAAGTATTGGGGCCGCAATTTTGCCATCACCTCCACGGAGAGTCAGAATTTTGATGTGGTGCGGGTGACTGCGCTGCGTGACAACACTGAAATCCGTAAGAATGGCACGCTGCTGGCCACTATCCAGTCGCGCCAGACGTATGAATTCCAGCTTCCCGGCAACGAGGGCTCCTGCTATTTGGAGACTTCCGAGCCTGTCGGTGTCTATCTCTACATTGCCGGTGCCGTGCAGGGCAATCCGCGGGAACGCAGTGACCCGTCGATGGTTTGGATTCCGCCTACCGAGCAGATGCTCAACGACATCACCTTTGCAACCTTCAACTCGCCGGGCATCACCGACCACTACGTCAACATTGTGGTGCCGGCTGCCGAAACCAGTGGCGTGACCCTCGACGGTGTCAATATCGGTGGGCAGTTCGCACCCGTGGTCGGCAACACCTCTTACGCGTTCGTGCGCCGGCATATCGCCAACGGCACGCACACGCTGCATTGCGACGGTGGCTTCATCGCCCACTGCTACGGCCTCGGCTTCCACGAGTCGTACGGCTATGCTGCTGGTTCTAAGGCCGTACCGCTCAAAGAGCAGCTCTACGTGAACGGTATCCTCAACACCGACCTGCCGCCGGGCACCAAGTTCTGTCCGTATGAGCCCATCAACTTCAATGTGGAAGTCAACTATCCTTGCGACAGCGTGGTCTGGAATTTCGGCGACAGCACCCCGACGGTGACCGGCATGCAGACGGTTCATAGCTATGCTGAGGCGGGCACCTACACGGTGGCTGCCACGCTCTACATCACCAGCAACGGCGCGGTCTTCTGCTCGAACCTTTATGCCCGCATCCGCGTGGTGGAGGGTCCGACCATCACCTATTACGATTCCATTTGTCAGGGTCAAGACTATTTGGGGTATGGCTTCGAAGTGCTGACACCCGCAGCGGGCCACCATACCTTCACCCGCAGTGCGAACTCCGAGTCGAGTTATTGTGACAGCACCTATGTCTTGGAGTTGGAGGTGCGTGAAAACTATCGGATTATAGAAGACACCATCTGTGTCAATAATCATTATACAACGTATGGATTTGATATAACCCCAACAGAGACTGGACTTTATCAGGATACGATAGTGGCCGGGCATGACAGTTATGGTTGTGACAGTCTGGTTATTTTGCAGCTTTCTGTCACACCCAACACGGACAATCCGCCCGCCATCGAGGGCGAGGGCTGGCCTTGCCAGGGTGGCGAATACACCTACACGATCGATTCCCTTTCAGGGTTGCAGAATGTGGTGTGGACAGTGCCCGACAGTCTCATTGTGCTGCCGGTAGAGGATCCCTATAGTATTACGTTGCTGTTCGGGGTCTATGCCGATTCGATGGACATCTGCGTCACGGCCACTGGCGGTTGCGGCGAGCTGAATTGGTGCCGGACCCTTTACCCGCAGGAATACAGCTACGTGCAGATTTATGACACGCTGTGCGCCAATATTACCGAATATAACCGTTTCGGCTTTGAGCTGACGAACGTTTCCGACAGCAACGACCTGTTTATCCGCCACGACACGGCGGCGGGCGGTTGCGACAGTACCACGGTGCTGCGACTCGTTTTCCTGCCTGTTTACGAGGTGGCGGACACCATCGGGGTTTGCGTCAATGACTTCCCGTACCTTTACCACGATACGCTCCTCGCAGATGCGGGCACCCACCTCATCACCCTCCCGACAGTTGACGGTTGCGACAGTGTGGTGCATCTGACTTTGGCGGGCATGCCGGTTGCCAGTTCCGTTTATGAGGTTGAGGTGTGCGACTCGCTGACGTGGATTGACGGTGTGACCTATTACGAGAGCAACGATACCAGTCGCTACTATCTCACGGCGGCCAACGGTTGCGACTCGGTGGTGACGCTGCATTTGACGGTGAACCACTCCGCTTTCACCGATACCAGTCTCACCCTCTGCGAGAATGACCTGCCGTATCACTATGTCAACGGTTTGATTGATACGACTTTCGGTGTTGGAACGCCCGCATGGTCCGTTATCCAGTATCCGTTCGCCACCGTGCATGGCTGCGACAGTTTGGTGACGCTGACCTTGACGGTGCATGCGGCCACTGCCGACACCCTGACCATCACCATTCTGGAAAACAACCTGCCGTATCATCTCAACGACAGCATTTATTATGGGGAGGGCACTTACACGCAATTGCTGACCAATGCAGAGGGCTGCGACAGTACGCTGACCATTGTGTTGAATGTGCTGAGCAACGTGACCAATGCGGCGGACAGCACCATTTGCGAGGGTGCGCTGCCGTTCATCTGGAACGGAGTGACGTTCACGCAGGCGGACACGCTGGTGGCCATTTTGACGGCTTCCACCGGTGCGGACAGCCTGGTGGTGATGAATGTTTCCGTAGTCCCGACCACCTACGGCACCTTCGACACGACCATCGTCGAAAACGCCTTGCCCTATCACTATAACGACAGCACGTATGTCGAAGCAGGCACTTACACCCAGTACTTGACAAATGCTGCCGGCTGCGACAGCCTCCTCACCATTACCCTGACGGTTTTTCCGAATGTTGCCGCTGAAATTGACTCCACCGTCTGCGAAGGCGAGCTCCCAGTCATCTGGAACGACAGCATCTTCAATGCAGCAGGAACGATAACGACCACCATTCCGGCCCATACCGGCGCGGACAGCACCATCACGATGACGCTGACCGTCATTCCGACCACCTACGGCACCCTCGACACGGCGGTCATCGAAAATGCCCTGCCTTATCAACATAACGAAATCTCGTATGTCGAAGCCGGAACCTACACCCAGATGCTGGTGAATTCTGCCGGCTGCGACAGTATCCTCACGCTCACTCTGACGGTCTTCCCCAATGTCACTTCCGAGCTCGATTCCGCCGTCTGTGAAACAGCCTTCCCGTTTACCTGGAACGACAGCGTATTTACGGCGGCAGGCACGAAGACGACCAACATCTTCGCCCACACGGGCGCGGACAGCACCATTACCATGACGGTGACGATGATTCCGACTACCTATGGCTCTTTCGATACGGCCGTCATCGAAAATGCCCTACCATATCAATATAACGACATCTCGTATATCGAAGCTGGTACTTACACCCAATATTTGACGAATTCTTTAGGCTGCGACAGCATCCTCACCCTCACCCTGGCGGTTTTCCCGAATGTGACTTCTGAAATCGACTCCACCGTCTGCGAGGGCGAGCTTCCCATCACTTGGAACGACAGCATCTTCACTGCAGCGGGAACAAAAATGACCACGATCTTGTCCCACACCGGCGCGGACAGCACCATCACGATGAATCTCACCGTGCTTCCGACCACCTACGGCACCTTTGACACGGCTGTTGTCGAAAACGCCTTGCCTTATCAATATAACGACAGCACGTATGTCGAAGCCGGCACTTACACCCAATACCTCACAAATGCCGCCGGTTGCGACAGCATCCTCACCCTCTCCCTGACGGTTTACCCCAACGTGACGAACTATCTCGACTCCGTCGTTTGCGAGGGCGGTTTCCCGATCACTTGGAACGGCGTGGTGTTTGCGGCGGCGGGCATCGACAGTGTGTTGCTGCAGGCCGCCACGGGCGCGGACAGCGTGGTGGTGATGACGGTGACGGAATCCCCGACGACCTACGGCACGGTGACGCTGGCCGTCATCGAAAATGCCTTGCCCTATCAATATAACGACAGTACGTGTGCCGGAGCCGGTACCTACACCCAATACCTGACGAACGCGGCCGGCTGCGACAGCGTCCTTACCGTCGTTATCAATGTTTACGAGAACGTGACCACGTTCGTTGACTCCGTCGTTTGCGAAGGCGAATTGCCCATCACCTGGAACGACAGCGTGTTCACGGCGGCGGGCACGAAGACCACCACCATTCTGTCCGCAGAAGGCGCGGACAGCACCGTGGTGATGACCCTGACGGTGACTCCGACCACCTACGGCACCTTCGACACGGCTGTCATCGAAAACGCCTTGCCCTATCAATATAACGATAGCACGTATGTCGAAGCAGGTATCTATACCCAATTGCTGACGAATGCGGCCGGCTGCGACAGTATTCTCACCCTCCATCTTGGCGTTATAGTGGAACTTGATTCCGCCGTCTGCGAAACCGCCTTCCCGTTTACATGGAACGACAGCGTGTTTACGGAAGCCGGTACGAAAGTTACCACGATTCTGGCCCACACCGGTGCGGACAGCGCCATCACCATGACGGTGACGATGCTCCCGACCACCTACGGCACATTCGACACCCTCGTCAACGTGAACACCCTGCCCATCCAATATAACGACAGCACGTATGTCGAAGCTGGCATTTACACCCAATACCTGACGAATGCAGCGGGTTGCGACAGTGTTCTTACCCTCCAGATTAACGTTATGGTCGAGGTGGATTCCATCGTCTGCGAGGGCGGTTTCCCGATTACCTGGAACGGCGTGGTGTTTTCGGCGGCGGGCACCGACAGCGTGTTGCTGCAGGCCGCCACGGGCGCGGACAGCGTAGTGGTGATGACGGTGACGGAATCCTCGACGACCTACGGCACGGTGACACTGGCCGTCATCGAAAATGCCCTGCCTTATCAATATAACGACAGCACGTATGTCGAAGCCGGCATCTACACCCAATACTTAACAAATGCTTCAGGCTGTGACAGTATCCTGACAGTTAACCTAAATGTTTTCCCCAACGTCACTTCCGAGCTCGATTCCGCCGTCTGCGAAACCGCCTTTCCGTTCACGTGGAACGACAGCGTGTTCACGGTGGCGGGCACGAAGACGACCACCATCCTGGCCCATACCGGTGCGGACAGCACCATCACCATGACGGTGACCATGCTTCCGACCACCTACGGCACTATCGACACGGCCATTGTCGAAAACGCATTGCCCTATCAATATAACGAAATCTCGTATATCGAAGAAGGCATTTACATCCAGTATTTAACAAATGTCTCTGGCTGCGACAGTATCCTCACCCTCACGCTGACGGTCTTCCCCAACGTGACATCCGAGATTGACTCCACCGTTTGCGAAAGTGAGCTGCCGTTCACCTGGAACGGGGTCACTTTTACAGAGACAGGCACACAGAACGCGGTCCTTGCCGCCGCTACCGGTGCGGACAGCACGGTGGTGATGACGCTGAACACCTATCCCGTCATTCCGTACCATATTGCAGGTCCTTCTGTGATGTGTTTGGATTCGTCGGTGGCCCTTACCGCCGACTACGCCTCTTCCTATATGTGGAATACCGGCGACACGACACAGTCCATTACGGTGACCGCCGCAGGTCTCTACTCGGTGACGGTAGTAGACAATTACGGATGCTCTGTTACCGCAGAACACTATGTATCATCCACTTATGACCCGATCATTTCGGTGGATATAGACACTTCGCTCTGCGCGGGCAGCGCTTATACAGTGACGGTGGGCTACCAGCCGGGCAGCAATATCCTCTTGGGCAACCGGGAGACAACGCTCACTTTGTCCGACACCATCTTCCTGCCCGACGGATATTCCTGTGACCCATACGGTTGTTCCTACCAGTCGCCGCTGACCTTCTCGGCCTACGCCCCCGGCGACACGATAGAGAGCGTGGACGACATTTACTACGTGCGTCTCAACATGGAGCACTCCTGGATTGGCGACCTTTATATTAATATCACCTGTCCCAATGGACAAAAAGCGGATTTGTTGAAATATGGAGGCTGGGGTAGTTCAAGTTGCAACTCGCAGATAGCGCCTTCGTCGCGCGGCTGGCAGAGCGGATCAAATCTGGATGTGGGCACCTTCTTAGGGGATGCATACGACTATTCCGTGAGCACTTGCGACCCGACTGCTTTTGGAAACGAACCGGGCAATGGATGGAATTACTGCTGGTCGAACAACACTACGCAGGGCTACACGTATGCGCCGGGCGAGGGAAGCCTGATTTACCGTGCTGAAAACGAGCATAATGGCATTGTTGATTCCTCCAATGTGGCGGCCGGCACGCACTTCTACCATCCCGACGATTCGTTTAGCAACCTGATAGGTTGTCCGCTGAACGGCTCTTGGTTTATCGAGGTGATGGACGGCTGGAGCGTGGACAACGGCTACATCTTCGGTTGGGAATTGGCCTTGAGTACCGAAGCGTTGCCGGAAGCAACCTTTGTCTTTGACTACTCCACAGCGCAAGGTCCGTGGGTGACACCCGTAAACGACTCGGTCTTCACCATCCAACCGCCGGCGGATCTCGACCACGACACCACTATTGTCTATACTTTCACTATTTATGATACATCCGGATGCTCGGTGGATACCTCGGTTGTCGTCACATTCCGGGCCTCCGTCTATTCGGAGCTGGATACCACTGTATGCGAAAGCTTTGTATGGAGTGGCGTGACGTACACCACTTCCGGCGATTACCCGCATACGTATGCCAATGTTCTCGGCTGCGACTCGGTGGTGACGATGCATTTGACCGTGAACCATGTCACGAACGCCACAATCGACACGGCTGTCATCGAAAATGCCCTGCCCCTTCAATATAACGAAATCTCGTATATCGAAGCGGGCACCTACACCCAAAATTTCACAAACACACTCGGCTGCGACAGCGTCCTGACAATTCATCTGACCGTATATCAGAACGTGACGACCACCGTCGACACCACCGTCTGCGCCGACGACCTGCCGTACACCTGGCACGGGTACAGTTTCACGGCGGCGGGCACGCACGTGGTGACGCTGCTCACCTCGCACGGGGCCGACAGCGTGGTGACGTATCACCTCTCTGTGGACAATATTTCTGCCAACATCGGTAATGTCACCCACATCACCTGCTACGGCGAATCCACGGGTTCTGCCACAGCTTCGGTTACAGGCGGGCAGACCCCGATGACCTACGCTTGGACGAACGCCTCGGGTACGAATATCGCCATGACAACCTCCATCAGCAACCGTCCGGCGGGGACGTACACCTTCACGGTGACAGACCACATTGGCTGTACAGCCACCGCTACGGTGACGCTCAATACGCTGAATGGCGAGTTGACACCCGGCACTATCGCCGCCTCGCAGGAGGTGTGCGACGGCGAGGACATTGCCCCCTTCACGGGCACGGTGGCTTCGGGCGGCAACAATGGCGGCTACCAGTGGCAGATAAGCACGAACGGCACGGACTGGGCTCCTGCGCCCGGTACGGCCAATGCCCAGGGCTACACCTATCCGAACACCGCGGCCTACGCTTTCTCGTTGCGTCGCGCATGGGTGAGTCAGAGTTGCGGCACGGTCTATAGCAATGTAGTGACGGTCAATGTATGGCCGAATTCTGTCGATACGGTTACCGCAAGTGTCTGCCAAGGTGAAACTTATACAGAATACAACTTTGATGTTACTGCGGATCAGACTGTGGAAGCGGGCGTTTACACCTTCGAGCAACACCATGCCACAGGTCACTGCGACAGCATGGTTGTCCTGCTTTTGACGGTCAACCCAGTGGTGGCTGAACTTGTCGAAGCCACGGTCTGCGAAGGTGAGGGCTACAACGCGAACGGCTTCGCCATCAGCCCGCAGGAGACGATAGGGGCGGGTGAGCTCACACGCGTGCAGAACCTGCAGACGGTCAATGGTTGCGACAGCGTGGTGACGTTGCAGCTTACAATCATTGACACGGCCTTGCGCATTGAGATGCTGACGGAAGACTTCTGCGAGTACAACGAGGCCTCGCTGACAGTTTTGAGCCCGATGACGGACTACGTATGGAGCACGGGCGAAACAGCCACGACCATCGTGGTGACATCGCCGGGCATTTACTCGGTGACAGCCACGGAGGGTGGCTGCAGCGCGACGGCGCATATCCGGGTGGAAGGCTGCCACTACGAGCTTGTGCTTCCCAATGCCATCACCCCCTCACGCGGGGACGGCCTCAACGACTGTTTCTACATTCCGGAAGGTTTCACCTCCAACATCAACCTCTTCAAGGTCTACATCTACAACCGTTGGGGCGAGCTGGTCTTCTACAGCACGGACAAGAATTTCCGTTGGTACGGCGAGTACCGTGGCCAGACCCAGTATCAGACGATTTACAACTATGTGATTGAGTACACGGACACGGCAGGACGGCCGCAGAAGTTGGTGGGAAGTATTACGGTGCTGTAAGGAAATGATTTTTAAATTTTTATAACGTTGACAAAACGATAATAACAAATAAAAAATAACAATAAAATGAAAAAGACAACTTTGATTCTGTTTGCGCTGATTATCGCCGTTTTTGTCGGCAATGCGCAGTCGCAGTATGTCAACCCGTTCGTGGGTACTGCCGAGCATGGACACACCTATCCCGGTGCCATCCTGCCGTTTGGCGCCATCCAGCTTAGTCCGGACTCGCGTTTGGAGGGCTGGGACGGCTGTTCCGCCTACCACTACAGCGACAACCGCATCTACGGCTTCTCGCACACCCACCTCAATGGTACCGGCTGCGAGGACTACGGCGACATTCTCGTCACCCCGTTTGTCGGCGAGCCCTCTGTCATCAACGAGAAGTACGCCCTCGCTTTCTCTCATGCCAACGAGAAGGCTGAGCCCGGTTACTACGCAGTGAAATTCGACAACGGTATCAATGCCGAGATGACCGCTGCTAACTACGTGGGTGTGCACCGCTACACCTTCCCCAAGGACGGCAAGCACGGCATTATTGTCGATTTGAAGCATCGCGATAAAACGCTTGAGAGCTATATGACCCTTAAAGCCAATGATTTGGTGGGATTCCGCCGTTCCGAAGCTTGGAATGACGACCAGTACTGCGCCTTCTCCCTCAAAACCTCCGTCAATCCCACGGAAGTCGTTTATTATCAAGATGACAAACCTGTGAACGTCAAAGAGATAAAGGGTACCAATTGCAAGGCGGTTCTCTATTTCGACGAGAGAGTCACGCAGGTGGTGGTCAAGGTGGCCATCTCCGCCGTCGATATGAGTGGGGCTGTCAACAACCAGACCGAGGTTGCCGATTTCAACTTCGACCGTGTGCATAAGCAGGCGACGGAGATTTGGAACAAGGAACTGGGCAAAATCAGAGTTGTTTCCAAAAACACCGAATATCTTAAGACCTTCTATACGGCTTTGTATCATTGCTTTACCTCGCCGTATCTTTATTCCGACCTTGACGGCCGCTATCGTGGTGAAGATCAGAAAATCCACCATGTGGATGGGGACAGGAAGATGTACACCGTTTTCTCCCTGTGGGACACCTATCGCGCCCTGCATCCGCTGCTCAACATCATCGACCGCAAACGCAGCGCGGACTTCCTCTACACGTTTATGAACCAGTACCGCCAGTCGGGTTACCTGCCCATGTGGGAGCTGTCGGCGTTTGAAACCTGGTGTATGATTGGTTACCATGCCGTCCCCGTTGTCTTCGATGCCTACCAGAAGGGCATCAACGATTTCCCTGCCGACGAGATGTTGGAGGCGATGATTGCCACGGCCAACCTCAACAAACTTGGTCGTCCCGAGTACGTCAAATACGGCTTCGTGCCGGGTGACATGGAGAACGAGTCCGTGTCGAAGACATTGGAGTATGCTTACGACGACTGGTGTATTGCTATGTA
This sequence comes from Bacteroidales bacterium, assembly GCA_017395245.1. Lineage (GTDB taxonomy): Bacteria > Bacteroidota > Bacteroidia > Bacteroidales > WCHB1-69 > F23-D06. The sequence continues at coordinate 36,778 of JAFPVR010000114.1, read as the reverse complement.
TGCCAAAGCCATTGGAAATCAGAAGGTTTATGACGAATACATCCGTCGTGCACAGTCCTATAAAAACATTATGGATCCGAGCGGTTTCATGCGCGGCAGGATGAACGGCGGCTTTATGACCCCGTTCAACCCGCGCGAGGTCAACAATTTCTACACCGAGGCCAACTGTTGGCAATACACCACGTACGTGCCGCACGATTTCAACAGCTACATCGACATGATGGGCGGTCCTAAGAAGATGGAAATGTTCCTCGACCGCCTCTTCAACTCCTCCTCCGAGATGGCCGGTCGCCAGCAAAGCGACATCACCGGCGTCATCGGGCAGTATGCCCACGGCAATGAACCGAGCCATCACGCCGCCTACCTCTACAACTTCGTGGGCCGTCCCGACAAAACGCAGGAGATGGTCAAGAAAATCCTCACGGAACTCTACACTTCCAAGCCCGACGGATTGTGCGGCAACGAGGACTGCGGCCAGATGTCGGCGTGGTACGTGCTCAGCGCGGTGGGCTTCTATCCCGTCTGTCCGGGCAGCAACCAGTACATCATCGGCTATCCGCTCTTCGATCGCGTAGATCTCCAATTGGAAAAATCCAAACCTCTGACTATCATCAAGAATGGCGACAAACCGTATATCCAGACGGTGACGTTGAACGGCAAACCGCTGACCCGTTCCTACCTCACATACGAGGAGATTTCCAAGGGTGGTGAACTGGTGTTCACGATGGGTGACAAACCCGGCGAGGCCTGGGGCAGAGGCGCAGGCAACATGCCCGTGACGCGTATAGACCCGAAGATGGCCATTGTGCCGGTGCCGGTCTTCTCCACCGACAAGGTCTCCTTCCAGGACCAGACCCGCATTGCACTGATGATGCCGGAGGTGATGGATATGACCCATAAGAACGTCGCCCCAAAAAGGGAGAAGCAGGATGAGGTGAAGCCGGATGCGAAGCGCGATTTGAAAGCTCAGATACACGCCGTGCCGGTGGATGGCGACGGAGGCTATGCCATATTCTACACCACCGATGGACGCGAACCCTCACCGAAGACCGGTATCCTCTATAAGGAGCCTATTTTGGTTGACAAAGACATGACCATCAAGGCGGTGGCGGTGGATGTGAAGGGTAAGACCAGCCAGGTGGCGGAGGCGCATTACGTGCGCTACACCCGCGACAAGGATTTGACATACGTCACCATGCCCAATCCGCAGTACTATGCCGGCGGCGACGCGGGGTTGGTGGACAACCTGCGCGGCAAGGTCAACTACCGCATCGGAGGCTGGCAGGGCTTCACCACCGACTGCGAGGTGATTCTCGACCTGCGGGAGAAGAAAGCGGTTAGCAAGGTCGGTGCGGGCGTGTTGGAGGAGCAGCGCGCCTGGATCTTCTACCCGACGGCCATGGAGGTCTACATCTCCGACGATGGCAAGGACTACAAGCTCTTCGGCAAGACGGAGGTGAACGTCCCGCGCACCGAAGGCGCACATATCCAAGACGTTGAAGTCCGTGGCAAGGCCAATGCCCGCTACGTGAAGATTGTCATCCGAAACTACGGCAAGCTTCCCGAGTGGCATCTGAGTGCCGGCCAGCAGGCCTGGTTGTTCGTGGATGAGGTGTGGGTGAAGTAAAAATCCCGTCTCCCCATATCCGAAAAATTCGTACTTTTGCCGACTTTTTTTGAAAATGGATAAAAAGTATTGATATGATCAACATTACATTGCCTGACGGCTCTGTCAAACAAATGGAAAAAGGCTGCACCCCCTACGAGGTGGCGCAGGCCATTAGCGAAGGACTGGCCCGTAACGTGCTGGTTGCTAAAGTGAACGACCAACTGGTGGAACTCGACAAACCCATCAACGAGGACGCCACCCTCACCCTCTACACGTGGAACGACCGCGAAGGAAAGGACACCTTCTGGCACAGTTCCGCGCACCTCATGGCCGCCGCCATCGAGTCGCTGTACCCGGGTGTGAAGTTCGGTATCGGACCCCACATTGAGACCGGCTTCTACTACGACATCGACTTCATGGACTACAGCATCTCCTCCGACGACTTCCCGAAAATCGAGGAGAAGATGAAGGAACTGGCCTCCCAGAAAATCCAGTTCGTGCGCCGCGAAGTGCCGAAAGCGGAGGCTCTGGATTATTTCACCAAGAAGGGAGATGAGTACAAACTCGAACTCATTGACGGTCTTGAAGATGGCCAGATCTCGTTCTACGAGAGCGGTCCCTTCACCGACCTTTGCCGTGGTCCGCACTTGCACGATACCTCCGCCATCAAGGCCATCAAGCTGCTGAAGACAGCGGGTGCTTACTGGCGCGGCGACGAGAAGCGCAAACAACTGACCCGTATCTACGCCGTCACTTTCCCGAAGAAGAAAGAACTCGACGAATATTTGGCTCTCCTTGAAGAGGCCGCCAAACGCGACCACCGCAAGTTGGGTCGTGAGCTGGAATTGTTCACCTTCTCCCCGCTCGTGGGTCAGGGTCTGCCGTTGTGGCTGCCCAAGGGTGCCGCCCTGCGCGACCGCCTCGAACAGTTCCTCCGCAAAGTGCAGAAAAAGTATGGCTACCAGCAGGTTATCACCCCGCATATCGGTAACGTCAACCTCTATAAGACCTCCGGCCACTATGCCAAATACGGTGCGGACTCCTTCCGCCCGATTACTACCCCTCAGGAGGGCGAGGAGTTCTTCCTCAAGCCGATGAACTGCCCGCACCACTGCCAGATTTACGCCGCCCGTCCGCGCTCGTACAAGGAACTGCCCCTCCGTCTCGCGGAGTTCGGCACCGTCTATCGTTACGAGCAGAGCGGTGAGCTGCACGGTCTGACCAGGGTTAGAGGCTTTACGCAGGATGATGCGCATCTCTATTGCACCGCTGATCAGATCAAGGAGGAGTTCTGCAAGGTCATCGACATCATCCTCTACATCTTCAAGACTCTGAAGTTCGAAAACTACAAGGCTCAGGTTTCCTTGCGCGACCCCAACAATAAGGAGAAATACATCGGTACGGACGAGAATTGGGAGAAGGCGCAACGTGCCATCATCGAGGCTGCTGCCGAGAAGGGTCTGAACACCATCGAGGTGGAGGGCGAGGCTGCGTTCTACGGTCCGAAGCTCGACTTCATGGTGAAGGATGCCATCGGTCGTGAGTGGCAGCTGGGTACTGTCCAAGTCGATTACAACCTGCCCGAGCGTTTCGGTTTGGAATATACCGATGCCGACGGTCAGAAGAAACGTCCGGTGATGATCCACCGCGCCCCGTTCGGCTCCATGGAGCGTTTTGTGGCCGTGTTGCTGGAGCACACTGGCGGCAACTTCCCGTTGTGGCTTACCTCCGACCAGGTTGTTATCCTGCCCATCAGCGAGAAGTACATGGACTACGCACGCAAGGTGCAGGCCGCGTTGGACGAGCAGGACATCCGCTGCTACATCGACGAGCGCAGCGAGAAGACCGGCCGCAAGATCCGCGACGCCGAAACCGCCAAGGTGCCCTACATGGTCATCGTGGGCGAGAATGAGGAGAAGGACGGCACCGTCTCCGTGCGCCGTCACGGCAATATCAACGACGGCACGATGCCGTTGGAGGGCTTTGTGACCCTCATCAATAATGCCATCAAGGCGGAATTGGAGAATTAAGACTTAAGACTTGAGACTTGAGACTAATGGGGGATTCGAAAGGGTTCCCCATTTTTATAATGCGAAAAAATCGTATTTTTGCGCCATGGTAAAGAAGAAGAAATTCGATCTCAAAGAGAAGTATCGGCAGTTCAAGGCATGGCAGGTGAGACCTCGGGAAGTTGCTCCGATGTCCCAGGATGAGCACGAGTGTTTGAACTGCCACGACCATTACACCGGCAGTTTCTGTCCCCGCTGTGGACAGCCGGCAACCACCACTCGTTTCTCATGGAAGGTGGCCGTGGCGAGCTTTATTGATGCTTATGGTCTCGGGGAGCGTGGTATGTTCCGCACCATGGGCAATCTTCTCCTGCGTCCCGGTTACCTGATTCTCGACTATCTTCGTGGCATGAGGGCCTCCTATTTCGCCCCTTTCAAGATGTACTTCCTGCTCTTTGCCGTATCCCTGCTTGTGACCCACGGACTGAACATCAAAGGGGAGAATTTCTCGTTTTCTGACGATTTTGAATCCGCTGTTCAGGAGGTGAAAGAGGAGGAACAAGCCGAGGCTAGGCAAGTGGTGGAAATAGATCTTTCGGGGATTGGCGAGAAGGAGAATCCCGAATCTAACCGTATCAAGGAGATTCTCTATGGTGTCTTTGATAAGGCGGTGCTTTTTGCGAAGAATTACCCCGCCATGAACATATTGCTGCTGCTGGTTATGATGTCAGGAATTCTCTTTTTTTTCTTCCGGCGCAGTCCAAACATCCCCGACTTGCGTTATTCCGAGTTCTTTGTCATGCTGCTCTACACCACCAACATGTACACCATCTACAGCATTGTGTTTGACTTCTTCTGCCTGGGAAGGCTCTCCTCGTACGCCTTCTTCCTCACGTTGATTCCTCTCAAACAGTTCAGCGGCTACAGCTGGTGGCGTACCATCTTGAAGTTTACCGTCGCTTTCGTGACTATTTTTGTGCTGTTCATTTTGTTCATCATCTTTGGGGTGCTTCTTGTTGGCGTTTGTGTAAAGAAGTTCGGATGAAGACAATGAAACGACGGGATAATTTGAGACTTGAGACTTAAGACTTGAGACTTAAGACTTAAGACTTAAGACTTAAGACTTGAGACTTAAGACTTGAGACTTAAGACTTGAGACTTAAGACTTGAGACTTAAGACTTGAGACTTAAGACTTGAGACTTGAGACTTAAGACTTAAACTTTTTCAATACCAAATCCAATATCCATTAAAAATGCTATTTTTGCGCCTTGAAATATTCTGACCTTATGAAAAAATATATCACTTCGATTTCAATCATGCTGCTGGTTATGGTAGCTTCGGCGCAGACGGTGACGCTGACCTTCACCGGACGTGACGCCAACAACCAAAATGTGCCTCTTGACCGCGTGGTCATCAGTAACCTTACCAAGGGCTGGCAAGATACGCTGACATCACCCGAAGACACGGTATTGGTGATGCAGAACGGGAACGGCATTGATGAATTTGTCAAGGACGGCGGATTCGCATTGTCGCAAAACAACCCGAACCCATTCGACGGTACCACATTCGCAAAGCTCTATGTGGCTGAGCGGGGCGATGTGGCGGTGGAAATTACAGACATTACTGGACGTGTCGTAGGAACGAATCATTATTCGCTCGTGCAACCGGGCACACACGAGATTCGTGTCACCCTCTCTACGGCGGGTATCTATTTCCTGACGGCTCGGCAGAACGGGCGTGCCGTCTCGGTGAAAATAGTGAACAGGGGCAACGGCGGCGGCAATATAATTGAATTTGCCGACGTGATGGGGGTGAATAATGAGTCGACTCTACAGACCAAATCCGGCATCCGCAGCCAAACCGACAACCCGTTTGATCTCGGCGACCAGATGGAATACGTTGGGTTTGCCACCATCAACGGTGTAGAAGTGGAGAGCGAGCATGTGACGCGGGCGCAGAACGGCTCGGAGACGATTGTCCTGATGTTTGCTGCGTCTCAAGGCAGTACCGATGCCTTGCCCTGTCCCGGCACACCCACCCTTACCGACATCGACGGCAATGTCTATAACACGGTGATGCTCGGCACGCAGTGCTGGATGAAGGAGAACTTACGGACAACGCATTTCGCCGATAATGCGATTATCCCCATGCTTGACACGGTCAGTCATGACCCCTATCGCTTTGCACCCGACGGGGAGGCAAGCAATGTCTCCATTTACGGTTACCTGTACAATTGGGCTGCGGTAATGCACGGGGCAGGCGGTAGCAATGGCAATCCGAGTGGGGTGCAGGGTATCTGTCCGACAGGTTGGCATGTGCCAAGCTATACAGAATGGACACAACTCACCGAATATGTGGGCAGTCGAGAGGAATATGTGTGTGGCCTTAACAACAACATTCTCATTGCCAAAGCGTTAGCAGACAGCACAGGGTGGGATTCCAGTACTGGGTTCTGTGAAGTGGGCAACGACCCAGGCAGCAACAACGCCACGGGCTTTTCGGCTCGTCCTGCCGGTGGTTTCGGCACCGGTGACGTGGGTGGAAACCCCAATTACTACCACAATTTTGGCAACTGTGCGTTCTTTTGGACTGCTACAGAATACAATGCGACCTATGCGTTTTGGTTCAAAATCAAAAGCGACGGATCGGGCGTAGGCACTTTCCTGCCCGGTTCCCTCACCAAGGTTCTCGGCTTTTCCGTGCGCTGCGTGCGCGACTAACATTAGACGTAATGAGATTTTGGGGTGAAAGAGACGATAAAAGAAGAAAAATAATTACCCATAAAAAATGAAAAGAACAATTTTATCCGTATTTATCGTGATGGCCGCGATGGCCGTTTTCGCCCAACAACCAATGTTGACCTTCACAGTGAAGGGCGAAGAGAAAACCTACAACCAAGTGAAGGTCGTGAACGAGACCTCCTACACGGATTTCCATTGCCGAGTGGTCGTACTCAATGCCGACAGCACCGAAAAGGAGGTCTATGGCGACTACACGCTGAAGGAAAAGGGGGATTCGGATTCGAACACCAAAAGCGGAACAAAAAGCAGAATCAAAAGAGACTCTCTGTTGGGCATCAAGTTTCCGAAAAAATTCACGGAGGAGGTCTCCTTTTTCGTGGAATACAAGGATTACCCGATGTTTGACGTCATCGTCATCCATTTGACGGACAAGGACGGCGGGTACGACGAGTACTAACATTATGGATACATATCGTTTTAGAAAACAGATACATAAACTTCCGGGCAAGGTGATCCACCGCGTGCCGTTGCCTGAACCACAGGTTGTGGAAGGCCACGGGGCGCGGGTGAAGATTGGCGAAATTTGCGAGGAGTGCGGTTACAAACAGGTGCTGTTAGTGACCGATCAGACCTTGCAAAAGCTCGGCTATGAGCAGAAAATTGTGCAGTCGTTGGAGGAGGTTGGGGTAGGATGCACCCTCTTTGCCAACATCAACTCCGAACCGAATATCGCGCTGATTGATGAAGGTCGAAAAATTGCGATGGAATGCCAAGCCGATTGCGTAATTGCTCTTGGAGGTGGATCGGTGATGGACACGTGCAAGATGATCGCCGCTGGTGTGAAACTGCCGCATCTTAGTACTAAAACCTTGTTGCGCAAGTTTTTGGTGGTGCCAGGCAAGACGTTACCGATGATCACTGTGCCCTCTACGGCTGGTACGGGCGCGGAGGTGACCGTGGGTGCGGTCGTGACCAACGCGCGCGGCACGAAGGGCTCCACTGTGCTGGTCGGGCTGGATGTGACGCACGTGATTCTCGACAGCGAGCTCACCGTCCATGCACCTCAGATGGTGACCGCTGCCTGCGGAATGGATGCCCTTAGTCACGTGGTGGAGGGTACGCTGAGCGATGTGGCAGTCTATGTGGAAGATGCGTACCATTCTCTGGAGGGTGTGCGGCTGATTCTGCAGCATCTGCCCGTGGTGATGCGCGAGCCCGATAACATCGAGTCGCGATTGGCGATGTGCCGCGCGGCCATGTACGGCGGCAACGCCATCAACACGCAGCTGGCGGGTTACATACATGCCTTCGCGCACAGCATCGGAGCCAAATACCACGTCCCGCACGGCCAGGCTATCACCCTGATGATGTTGCCCGTGTTGCAATACCAAAAGGCTGCCTGCCTGTCGAAATATGCGATGATGGCTCGCTACTGCCAGTTGGCGGACGACCACACCGACGATCGTCACGCCGCTGACAAATTCCTGCAGGCCGTATCCGACTTGATTGTCACCTGCGGCTTGGATAAGTTGAACTCGCCCGTGCAATCTGCTGATTACGAGGAGCTCACGCGCATGATCGCTGCCGACTCCATCAACTATTCCGCCCCGATGACCTTCAGCAATGAGGATGTTATGAGGGTGCTGGAACGAGTTAGTAGTTAGCAGTTAGTAGTTATGAACGGAAAAGCCAGAAACTATGTCATATACTGAAACTGAAATAAAAGAAATCGTCGCCGCCCAGCGCAAGTTCTTCCGCACGGGCGCGACGTTGTCTGTCAAATGGCGGATACAACAGCTTAAGAAACTCAAGGCGGCGGTCATTGCGCACGCCACTGAGTTTGAGGATGCGCTGACCGCAGACCTCGGGCGGAGTAGGGCAGAGGCTTTTCTCTGCGATGTAGGCCCCATCGTTGTGGAAATCAACGAGATGATTCGGGGCTTGCGGCGTTGGGCGCGGCCCGAACGACACTACAGCGGGCTGATGTGCTTTCCGAGCACCGTCACCAAAGTCTATAAATTGCCCTACGGTGTCTCGTTGGTCATTAGCCCGTTCAACTTCCCGATTCTGCTTACCATCGGGGTGGTGGCGGCGGCGATGTGCGGCGGCAACACGGTCGTCATCAAGGCCAGCAGCAAATCATCGGCCTGCACTGGCGTGATGAAACGCTTCTTCGCGGAGCTTTTCCCTCCCGAGTACGTCACCCTCATTGACGGCGGTCACGACGTGGCGGATCTATGTCTCGCGCAACGTTTCGACAAAATCTTCTACACTGGTTCACCAGCCGTGGGCAAGCACGTGATGGCGGAGGCGGCCAAGAACCTCACGCCTGTGGCGTTGGAGCTGGGCGGTGAGACCGGCAACTGGTGTGTTGTGCGCAAGGATGCCGACCTCAAGGACGCGGCCCGCAAGATTGCCTTCTTCAAGATTCTCAACGCCGGACAGATTTGCATTAACATCAACCAGATAGCGGTGGCGAAAGAGGTGGCTGAGCCCTTCTTGGAGGAGTTGAAGAAAGCCTTTACGAAGCAGATCGGTGAAAATCCGATTGCGAACGAAGAATACCCCAAACTCATTACGGAGGCCGCTTACGACAAATGTGCGGCACAGGCAGACGAATACCGCGACCGCATCGTCTTTGGCGGCTTTGGCGACAGAGCGAGCTGCAAATATGCGCCCACCATCATCTACCCTGTGAACCAAGACGAGCCCATCGTGATGCACGAACTGTTCTGTCCGCTGCTGCCCGTCGTCCCCTTCCCGGACAGCGAGGTCGATGCGATGATGGAGACTATCGCCGACCGTGAGCATCCGTTGGCCATGTATCTGTTCACCAAGAATATGCGATGGGCCAATCGCGTGATGCAGTCGCAGCAATACGGGGGCGGATGTGTCAACGAGGTCTGCATCCACCTGATGGTCAAGGGTGTGCCGTTCAATGGCACGGGCCATTCGGGCATGGGCGCCTACCATGGCGAGTGGGGCTTCCGCGAGTTTACGCACCCGCAGACGGTCCTCATGGGCCGCACCCGTTTCAATCTCTCCTTGCGCGAGCACCCCTACACGGGCAAGGCCGGCGAATGGAAAATGAAATTCTTGCGGTGGTTTGAACGGTAGAGACGCAAAATTTTGCGTCTCTACGCAAACGTTCGTGTTTCTACGAAGCCAAACAAAAATCCCCACAACCTTTCGGATGCGGGGATTTTTGGATAATGTGAAACAATCGCTGTTAATGAACCTTCGCGACCATGTTGAGGGTGCGGATAGGGTTCACAGGATCGTTGGTGATAATGTCGAAAGTAGCATTTTGCGTGCTGGGACGGCTGGGGGCCTTGAACGTGACCGTAATCTCGGCTGTGGCGCCGGACGGAATCACCATCATGCTGGAATTGGCCGAGAAGAGGGAGTTGGAAGGCTCCAGTTTGCGGATAATCAGCGGATCCTTGCCCGTGTTTTGGATCGTGATGGTTTCGGTCTTGGAGGTGTTCTTCTGCATGTCTCCGAAGTTGATCTCTTGTGCGCTCACGGACGAAACGGGGGCTTTCTTCAGTTGTTTCGGGGTCATCTTGGAGAAATCCTCCTTGATGTTGATGGCGTAATGCACGCGCTTCGTCTGCTCGAGGGAGTCGTTGGTGGTGAAGGTGACCATGTCTTTCTGCTGGCCGAAAGCATCGCGCTTGGCGGCATCATACTTCAACACGATGTAGCCTTCCTGACCGGGGTTCAGCTCGCTGCCGAAGTTGCGGTTGACTTCGTTGACGTACTCACCTGCCTTGTCTAACTTGATGGAGATGGGTTTCGTCCAGAAGTTACGCACGTAGAAGGTGTCGTTCACGCTCTCGGTGTTCAGCATGTTGTGTGCAACATCGGGTTCTTTGATGCGCAGCATACCGCTGGTCTTGGTGTAACCGGCCAATTCGAACTCTGTCGGGGGGCGTTTGATGACCTCGCCCTTGATGAAAATCATGTGCGGGGTGGCCTTGTCGTTTTCCAGGAATTTCGGCTCGTTGGTCGTCACGCGGATGTTCTTGTTGAAGGCGCCGGGACGGTTGTAGGGGTTGTAAGTGGCCTCGATGTAGCCTTTCTCACCAGGAGCGATGGCCCCTTTGGTGTAATTGGCAGCTGTGCAGCCGCAGCCTGGACGCACGTTGGTGAGTTCCAGCGGCTCATTGCCGACGTTCGTGAAGATGAACTTGCCGGTCACTTTGCCACCCTCTTCCTTGATTTTGCCGAAGTCGTAGGTGGTGTTCTCAAACTTGATTTCCGGTTGAGCCATGCAGAATATGCAGGTGACAACCGCTACCAATAATAAACTTAACTTTTTCATTGTCAATTATTTTTTGTTGTTTTTTTACTTTTTTTAGTGCTCGAAATTTAAGCCTGCAAAGATATAATTTTTTCGCCGAACTGGTTCAAATTTATTCCGTCAAAATTTCCGGACGACATCAAAAGCAGTACGGAACCGCGCCAATCCATTGACAGTAGGTCGTTTTTCATCTTTTCAGATTCATTATATATAAGCAGATCACGGCGTTGGAAGGCATTGAAGATGGCTTCCGGATGAATGGGCGGCAGTTTTTTGTGCGCCACGGCGGCGGGGGAGTAGTATACTATAGCCGTATCAGCCTCGTCCATCGCGTGGGCGTATTGCCGCAGGAACTCCTCGGTGAGGCTGCTGAACGTGTGCAACTCCATGCAGGCCACGAGCTTGCGGTCGGGATACTGTTCCCGCACGGCGTTGATGGTGGCCTTGAGTTTCGACGGGGAATGCGCAAAATCCTTGTAAACAGCGCAGTCCGCGCTATTCGCGACCAATTCCAATCGTTTTGAGGCGCCCTTGAACGTGGCGATTGCCTCGTAGAATTGTCCATCGGTGACACCGATGGCGTTGCAGGCCAACCGGGCCGCATTGAGGTTCATCAGGTTATGTTTTCCGAAAATCAACAGCGGAGTCTCCTGGCCGTCATGGGTCAGGTAGGTTATCCCGTCGCGGATGGTGTAGGGATGTACACCGTAGGGCTTGCAGGTTGTGTTCGTGATTTTTGCACCAAGTTTTCGGAGTTCTTCATCTTCTTGGCAGTAAATGAGTTGTCCATCTTGCGGTATCATCTTGGCGAAGATTTCGAACTGTTCCACGTAGTTTTCGAAGGTCGGGAAGACGTTGATGTGGTCCCACGCGATGCCGCTGATGATGCCGACAGTGGGCTGGTAGACGTGGAATTTGGGGCGGCGGTCGATGGGAGAGGTGAGGTACTCGTCGCCCTCGATGACCATGACCTTGGCCGTGTCGGAAAGCCGTACCATGACCTCGAAGCCCTCCAGCTGCGCCCCGACCATGTAGTCGCAGTCGATGCCGCAATGTTGCAGCACGTGGATGATCATGGAGGTGATGGTGGTCTTGCCGTGGCTGCCGCCGACCACCACGCGGGTTTTGTCTTTGCTTTGCTCGTAGAGATATTCGGGATAGGAGAAGATTTTGATTCCCAACTCTTTGGCTTTCAGAAGTTCGGGGTTGTCCTCTCGGGCGTGCATGCCAAGTATGATGGCGTCGAGGTCCGGGGTTATCTTTTCAGGGTGCCAGCCGATGTCGTCGGGCAGGATGCCGTATTTGGCGAGTCGACTCTTGGCGGGATCGAAGATTTCATCGTCCGAGCCTGTAACATCGAAACCTTTGATTTTCAGGGCGATGGCCAAATTGTGCATGGCACTGCCCCCAATGGCGATAAAATGTACTTTCATTCTTTTTTAATGGTTATGGGTTATAGGTTATTGGTTATAGAGGTCAACAGTCAAAGTCAATAGTCAAAGTCAAAGGTCAAAGTCAATAGTCAAAGGTCAAAGTCAGTAGACTTGCCATTAACGAAAAAGTTGAATGGATGTTGCAGAAAAAAGTGTATTTTTGCGGCCGCTTTGAAAAAAAGGCTAAACCTTGGGCGGTTCAGGCTGTCCACCCCATCGTTGAAATAAATTAAAAACATAGGAAAAATGAAAAAAATGTTCACCATCGGAATGGTTCTCGCGCTTGTGTGCCTGGGCTTTTCCGCAAAATCACAGACAGAAATGACGAAACAACAGAAAAGCAGCTACGCCATCGGCTTCAACGTTGGCAACGGCATGAGCCACGACGGCGTGGAACTGGATTACGATGCTTTCGTGCAGGGCATCAAGGACGCTTACGCCGGCACGAACAAGTTCACGGACGAGCAGATGCAGCAGATTTTTGCTGAGCTCCAAGAGGACTTGCAGGCCAAGAGACAGAGCGGGACTGCCGCCGAGATTGCCAAGGGCGCGAAGTTCCTTGAAGAGAATAAGAAGAACCCCGATGTGAAGGAGACGGCCTCCGGTCTGCAGTACATGGTGCTGCAAGAGGGCAAGGGCGAGCATCCGACGGCCACCAGCAAGGTTACGGTCCACTACACCGGCAAACTCCTTGACGGCACCGTGTTCGACTCCTCCGTGGATCGCGGCGAGCCCATCACTTTCGGCCTCAACCAAGTGATTCCCGGTTGGACGGAAGGCCTCCAGCTGATGACCCCCGGCTCTAAATACCGTCTCTTCATCCCCTATAACCTCGCTTACGGCGAACAAGGTGCAGGCGGCATGATCCCCGGCGGCGCCACCCTGATTTTCGACGTGGAATTGATTTCCTTCGAATAATTTTCCCGTAGAGCCGTCATATTATGGCGGCTCCACAACAAACAAACCATATAATACGTGTAGAGACGCGCCGTGGCACGTCTCTACATTGCGTTAACCCAGCTACATTTAAACATATTCCTTAAGCAGCCTCGAAGAGGCAAAAAGCGCGAAGCGCAATTAACCCCACACAAGGCGAAGCCGCAGTGTGGGGCACACCATAACCCATAATCAAAATGATACTAGAGACCCAAATCGCCATCGCGTTACAAAACGCTCTAAAGAACCTGTACAACATTGACATCGAACCCGATGCGAATCTCGTGCAGCCCACCCGCAAAGGTTTCACCGGCGACCTCACCGTCGTGGTGTTCCCGTGGGTGAAGACCGCCCGCAAGTCGCCCGACGTGCTCGGTGCGGAAATCGGTCAGCAACTGCTTGAAAATCTGGATTGTATCCAAGATTTCAACGTGGTGAAAGGCTATCTGAACCTGCAAGTCAAGGAGGATTTTTGGCTGCAACTGTTGGAGCAAGAGTCTGATAATGAGGGTTATGGTCGGCTGGAGACTTACGATGAGGCCCCCGTACTGATTGAGTACTCGTCGCCGAATACCAACAAGCCGTTGCACCTCGGACATATCCGCAACAACCTGCTCGGTCATTCCGTGTCGCAGATCTTGAAGGCGTGCGGCCATCCTGTAGTACAAGTTAACTTGGTCAACGACCGCGGTATCCACATCTGCAAGTCGATGCTGGCGTGGTTGAAATACGGCAATGGCGAGACTCCCGAGAACTCTGGCATGAAGGGAGACCACCTTGTTGGCAAGTACTATGTCGTTTTTGACCAGCATTATAAAGAAGAACAGAAAGAGCTTGTTGAACAAGGGTTTTCGGAAGACGAGGCGAAAGACAAAGCTCCCCTGATTTTGGAGGCTCGTGAGATGCTTCGCAAGTGGGAGGCGGGCGATCCGGAAGTCCGTGAATTGTGGGCAACGATGAACGGATGGGTCTATGCCGGCTTCGACCAGACTTACGAACGTTTGGGCATCCACTTCGACAAGACGTATTATGAGTCCCAGACTTACCTGTTGGGCAAGAGCCTGGTGCAGGAGGGATTGGACAAGGGCGCGTTCTATAAACATGAGGACGGCTCTGTGCGCGTGGATCTCACGGATGAAGGTTTGGACGAAAAGGTATTGTTGCGCAAAGACGGCACTTCTGTCTATATGACGCAGGATTTGGGTACCGCGCAACTGCGTTACGAAGAGTTCCATCCGCAGAAGATGATCTATGTGGTCGGCAACGAACAGAACTACCACTTCGACGTGCTCAAGTTGGTGTTGTCCAAGAAGTTGGAGAAGCCCTTCGGTGGGTTTATCTACCATTTGTCCTATGGGATGGTGGAGCTGCCATCGGGCAAGATGAAGTCCCGCGAGGGCACGGTAGTGGATGCCGACGACCTCATGGACGCCATGTACGAGGAGGCCAAGAAGAGCACCGAGGCATTAGGCAAGTTCCAGTTCACCCCCGAAGAGGCCGACAAACTCTACGAGATGATCGGGTTGGGTGCTCTCAAGTACTTCATCCTCAAGGTGGATCCGACCAAAAATATGCTCTTCAACCCGGCGGAATCCATCGACTTCAACGGCAACACGGCACCGTTTATCCAATATACGCATGCCCGCATTCGCTCGATGCTGCGCAAGGGCGCGGAAAACGGCATCGACCTCGCCGCCAAGTTGCCGCAAATTGCTCTCAATGAGGAAGAAAAGACCTTAATCAACCTGTTGTACCAATACCCGAAGACCGTGTCGGTTGCCGGTGACAACTTCAGTCCCGCGCTCATCGCAAACTACTGCTACGACCTGGCCAAGCAATTCAACCACTTCTATCAGGACACTCCGATTTTCAAGGAAGAAGACGCCGCAAAGCGCCTTTTGCGCCTTAAACTTTCCCGCTGGGTGTCATTGGTGCTGCGGAGTGGGATGGGACTGTTAGGGGTTGATGTTCCGGAAAAGATGTAAGGTAGGGTCGTTTTTTTTATGGTGACATGTCGACGTGTTGACACGTTGACATGTCACCATGTCGACATAAACAACTTCCCGACCTTACATATTCCTCGTCCCGTTGCAATCTGGGTATCCGCTGCAGCTCCAGAACTCGTTTCCGGCGTTAAGCCCCCTCTTGGCGACGCGTTTGATCATGGGCTTGCCGCATTTAGGGCATTTTGGCGCATCAGCTTTGATGCTTTGCGCTGTCCTGTAGGCGAGTCGTTCAGCGGTCAGGGTCTCGGTAAAGCCGCCTTCTTCTTTGAACGAAGCCAGCAGGTTTGCCAGCTGTTTGTTTAGCATCAGGATTAGTCGGTGGCAAAGGACCAGCAGGCAGTTTGCTTCCACGATAGAATCCCCCGAACGAAGCCATTTGTCGAATTTCCGCTTTTGCGCCAAAATGTGGATGCTGCTCAGATGCTGCACGTCATCTTTGTAGGAGGGGCGGTCAAGTTGGATTGCCGTAACTGCTAGGTGTTCCTCCGATTTCACCGACCACGGCACATTCTCTCCTAACAGAAGCCAGTTTAGGAAGTCATTGCCCAGCTCTGCGAGGCTTGCACGAGCCACGTCTGTGAGCTTCATCTCGGTCTCTCTTGAAGTGTAATGCCGGGAGCCACCTTCTGCAATATTAGCGGGTACGGAGCGTGCTGCTTGGGTCATCTGGTCGTATTGGCGACCGCAGGGGTCGTTCTTGCGGTTTAGGTGCCGCATGCAAAACTCCTGCGTGGCCAGTTGAATCACGTTTGCCAGCACCCAAGTGTCTAACCAGTAGTAACCGAATCTTTTTATTTCCATAATACTGAAAATTTCGTTTGTGGTTTTAATAAATTTTAGACTGCAAATATACAACAAAAAGACCCGTTTGTCAATAGTTTTGTGATTTTTTTTAGTTTCTGGAAACCAATGTGTTGATGTTTTGAATTTAACTATTCGAGTTTGAATAGTTAATTTTTGAAGTGGCTTTCCGCAAGAAATGGTCGGTTGAGTTCTGAAAAATGACGTGCACAAACATAATATTCGCTGATATGTGGCGTTAGCATGAAGTATGTTTATAAGCACAGTAAAATGGTAATCACAAAAAAGGTACGACGTATTTATTTAATAGCATTGGTACTTTATCCGATTTTGGTCATGATGGATTCTTGCAGAGACACCCATGCGAACATGCATGCGATACAATATTGCGATATTGAGCGGATTTATATAGGAATGCCACTTGATAGCGTGGTTTTGGTGTTAGGTCAACCGTGCTCCTTTAGTAGTGATCTTGGTTGCCATGATCTGACTTGCAAACAATCGCGTAATGTTTCTGATATTAAAATGACAAAAGAAACGGATATTATTCATGTGATGGACAGTATCTATCAAGATACGAATTATTGTTGTGAAACAAACAGGGAAATGATGAAGACCATAGAAAAAAATATTACGCTTACTTACACGAAGAAGCCATTCTTCCTAATGAGCATCCTCAAATCCTATCCGATGTTGTGGGTCCATTTGGATAGCAATTATCGGGTAAGTAGTGTTTATGCAAAATATTATGATGCAGATGATAAGTGTATCTACTTGTTGTCTTCCAGCACGCTTTTTCCTAATGAGGAAAAACAGAATGAGATCGTTGAATTATTCGTAGATACAACATTGTTCAGAAAATGTTTCCCGATTCTTCCATAATCCATTTCATGTACGAAAAAATAGTACTTTTGCCGCTGATTCTCAAAATAGGAAATAACTCATTAGAAGTATAATGAACGCAAAATTTGACGAATTACGCGAGAAGCACCCCGTATTTACGTATGAGGGGTATCAATATGGCATCGAAAACGGGGACTTGCACCTCGTTTTCCATTTTTCGATAGGGGAGGAGATCCATTTCGTCCCGAAGATGGTGCTGTCCGCCGGGGAGCATACCCCCGACTGGAACACCTTCGACCTCAAGCAGTTGGAAGGCGTTATCTTCCATATTGGCATGATCGAGCTGATCAGCTACTGGAAGTGCGCCTGCTGTCCCACCATCCTCATCAAGCCCTATTCGCTGGACGAGGATCAGCAATGGTGGTGGCGCAAACTCTACTGGTACGGGCTGGGAGAGTTCATGTACAAGAACAGTATCGAGACCGACCATCTGCAGTTCCTGAACTTTGTGTTCCCAGTGGATGCAAGGCCCTCTTCTGCGCTGACTTATCCGAAGGCGCAAGACACTGATTCCGTGATTGTTCCCATTGGCGGAGGCAAGGATTCCGTGGTGACGTTGGAGGACCTCCGTCGTACGCGCAAGGTGGTGCCGTTCATCATCAACCCGCGCGGTGCGACCCTCGACTGTGCTCGTGTGGCTGGCTTCGACCGCGAGGTGCAGATTCTGATTCTCCATCGCGAGATCGACCGCAAACTATTGGAACTCAACGCGAACGGCTACCTCAACGGACACACACCGTTCTCCGCGATGTTAGCCTTCTACTCGGTGCTGCTGAGCGCGGTTACCGGCATCCGCGACGTGGCCCTCTCGAACGAGTCGAGCGCGAACGAGCCGACTATCCCCGGTACCTACATCAACCACCAGTACTCCAAGTCGTTGGAGTTCGAGACCGACTTCCGCGATTACGTCCAAGACTGGATGGGCGATAGTAACCACTATTACAGTCACCTGCGTCCGCTCAACGAGCTGCAGATTGCCGAGCGTTTCGCGCAATATCCTCAGTATTTTCCCGTTTTCAAGAGCTGCAATGTCGGCAGCAAGGAAAACAAGTGGTGCGGTCACTGTCCGAAATGCCTCTTCGCGTACATTATTCTCTCGCCATTTATTCCAGATGCCCAACTGCAGGAGATTTTCGGCCACGACCTCCTCGACGACCCGACCTTGGAGCAGACCTTCGACGAACTCTCCGGCCTCTCCAAGATCAAGCCCTTCGAGTGCGTCGGCACCGTCCGCGAGGTCAACGAAGCCCTCCGCCGCATCTGCAACACCCACGGCGACAAGTACTTGCTGAAACACTACATCAATGCTACCCTCGCCCAAATGGAGGACGACATGCTGGAGGAATATTATAATATGGCCCCGTAACAATGTACAATGATGGTCCGAAAAGCAACAATTATAATAAACATAATACCTTGAGCAGCCTCGAAGAGGCAAAACGCGCGGAGCGCAAATAACCCCACACAAGGCGAAGCCGCAGTGTGGGGCGGTAACAAATAAACTATGCCAGAACAATCAAAGATAAAAGGATATATCGCCGGCATCATCGCGGCAATAGCGTACGGAACCAACCCGTTGGGGGCGTTGTTTTTGTACCAGGAGGGATTCAATCCGCCGAGCGTGATATTTTACCGGTTTACATTCGCGGTTATCATATTGGCAATCATTTTGTTAGTGCAGAAAGTGCCGTTCAAGATTACGAAATACGAGTTCAAGGTGTTGCTCTCGTTGGGGGTGCTCTTCGCGGCCTCCGCACTGTCGCTCTATACCTCGTTCAAGCACCTCGATTCCGGGGTCGCCTCTACCATCTTGTTCGCTTATCCCGTGATGGTGGCGGTCATTATGGCGGTCTTCTTCAAGGAGCGCACCACCCCGATGATGATAATCTCTATCGTGTTGAGTGTCATTGGAATACTATTGTTGTATCAAGGCGATGGTGAAGTGAAAATGTCGCTGTGGGGCGTCGTTTTGGTACTGATTTCCTCGCTCACCTACGCCATCTATATCGTCGTGGTGAACCGCACGCACATCTCCATGCCGCCCTTCAAGATGACCTTCTACATCATGGCTTTTGCGGCGGTTATCATCGGAATCTATTCCTTCTGCGTGCCGGGCAGTCACCTCATGCCCATCCCGAGCTGGACGGCCTTCGGTTGGATATGTATGGTGGCCATTGTGCCGACCATCATCGCCATGACGATGCTCAACATCGGCATCCAGAACGCCGGCTCCACCCCCACGGCCATCATGGGCGCCCTCGAACCCGTCACGGCTGTCTGCATCTCCGTCTTCGTCTTCGACGGCCTCTTCACCACCCGCCTCGTCCTGGGCATCGCGCTGATTTTGGCGGCGGTGCTGCTGATAATTAAGAATTAGGAATGTAGAATGAAGAATGTAGAATTATGAATTATGAATGAAGTATGTAATGTCCATTCTGATAATTATTTCTATTCATCGTAAAATTCCATTACACATACTGTAAGTTTTTCTTACACTTTTTTCTTTTCTGTTTTTGCTGATTATTTGATAATCAGTGTGATATGTTTTTGGCATCCTTTTGGCATCATTGTCATCAAATGGAAATCCTATGTTCAAAAAAACGATAATAATCCTGTTGATGATGATGTTCGGGGCGGCGCACGCGCAGGACACGGCAATGATGACCCTGCGCGACTGCGTACGTTACGCGCTGTCGCATTCAGCGGAGGTGCGCGTGTTCCAGGCCGACCTCGGGGACGCGCAGCTGGCCCGCCGAAACGCCATCCTCAACGCTTTCACCCCGGAGATTGACGCCAATACATACGCCTATTCCAACTTCGGGCGCTCCATTGACCCTGAGACCAATACCTACAGCAACACCACCTCCTTCCACAATGGCTACAGTCTATCCGCAGGTATCACCCTCTTTAACGGCTTTCGCGCAATCAACAACATGAAAATCACGAAGATTGCGGAGGCGACGGGTGTGACGAGAATTCAGCAGACGGAGGACAAAATCACGCTTGCCACGATAGAAGCCTACTGCAATGTGCTCTATTTCACGGAGTTGTCGAGGACAGTGCAGGCGCAGATGGAGACAGCGGAGACGGCTCTGCGGCTTGCACAACGACAGAAAGATTTGGGGCAGAAGTCGCAGGCGGACGTGCTACAGATGGAGGCGGAACTCTCCGACCGTAAATACAAGTACATCGTCTGTGAAAATCAGCTTCAGAATGCCTATATCACGTTGAAAGACATTATGTTATATCCGACTGAACAGCCGTTTTCCGTTACGGATGTGGAGGCGGACACGTCGCTGTCGGATGCGGTGCACACGATGGAGGTGAGTCGGGCGGCAGATCGTCTGCCCGCTGTAATCATAGCCGAAAATGAGCGGCAGACCGCCCGCCTCGCCCTCAAGACCGCCCGCTGGCAGCTGCTACCCTCGCTGTCGCTGAATGGCGGCTGGTCCTCTACGTACTTCACCTATCCTGGTCGAACGGACTATGTGACCGCCCCATACGGACAGCAGATTGCCAACAACGGTGGTGAGTATGTGCAGCTTTCGCTGAATATCCCGATCTACAACCGGCTGTCGCGGCAGACGGAGATTGCTCGTCGTCGCAACGACTGCGACCGTGCCGAAGCTCGATACGCGCAGGCCCGGCAAACCGTTGAGGCCGAGATTCATCGCGCCCTTGCCGACCGCGACGGAGCCGCTGCTGCCCTCCAGCAAGCCCAGCAGCACGCTGCCTTACAGCAGCAGCTGTACGCCATGAGCGTCCGCCAGTTCGAACAGGGCCTCATCTCCGCCCTTGACTACCAGACCGTTGCCGACAACCACCTCACCGCCGTTGCCGACCTCCTCAACGCGCGGTTGCAGCTGTTTCTGAAGACGTGGGTGGTGCGATATTACGCTGGTATCAGCTTCAATAACCTATAACCCATAACCAATAACCATTAAATGGATAGAGCGATAGAGCAAAAAAAAGGATTCCGGAAACTCTTCACCCGCAAGGCGTTGCCCTACTGGGGCGGGGCACTGCTGCTCGTCTTCATCGGGTGGCTGGCACTGCGCGATGACGCCAGGAAGTTGCGTGTGGGCGGAGAAGCCATCACCGTCAGCGAGGTGCGGCGGGGCGAGTTCAACGACTACATCCGCGTGAGCGGGCGCGTGGTGCCGATGACCACCGTGCAGCTTAGCCCGTTGGAGGGTGGGGTAGTGAAGGAAATCGTCGCGGAGGAGGGCGCACACGTCCGTGAGGGCGACATCATCCTGATACTCAGCAACGAAAGTCTTGATATGCAGATTCTCAATGCTGAAGCCGACCTGGCCGAAAAGGAGAACATCCTCCGCAACACGATGATCCAGATGGAGCAGCAGAAGCTGACCCTGCAGCAGGAAAAGTTGCAGCTGCAGATGGAGGTGCGCCGCAAGAAACGCACCTACGAGGCGCAGAAGTCGCTGTACGACGACAACCTCATAGCCCGAGAGGCTTTTCTGCAGGCCGAGGAGGACTACCAGTTGGCCAAAGACCGCCTCACGCTGGTGGAGAACCGCGCCAAGCAAGACAGCCTCTACCGTTCGGTGGAGATCCGGCAGATGCACGAAAGTTTGGAGAACATGAAACTCAACATGCAGATGATTAGGCAGCGTAAAGACAATCTCACCATCAAGGCTCCGATTGACGGGGAACTTGGCCTGGTGGATGTGGTGCTCGGACAGTCTGTCGCGATGGGCAGTAAGGTCGGACAGATTAACAATCAGGACAACTACAAGATCGAGGCCCTGATTGACGAGCACTACATCGACCGGGTGACGGCAGGGTTGGAGGCCGACTTCGAGCGGCAGGGCGACAAGTGCAACGTGCTGATACGCAAGGTCTATCCCGAGGTTCGTGACGGCAAGTTCAAGGCCGACTTCAAATTTGCGGACGGTCAGCCGGAAAATATCCGCAACGGTCAGACGTTCTACCTGAACCTGCAGCTCGGTCAGCCGGTGGAGGCGGTGCTCATCCCGCGCGGCGCCTTCTACCAAAAGACCGGCGGCAAGTGGATATACGTGGTCTCCCCCGACGGCAAACGTGCCGTGAAGCGAGAGATACGCATCGGTCGCCAGAATCCGCAGTACTACGAGGTTT
This sequence comes from Bacteroidales bacterium, assembly GCA_017395245.1. Classification (GTDB taxonomy): domain Bacteria; phylum Bacteroidota; class Bacteroidia; order Bacteroidales; family WCHB1-69; genus F23-D06. Next base: position 14,912 of record JAFPVR010000114.1, on the reverse strand, counting down.
TGGAAGGACTGGAGCCGGGCGAGAGGGTGATTACGTCGTCGTATGACGGGTATGGGGAGGCGGAAGTGTTGGAAATTAAGAATTAAGAATTATGAATTATGAATTATGAATGATGGGGATAGTATATGCTTTTTTAGAATAGAATTCGAAAATACACAAAAGTGTTGTCTATAGGCAACACTTTTGTGTATAAACTGTTGGTTATGGACAACGCTTTGGTTTTCGTAAATATGAGATTGCGCCAACCTTGTGGTAGAATTCTGGCGTAATCTTTGTTTCTTTATGGGATTGCGCCAAGGAAGTTGTTTTGCAAAGGGGCAATGGCAAGTCCCAAAAATAGTATTTTTGCCATTATGAAAGTTTCAATGATGACCTTTAATAAAATGGTGATACCTGTAAAGAAACCTTACACCTGCTGTAAGAAATCTTTACAGCGGCCCTTTTGTTAGATGTTTAGAGAATTGACAACCAATGGTTTATGTTTTTGGCACGGAAAATGATGTATGAGAATGATGAAGAACGATGTATGGATGTTTATAAAAAAAATAAATCCTTAAGCAGCCTCGGAGAGGCAAGACGCGCGAAGCGCTAATAACCCCATACAAGCGAAGCGCAGTGTGGGGCTAAAACAAAAATATATGAAGAGCTACCTCAAATTCCTCAGTCGCAACAAACTCTACACCGCCGTCGAAGCGGTGGGGCTCGTCGTGAGCCTCGCCTTCGTCATCCTAATCGGCAGTTACGTGGCCCAACATCTGGCCGTCGTGTATCAGCAACCTGGCCATGACCGCATTTACGGCCTCGGCACCACCTCCAACTTGGGACTTTCAGTGTGGGATAAGTCCTCCATCGAAGCGCAGGTGCCTGGAATCGAGGCTATAGCTCGCTTTGGCTATGCCACCGACGAGATTTCTTACCACAAAAAAAACTATGAAGCGGAAGTTCGTCAGGTGGATGCGGAGTTCTTCAAGATCTTTCCCCAGTTTAGCCTTGTGGAGGGCACAGCCATCCCGTTCGACGGCACCCATAACGCCATTGTCAGCCGGAGTTTCGCGAACAGTCTGGAGAAAAAGGGCGACCTTATAGGACAACGTTTCGTCATAGAAGGAGAGGATGAGGAATACATCATTTGCGGCATTATGGATGGTCCGGAAAACACCTTGGTTGCCCACATTGATGTATTGATTCCGGTGAATGAGAAATGGTGGGCTGGGCGCGAACCTTTCCACAGCGTGGACGGCACGAAGACCTTTATTCGCAGGATGGAAAACACCAACGAAGAAGATTTCAAGGCACAAATACTTGAAGTATGCCGTCAAAACTATGGATCGTGGATAAATAAAGAACTTAAAATATTCAGTTTCAAGGAGATGTTCTTCCGCACTGAGAACGATTATGTATTACGCAGCGGCAACCTCAGCAGCATACGGATATTGTCGGCGGTGGTGTTCCTTCTCCTTCTGTCGGCACTCATCAACTACGTCAACCTCAATATGGCTTTGGTGGGTAAACGCGCCAAGGAGATGGCTACCCGCAGGCTTTTGGGGGCACAGAAACTCTCCGTCATGGGCAAACTTATTATCGAATCTGTGTTGTTCACGGCAGTATGTTTCGGTTTTGCCTTTTTGTTGGCTCACGCCCTTGTTCCCGTGATGAACTGGCTGTTGGCCAGTGCAACACCGGAAAGCGACATTCAATTGCAGTTGATGACGAAACCGACTTATATAGTCGCGTATCTGAGCGGAATCTTGCTGATGGGAACACTCTCGGGATGGTTACCCGCACTGTATGCATCGTATTACGAACCCATTGATGTGGTGCGGGGTACATTTCGCCATCACAGCAAGATGTGGCTCAACAAAATCTTCATCGTCTTCCAGAACGTCCTGTCTGTTATACTGATAGCCATTGCCATCGTGATGGAGGTTCAGATGTGGCACATGATCAGGCGTCCCACCCATGCGAACACGAAAGACTTGTTTTACATCAGCGGCATCTGGTATTCTGTGCCTCATTTGGCTACTTTAGCCGATGAAATAGCGCAACTGCCTTGTGTCAAAGAGGTTGGCATAGGGCGAGGATTTCCCGGAAGCGCGGCTTATTCTGTCGGCATACGTTTGGACGAGGAAGATTTTATCTTGAAGTTGCTCATCGGTGACAGCGCTTATTTTCGCATGTTAGGTTTCGAAGTGGTGGAAGATTTCGGCCATCCACTCGCCAACTCGCTCTGGCTTGGTGAACACGCCTTTGCCAAAAGCGGGGCTTCTGACACTTCCGTTACCATGCCGAAAAAACTTGCAATCATGATGAATCAGGATGCCGACTACATCGGCGGAATGCTTAAAGATTTCCCGGGGGAGAGCGCGGCCTCTCCGGATGGCTTAAGCAACCAGAACGTGGGTGTACTGGTACAGGAAACCCGGAAGTTGACATGGGCAAGCGATCTATTTGTCAGAACCATCGGCGACCATTCGGAGGCTCGGAAGATTATCCTGAAACAGTGCCAGCAGTGGGCGGAAAAGGATGGGGAACCCTTTGCGGGACAGGACGATTGCGGTTATGTGGACGACCTGAATCTTAAGTCGTTGGAGCCAGCCAAGCGCACCGTGCGGCTGTTGGAGATTTTCATGGGCTTGTCGGTGTTGCTGTCGCTGCTCGGCCTCGTCGCCATGAGCACCTACTATTGCGATGAAGGAAGCCACAGTATTGCCGTCCGCAAGGTCTTCGGCAGCGATGTCAACCGCGAGTTGCTGCGCACGGTGAAGAGTTATATGATGCTCGTCGGAATCGCCGCCATCATCGGAGCTCCCATTGCGGTTTGGCTTAGCGGCAAATACTTGGAACGTTTCGCCTACCGAATCGAACATTACGGCTGGATCATTGTCGTGGCGGTTGTGGTCACCCTGTTGCTGGCCTTCCTCTCGGTGTTATGGCAGACGTTACGAGCAGCGAAGACCAACCCCGCGAGGGCGCTGAAAGCGAATTGAGACGTGAGATTTGAGACTTAAGACTTGAGATTTAAGACTTGAGATTTATGAACGTAAAACCCCAATATAATAACCACTTCCTTGAGCAGTCCCGGAGGGACAAAACGCACGAAGTGCTAATAACCCCACATGAGCGACGGAGGAGCGTAATGTGGGGCGTATAGAAACATCAAAATACCTTATATTATGATCAAAGTACAAAACCTCACCAAAATCTTCCGCACGGAAGACATCGAGACCCTCGCGTTGGACGGGGTGTCATTCACCATCAACGACGGCGAGTTCGTCGCCGTCATGGGGCCGTCGGGCTGCGGCAAATCCACGCTGCTCAACATCCTCGGCCTCCTGGACAACCCCACCGAGGGCACCTACGAGCTGCTCGGCCAGCAGGTCGGCAGCCTGAAGGAGAAGGAGCGCACCAAGTTCCGCAAAGGCAACATCGGCTTCGTGTTCCAGAGCTTCAACCTCATCGACGAGCTGAACGTCTATGAGAACATCGAGCTGCCGCTGCGCTACCTGAACATCAGCGCGTCGGAGCGCAAGGAGCGGGTCACGGCGATGATGAAGCGGATGGCCATCACCCACCGGGCCAAGCACTTCCCGCAGCAGTTGTCGGGCGGACAGCAGCAGCGTGTGGCCATCGCCCGCGCCGTGGTCGCCAACCCCAAGCTCATCCTCGCCGACGAACCCACCGGCAACCTCGACTCCAAGAACGGCAAGGAGGTGATGGACCTGCTCACCGAGCTCCACAAGGAGGGCACCACCATCGTGATGGTCACCCACTCGCAGCGCGACGCGGGCTACGCCGACCGCATCATCAACCTCTTCGACGGCCACATCGTGGAGGATGTGCTGCCGGAACTGTGATGCCATATTAAATTTGGTTAATAACATATTGAAGGGATTTTGTAGAGACGCACCATGCGCGTCTCTACAGACCCACCTTAAATTGCAGAAACCAAACATCAATTATATGTATCGAAAAAGTAATCTCCTAATCCAGATACTCTCCCTCGGGGTGGGACTCGCTATTGGCATTGTGCTGATTGCCAAGGTGTGTTTCGAGTTGTCGTACGACAGTTTCTATAAAGATGTGGACCGTATATATTGCATCCGTTCTGGTTACGAACTACAGGGCGAATCCAAAGATTTCCCTCAGGTGAGTGGAGCGGTGGCATTTGGATTCAAGGCAGAGGTGCCGGGAGTGGAAGAAGCCACTCGAATGACCTTCTATTTCAATAGTGACCGTTATTTGGACGAGGCCGGCAATGTCATCACCGGAAATCTCCGTTTGGCCGATTCATGCTTCTTCCGCGTTTTTGACCGTCCCATTCTGGCTGGCAATCCGGAGAAAGTGCTGTCTGAGCCGCTGTGTCTGATGGTGTCGGAGTCGTTTGCAAAAAAAATGGGCGGCGTGGAGGAATGTATGGGCAAAATCATCTACAACGAGGATGTTCCTTTGTTGAAAATGACTATTGAGGGCGTATTCAAGGATTTTCCTAAAAATGGTTCCATAGATGCCGACATGTTGCTGTCGATGGAGAGTTATTCAAAAAGCAGCACGGAGAACTGGGTCGGTAACGACCGCTATGTGGGATTTGTGAAATTGCAACAAGGTGTTGATCCCCAATCGCTCAATGATGCCATCCGTAGGATGCAGGAGGCTCATCAGCCATTGGAGGAGTTTGAGAAGAACGGCATGAAGCTGTGGTATTATCTTGCACCATTTGGTAAAACCCACCTCAAGGAGTCTTCGGTGCATTCAATGGTGATTTTGCTTTCCGTTATTGCAACAATGCTGATTGTCATCAGCTTACTCAATTATATCCTGATCACAATTTCGTCTATGGTGCATCGTGCCAAAGAAATTGGGGTACGAAAGTGCTATGGAGCGAACGCTTTCAGTATTTATGGTTTACTAGCTCGGGAGTCGATTGTACATCTGTTGTCGGCACTCGTTTTGGCAGCTGTCATTATTTTTGCCACAAAAGGATTGATACAGAACTTGTTGGGTGTGCCATTTGGGACATTACTTGTTCCCCAAAGCATTTGGACTATTGTGGCTGTGCTGTTGCTTGTGCTGTTCGTTTCCGTTTTCGTTCCTGCGCAGCTTTACATGCGCATTCCCGTTTCGGTGGCCTTCCGCAATTATACGGAAAACTCGCGGCGATGGAAAATAGGACTGCTTGGCGTTCAGGTGTTTATCAATGTATTTGTCGTTTCGATGCTGATGGTCATCGCTTCGCAATATCATAAAATGATGAACGACGACCCGGGCTACAATTATGAGAATGTACTATTTGTGGATATGTACGACGGGAATCAAGAGGCTCAACAACGTGTGGTGAATGCTCTTGGCCAACTTTCTGAAGTGACACACATTGCAGCAAGCTATGGTCTTCCTTACATTTGGTCGAATGGCGACAACATATATCTTCCCGGCGACGATCGTGAATTGTTCAACGTGGCCGACCAGTACGAGGCCACAGCGCAATTCTATGCTCTTTTCGGAATGGAGTTTGTTGACGGTCGCGCACCGGCCGATTCCAATGAAGTGGTGGTGAGCGAGAGTTTCGTGAAACGAATGAATGACTTCACGGACTGGAGCGATGGAGCGGTGGGGAAACAGATTATGATTACTGGACACGAAAACTCTTTGACAAATCTTAAATCGTTCACTATTACGGGTGTTTACCGCGACTATCGCTTGGGTAGCCTCTTGGATATGGATACCCGACCGAGCGTGCGTTTCTACGGCAGTTTGGAGGACGGAGAGTCTTATATGCCGCATCTGGTTTTCAAAGTGAATAAAATGGATGAAACCACGATGGGGAAACTGAAGGAAACCATTTCTAAGGCCCTTGATGGAAAAGATGTACAGCTGAAAGTATATGCAGACGAAATGCATTCGGCATACGAAGATAGTCGCAAGATGCGCAACACCGTTTTCATCGGTTCCATTTTTGCATTGATGATTGCCATGTTGGGTCTCATCGGTTTCATACGCGATGAGTCGAGTCGTCGGAGCAAAGAAATGGCCATCCGCAAAATTAACGGTGCTACAGAGAGAGATGTGCTAAGCATTTTTGCTTGGGGTGTGTTGAAGTTATCTCTTATTATGTCGATTTTTGCGTGTGTTTTCGCCTATTTTGTTGCCGACAAATGGCTTGAACAATTTGCCGAGCGCATCAGCCTCTCGCCGTTGTATTTCATCTTTGGCGCAACCGTGGTTCTTCTCATCGTAGCAATTGTAGTCGTTATGAGTAGTGTCAGAATTGCGAGGGCTAACCCTGCTGAGGCGCTGAAGAAGGAATAGTTACTTGAAAAGATCAATTGATATGTGCAAAATGGTCCAAATAACGGTTGAGCGCGGCAAGGGTGTCCAAATCCCCATCAAGGAAAGCCCCGCAGTAAAGTTCCCGGAATCGGCAGAGCTCTTTCAGGAGGGCTTTGCGGTTGGGTTGCCCATGCCTACCGTATGCGATGGTCAAGTCGATGAGCTCCTGCATCCGCTCAAAAGCCTTTTCGGCGTTGTCGCGACGGCCCTTGGCGAGCCATTTCGTGGCACGATAAGTTTCGCTCCCAATATTGGCCATCTGTTTTGGAAAGGGCATATCGGCCCACGCTCCGTTACTGAGTGTCTCGTGCTGCATTATTCAACGAATTTTGAAACGATGGATTTTATTTGTTCCCTGACTTCTGGATTCTCAACATCACGGCTGCGGTTGCCTTGCCAAGAACGGATATTGATTAAGGAGTCGAATTCAATGAAGTCATCCCCTGTTTCTTCTGGATACAGGTTGAAACCCCAAAGATTTTCCTGCTCCGAACCGTTCTCGAGTAACATCGACTCCAAGTCAGCATGGAGCTCTGCATCTACAGCAAGAAGACCTTTTCTCACATCGGCCACACACTTAATCATATCAATGAAAGTATTGGATGCCAATTCTTTAAGTTGTTCTCTTGATATTTTTTCAGTAAGTACCTGCATAAATCATTTTTTCGGCAAAAATAATAAAATATCATCTTCCTTGAGCAGCCTCGGAGAGGCAAAACGCGCGAAGCGCAATTAACCCCACACAAGGCGAAGCCGTAGTGTGGGGCTTGACAAGACAGAAAAGTCCGGACTGCGGAGACAGCGATAACGACAAGGCGCGGCGCAGTGTGGAGACTGTGACACAAACGCAGCGCAGTGTGGAACCTAAAACCAAATGATATGAAAAGCTACCTTAAATTACTCAGCAGAAACAAACTCTACACCGCCGTCGAGGCGGTGGGACTGGTGGTGAGCCTTGCGTTCGTCATCCTGATTGGCAATTATGTGTATCAACAGTATTCCGTGGCCTACGGCAATCCTTATCGAGATAGGATTTATGCCGTAGGATGCCAGGATTTTATGTCGCTGTCGTGGTGGGACAAGGCCGTCTTTGAGGACAAGCTTCCCGAGGCTGAAGCCGTGTGTCGCATCTCTGGCTCCGACTATGACGGCTACATCACCTTCGGCGACGAGCAGCCTGTCAGAGCCTTCATCACCGAGGCCGACCCGGAGCTTTTTGAACTCTTCCCAAGTCTCATTTTGATTGACGGCAATCTCGACGAGTTCCGCCTCAAAGGGCATTGTCTCGTGTCTGAGTCACTTGCCAACCGCGCCTTCAATGGCGATGCTATTGGTAAACCGCTCAAAGTCAGTTATTTCGATGAAAAAATTGAAGGCGTGGTTTGTGGCGTGTTTAAGGATGCCGCCAACTCGATGGTGCCTTACACTGATGTGCTTTTCAATCCTGAATTTGAAGAGCTGTATGCCTCGGGAAACCAAGAGCCTTTCAGTTCCATTGGGCAATACATGACCTTGATAAAAGTCCATGAAGGCACTGACCGTGAGCAGCTTGCGAAAAAAGTCGAGGCGGTCGGACTTCCCAATTATTCCGACGGTTTCGTGAAGGCTATGCCAATCTATAACTTGCCAGAGGTTTTTTTCAATGATAGCCAGTGGGTGTTCAAGAAAGGCAACAAGTCGGTGCTGCAAATGCTTACGGTGGTGGTTTTGTTGCTCTTGCTTTCGGCCATTTTCAACTATGTCAACCTCAACATGGCACTCTCGGGAAAGCGTGCCAAGGAGATGGCTACACGACGGCTTCACGGTGCCACGAAAGGCCGTATTGTGATGAAGTACATCACTGAGTCTGTGACGTTTACGGCGGTTTGTTTCGTGCTGGCCTTGCTGCTGGCTGTCGCCTTGCTCCCGATGATAAACGACTTGCTAAGAGCCGTTTCAGATGGCGAGACGGGTATCGATGCTGAGACGTTTGAGCAGTTTGTTCCTGTTCGATTTGAGTGGTCGGCGGGCATTGTGGCAGCATATCTTGTGGCGGTTGTGCTGTTGGGCACTTTGGCGGGCGTCGCGCCAGCGGCCATCGCTTCGCGTTTCGAGCCAATCAACGTGGTGCGCGGCACTTATCGGATTCAAACCAAAAGGGTGTTCAGCAAGGTGTTCATCGTGTTCCAAAACACCATCACCATCGTCCTGATTGCCATGGCAATCCTGATGGAGGTGCAGATGCGCCACATGATGAACCGTCCCACTAACATGCGCTCGGAGGGCTTGTATTCGTTGCAATGCTGGGTGGCGGACTATTCCGATATAGCACCTCTCATCGACCGTTTGGAGAAGATCCCGAACGTGAAAGCAGTGGGCTACGGACGCGGCTTTGCGGGAAAGTTAAACATGGGCACCAGCGTCAAAACGCCCGACGGCGAAAATGTGAATATACAACTCATCCTGTGCGACGAGTCGTATTTCGATATGCTCGGTTTGCAGGTTGTTGAGGATTTCGGCGTGCCAAAAACCAATTCGGTCTGGATGTCGAAGACTTTGGCCGAAAAACTCGCTTTGAACGACTCAACGATGCATTATTACCCCCGACACATGCGCATCAATGGCTCTCGACCCGAGACCGTGGGCGGTGTTTATGAGGACATCCCGACACGCTCGGCTGCGTCGTCTGAACCCAACCAGTTTTCGGCAATCATCATCGCCAAGGCGGAGGATTTGACTTGGGGCAACGGCGTAATGATTGATGTTTCAGGCGATTACAAAGAGACCGAAAAAGCCATCATGCAAGCCTACCGTGCCTATTCCGAAGAACAGAACGGCATGGTCGTCGAAGCCGCAGAGAACGGCTATGTGAAGGACCTTAACAACTTGTCGCTGCAACCTGCAAAAATGGCCATGCGCCTGCTCGAACTGTTCATGCTGCTATCCGTCTTGATCTCCCTGCTCGGTCTCGTCGCCATGAGCACCTACTATAGCGGCGAGAACACGAAGAGCATCGCCATCCGGAAAACCTTCGGCAGCGATGTGCGTCGCGAGCTGTGGCGCAACGTCAGAGGCTACATGCTTCTCGTGGGCATCGCCTCCGTCATCGGCATTCCAATCTCCGTTTGGCTCAGTGGCAAATACTTGGAACGTTTCGCCTACCGCATCGAGCATTACGGCTGGGTCTTCGCCGTGGCGGTCCTGCTCACCGCGCTGATGGCCTTCCTCTCGGTGCTTTGGCAGACCCTCCGCGCCGCGCGGACGAACCCGGCGGAGGCGCTGAAGAAGGAGTAGAAACCTTGGATCACCTTGCGAAAGGTATGACTTTTTTGGCATTGTGAGATGCAAAATTTTGCGTCTCTACCGGCTGTATCTGTCACCAAAACTAATCAAAAACTTTGAAAATGGCGATTTATATATCCTATATTTCGCCATTTTTAATTATTTTTATTTGTTTTGGCGAACTATCCGAATAAAATTGTATCTTTGCACCTGTCATAAAACGGTATTGTTATGGATAAAAATTTTATCGGCAGAAAACAGGAAATCAAAATGTTACAAGACATTAAAGATTCTGGAAAAGCTGAATTTGTGGCCGTTTACGGGCGTCGGCGCGTGGGCAAGACTTATCTGATACAACAATTTTTCGACAACAAGTTCGCCTTCTCCGCCACGGGTATCCTAAAAGGCACCCGTGAAGAGGAACTCTTTGCCTTTACGAGTGCCTTGATTGCTGTTGGTTATACGGGACCTCAGCCCAAAACTTGGCTCGAAGCATTTGAGGGACTCAAATCTGTTTTAGAGAGACAGCTGCACAAAGGTCGTCAGGTTATCTATATTGACGAGCTCCCTTGCTTTGATACGCCCAAGTCCGGCTTTGTCCGTGCTTTAGGACATTTTTGGAACACTTGGGCCGCATTACGTAAAGATGTCATACTTATTGTTTGCGGTTCCGCCACCTCTTGGATGATTGAAAACATAGTCAATGACCACGGAGGGCTCCATGACCGAACCACACACACTATTTATTTGAGACAGTTTACGTTAGCAGAAACCGAATCCTATCTGCAGACTAAAAAAATCCACTGGCCACGGCAGATGATTGTCGAGACTTACATGATGCTTGGGGGCGTGCCCTATTACCTCAGTTTGCTCAACCCTCAAGAGAGCCTTGCCCAAAACATCGACAGACTCTATTTCCATAAAAATTCTGAACTTGGACAGGAGTATCAACGTCTTTACGCCTCTCTGTTCAAGTCGCCAGAGTCTTACATTCGCATTGTTGAGATATTAGGCAAGAACAAGCAGGGACTCACGAGAGGAGAAATTGCAGAAAAACTGAAAATATCATCCAGCGGGACGCTGAGTAAACAGCTTGAAAATCTGGAATATTGCGACATCATCCGCCGATATGTGACCAAAATTGGAGGCAGGCTAAAGACTAACGAGGCCTATTACCAGCTGGTTGACCTTTTTACACTTTTTCATCTCACCTTCTCCAAAAAGCTAACTACTGAAGATTATTGGGAGCAGCGTCTCAACACCCCAGTTCTCAACAGTTGGCAAGGATTAGCCTTCGAGCATGTGTGCATGGTTCATATTAGGCAGGTACGACATGCTCTTGGCCTTGACAAGATTGCCGTTGAATATTACTCATGGCGAAGTTCCACAGCTCCACGTGCCCAAGTGGATATGATTATCGAACGTGCCGATCGTCTTGTTAACCTCTGCGAAATCAAATACACCCAATCAGAATACACCATCACTTCCAATGAGGACCTGAAAGTCCGTAACCGTACGGCGGCATTCGTCCGGGAGACCAAGACCCGAAACGGTATTCTTCCCACTTGGATCACTCCATTCGGTCTCTTTCATAACGAATATTCCGTCTCTGTCCAATATCAGGTTACGCTGGACGATCTGTTTGCCGACTGAATTGTCAGCTACGTTGCGCGCCGCGAAGACGAACCCGGCGGAGGCGTTGAAGAAGGAGTAGTTACTTGAAAATGTTAATTGATATGTGCAAAATGGTCCAGATAACGGTTTAGAGCGAAAAGGGTATCCAAATTCCCATCAAGGAAACAACACGCATTGATATCATAATATTTTGTACTTTTGCAGAAACAATTCCTATGTCAAGATGAGATACAACAGATCTTTAATCCATGACGGCTTGTTAATGATGGTCGTTATCTTGTTTACTTCCATAGCTTTTTCGTTTAAACTTCATGCTCAGCGGGTGTTTGCCCCGTATTACGATGACAAAGACGCCAGATTCCTTTATTGGGATTCATGTAGAAAAGACTATTTGCTCGTCAAGGACTATGATTTCGGATGCCTCTACATTCCAGGGATTGAAAAACCTGATTACGGTTACTCCTATAGCCATAAGACTCATAAGTTGACGCTGGTGGAGTGTAAGACGTTTATTGACATACCCGGTGTTCGCCTGAATCCAGATGGTTCCGCGATGATCGATTCGGCTGGCAATCCAATCTTTGAAGAAGTAGAGAAGGTAAAGACCAAACGTCGTTCGATCAAGTTACCCGATAGTTTGGCGGCTCCTTTGACGGAACTTTACCGTTTGGCTGTGAAGACCGCCCGTCCCGACACTTGTGTCAGCGATGAGCCGCCAATTTTGGATGGATGGGGATGGTCTTTTTATTCAGGAGCATTCCCTGGCGGTGTCGCGAATGACCCGTTCCGTCATTCCTGTTCAAACGACACGGTTCGGAATGTTCAGCGTTTCAATAGGATTCATTTCTCTGTGGAAAAAGCTGTAAGAGAAGGGAATGTGAAACCTATTGTGAAGGTGATGCCTGTAGTGTGGGATTTGATTGAGGCATGGGGCGGGAAAACTGGGGGAAAAAGCGAAAAATTGTCTTTTGCGGATAAAATCAAAGAAGTTCGATACGTTGGAAATGTTATCCCAATTGAAGATTTTCACGTCAAAGAGGAGCGGAAGTGTTTCGAAGTTGCATGTAAAATGTCTTACGGTCGCTGGAAAGTAAAAACCGTTATCCCGGAGTGGCTGGTTCGCGATGCGGAGTCGATTGAAATTTGGATTGTCCCGGATCGGCATGACAAAACCCCATACGTTGATTTGACGCGATGGTATAATGCAGGGACTCTTCCTGTAGGAGTATGTGTCCAATGTCAGGATGGGGCAACAGGCCATTTGGATATTTATTTCAATTGTAAAGAATAGGGCGTGTAAAGAATCCTTACACTGCTGTAAAGGATGTTTACGCTTTTTGCGGTATTCATATTGTATTCTGCTTAACGTCAATGACTTCACAGTTTGGCACGGTTGCTGTATGGGATTTGCAGCTATAGATTTACCATTATGCGAATCATCAAACAATCCAGAACCCAAGCCGTCTCGTCAGCCCTCAACATACTCGGGCTGACGGCCGCCTTCGCCGCCCTCTACATCATCCTCGTGCAGGTGCACCACGACCTGTCCTACAACAAGGCGCTTAAGGACAGCGACCGGATTTATGTCCTTACCAAGAAGGAAATCAACCAAAGTGAATATTCCTCTTTACTTTGCCGACCCCTGGGGGAATATGTTGTCAACGCCACCCCTGACATTGAAGTCGGTGGCTGTGGTGGAATCACAGGCAATCCCATCACAGTTCGTGTAAGCGATGAGCAATCGCCTGTGTCCATCTCAATAGCTGTCATGAACAAAGGTGCCCGTGACGTGTTCGGGTTCGAATTGGTGGCTGGCAATTGGGACGATTTGACCGGTACTGGCTTCGCTCTTTCGGAATCGGCGGCAAAACGCCTTGGTGTCCAGGTGGGTGACGTTATGAAATTCTTCAATGGATCGGAGTGGCGGGATATATCTATTGTGGTCATCTACAAAGATATGCCGAAGCACAGCGACCTTTCCTCTTTCGAAATGCTGGCTGATTTGGGCGATAATTACACCGATGATTGGAGCGAGTTTTCGTTCAACTATTTTCTGAAGCTTCGCAAAGGTGCAGATCCCAATGCGATTGTCGAAGTGTCAAAGCCTGTAGTCAGACGCTTTTTTAATGAAATGATGGGAAAAGAGGCCACCGACGAGGATGTCAAGTTTGGACTTTATCCTGTGCGATTGACCGATATGTACTTCGACAGCAATTCGTATTTTGCCCCTGGCAAGGCGGGAAACAAAACCACCACGATGACCCTGCTCATCATCGCCATCTTCGTGGTGGTCATCGCCTTCATCAACTACATTAACTTCTTTTTCGCGATGGTGCCGTTGAAACTGAGAAGTGTCAATACACGCAAGATACTGGGCAGCAGTCGTTTTCAGTTGGTGATGTCATCGGTGGGAGAGTCGGTGCTGATGGTGGCTATATCTTTGGCACTTGCTGTAGGTGTGGTTATCCTCTTCAAGCAATCTACATTGGCTTCATTGATTGACACTTCACTTGATTTCGGACAAAATGGTGGCGTCGTTGCATTGACTATCGGCTTGGCATTGCTCATCTCCGTAGCTGCCAGTATTTATCCCGCCTTGTTCGCCACCTCGTTCAACCCAGCCTTTGCATTGAAAGGATCTTTCGGCTCTACGCAAAAGGGAAAGGCTTTCCGCATCGGTCTGATTGGTCTGCAGTTCACTGTTTCCATTGTGCTGATAATCTGTGCGATATTCGTTCACGAGCAACGCCGTTTCATGATGAACCACGAAATGGGCTTCGATCAAGAATGTCTGTTGCAGTCGCAGGTCTCGTTGAATCTTGCCAACAACCGCGAGGCGGTGGAGAGTAAGTTGAAAGCCGATGCCGCCATCAAGGATGTCGCTTGGGGTGACGGACCTTTCATACAGGATTCACGCATGAGCTGGGGCCGCAAAGTGCGGGGCGAGGATGCCGGTTGGCAGGTTTATCCTGTTTCGTGGAACTTCCTGCGCTTTATGGGCATCGACATCATCGAAGGCCGTGATTTCACCGAAGCCGATGAGCAGTCTAATGGCGTGTATATCTTCAACAAAACCGCAAAAGACAAGTACCAAATCACTCTTGAAGACCAAATTGGAGGCCATGATAGCCAAGTCGCCGAAATAGCCGGTTTTTGTGAGGACTTCAACTTCGCCTCGCTGCGACAAGGGATTGAGCCTTTTGCATTCTATGTTTATGGGAAGGATCCGTGGCACATTTGCATGAGGCTGTTTGTCCGCACCGAGGCAGGCGTGGATGTCCCAGCTTTGATGGAGCGCATCACCAAAATGCTCAACGACCTTGACCCCACCATGGGCGAGGAGATGTCATACGAGGTGTCGCCTTTCTCCCAATCCATTGAGAACCAATACAAAAAGGAGCAGAACCTCTCGAAACTCGTCACCTTGTTCACTGTTTTGGCCATTGTCATCTCGCTGATGGGCGTGTTCGGGTTGGTGATGTTCGAGACGGAGCATCGCCGCAAGGAAATCGGCATCCGCCGCGTGCATGGGGCCACGGTGAAACAGATTCTGGCGATGTTCAACTCCCGCTTCGTGAAGATTGTGCTGGTCTGCTTCGTCATCGCCGTGCCCATCAGCGTGTTCGTGATGCATCGCTACTTGGAGGGTTTCGCCTACCGCGTGCCGTTGCACGTCTGGGTGTTCGCGGTGG
>JAFPVR010000113.1 GCA_017395245.1 Bacteroidales bacterium | reverse complement strand
GGCGTTAGTGGGTGGCGGCACGCACCCGCAGCCGGGCGAGATTTCGCTCGCGCATAACGGTGTGCTCTTTCTTGACGAATTGCCGGAATTTAAACGGCAGGTGCTGGAGGTGATGCGGCAGCCGTTGGAGGAACGGCGGGTGACCATCTCACGGTCGAAGTATTCGGTGGAGTTCCCCGCCTCGTTTATGTTCATCGCCGCGATGAACCCGTGTCCGTGCGGCAACTACAATCACCCGACGATTGCTTGCACCTGCAAGCCCTTCGAGGTGCAGAACTATCTGAGCAAGATTTCTGGACCTTTGATGGACCGCATCGACCTGCACGTGGAGGTGACTCCGGTCAGCCACGAGGAGTTGGCCTCCGACAAACCGTCTGAGCGCAGTGCCGACATTCGCAAGCGGGTGGTGGAGGCGAGAGAAATCCAGAAGCAGCGGTTCGAAGGATGTACGGGATTGTTCGCCAACGCGCAGATGAGCAGCCGGATGGTCCGCGAATATTGCCGGATTGACGAGGCGGGGCAGATGTTGCTGAAGCAGGCGATGGACCGTCTCGGCCTTTCCGCCCGCGCCTACGACCGCATCCTGAAGGTGGCCCGCACCATCGCCGACCTCGACGGCAGCCCGAACATCGAAATCGGCCATTTGAGCGAGGCCATCAATTTCCGGAATTTGGACAGGGATAATTGGGGGAGAAGGTGATAATGCATCGTCCATACCAACATCAGTTCCGGCAATACTGACTGGAAGTTTGCTGTGAGGCAAAAAAAGAATGTGCTACGTGAAAATTTTTGTATCTTTGCGGTTGAAATATCGTTTCTGAAGTTGAACAAGATAAAACAGGACCATGTGTACGTATAATATAACATTGAACGACACGCTTGTAGAGCAAGTGCGCGATTCATTTGACAATGAACAAGCATTGGAACGTTGGTTGCAAGAACAAATGGAACAGGCTTTATTGCAGCTGTATAACAGCAAACGTCGTGCCGTATTATCAAAAGCCCGCCAGACAATTGAGGACATGCGTCAGCACAGCGAAGAAAACGGCAATTCCGAACTGACACTTGACGAAATCAATGAGGAAATCCGCCAAGCCCGTTTAAAACGCAAGAAGAACGCTTTATGAGTACTGTTTATGCTGTTTTCGACACTAATGTCCTGGTTTCGGCTTTGATGTCAAAACGAGAAGATTCTCCGACGGTGCTCCTACTTAACCATGTGCTTGACGGTCGCATTGTTCTCGTTTATAACGAGGAAATCGTGTCAGAATACCAAGAAGTGCTGCATCGTGACAAGTTCGGTTTCAGCGATGAACGCATCAAAACCGTTCTTGAAGTGGTAAGAACAGGTCTTTGTCTTGGACGAACCCCAAGCAATGAGGTATTCCCCGACCAAGACGATGCCGTCTTTTACGAAGTGGCGCTATCAAAAGAGGGAACATTTCTGATTACAGGTAATCTCCGCCACTTCCCGAAATCCCCAATAGTGGTCACTCCTGCTGAAATGATAAGCATCTTGGAGGCGAAGTAAAACGATTTATTTACCCCTCTTCCGAAAATAATCACGCCTGATGTAACGAAATCGAACTTTTGTATGTCATAATAGGAAAGGGAAATAATATCGTCTGAATAAGAATAAAAGGGGCATTAAAATACGAAAAGAACAATGGTGGCAGTTTAGATTCGGCAATCCGAGAGTATACTGATGAATTAACACCTGTTGATTCCATAAATAAATGGTGGTATAGTGGAGAGTGAATCAAATCCAAACAGAAACAATAAGCCCAGACAGACAATGAAGAAAGTATTGTTAATATGCACCGCCTTGCTCGTCCTTGGTTCGATGGTATCTTGCAATAGCAAAGCAACAGAATCAGATTATTGCTTGGACAATATTAAGATTCATCGGCAAGATTGGAATGGCTGTATGACAAAGTTAACCTACATTGATGAAAAGGATAATGAATTAGGTACGGCGTTGTTTTATTATCCTGGCAGGGATGGATGGTTTGAGATAGATAATATATGGGGGACAGATGGTTCTATCTATTTGGTTCTTTTGGATGCTTGTCCCAAACTATCGATTAACGATTCTTCCCGTTTTATTGTCGTACACAGCTACGATGGCATTCCTGCCGACAAGTCAAGATGGCGCAGGATGTCTGTCAGTGACGAATATCCAGTTGTGCAACAGAAGAATCGTGAATATGGTTCTTCTGTGATAGTGTCTGATATTGTTTCAACAAAGGCAGTTATGCCCAATTGGAATAGTTATCGGGGAAAATTTTATTCAGGAGAATAACTTAATGCTGCAATCACAAACGGCTGCCATCCTTGCGGACGGCAGCCGTTGCTGTTTTAGTGTGTCGCTTCAGGAATACATTTCCGAGAGTTACTTCGTTATGCTTTTAATCCATTTCTCCACCTTGGCTCTTCCGGTGCGGTTTTCATGCCCATAGATGCTGAACTCGCCCGCGCCTACGACCGTATCCTGAAGGTGGCCCGCACCATCGCCGACCTCGACGGCAGCCCGAACATCGAAATCGGCCATTTGAGCGACGCCATCAATTTCCGGAATTTGGATAGGGATAATTGGGGGAGGAGGTGATTGTTCATAAATTACAAATCACATCTTCGATAATACAAAAATAGTCGCATTTTCATATTTAATCTACAACCTTATCAATGCCACACCGCCAAGCATCAGTAAGATGCCAATAACCTGCATGGCGGAAATCTTCCTTCTCGGGGCGCCGAGCCAGCCGAACTGTTCCATTAGCAGGCTCAAAAGCAGTTGTCCGATGAGCAGTAACATAGCAAATAGGCCGACACCAATTTTCGGAATCAACCATGCGTTGCCATAGACGCAGATGGCTCCGCAGATGCCACCAAGCCACATCCACCACGGGTGTTGACGGCTAAAGGCTTTTCCTACTTGTCTAACGTTGCCGCTGCAAAGACAGAAAACCAACATCGCCGCTGTTGCAATTATGAACGACACAGTAGTGGCTTGTATTGGAGAGCCGATAACCAAACCGAGCAAGGCATAGATAGCACCAATGCTGGCCATCAGGCAGCCCGAAACGATGGCGCACAGTTGCCAGAAAACCATTCGCGCACCTTTGGCCGAGCCAGCCGTCTGTTGGCCTCTCAACCTTGGCAAGACCACCACCAGCACAATGCCTACAAGAAGCAAAACAGAGCCTGCCAGTCGCTTGCCTTCCATTGGGATGACCTTCGAGCCAAACCATCCGAAATGGTCGATAGCAAGGCTGAATAGCAGTTGACTGAACAAAGGGATAATGGTGGCCTGCAATTGTCCCAGCTCTCGAAAAAGATAGATGGCGCAGGTGATGGTGAGCAGAGCGATGATGCCGCCAAACCAGCTCCACCACGGCGCTGCTTGCAGCATCTCTGCCGTCGGCAAAATCGGGATTCCCGCCACCATTGCCACCAACAGCAGAAACAGCGACGAGACCGAAAACGATACAAGCGTTGAGAGATAGGCTTGTCCCACCGTCTGCCGTAGCCGCGAGTTGGCCGCCGTTTGGAGCGGGACAAGCAGTCCCATTGCTAAAGTAATTGCCAGATATATCATCCTTGCCTATATTTTTCAGCCAGCGCATACACCTTTGTCCAATACTCGGCTGCCGTCAGTGCGCCGTCCTGCATATCAGGGTACTCGTACTTCAACTCGCACACGTCGCGCTGCTGGTTCATCTGCCAGACAGTCTCGGCCATGCGGGCGGGCGACATGTAGTTGTCGATGCCGATGCTACCGAAGACGGTGAGCGTACCGACATGGATGCCACGTGGTTTCAACTCGTCGTGCAGAGCGATGGCAAGTGCGCGGATGGCGGCCTTGTCAATGGACAGGGGGATGAACTGCGCTGTGGGATAATCTGCCAGACCGCCACCCGTCATGAAGATGGCACCCCGCTTGGCGGCAAATTCATCGTCGGCTACCAACCGTACACAATGGTAGGCACTCGCCACATCCACCTGAAAGTGTCTCATCAGTTCCTCGCTGCACATTTCCTTTGGGTCGTCAGCTGCAGTTATTCCAACATTGTAATAGAGCACGTCGGGCGTTCCAAATTGTTGTTTTGCCCAAATGATGGCTTCGGTAAGTGTTTCAGGATGTGCGGCGTCGGCAATGTGCGTGTGTGCCTCAATACCGTCGGCAGTCAGTCGCTTTTCATACTGGTCTAATGAGGCTGCATTGCGAGCCATCAGCACTACGCGATAACCCTCGCGTCCGAATCTCTCTGCCACATGGTTGCCAAGTCCCTGACCTGCGCCAACCACAATAATTGTCTTCTTGTCCATATTCTTTTCTGTTTATTTCTTGTAAACTTCTCCTTGGTCGATGGTGCTTTCAGGCACGGAGGCGAGGTTGGTCAGACCCGTGCGGTCGCCATAGACGGTGAGGCGGTCGAGTTCGGCGGTGATGGCGGCATACTCGTCGGCGGTCAGTTCGACATCGGCGGCTCCGAGGTTCTCGATGACGCGCTCCTCACGACGCATACCGGGGATGGGGACGAGCGACTCGTAGGCCATCAAGTCCCATGCTAATGAGATTTGTGCGGGGGTGCAGTGTTTCTCGGCGGCATAGCGCGTGATGAGGTCGATGAGCGGCTGGTTGCGGTTCATATTCTCCTTTGAGAAGCGGGTGATGACGGTGCGCAGGTCGTCGCCCTTGAACTCCGTCTGGGCGTTGTACTTGCCGCTGAGGAAACCGTTGGCCATCGGCGAGAAAGCCACGTAGCCGATGCCCAGTTCGCGGCACAGCGGCAGCACGTCCTTTTCCCACTGGCGGGCCATCATCGAGTATTCGCTCTGGATGGCGGCGATGGGCGTCACGGCGTGCGCCTTGCGAATCTGCTCTGCCGTGGGCGACGACTGTCCCCAAGCGCGAATCTTGCCTTCCTTGATGAGTTTGCCCATGATGAAAGCGACTTCTTCCTCATTCCCCTCGCGCATCTGGTGCTCGGTATAGATGTCGATGTAGTCGGTGCCCAGCCTTTGCAACTGGCCTTCCAGCGTCTTGCGGATGCCCGCCTCGCTCAGTTTGTCCTCTGCGAACGTGTGTCCGGGCAGTTTCTCCGGCCAGAACTTATCCGAGATAACCACTTTGTCGCGGGGCAGTTCCCTGAGAGCCTTGCCCACGAACTCCTCGTTCTCAAAATAGCTGTACATCTCCGCCGTGTCGAAGAAGTTGCAGCCCAGCTCAAAAGCCTTGTGTACTAGACGGACACCCTCCTGCTCCTCCGGTCCCTCACCGTATGCGTGTGTAAAACCCATGCAGCCCATTCCGATGGCCGACACTTCCAGATTGCCTAATTTTCTCTTTTTCATATTGCCTTCTTTTAATGTATTTTCTGGCGGCAAAAATACAATGTAATCAGGAGACAACTGTTACGAAAACAGGTAAAAAGTTTTAGAAAATCGGAACAAAAATTTGTAATATCACACAATAATTGTATATTTGCAGCCGAAATAAAGAACACGAAAAAAAGGATGTTCACTCCCTTTGTCAACGAAGAAACCCCTGTGGCGCTCTACGAAGGAGCACCACCGCAATACACCACCGATGGACTTGCCATTGACTGTGCTCTGGTTCTGCACGTGCTGCGCGGAACGGCACGCATCCGCTGCGATTTGGAAGTCATAGAGGAACAGCCGGGCAGTGTGGTGCTGTTTCATCCCGGTGATGTCATCAAGGTGGAGGCACGCTCCGCTGATTTTGAGGTGGAGATTTTGGCGTTCACGGGGTTTATCCAGTTGGCCGCCCTTAACCAGTTGGAAGGAGTCAACGTGAATGCCTTGAAGAAGTCATTTATCTTGGATGCGCCCGAAATCTCTGCTGCGGCCAGCGGGATGGTTCAGGTCGTGCGGTCAGCCATTGGAATCTGTACGATACGCGAGTTGTATTTCATCAGTGTGATGCAACTGCGGGCGTTCTACACGCTCTATCAGGTGGTTTTGCGCCGCAACGGTATCGAGGTGGACACCTTCAAGAGCCGCTCCGATGAACTGTTTTTCAAGTTCCGCCAGTTGTTGGGCAAGCATTGCCATGAATCACGCAGCGTGGGTTTCTATGCTGAGAAGCTTTGCGTCACAACACGCTATCTGGCCAACATCTTGCAAAGCCATTACGGGAAATCGCCCAAGGAGGCCATTGATATCTACACCGTCATGCAAATCCGCCTCGACCTGCTGCAATCCGACCTTCCGCTTTCGGAATTGGCTTGGAAATACAACTTCTCCAGTCCTTCTTTCTTCAGTGACTATTTCCACCGCAACGCCGGTTGCACCCCGCAGGAATACAGATTGAAGAATAGAGAGTAAAAAAAATCCTCAATCCAAGTCTTCGCTCGAGTTACGGATTTTTCTTTCTTCGTTCGTGTCATTCAAATCTGCTTGCATAATATATTGTCCTGTCCACGGACAATATGGACAGTTTGGACAACAATATGAGAGCCCAACAAAGTGTTACTGGAAGAAAAATGGTACTATCAAAATATCTCTCCCGACCGACATCCGGAAGGAGGGCTCGGCGTTTGACTTGACTTTGGCAATTGCACTCTTGGCTGCCTCCGAGCAAATCAGGGGCGGAGGACGTTTGGAAGACTATTACATCATGGGAGAATTGTCCCTGGATGGCTCATTGCAGCCCATCCGGGGTGCGTTGCCCATTGCGTTGGAGGCGCGACGGCGCGGCAAGAAGGCCATTATCCTGCCTGCGCAGAATGCACGCGAAGCGGCTATTGTGCAGGGACTGGAGGTTCTGGGCGTAGAGAATATCAAGCAGGTTATCGATTATTTCGACAAGGATATACCCATTGCCCCCACTATGGTGGACATTGAATCGGAGTTTCGCCGGAGTCTGAACAGCTACGAACACGATTTCAGCGATGTCAAGGGTCAGGAGAACATCAAGCGGGCGCTGGAGATAGCTGCGATGAACCCTTGTCCGTGCGGCAACTACAACCACCCGACGATTGCCTGCACCTGCAAACCCTTTGAGGTGCAGCACTATCTGAGCAAGATTTCGGGACCTTTGATGGACCGCATCGACCTGCACGTGGAGGTGACTCCGGTCAGCCACGAGGAGTTGGCCTCCGACAAGCCGTCGGAGCGCAGTGCGGAGATTCGCAAGCGGGTGGTGGCGGCGAGAGAAATCCAGAAGCGGCGGTTTGAGGGATGCACGGGGTTGTTCGCCAACGCGCAGATGAGCAGCCGAATGGTGCGCGAATACTGCCGGATTGACGAAGCGGGGCAGCTGATTCTGAAGCAGGCGATGGACCGTCTTGGCCTTTCCGCCCGCGCCTATGACCGCATCCTTAAGGTGGCCCGCACCATCGCCGACCTCGACGGCAGCCCGGACATCGAAATCGGGCATTTGAGCGAGGCCATCAATTTTAGGAATTTGGACAGGGATAATTGGGGGAGGAGGTGAGGTATCATAAGTCATAATTCACACGCTCGGTTTATCCGGGTGTGTGAGTAGTAGGCCCACAGAAAACAAATCCGCAACCCAAGTCTTCGCCCGAGTTGCGGATTTCAAAGGCAAGTCGTTTGTAGGGCTATTTCTTGATGGTCTGCATATCATAAACTTGCTTCAGCATCATCTTCTTCGGCAGTAGCGGAGCCATCGACATGAAGATGCGCTGCACAAAGGTGAGGCCGCTGACCACGTTCAGCTTGCCCTTGAGCATACCTTCGTAACCTGCTTTGGCAACGGCGGCGGGTTCTACAGGATGGGCGAACAAAGGTGTGTTCTGCAAGCCGCCAGCTTTGGCGAAACCTGTTGACATCGCACCTGGCATCAAAGTGGTGAGTGTTATGCCCGTGCCTTTCAGCTCCTGCCAGATGCTGTTGCCCATTGAGGTGACGAAGGCCTTTGTTGCATAGTAAACAGCCTGACGCGGGCCGGGCATCATGGCGGCGGTGCTGCTGGTGTTGAGCACTCGGCCGCTGCCACGCTTAATCATGTCGGGCAGGAAGAGTTTGGTCAGTTTGGTGAGCGTCACCACGTTGACGGCAATCATCGACATGTCCTGCTCCATCGTGCGGGTGAAGAAGTCGCCCTGTCCGCCGAAGCCGGCGTTGTTCAGCAGGTATTCGATGACGATGTCTTTCTCTTTCAGCTCGTTGTAGATGCGCTCTGCAGCATCAGCTTGCGAGAGGTCAACGGCGATGGTGTAGGCCTCCACGCTATACTCCTTCTCAACCTTCTCTTTCAGCTTGTTGAGAGCCTCTTGTTCACGTGCCACCAACACGAGGTCACCCTTGCGCTGAGCGTGAAGTTTCACAAATTCCTGTCCTAATCCTCCGGTTGCTCCAGTAATCAATGCGATGTTTTTCATTTTCTTATTTTTTAGTGAATAGTGATCAGTGAACAGTGATTAGTGATTAGATGATTTTGAATGCTTTAACCTCTTAACCTTCTAACCTTTTAACCTCTTTTACCTCAACATCATATCCTTCAGCGTAACCCCCGGATGATGATATTGCCACTCCTTCGGCATCGTTTTATGACGTATCTCCATCGCCTGCTGCGTGCAAAAATGTACACAGGCCAAGCATTGCGTACAACGGTCGCCGATGAGGGCTTTTTTGTCCTTAATGACGATGTTTTCCATCGGGCACACTTTTGTGCAGATGCCGCAACCAATGCACTTGTCCTCGTTCACATGCTGGCGCACGGCGGCGATGCCGATAGGTTGCATGGCGCGGGTGTTCATAATGGTGCCCATCGCCGTGCATTTAGCATGTTGTAGGTCGTGTTTGCGGGCTTGGATGTCCGCCGTCATCTGTTTCAACAGCGCAGGAACAGGTTCCAATTTGTTGAGTTGGTCGTTGGGGTTGTTGTTCATCGCCGGTGCGCTGCAGTCGGGCATTGAGACGATGCGGCTGTAGGCAACCGAAGCGCCGTTTTTCTCCACGCGCTGCTTCACGGAAAGGATTGCGTTTCCCGGGGTGCTGCCGCAAGTGACAATAACAAAAACGTAGGCATCTTTATTAAGAACCAGCGTGTCTGCGAACGTTTTTACAGCTGCGGGTGCATCATAGGTGTAAACGGGATACACCACTCCGACCATCTTCTCCTGTGTAAGGTCGGCAGGTGCATTGTTGATATGGCGAAGACTGTCGCCCAACGCCTGTGCTAGTGAGCGAGCCACGTAGAGACTATTACCTGTGCCTGAAAAATATAGAATCATAATTATTTGTTTATTTGTGATTTAGAATTTTACTACGGCACCGATGGGTTGGTCAAGCAGACGGATGTTGTGTCGCCTGGCAATGGATTGTGCCACGCTGTCGGGTTCATACCACGGATGCTTGGCGAGGGCGAATTTGTCGTGGTGGACGGTAAATACCTGCTTCGCCTGCAAGTCCAGAATGGCCTGCTCCAAACCTTCGGGCGTGGCATGGATATATTTCCAATCGCTGTTGTATTGGCCGTTCTCCAGTAGTGCAAGGTCCACAGAACCGAACTTTTCCTGAATGCGACGGAAGCGGCTGTCATAGCCACCATCGCCACCGATATAGACCTTACGTCCGCCGTCCTCTACGAGGAACGATGCCCACAGCGTTTGGTTGCGGCCGAATAGACGATTGGAGAAGTGACGGGAAGGTAAGCATGTGATGCCGTTTGTATCTTCATACCAATCCATTTCGGTGATAATGGATTTATCATATTTCCAATATTCAAGGTGTTCCGCAACACCGAGCGGACACACCACATACTTTACTTTGTCTTTAATATCGCGCAAGGTAGCGTAGTCGAGGTGGTCCCAATGTTCGTGAGTGATGATAAGCACGTCAATTTCGGGCATGTCGTCCGGTGTATAGATGTCCGTCCCTTTGAAGGGCTTCATCATCACCGATGCGGGAAACTCCATCTTCAGCAGAGGGTCCACCAAATAGCGTTTGCCGTTGAGACAGAACAGGTACGATGAATGTCCGAACCACACAAGCCAATCTTGGTCGGTGGGAAGATTGTGGAGGTCTGTTTTTACAGCGGGAATATGCTCCTCGGGCACGCGGTCTTTGGGACGATGCATGATGAACTCCCACATCATGCCGAACAGGGACTTGTCGCTTGTGAACTGCGATGTCGGTTCCTCGTTTTGGAACATGCCGTCGCGCCAGTTCGGTGATGCCTCGATGCGGGCTTTGCGCTCTTTGGACATACGCCGACCGAAAGCCGGATGGTTGAGAATCACCACCGCCACAATGGTGATTATGAGCAGAACAGCCAGTATAATCAACAAGGTTTTCATACGTCTGCTCATTCTTGCACTTGTTCTATCTGCACGCTATTAATCTCTTGCTGATAAATCATGCCGCGCTCCTTGGAGAAATAGTCGATAACGAGGCAGGAGAGCGCGAGATAGATAAGTGCGAGTGCGGTAGCACGCAGCCAAGGTATGGTGCAGAACGCGAACAGGCAGATGGCCACGATGAACGAAATGGCAGCGAAGATGATGACCTTCGGATAAATCTTCATGAACTCATTCACGCGGGCGTTCTCGCTTTCCAAATATTCCTGCGTGGTCTGTTGGGAATATTGTTCCTCAAACTGCGGAATGCGCTGCTTGTTATATACCATCATACCGACCCCGATGCCGGCATGCATCACCGCTACCACAAGCATTGGCAGCAGGATGGCGCGGGCGTAGTCGGTTGAACCCACACGCCACACGATGATGGTGAGAACCAGCAGGCAAAGGCCTGCAATCAGAATCGACTTGCCCTCGAAGATTTCTCCCGCAAGCCATTTGTTGGTGTAATCAATCAGTTCCATAATAATACTTTTGCTTGTTTTTTTTGATGCGGCAAAAGTACAATTGATTATCCAATAATCAGTGTTCTATTTCCGAGAAAAAGTGGAGTGGGTTTTATTCCTGCCCAAATCTCTCCCTGAACGCCCTCGGCGAGAGGCCTGTGTGTTGCTTAAAATACTTGCCGAAAAAGGAGAGGGAGGGGAAATCCAGCTCGTCGCTGATTTCGCTGACAGTCTTCTGCGTGTAGAGCAGGTCGTGGGTGATAGCCTTCACGGTGGCTTCGGTAATCCAGTCGAGGGCTGTGCGACCGCTCACCGCCTTGGTGGCGGCAGTCAGCTGGTCGGGAGTGACAAACAGCTGCTCGGCAAACTGCTCCACCTTTCGGGTACGTCCTCGCGAGAAGGCCAGCAACTCGAGGAAACGGCGGTGCAGGCCGTCATTTGAAGTCTGTATGCGTTCCTTTGTCGCTTCGCTTTGTTCCGCTATGAGTCTATCTGTCAATAGCAGAAACTCATAGACGAGACTTCGCAGCAGGTGACTGATGATTTCCTGCTTGTAGAGATTGTCATCATCGGCTTGAAGGTTGGCGGTCGCGATACCATAGTAGTGCTTGAAAATGCGGATGTCATCTTCAGAAAGCGGCACGACGGGATGCAGGCGCAGGTAACTGATATTGTCCCAAATCTTGCGCCTCAGGTAGATGCTGTTTTCAATCGTTCCGAGCGAAAAGACCAATGCTCTGCTTTCAAAATCGTCAGATAGCTGGTAGTCAGTCACTACGCTGTTGGGCTGGAGAAACAGCACTTGATTGCGAGTCATAGTGTGCCGCGTGTTGTCAATGGTCACCGTCATCCGCCCTTTGAGGCACACCACCACGATGGTCATGTCGATAGTAACCGAATCGTTGTCGGGGCGGGTAATCCTACGTATGTCTTTAATCAAAAGAATACCATCGGCTGAATATTCCACCCAGTCGCCCTGCTCGAAATCATTGGTCGTTACGTGTCTCATTGTGGATTCTCTTTTTTCGGCAAAATTACAAAATAATTCGCAACCCGAGTCTTCGTCTGGATTGCGGAATTTTCTTCCTTCGTTCGTGTCATTCTTATTTGCTTGCAAAATTTTGTGTCCTGTCCACGGACAATATGGACATTTTGGACAATAATATCAGGAAATAAACCGATATTGCTGGAAGATAAATGGTACTATCAAAATATACCTCCCGACCGACATCCGAAAGGAGGGTTCGGCCTACGACCTGACCCTGGCCATCGGCATTTTGGCCGCGTCGGAGCAGATTGCCGGGGTGGCGGAATTGGAGGACTATTTCATCCTCGGGGAGTTGTCTTTGGACGGAAGTCTCCAGCCGATTCGCGGGGCGCTGCCCATTGCCCTGGAGGCGCGAAAACGCAAGAAAAAGGGAATCATCCTGCCCATCCAGAACGCGCG
>JAFPVR010000112.1 GCA_017395245.1 Bacteroidales bacterium | reverse complement strand
CATGCGGAGGAAAAAAACGGACAAAGAAAACGCGGACAAGGAAAAATGATTATTTTTGCAGCGCCATTAGGATAAGCGAGTCAGAAAAAGTGAACGGATATCCCCGTTTTGGGTGGGTGGATATCGACCGTTTTTTGCACCCATGCTAATGCGCCATGAAGAGACCTCTTTAGACGGCCATGTTTTCACGCTGTTTCCACTTCTGTACAGCAACGACGCTCAATTCGAACAATTGTTGACCGCCATCGTGCAGGCGCCTCGTCTTGATTCGAATACATTTCATAGTACGCTTATCGAACAGCCCCTGCGTTATAGCCGCTTGCGCGAGAACGTGGATGTGGACCCTAAAGACAACGCGGACCGGGGAAGAATCGATGTGCTCGCGGACGAGATCCGGCAGCGAATCGAAGAAATGCGCTCAATTGGGGTGTCCGATTTTGTCATCAAGAAACTGATTGCATTGCCTGACCCCAAACTGAGCACGCTTCGCATCACCAAGGATTACGGCATTTTCCTGCCCGACTACAACGATATGGAAATCTCCTTGCCGACACTCTCCAAGGTGGTCTATTTCTTCTTCCTGCGCCATCCCAAAGGATTGCGGTTTAAGGAGTTGGTGGACTACCGCGAGGAGTTGCTGCAGATTTACTACCGTATATCGAACCGTTACGACGTGGCTAAAATGGAGCAAAGCATCGACGATCTGGTTGATTCCACCGGCAATTCCATCAATGAAAAGTGCAGCCGCATCCGTGCCGCCTTTGTGAGCCGTTTCAGCGATGATCTGGCCAAGAACTACTACATCACGGGATATTCCGGTCAGGCAAAATACATCCCTCTCGACCGCAGTTTGGTGATGGACGAGGCGGGGATACTCACTCAAGTTTTGCAATGACGCGGCAAAACAACATAATGACGTCAAAAACAGCTGCCGTTTTCACACGTGGCTCAAACAGCCGAAAATGTGGTGTGGGGACAATATCTACAGGGTTCACTATTTCAATTCCTCACTAAACTCATCAAGTGTCAGTACATTCACTTTAGGAAATGGAATCGTTTTGAGCACTCGAAAATGGGAATCTTCGCTTACAATGAAGTCGGCATTGGCAATGATGGCGCAATCCACAAATTTGTTGTCATCAGGATCAGACTCGATAAGGTTGAAATGGAACTGCGGGTCGAAACGGCGTACGAAAGGGCTGCGCAGAATGGCACCGACAATGTTTTCGGCAAAAGATGTACTCACTTTGGCAGTGAGTATCTCCATGTATTCACTGACAATCTCATTGCTGACACAAAGGATGTACTTGCCGTCAAGGAAAGACTCCCATGCTTGACGGTATTTACTACGCAAGGGAATCATGCGCAACAGACAGTTGGTATCAACTACTACATACCTCATACCTTAGCCGTGTCTTGGTGATAAGGTGTCCGCATGTGCTCATGTTTCCAAGATTCGAGCGTTTCTTCGTTGATAGCGCCTTCATTCCACAGACGCTCCATCTCACGGTCGGCACGATCGGCGAAAAAACGCGCAAGAGCCTGTTTCAACTCTATCAAGTCGGACTCGGAGTTGAGACTTGCCATCGTGCTCAGCAGTTCAAGTTGCGCAGGATTGAACGGTTGTCTAATCGTTGTTTCCATAATCGGATTCTTTTTTATTATTTCAATTTGCAAAAATACTATTTTTCTCCACATGGCATTATTGTTACAAAATTATTTCCCATATCACGCTCAACACGTAAAGGAAATTTTGTACCTTTGCGCTCGGAAAAGAATAAAAGAGAATAAAGAAGAATAAAAGAGAATAAAGGAAAGTAAAAGCAGTCATACCTACCTGTCAGAATATCTTTTGAACAAAACACAAAAATAGTTGTTTTCACCACTCTTATGAGCCATATAAACGATTTCTCCCACATCATCGTCCGCGATGCCACCGAGAACAACCTCAAGCACGTCAACGTCAGGATTCCCAAAGGGAAGATCACCGTGGTGACGGGCGTGTCGGGGTCGGGGAAGTCGTCGCTGGTGCTGGACACCATCGCGGCCAAGTCGCGGCGCGAGCTCAACGACACCTTCCCCTCTTTCACGCAGCAGTATCTGCCCAAGTACGGGCGGCCGCACGTGGGCGACATTCAGAACCTGCCCATCGCCATCGTCATCGAGCAGCGCAAACCGACTTCCAACTCGCGCTCCACGGTGGGCACCTACACCGACATCTACGCCCTGCTGCGACTACTGTTCTCGCGCATCGGGCAACCTTTCGTGGGCTACTCCGACGCCTTCTCGTTCAACCACCCCTCGGGCAGCTGTCCGCGCTGCGGCGGACTGGGCGAGATCCGCGAGCTCGACATCCACAAGCTGGTGGATTTCGACAAGTCGCTCAACGACGAGGACACCATCCACTACATCGCCTTCGGCAAGGGCGGCTGGCGCTGGATACGCTACGCCCACAGCGGCCTCTTCGACCTCGACAAGAAAATCAAGGACTACACGCCCGAGGAGCTCGACCTCTTCCTCAACTCGCCGCAGATCAAGCTGAAGAACCCGCCTTCCAACTGGCCCAAAACCGCCAAATACGAAGGGCTCATCCCCCGTATGTACCGCAGCATCATCAACTCGGAGGAGGGTCTGCTCCACGCCTCCGTGCTCAACCCGATGCTGACGATGGGCACCTGTCCCGACTGCGGCGGCACGCGCCTCAACGAGAAGATACGCTCCTGCAAAATTGGCCTCACCCCCGGCCCCTCTCCTGAAGGAGAAGGGAGTGGCCTGAACATCGCTGAGGTGACGGCGATGAGCATCAGCGACTGCCGTCAGTGGATGGAAACCATCGACAATCCGTTGGCAGAGGACATCAAGCGGGCGACCACCGAGCGGCTGTCGGTGTTGGAGGAGATCGGACTCGGCTACCTCACCCTTGACCGCGCCATCGGCACCCT
>JAFPVR010000111.1 GCA_017395245.1 Bacteroidales bacterium | reverse complement strand
GCAAAACAGGTCTTTTTGTGGACCGACTGGCTGATTCTCGGAATCCTGGTCGCCGCCGGGGTGCTCGTGGCTGTCCTCGGCGGCAGCTGGACGGCCTTCGGGGTGTGCTGGATAGCCTGTGTGCTGGCCTTCGCCCCCTTCCTCCGACACGGCTACAAGTTGGAGGGGCAGACCGGCGTGTTCCGTTTGGAGGAAGTCCTGGTTCCGCGCGAGTGCCAGACGCAAATATTGGCATTCTTGAACGGCGACACTGATGAATTGTCCGTCCGACCTGCCGTTCACGGAGGTGCACTGGTGCGGCTGTTCCGCCGGAAATCGGACGGGACGGTACTGGCGCAGTACTTCGACTATGCCCAGCATCTTGCCGGCACGGAATACCCTTTCGTGCCCGTCAGCGCACAGCAAGCGAAGGCGGTCCGGGCACTGCAGTCGAAGCAATAGCGAATCGCTTTTTTTTCTAATGCACATATTCAGAGACGTCGCGGGGCGGCGTCTCTTTTTTTGTGACCGTTCAGAAAAAAAATGCTATTTTTGCCGTCATAAAGTAATCGAGTAAGAACCAATTTTTTTTGACAAGAACAATTATAGGACAAATTAACAGATAGTTTATAACCAAGCGTTTGCTATTTATTCGGCACTGCTCTGAAACCTAGGAAATTTCAAAGAAAGCAAGTGATTGTGAATAAGTCAGCCAAACGTCTGCGCGACAGCGTGGACGTGACTTATCAATTACTTGCGGGCTTTCCTAGGGCCTCAGAGCGTGGATAAGGAACTTCCGCGCTCTTTTTGTGTCCTGGACTGCCCGCCGCCGTGATAAGCACACGCGCAAAAACACGCAGACTATGGACAGTCAGATCAAATCGCGCCGGCGGGTGGCCGACCACGGCGAGGTATTCACCAACCCGCGGGAGGTGAACGCCATGCTCGACCTGGTGAAGCCCGAAACCGAGCGCCTCGACAGCCGCTTCCTCGAACCGGCCTGCGGGGACGGCAACTTCCTTATCGAAATCCTTCGCCGAAAGCTCGCAGTATGCCGACAGCGGGCGGAGGCTCGGCAATATACGCAACTGCAATACGAGCAGGCGGCCGTGCAGAGCGTCAGCAGCATCTACGGCATCGAGCTGCTGCCCGACAACGCCGAAGCCTGCCGCGAACGGCTGGTCGACTTTTTCATCGGCGAATACCGCGACCTCTACGGCGAAGAGACCAAGCCGCAGTGCATCGAAGCGGTGCGCTACCTCCTTTCAAAGAACATCATCTGCGGCAACGCCCTCGACTACAAGACCGTTGACGGACAGTGGATTGTCGTCAGCGAGTGGAGTCTCATCGGGCAGGGGCTGATGAACCGCCGCGATTACGAGTTCAGTTACTTGGTGGGCGACAGTGCCGCACAGGATCTCTTCAGCGACCTGCCCTGCGCCACCTTCCCGCCCGTCCATTTCCTCAACCTCAACGCTGCGGCTTATGGAGAGGCATGACTACAACCCCGACGTGCTCAACTGTCTGGCCAACCTGAGCAACGATGAGGTGAAGACGCCTCCCGCCGTGGCCGCGCGTATGCTCGACCTGCTGCCGCCGGAGCTGTTCCGCAGTCCGGCGACCACCTTCCTCGACCCCTTCACAAAGAGCGGGGTGTTCCTGCGCGAAATCGTCAAACGGTTAGACCGCAGTCTAGAGAAGGTCATCCCCGACCGACGCGAGCGCATCGACCACATCCTGCAGAAGCAGGTCTTCGGCATCGCCACCACCGAGCTATCGGCGCACCTCAGCCGGAGGACGCTCTACTGCAGCAAGGATGCCAGCAGCCAATACAGTGTAAGCCGTTTCGCCACGCCCGACGGCAACCTGCGCTACCGTCCGTTGCGCCACACCTGGAGCACGGCGGGCAAGTGCGTCTATTGCGGCGCAAGCCAGGGCGTTTACGACCGCAGCGACCATGCCGAGCAGTACGCCTACGAATTCATCCACACCGAAAACCCAAAAAACATCATCAACATGAAATTCGACGTAATTATTGGAAACCCGCCATACCAGATGAGTGATGGGGGCAATAGTGCAAGTGCAAGGCCCATATATCACTACTTTGTGGAGCAGGCACAAAAACTACAGCCACGTTATTTATTAATGATAATTCCGGCAAGATGGTATGCAGGTGGCAAAGGGTTGGATCAGTTTAGAAATAATATGCTTAATGATAGACACATTAAAGTGCTTGTTGATTATAGCAACAGTGCGGATTGTTTCCCAAGTGTAAACATTGCAGGTGGGGTTTGTTATTTCCTTTGGTCCAAAGAATATACAGGAGATTGTACGATTACGTCTATTTCTAACAACGATAATGTATCTGTAGATAAAAGAAGATTGGACGAATTTGACGTTTTGGTCAGAAATAATACAGCAATCCATATTATTCGAAAGGCTTTAATTGAAAAAAAAACACTAGACGGAGTTGTGTTTTCGCGCAATGCGTTTTCAATAAGTAGTAATATACGTGGAAACGAACAACAAGGGAGAGATGATTTGACACTTTATACGAGTAACGGCATAAGTTATGTCTCACGCGACAACGTTGAGGACAAACATCATATTGTAAACAAGTACAAGGTCATTATTACTTATGCCATGTCAGGGGGCAATAAACCTACATCGAATGGCGATTATCAGGTTATTTCAACCCTTCGCGTTTTGAAGCCGTCTGAAGTTTGCTCGGAAACATATCTTATTTTATCTACGTTTAATGATATAACGAGTGCTGAAAATATGTGCACATACGTCAAAACTAAAACGTTTCGATTTCTACTACTCCAAGCATTGACATCCATACATATCACAAAAGATAGTTTCCAGTTCGTCCCCCTCCAAGACTTCTCCCACCCCTGGACGGACGAGATGTTGTACAAGAAATACGGTTTGGAGCAGGGGGAGATAGACTTCATCGAGAGCATGATACGTCCGATGGAGTGAGGTTGTCCAAAATCGCGAGACTATGGCAAAAGAAGAGTTCTTTCAGACCAAAAACGAGCAGCGGCCGTGGGTGTATGCCTACGAGCACGCGGGCGTGCCGGAGCACGAGGGCGCCCTCAAGGTGGGCTACACCGTGCGCACCGCCGAGGAGCGCGTCGCCGAGCAGAACCGCACGGCGGGCGTGCGCTACCGCATCCTGCGGCAGTGGCCCGCCATGCGCAGCGACGGCACCGCCTTCGACGACCACGCCGTACACCGCCTGCTCGACCAGGCCCACACACCCAACATCGGCGGCGAGTGGTACCGCTGCGACCTCCCCACCGTGGAGCGGGCCGTGCGCTCGGCGCAGATGGGCAGCGACACCATGCTGCAGCGCACGCAGACGTTCGCCATGCGTGACGAACAGCGCAGCGCCGTGGAGAGGACCGCCCGCTACTTCAACTGCTTCGCCGCCGACCCCGACAACCGGGGCCTCACCCCGCACTTCCTCTGGAACGCCAAGATGCGCTTCGGCAAGACCTTCACCACCTACCAGTTAGCCCTGAAGATGGGCTGGCGCAAAGTGCTGGTGCTCACCTTCAAGCCCGCCGTGAAGACCGCCTGGCACGACGACCTGCTCACCCACGTGGACTTCGAAGGCTGGCAGTTCTGCGAGAAGGGCGAGGACCGCGAGTTCGGCTACGTCAACGAGCGGAAGCCCTTCGTCTGCTTCGCCTCGTTCCAGGATGTGCTGGGTCGCAACGCCGCGGGCGGCATCAAGGCCACCAACGAGTGGATACAGACAGTGGAGTGGGACTGCGTGGTGCTCGACGAGTACCATTTCGGGGCCTGGGGCAAGCGCGCCCGCGACTACTACGGCAGCGACGACAGTGCGAAGGCTACCGCCGCCGAGAGCGAGGCCCTGATGGAGGAAGACGGCAGCCGCAAAGAGCGTGAGGCCCGCGAGCTCTACGACGAGGGACTGATGCCGCTGCGCACCGGCGCCTACCTCTACCTCAGCGGCACCCCCTTCCGCGCCATCGCCAACGGCGAGTTCATCGAGGAGCAGATCTTCAACTGGACCTACAGCGACGAGCAGCGGGCCAAGGAGGAATATGCCCGGGAACATCCCGGGGCGCACAACCCCTACGCGTCTCTGCCCCAGATGGTGATGCTCACCTACCGTATGCCCGACAGCATCACCGAGGTGGCCAACCAGGGCGAGTTCGACGAGTTCGACCTCAACGAATTCTTCAAGGCCGACGCTTCGGGCTTCATCCACGAGGAATACGTGCAGAAATGGCTCGACCTGATTCGCGGCGCGTACAGCGAGAACACCGTCAGCGACTTGAAGTTGGGAGTGGAAAAGCCCCCAATGCCTTACAGCGACATGCGGCTGGTGAGCTACCTACAGCACAGCTACTGGTTCCTGCCAGGCGTGGCGGCCTGCAAGGCCATGGCGGCACTGCTGCGAAAACCACACAACCGTTTCTACCACGACTACCGCATCGTGGTGGCCGCCGGCAGCGAGGCAGGCATCGGGGCGAGAGCGCTGGAGCCGGTCTTCAACGCCATGGGCAATCCGCAAAAGAACAAGACCATCACCCTTTCGTGCGGGAAACTCTCCACCGGTGTCACCGTCAGACCGTGGACCGGTATGCTGATGCTGCGCAACACCACCTCGCCGGAGACCTACTTCCAGACGGCCTTCCGCGTGCAGAGTCCGTGGACGGTGAACGATGAGGATGGACTTGAAGTGGTGCTCAAGCCGCGCTGCTACCTCTTCGACTTCGCCCCCAACCGCGCCCTGCGGCTGGTGCAGGAATACAGCTGCAGCCTCAACATCGTGGAGAGCAACCCGGAAAAAAAGGTGGAGGAGTTCATCCGCTTCCTGCCCGTGCTGGCCTACGACGGCAGCAGCATGAAGGAAATCGACGCCGCCGGCATCCTCGACATGGCCCTGAGCGGCACCACCGCCACCCTGTTGGCCCGCCGCTGGGAGAGCGCCCTCTTGGTGAATGTCGACAACATCACGCTACAGCGCCTTCTGGGGAACCCCGAGGCCATGCGGGCACTGATGAACATCGAGGGCTTCCGCTCGCTCAACACCGACATCGAGACCATCATCAACAAAAGCGAGAGCGTGAAAAACGCCAAGAAGCGCGGCGACAGCCTGAATGCCAAGGAGAAAAAGCAAATGAGCGACGACGAGAAGGAGTTCCGCAGCAAACGCGACGAAATCCGCAAGAAGCTCATCCAGTTCGCCACCCGCATCCCCGTCTTCATGTACCTCACCGACAACCGCGAGTACTGCCTGAAAGACGTCATCGAGCAGTTGGAACCGGAACTGTTTCGGAAGGTCACGGGGCTGACTCTGAAAGACTTCGGTCTTTTGGTGAGTTTGGGGGTGTTCAACAGCGAGCGGATGAACGACGCCGTCTATAAGTTCAAGCGCTACGAGGACAGCAGCCTCTCCTACACCGGCATCGACACGCACAAGGGCACGGTGATCGGACTTTGGGACACTGCGGTCGATGTTGCCGATCTTCCGCCGCAGCACACTGTCGGTCAGCATTTTAAGCCCTCTGTTCCGACGGTTACGGGAGAGGGCAATTTCGCGGAAAAGACTGCGGAACCCGAAGCGGAACCGGAGCCGCCGCTGTGTGTGGGCGACAAGCTGCTGCACAAGACCTTCGGCGAGGGCGTGGTGGAGGCGTTGGATGAGAAATACCTGTTCGTGGCGTTTGGCAGCCAGACCAAGAAGTTCCTGCGGGACGTCGCCTTCGCGAAGGGGTACCTGTCGCGGAGTTGACCACATCGGATCTTCCGACGACCACCCCTTCCACAGGATAGAGCGAATAAAACAGTGAAGTTGTGAAAAGGTAAAAATCGTATCTTTGCCGCGTCAAAACCGTCCGCTATGAACAACGTCCGCAAATACCCTGTCGGCATCCAGACCTTTTCGGAAATCAGAAAAGGCAACTACATTTATATCGACAAAACAGACTTGATATGGGAGATGACTCGCATGAAGTATATCTTCCTCAGCCGTCCCCGTCGGTTCGGCAAGTCTTTGCTGACCACCACGCTGGACTCCTACTTCAAAGGGCAGAAAGAACTTTTCGAGGGACTGAAAATCATGGATTTGGAGACTGAGTGGGAGCAATTCCCCGTCATCCACGTGGATCTGAGCGTCGCGAAAGCGGAGACAACGGTGGAAGGACTTCGCAATGTGCTGTTCAGACTGCTGAATCCTTACAAGGATGAGTACGGTGAGGGGGCGTATGAGAGCTCCCCAGGCGGTCTGTTCAGCGGTCTCATCCACCGCGCCTACAAGCAGACCGGCAAGCAGGTGGCCGTCATCATCGACGAGTACGACGCACCGCTGTTGGACAAACTGCATATACCCGAGACTTTGGAGGCCTTCCGCAACGTGATGCAGGAATTCTTCATCCAGCTTAAGGCGAACGAGGCTCTGATCCGTTTCTGCTTTATCACCGGCATCACCAAATTCAGCCAGCTCAGCATCTTCTCCACCATCAACAACCTCACCAATATCTCGATGGATGCCAAGTACGCGGCCATCTGTGGCATCACCGAAGAAGAACTCATCAACGACATGGCCCCTGACATCGCCATGCTGGCCGAGAAGTATGAATGCACCCCCGAAGAGATGCACGGCAAACTGAAAAAACAGTACGACGGCTACCGCTTCGCCAAGAAATCCCCGGACATCTACAACCCGTTCAGCTTGCTTAAGTGCTTCAACCAACGGGACATCGCCAACTACTGGTTCGAGAGCGGCACGCCCACCTTCCTCATCCGCCAGATGCAGCATTTCCGCACCGACATCACCACACTGGAGCGCATCGAAGCCTCGGCGACCGCCTTCGACCGCCCCCCGGAGGCCATGAACACCGCCCTGCCGCTGCTCTACCAAACCGGCTACCTCACCATCAAGGAGTACGACCGGGAGTCCAACTCCTATATCCTGTCCATCCCGAACAACGAGGTCCGCACGGGATTCATCGACGGGCTGATCCCCACCTACATCGGGCTGGACGGAAGCTACGTGCAGGATGGCTTCGCCCTGAAGTTCTGGCGCGCCCTGAGAAAGCGCGACATAGACCTCGCCATGAAGGAGATGAAGGCCTACTTCGCCGGACTGCCCTACGTGGAGGGCTTCCAAAAAAAGTTGGAGGAGGTGAAAAACTACGAGGGGTTCTACGAATGGTCGCTGTACCTGATCTTCTCGATGCTCAACGTCTATGTGCGAACGCAGGTGAAGTGCGCGGGCGGCCGCACCGATGTCGTGGTGGAGATGCCCGACACCACCTACGTCCTCGAACTCAAGGCGAACGGCACCGCGCAGGAGGCCTTGGACCAGATCAACAGCAAAGGCTATGCCCTTCCTTACGAGACCGAAGGCCGCCAGGTCGTGAAGGTCGGCGTGGCGTTCGAGCGGGAAACGATGACCGTGGGAGAATACAAGGTAGCGGCGGAATGTTGACGCGTAAAACCCTTTCACAAATCACAAGTCACAAATCACCGAAAAAAAATATTACTTTTGCGCCTTGTAATGATTTTGAGCGCAGAAGGCCATGCCCAGCATTCAAGAATATCTGAACAGGATACGCCATTCTTTCTCGCAATCGGCGAAGAAGGATCACGTTGTCGCTTTTATCGACACAGAAGTCTCCTCCGACGGCCGAAGAATTTGTGATTATGGGGCGTTCATCGAACCGGAAGAGAAACTCCACACAACCTCGAAAGACGAATTCGCGAAGTTCATCCACGATGCCGAATACCTTTGCGGACACAACATCCTCCACCATGACCTCAAATTCCTCGCCGACATTCCCGGCCTCAAGCGCAAGAAGACCATCGACACGCTGTACCTCTCCCCTCTCCTTTTCCCGCGCCGACCTTATCACAAGCTGGTGAAAGAAGAAAAGTTGCAGGTAGAGGAGATGAACAACCCGCTCAATGACAGTCTGAAAGCACGCGACCTTTTCTACGATGAAATCTCCGCTTTCAACAACCTGTCCAAAGAATTGCAGTCTATCTATTACAAACTTTTGCACAAACAAGAGGAATTCGATGGATTTTTCGACTATATCGGTTTCGAAGAAAGAGAAAACGACTTGGTTGGATTGATTCAGACGCAATTCAAAGGGTTGATCTGCGACCATGCTGACATCCCGCGACTCGTCTCGGAACACCCGACAGAGCTTGCCTACGCCCTCGCCCTCATCCACTGCGGAGACACCTTCTCCATCACGCCGCCTTGGGTGCTTCACCAATTCCCGGTCGTCGAGCATGTCTTGAAAGTGCTTTGCAACACCCCGTGCCACCAACCGTGTTCCTACTGTGACGAACGTTTGGACATCCACAAAAACCTGCAATCCGTCTTTGGGTACAAAGAGTTCCGAACCTTCGACGGCGAGCCGATGCAGGAAAAAGCGGTACAGGCGGCGGTGGACGGTAAATCGCTGCTCACCATCTTCCCTACCGGTGGAGGCAAGTCGCTGACCTTCCAGCTCCCGGCCATCATGGCGGGACGGAACGAACACGGCCTCACCGTGGTCATCTCGCCGCTCCAGTCGCTGATGAAGGACCAAGTGGACAACCTCGCGGAGAAGGGAATCACCGAGGCGGTCACCATCAATGGACTGCTGGATCCCATCTCGCGCACAAACGCTTTCGAAAGGGTCGCCGACGGCAGCGCCTCCATCCTCTACATCGCGCCGGAGATGCTGCGTTCCAAAACCCTTGAAAAACTGCTCCTTTCCCGCAATGTGGTGCGTTTTGTCATCGACGAGGCGCATTGCTTCTCCGCATGGGGGCACGATTTCCGCGTGGACTACCTCTACATCGGCGACTTCATTCGGAAAATCCAGGAGAAAAAAGGCAACCGCGTAACCATTCCTGTTTCCTGCTTCACCGCCACCGCCAAACAGAAGGTCATTTCCGACATCCGCGACTATTTCCAACGGAAGTTGGGATTGGAGCTCGAACTGTTTGCCTCCACAGCTGCGAGGACCAACCTGCGCTATTCCGTCATCCATGCAGAAACGGAAGAAGAGAAATACGACTATCTGCGCAACCTGCTGACCGCTAACGATTCCCCAACCATCATCTACGTTTCCCGCACACGTAAGACGAGAGAGATTGCCGAAAAGCTGACCAGCGACGGTTTTCCCGCGCTGCCCTTCAACGGCAAAATGGATCCCAACGACAAAATCGCCAACCAGAATGCCTTCATGGACAACCAGGTGCGGGCCATCGTGGCAACATCCGCGTTCGGCATGGGAGTAGATAAAAAGGATGTGGGCATGGTGATCCACTATGACATTTCCGACTCGTTGGAGAATTACGTGCAGGAGGCCGGACGCGCCGGACGTGACCCGCAACTCAACGCCCAATGCTACATTTTGTTCAGCGACCACGATTTGGACAAGCACTTCATCCTTCTAAATCAAACAAAACTACCTTCTTATCGATCTTTGCAGGTTCATTATCGAAAAACTTTACACCTTGCCGACCTCGGAATCCGAAAACACCTCCAGTGAGTTCAGATTAGTACAGTTCTCGGTCACGAAAATCCAAAAGCAGTTTGCCGGACAAATCAGGATGAATACTTCCGAAAAAACGTGCACCATTGACGATGTGGAGGAAGCGCTGCTCTATCTCAGCAAAATAAGGGCGCTCAAATTGGAAGGAGGATTCATGGTGATTTATAACGCCATGCAGATCCACCGTCTGACCGACATGAAATACAAATACAAAAAAGAGGATTACCGACTGTTGGACGAGTTTTACAAACAGAAAATCAGGCAAATACACATCGTAGGGGAATATGCCAACCTCATGGTCAAGGACTACGGCGCGGCATTGCAGTTTGTGCAGGACTATTTTCTATTAGACCACAAAAAATTTGTCAGCCATTATTTCAAAGGTGACAGGGCGAAGGAAATCGAGAAGAACATCACGATGGAGAAATACCGGCAGCTTTTTGGCGAACTATCTGAAATACAGCGGGAAATCATCCAAGACAAACAGTCGAAGTGCATTGTGGTTGCGGCCGGACCTGGAAGCGGAAAGACGAGGGTGCTGGTGCACAAATTGGCCTCCTTGCTGCTGATGGAGGACGTGAAACACGAGCAGTTGCTGATGCTGACCTTCTCCCGCGCTGCCGCCATCGAGTTCAAACAACGGTTAATCAAGCTGATTGGAGGCGCTGCCCATTTCGTGGACATCAAGACCTTCCACTCCTTCAGTTTCGACCTAATCGGGAAAACCGGAAATCTGGAAGAGGCCGACCGAGTGGTTCGAATGGCTGCTGAAATGGTGGAGAACGGCGAGGTCGAGCCCACCAAAATCGGGAAAACAGTCTTAGTGATTGACGAGGCGCAGGACATGGACGCCGACGAGTACGCGCTCGTAAGCGCACTGATGCGACAAAACGAGGAGATGCGCGTGATTGCTGTCGGTGACGACGACCAAAATATCTACCAGTTCCGCGGTTCTGATTCCAA
Source organism: Bacteroidales bacterium (assembly GCA_017395245.1). Classification (GTDB taxonomy): domain Bacteria; phylum Bacteroidota; class Bacteroidia; order Bacteroidales; family WCHB1-69; genus F23-D06. Next base: position 116,264 of record JAFPVR010000111.1, on the reverse strand, counting down.
ACACATGCAGTCATTCATCTCTGATTTCCAGGCTGTTAAGTATGAGATGACTGACAACTACCGCAGTTGCCAGAATATTGTCCAGTTTTCCGACCGTTTCATCCGTCGTTTAGACAAACGCATGAAAAAACAGGGTTGCACGGCGATAAATCAGGAGGACGGACTGGTTTTTCTGACCAAGCACAACAGCGGCAACCTATACACACCCATCATCAATCAGCTGAAACACAACGGGATAAAAGGGACCGTTTGCGTGATGACCAACATCAACGACGAAGCGGTTCAGATGGCGGGACTTTTGCTCAAGGAAGGGTTCCGCACCAAGCTGATTCAGTCGGGCGGCTCGTTCCAATTGGCGGATTTGGCGGAAATCCGCTATTTCCTAAAGCAGATTGACAAACGGACCTCCACGCCCATCATTTCGGATAACGCATGGGATGAAGCGAAAGAGAAAACACTCCTCACCTATTCGCAAAGCAACCTCCAGGAGTATTTGCAGAGCTTTTTCCACGCTTTCGAAAGCACTAACAAGGTGAAATACCGCAGCGATTTGGGCGATTTCGTCTTTGAATCAAACATCGAGGACTTCTGCTTTGCCGACAAGCGGACCGTGTTGGTCTCCACCATCCACAAGACCAAAGGACGCGAATTCGACACCGTGTATATGATGCTGGCGCGGAACGAGGATGAGACGGCCGAGAACATACGGAAGCTTTATGTGGGCATGACCCGCGCCCGGAAATCGCTCTACATCCACACCTGCACCGCCATTTTCGACGGAATCCGACATGAGAATGTGGAATACGTGGAAGATAACACGCCGTACAGTGCCCCGAATGACATTTCCGTACAGTTGACCCACAGGGACGTCTATCTGGACTTTTTCAAAGACAAGAAGGAAAAGATTCTCTCGTTGCGAAGCGGGCAGCCGTTATGGTTCAAGGACAACGGGTTCTACTCGGCGGCGGGCGACTGCATGGCGGTGCTGTCTGCGAAAAAGCGCAACGAGCTGCAGGAGTTCCAGCGGCAAGGATTCACAGTCTATGCTGCGGAGGTGGCCTTTGTGGCAGCCTGGCGAGGCGAGAACGACACCGTGGAGTCGGCGGTGATGTTGCCGAGGATGCAGCTGCGGCGGTGAAGCATTCTCCTCGCATCGCACGGATTCTGTTTTGTCATCATGCATCCTGGTTTTTATTGTTCCAGCATCTAAAAATCGCTAACATTCAAGAACCAATTCCGACCGACCAAAAAAAATTGTATCTTTGCCGAAAAATTTCAGATTCTGTAAATATCAATATATCAGTATGAAGAATACACCGATTCCCGCAGAAATTGTGGACAAGAAAGTCGCCGAGAGCGGCATCAGCAGCGTGGGCAAGGCCTCCATCCGTGAGGTGAAACGTTTAATCAACGAAATCGAGCAGGCTTCTGGCAAGGAGTTCGTCCGTATGGAGATGGGCATCCCCGGTCTTCCGCCGTGCGCCGTGGGCGTGGAAGCGCAAATCGAGGCCCTGAAGAAGGGTGTCGCCGCCATCTACCCCGACATCGAGGGCATCCCGGCCCTGAAGCAGGAGGCCGCGCGCTTCGTCAAGAACTTCATCGACCTCGAAGTCGAGCCCGAGAACTGCATCCCGACCGTCGGCTCCATGATGGGCGGCATGGCCGGTTTCATGACCTTCGTGCGTTGCCGCAAGGAGCGCGACACGACCCTCTTCATCGACCCCGGCTTCCCTGTGCAGAAGCAGCAGCACCGCGTCATGGGCCTCAAATACGAGACCTTCGACGTCTATAACTTCCGCGGCCCGAAGCTTCGCGCCAAGCTGGAAAGTTACCTCGAAAAGGGCAACATCCACACCATCATGTACTCCAACCCCAACAACCCCTCCTGGATCTGTTTCACCGAGGAAGAACTGCAAATCATCGGCGACATGGCCAACAGGTACGACGTGTTCGTCTTCGAGGACCTCGCCTACTTCGGCATGGACTTCCGCCAGAACATCTCCGCGCCGGGCATCCCGCCCTACCAACCGAGCGTCGGCAAGTACACCGACAACTACGCCCTGCTGATTTCCGGTTCCAAGGCTTTCAGCTACGCCGGTGAGCGTATCGCCCTGATGATCATGTCCAATAAGCTCTACAACCGCGAGTTCGACGATCTGGAACCCTACTTCAAGATGAAGAAGCTCGGTCGCGCCATCATCTACGGCACCGTCTATGCCATCAGCTCCGGCGTCGCCCACTCGGCACAGTACGCCATGGCCGCCATCCTCAAAGCCTGCAACGACGGCACCTACAACTACATCGAAGATGTGAAGGAGTACGGCGAGAAGGCCGCCATCATGAAGAAGATGTTCACCGACAACGGCTTCGAGATCGTCTATGACAAGGACGGCGACAAACCGTTAGCCGACGGCTTCTACTTCACGGTTGCCTATCCTGGCATGACCAGCGACGAGTTGCTGCACGAATTCCTTTACTACGGCGTAAGTGCCATCTCCTTAAGCACTTGCGGCAGCGAGCGCAACGAAGGCCTCCGCGCCTGCGTCTCCCTGACCCCGCGCCGGCAATTCCCCATTCTTGAGGAGAGATTGAAACTGTTCAAGGAGAACCACTAATTCAGTTAGTAGTTAGCAGTTAGCAGTTACGGGGAACTCGGAAGGGTTCCCCTTTTTTAGGAGTCCGATGATAGGAAACCTCGGCTCCTGGTAGAACACGTCCGAAAAAACCGTATTTTCGCGCACTTTTGGACGGACGGATTTTTCGGGCTCGTATGAAACAGTATTTCGTTGACATAAAGCGTTTTGCACTGCTATGCCTCCTGTGCGTAGTCGCATTGGCGAACGTCGCTTTCGCGCAGGTGGGCGGCGACAGCGCGGTCGTGCGCATTGTTTCGCCATTCGACTTCGGGCTGGCGGAGGCGCGGTCCGACAGTGCGCGCTACGAGGTACTCTACGCCACCCACCGCTATGCCGCCGACATAGGTGCGGCCGTCTCCTACAGCGGCGTCGGAGCGGTGAAGGTGGAGGTGACGGCCAAGTCGCGGCCCATACCGCTGACCCGCCGCAACGACTTCGGCGGGCTGCACCTCACCGTGAAAAACTCCGCCAAAGAACACTACCTCTTCGAACTTAAAGACACGCTTTGGAGCGTCTTCGACCTGGCGGCTGAAGATGTCGATGCGGGCGACTTCTCTGAATCGGAGTTGCTGACAGACGGACTCTTTCTCGTCGTGTTGGAGGATCTACACCCCTGGGTGAACCGCCGCGAAGGCCATGCCTACGGCGCACTGCGCAAAGACATCCTGCTCGTGCGCAACTGCATCGCCCTCAACAGCCCCATCGCCCCCTACTCCACCGACTCCACCCTACTGTGCGCCTCCTTCCTGCCCGTCGACGAGGAGTTGAAAACCATCGCCAACCTCACCATCATGCGCGACTCCACCTCCACGGCGAAAACCTACTGTTTCGATATCGAAGGCATCAACAATCTCAGAATCAGCAATTTGAACATCTACACCCCCGACACCAAAAACATGTACGCCGATGCCGCCGTCACCCTGCGCAACTGCACCAACGTCACCTTCGAGGACGTGCTGATTGACGGGACCTACTCGCGCAAGAATCTCTACGGCTACGGCATCCTGATGGACAATGTTTGGAACAGCCATTTCGTGCGGCTCACGGCACGCGCCAATTGGGGGATTTTCGGCACCAACAACCTCAACAACACCGTGTTGCGCAACTGCGACATCAACCGGTTCGACATCCACTGCTACGGCCGCGACGTCGCGCTGTACAACTGCCAATTCGGCAACCTATACAACCAGTTCTCCTCCGTCTTCGGCACGGTGCTGTTCGACGGCTGCCGCTTCACCGACTTTGTGCCGGTGCTGTTAGAGCCCTCCTATAACGCCTACACCCCCTTCAAACTCGTCTTCAAGGACTGCATTTTCGATGCCATTCCGGGGCGCTACTTCCTGGTTTCCACGGGGAAGTTAGACAACAAAATCAACGAGCGGCCCGAGCTGGCCCGGAAATGCTGGCCCGATGTCACAATCCGCAACATGACCGTCAATGTCTCCAACAAAATCGACAAGGTCGTCCTGTTCAACCCGAAGGAGGTCGCCGCGAGCGCAACCGTGGAAATCGGCTCCGTGCAGGTGGACGGGCTACGGTTCCACTACACTGACACGACCCATCTGGCAAACTTTGTCATTTGTTCCAGGAAAGTAACCGCCAAGAAACCCATCGATTACGACTTCAACAAGATGGAACTGATTCCATCGGCGAAACGGATGAAGCGGCAGGCCACGCGCAAGTACTACTACCCCGGGAGTCTCGTTTTCAACCTGCGGCGCGGCAAGTCCGACAAAATTGAGATCACAGCGTCGCGGCTCAATTACAACGTAAACGAAAACAGTGCATACAATATTAAATATAGCAACTGCGAAATCGGGATGGTGCGCTACAATGTCGGCGGCAACGGCACGAAACGGGTCTACAACCGCTGCACGCTGTACCTGAACAACGACGATGACGCCCGCTATTACATTGACAACCATGCCGAATACACCGGTTGCAAGTTTATTCCCTGCAGCGACAAGATGTACATCGGTTTTTACGGCAGCGACAACGACGTCCGCATCCGCAACTGCACGACCACGCGCAAGAGCCGTCTATTCTACCAAGGCCACGCCGACAATTCCGAACTCAACAGTTACTCGCTGAAAGGCAGCGCCAATCTATAGGCCGGCCAACACGAAACCCTTCATTCTGTTCATAAACGTGTTCACAGCTCGTGCAAGACTGTTGATAACTTGTTTATATCTTTTCAACCGAATATTGTTGATAAGATTGTATTTTTGCCGATTCGTTAGAAAAGGACAATCAACAATTATATTCACCAAATTAAAAACAGTATGAAGAAAGTATTATTACTTTTGCTGACCGCCATGCTCGGGCTCGGTGCCTGGCAGGGGTCGGCGCAGATGATCGTGGAGATCCCGACCACGGGTGGCACGACTGGGAACAGCTACCTGCCCAGCTATTCCTTCTACAATTACAGCCTGACGCAGCAGATTTACACTGCGGCTGAAATTGGCATGCACGGCACTATCAACAGTGTCGCATTCTACAACAGCGGCGACACCAAGACCCGTTCGTATACGCTGTACATGGTCAACACCAACAAAACGTCCTTCTCCGGTAGTTCGGACTGGATTACGGTCACAGCCGCCGACCAGGTGTTCACCGGCAGTGTGACCATGACGGGCTCCGCCTGGACCACCATCCAGCTTGACGACCCGTTTGTTTACGACGGGGTCAGCAACCTCGCCATCATCATGGACGACAACACTGGCTCCTACTCCAGCGGTATGTCCTGCTATGTGTTTGACGCTACCGGCATGGCGCTGCGCGTCTATAGCGACGACACGAACTACGACCCGATGGCCCCCACCAGTTATTCTGGCACCGTCATGAATGTGAAGAACCATATCAAGTTGGATATTACCCCCGGCAATATCAGCTGTCATGCGGTTGGCGTGCCGACCGTTTCTGGTATTTCTTCCAACGACGCGACAATCATCTGGGGAACTCCCGAAGATGCGGGTTCCTACATTCTGCAATACAAAACTTCCGACCTTGACTGGACCGACAACGGCGTGGTCACGGACTTTCCTTCTGACACCACATACGATTTCAACAGCCTCCTGACCCCGCAAACGGACTACAACGTCCGCATTGCCAACATGTGTACCAACGGCGACACCAGCCTCTGGCGCACCGTCAACTTCAGGACAACTTGCGCGGGCATCGATTCCCTGCCTTACACTGAGAACTTTGACAACTGGGGCACCGGCAGCGGTTCCAACTATCCAGAATGCTGGACCAAGTCCAACACCTACACTGCCGGCACCACGCCTTACGTGAGCTCCACCTCCTACGAAGGGGCCGGTTCCCTCTACTTCTACGTCGGCAGCGCCTCTCAATACAACATGGCCGTCATGCACGCCATCGACCCGCTTTACCCCATCAACACCCTGCAGATTTCCTTCGCCTACAGAGCTTCCAACAGCACCGACCGTCTGATTGTCGGTGTGATGGACGACATCACCGACGGCAGCACCTTCACCCCGGTTGACACCGTCTATCCAGTGCCCGGTTCAGTCAGCACCTGGGACGAGCGTATCGTGCTGTTCGACAACTATACCGGTTCCGGTACCCATATCGCCTTCAAGAACGAATACACCACAACCTACTGCTACGCCTACATCGACAACCTGGTAGTGGAGCCCATCGTGCTCTGCTCCAAGCCGACCCAGGTCACCGTTTCCAACTACACCACGGAAGGTGCCGACATCGACTGGACTCCCGGTGCCAGCGAAGACAGCTGGGAAGTTGTGGCCGTGGCCGCCGGCGCTGACGTGAGCACCGGCACCCCCGTGCCCGCTTCTACGCACCCCTTCACCCTTACGGGTCTGAGTGACAACACCACATACGACATCTACGTGCGCGGTGTCTGCGGCGGCGGCGACTACAGCGGCTGGACCTTCAAGCGCACCTTCACCACCAATCCGACGTGCTCCTCCCCGCTGCACGTGACCGTGAGCCAAATCACGACCAACTCCGCTTTGGTGAGCTGGGACAACGCCATCTTCGGCACCCCCACCTACACGGTTGCCTATTCTGAGGCCGGCCAGAACAACTGGACCGTCCAAAACATGACCGCCGGCGCTACGCAATACATGATTTCCGGCCTCACCCTCAACACGGATTATGTTGTGTATGTGGCTCCCGTCTGTGCTACTGGCAGTGCGGACTCCATCGTGGTTCCCTTCCACACCCGCGCCTGCTTGGTGGGCGGCGACCTGGAAATCGGCAACGGCACCAGCACCTCCAGCTATCTGCCGGACTACACCTACTACAACTATGCCTATATGGAGGAGATTTACTTAGCTTCTGAAATGAACGGCCCGGCCGCCCTCCAGTCCATCGCTTTCGATGCCTCCTCCGTCAACACGCCGAACCGTACCATCAAGCTCTATCTGATGCACACCACCGCCACCAGCGAGGGCAGCACCTGGCTTGACCCGAGCACGGCTCAATTAGTATATGACAGCACGATCACCTGGACTACGGGTTGGAACACGATTTATTTCAACACCCCGTTCCAATACAACGGTGTTGACAACCTTGCTGTTATCCTGGTTGATGAAACTGGCTCTTACAGTTCCAGCAACTCTTTCCACTGCCACACGACCAGCACGTCGATGGCCCGCTACGTTTACAATGACGGTTCTGCCTACACCCTTCCTCCCACAAGCTCCGGTACTACCTCCACTAACCGTAACAATGTCATCTTCGGCGTGCCTTGCGACAGCACCTCCACGTGTTCGGCTCCCAACGCGTATGTAACTGCTGTAACAGACAACAGCCTGACCGTGGCTTGGGTTCCCGGCAACACGGAGACCTCCTGGGAACTGGAATACCACACGGAAGCCGACACCAACTGGACGTCAGCTGGTTCTGTCACCTCGCCCTACACCATCACGGGTTTGTCCGAGAACATGATTGTGGTTGTCCGCGTCCGCTCTAACTGCGGCGCCGGCCAAACCAGCAATTGGGCGGCGACCTCCGGCAGAACGAAATGTCCCGTCGTGAACACCCTTCCCCTTGAGGAGCACTTTGACGCTGCCCCGAGCGTCGGTCCTGATAACACGGCCTATTGCTGGTCTACTCTCTCCAACTACAGTTCCTCCTACCCCGGTCTCTCCACCTCATACGCCAACTCCGGCAACTATTCCGTCTATTTCTATGGCACCAGCGCCTACTTCTCCTATCTGATCTCCCCCGAGTTTGACGCCAGCATCCCCATGAACAACCTGCAGGTGCGCTTCTGGGCCCGCAAGGCCTCCCCGACCTACTACATCCAGGTGGGTGTGATGACCGACCCGAACGACTACTCTACCTTCACGCAGGTGGGCAGCGATCTCTCCCCCGACACCGTCGGTACTTGGAGATTCTTGGATGTCAATCTGGACCAATATACCGGCAACGGCCACTATGTCGCCTTCCGCATCCCGCAGAACTACGTCAGCTACATGTATGTTGACGACATCGCCATCGACGTGATTCCGACCTGTGCGCATGTGGACAGCATCCATGTGAGCGATGTGCAGACCACGGGTGCCACCGTTGAATGGGTACCCGGCGGCAGCGAGAGCGCTTGGGATGTGGCCTTCGTGCCCGGCACCGGCGCGGTCGATCTCGACACGGTGAATCTCCTCTCGGCAACCGGCTCTCCGAGCATCACCGTCAACGATCTGGAGATGAACACCATCTATACGGTTTATGTGCGCGCCAACTGCGGCGCCGACCAGAGCTTCTGGATGAGCACCGAATTTATGACCACCCAGATACCCGGCGTGCTACCCTACTATTGTGACTTCGAGGACACCATCCAAGGTCACGGGTTCGGCATCGTGAACGGCACGCAACCGCACCAGTGGGTGGTGGGCACGGCCACGAACAACGGAGGCACCCATGCCCTGTACATTTCTGGAGACAACGGCACCTCCAACACCTACAACAATGGTAGCACCAGCAACACGTGGGCTTATCGCGACATCGAGTTCCCGGCCAACCCGAGCGGCTATACCCTCTCCTTCGACTGGCACGCAGACGGCGAGAGCTGCTGCGACTACATGCGGGTTTTCGTGGGCACCCCGACGCCCGTGACGGCAGGCAGCTTAGACCAGCCGGCCGGTTCCACCGCCATGGTTCCCAATGTCAATACCAGCTACCCCAACTACTTCAACACCTCCTCCAACTACCAGACCTTCACAACCACCATTCCCGGCATGACCGAGACCACCGTGAAACGTATCTATTTCTTGTGGCACAACGATGGTTCCGTCGGCACCAACCCGCCCGCTGCGGTTGACAACATCACCATTGAGGTCATCAACTGCGACGCCCCGACCGCGCTGAGCGTCGATTCCATCGCCATCACCACCGCCATGGTGAGCTGGAATTCAAATGCCTCCTCCTCTGTGCTCAGCTACAAAGGACCGAACGATCCCGACTGGACTGTGGTGGATCCCGCCACTTCTCCCTACGAGCTGACTGGCCTTACAGGCAACACCCTCTATCAAGTGCGTGTGGCCAACAACTGCGACGACGGTGTGAGCACCAGCCCGAGCATCTCCACGTCCTTCTACACCGATTGCGACGCAATAAGCACGCTGCCTTACACGGAGAACTTCGACGGCTACACCGCCAGCACCTCCACCAGACCGAACTGCTGGGCATTCCCGATCACCTACAGCAATGCCCCGTACATCACTTCCAACTACTCCTCATCTTCTCCGAACAGCCTTTACTTCCAGTCGGAGACCACGAATCCCACCACGGCCGTGTCGCCGCAAATCGACGCCGACATTCACAACCTACGTGTGAAATTCATGCTGAAGGCGGAGAGCACCACCTCTTCCGGCACCTTCGATATTGGTGTGATGAGCGACCCGAACGACGTAACCACCTTCGAGTCTGTCCGTATCATCCAACCTGCCAACACCGCTTGGAACCAGTATGTGGTTGACTTCGACTCCACGGTGATGACCGGCACCGGCCGCTACATCGCCTTCCGCCAGCACTCCAACAGCAGTGTCTATTACTACTGGTTGGACAATGTCATGATTATGAACATCCCCACCTGTCCGGAACCCGAAGATTTGGTAGCCACAGGCACCACTTCCACGTCCATCACCCTCGGATGGTCAGCTGGCAGTGAGACTTCCTGGAACATCGAGTACGGTCCTACCGGCTTCACACAAGGTCAAGGCACATCCATTAGTGTCAGCACCAACCCCTACACGATTGACAACCTGACCTCCGGAACTTCCTACGATTTCTACGTGCAGGCCGACTGCGGCGCTGGCGACGAGAGCATCTGGACCGGTCCTTACACAGCTATTCCGGGCTCCATCAACATGCCCGCCACCGGCACGACCACTATCTCCGCCTGTGATGTGACTATTTATGACAACGGCGGTCCTACAGGCGATTACACCAGCAACTGCCAGTCCACTATGACCATCAACCCAGATGCCCCGATGAACCTCGTCGCCATCCAAGGCACCTTGAGCACGGAGAGCTGCTGCGACTATCTGCGTATTTACGACGGTCCGGATGCCACCGGCACCCTGCTCGGCGAATTCCGCGACGAGAACCAGACCATTCCGCAGCTGGTTTCCACTACCGGACCGCTTACCCTCTACTTCTACTCTGACGGTTCCGTCCAGAAATCCGGCTTCGAGTTGACGGTTTCCTGTGTCTCCAACACCTGCCCGATGCCCACCAACCTGACGGTCAGCAACGTGGGTCAGAGTTCCGCCACCGTGTCTTGGACGGCCGGCGGCAACGAGACTTCCTGGATTGTGGAATACAAGGAGGCTTCTGCTACCACTTGGACGGTGGACAACGCCACCACGACGACCTACCAGCTCAGCAACCTGACCGGTCTCACCGCCTACGACGTGCGCGTGAAAGCCGACTGTATTGACGAGACCTCCCTCTACGCCACCACTTCCTTCACCACCCCGAACTGCGATGCTGCCAACGCCTGCCTGTACACCTTCATCCTTACGGATAGTTACGGCGACGGCTGGAACGACGGTTATCTGACCGTGGAACAGGGCGGCGTGGTTGTGGCCACCTTGGAGGCTACTGACAATAACGACACGCCCTCCTCCGAAACGGTGACGATCAATCTCTGCGACAACGTCAGTACCTCCCTGGTATGGCATTCCGGCAACTATGACGACGAAGCAGGATTCTCCATCGCAGGTCCTGACGGCACCGTGTTGTTCTCTCAAGACAGCATGGATACCTACACCACTTACACCTTCACGACCAACTGTAACGGTTCCGGCCCGGTGCCCACCAATCCGACGGTTGCCACCAACGCCGCCACGGCTGTTGCGCAGACGACCGCTACGCTGAACGCCACCATCACGAACCCCGACAACGTGACCATCACGGCGAAGGGCTTCGAGTGGAAAGCCACCCAGGGCGGCACCTACACGCAGATTGCAGGTACCGGCACGGGCAACACCTTCACGGCCAACCTCACCGGCTTGACCGCCAACACGGGCTACACCTTCCGTGCGTTCATCACCTTCAACGGTCAGACGGTCACCGGCAACGAGATGACCTTCACCACGCAGAACCAGGATGTTGAGCCTTGCGACGTGCCCACGGGCGTGACCGTCAGTGCTGTCACCGACGAGAGCATCACCATCACTTGGAACAATGCCGCTGGCGTCAACAGCTGGAACATCCAGTACCGTCCTGTGGGCGGCACGCTGAGCAGTGCTACTTCCAACACCAACAGCTACACCATCAACGGTTTGCAGCCGGAGACCACGTATGAGATCCAGGTGCAGGCCAACTGCGGCGGCGGCAACTTGAGTGAGTGGTCTTCCGCCGTGACGGGCACCACCACCGTGGGTATCGACAGCTGGCTTGCCAACAGCGTGAGCCTCTACCCGAACCCGGCGAAGGAGTACGTCGACATCCGCGTGGACGGCGACCTCAACGTCAAGACAATGGAGGTATTCGATGTCTATGGTAAACTCATCAACACGGTTATCGTTACCGAGAACCCCACCCGCATCAATATCAGCGGCCTGGCCAACGGCATGTATTTCGTGCGCGTGACCACGGAAGAGGGTATGGTGACGAAGACGTTCGTCAAGAAATGATGAATGTTGAATGCTAAATGCTGAATAAGGGGGATCCGGAAGGGTTCCCCTTTTTTCGTTGATGCGCACTGGCGAGAAGGAGGTTCCGCTCGCTCACTGCGTTCGCTTGCGGAATGGTGCGCGGTGTCGGGTGTGGGAGTGGGAAAAGATGGGCGGCGGTCATGGAGGTGTCTGCGTCCTCGCAGACACACAAACTGCGAGACGCCGTAGAGCCGCCATATTATGACGGCTCTACTTACGGCCGCCGCCCATCTTTTCCCTTTTTGACCCTGTGCGCAGCGCACCATTCCGCGAGACGCGAAAGCGTCGAGCGGAATCTCCTCCTCTGTTCATAACTTGTTGATAACATTTTTGCACACCTTATTCTATAATTATTGTAATTTTGCAGATTCATTTTGTAATATTCATTATTCACCAAATAAAAACGGTATGAAAAAGATTCTACTATTGTTACTGACAGCGGTGTTGAGCATGCCGCTGATGCTGAATGCGCAGTTGACTGCGACATTCGGAACCGGAACGAGCCACTCCAATACAGGCGGTTCTGCCGGATCCCCCATGAGTAGTGGAGCCGTGTACTCCTACACCCAGAACATCTATACCGCAGCGGAACTGACCGCCGCGAATGTTCCGGCGGGTGCCACCATTATCGCCATAGAGTTCTATAACGGGACTGGCGAAAGTGTGGTGATGGAAAGCTGCTGCACCTATATGGGGCACCGTTCCACTACGAGTTTCACCAGCGCAACTGACTACACGCCGTTTAACCAACTAACGTTTGTGGATTCCAGCAATTGGGTTTCCACGGGCTTGGGATGGTTTACCGTAAACTTGACCAATCCGTTCATCTGGGACGGCACAAGCAATTTGTTAGTGGCGGTCACCTACGGAGGAGCGGTCGTAGGCGATACGAATTGCGGGTACAACTATACGGCTCAGTCGGAAAGCCGGCATTGGAGGAGAGGCTGCAGAATAACGGATGGTCCCGTTGATGCGGAATATGCTTCCCATGCAGATTGGCCCGGGGGCACTTCACCCAGTGGGGGGGCCTTCACCACTCCGCCTGCTGTTTCCGCCAACCGTCCTAACCTTCGTATAACCTATATTTTGTCGGGTTGTCCGAGCTTGACTCCCACGGTGGCCAACATCGGCCCCTATTCCGCCGACCTCAACTGGATAAACTTCCAACAATCGGCTTACAGCTGGGACATGTTGTATGGCGAGACCGGCACTTTCGACACGCTTAGTGGCGGCACCACCCTCACCGGCCTCACGGACACTTTCTACACGATGACCGGCCTCACATCGGCCACCACCTATTCGGTTTACTTGAAATCCAACTGTTCTTCCGAAACGGGTTCCTGGTCCTCCCCGCGTACGTTCACTACGCCGGCGGCCTGCCCCACGCCTACCAACCTCGTCCTCATGAGCCACACAGCCGAGGAGGCCACCATTTCCTGGCAACCCGGCGCCACCGAGACCGGCTGGGAGGTGACCTGTGTGCCCCACGGGGATCCTGTGGGCAGCGGCACCCCCGTCTATGTCTCTAACTCCCCCTACACGTTCACCAACCTGACCGACAACACTCAATACGACCTCTACGTGCGGGCCGACTGCGGCAACGGCGAGAACAGCTTCTGGAGCTCACCCGTGACCTTCACCACCGACCCGTATTGCACCCCGCCCGTAAACGTGACTTCCGAGCAGGTGACCGGAACCTCCGCGCTCATCGTCTGGGGCTCCGCTCCTGTGGGCGCCACCGGCTACACTGTGGGCTACTCCGAAGCGGGCATGGACAACTGGACCACGTTCACCTCCATCACCGGCAACAGCCAGATGCTCGCCGGCCTCAACCCGAGCACTGCATACGATGTGTTCGTCTTCTCGGAATGTGTCCAGGGCAATGTAGATACCGTCTTCACCAGCTTCGAGACCGGATGTATGGCGGGCGGCGACCCCTTCACCGAAGGCACTATCACCACCTATCAGCTTCCGTTGAACAACTATTACAACTACACCTTCACCCAGCAGATCTACCTCGCCTCCGAGATGGGCGGCGCGGCCACCATCGACAGTATCGCCTTCGATTACGCCTACAGCACCCCCTCGACGAACAAGACCAACGTGACCCTCTACTTAGGCCACACCACCCAGTCCACGTTCACCAGCGCCTCGGACTACATACCCTCCACCGGACTGCAGCAGGTCTATACCGGATCGCTGAACTGCAGCCAGGGATGGAACACGTTCGTGTTCTCCACCCCGTTCCAATACAACGGCACGGACAACCTCGTGCTTGTGGTGGACGACAACTCCGGCGCCTACAACAGCAGCACCTACGTGTTCCGCGCACACAACGCCGGCGCCAACCGGACGCTGCATTTCTACAACGACACCTACAATCCGGATCCCACGAACCCCACATCCTCCGGGGCGAGCGGCTACACCACCTCCAACCGCAGCAATGTGAAGTTCTTCATCCCCTGCGACAATACGATCACATGTGTTGCCCCCAACGTGTATGTCAATGATGTGACGGACAACAGCGTGACCGTGGCCTGGGCGCCCGGCAACACGGAGACCGCCTGGGAACTCGAGTACCAGGCTGACGGCGAGACTTCTTGGACTTCCGAGGGTGCCGTGACATCTCCCCACACCGTCTTGAACCTCTCCGCCGACACGAAATACCATTTCCGTGTCCGTGCCGTCTGCGGCGGCGGTGAGTACAGCGGATGGGCGTCGGTGACACGCCGCACCGCCTGCACCTCCATCGACCTGCCTTACATGGAGAACTTTGAATCGGCCACGGCCAGCGGCTCCGGCAACATGATCACCTGCTGGACCCGCAACACCAACTACAGCTCCACCGCCTACCCCTACACTTCCTCTTCCCAGCACCATTCCGGCACCTATTCCGTCTATTTCTACGGCACCAGCGCTTACTACTCCTACTTGGCCTCGCCGCGCATTGCCGACAACGTGCAGATGAACGACATCCAAGTCAGTTTCTACGCCTACAAGACTTCTGCCAGCTACAAGATCAAGGTGGGCGTGATGTCCGACCCCGAGGATTTCAACACCTTCACCACCATCGGCGAGTTCTCGCCCACAGCCAACAACACGTGGGAGTATTTCGACGTCAACACCAGCAACTACATGGGCAACGGGCGCTACATCGTTTTCGCCATCCCGAATGAGATCACCAGCTACATGTACATCGACGACATCGTGATCGACCACATCCCGGCTTGTCCGCATGTGACTAACATCGCCGCTCCGGCAGCCGCCATCACGGAGAATTCCGCCGTGGTGACCTGGACTCCCGGTGGCACGGAGACGGACTGGGAAGTGGTTTACGGTCCGTCAGGCTCCATTTCCGACCCCAATCAGGAAACGGCCGAGTATGCTTCGGGAACACCCTCCATCACGCTCAACAACCTGCTGCCGAGCACCTTGTATGATGTGTATGTGAGAGCCGTCTGCAACTCCTTGGACGGCAGCTCCTGGATGCAGGCCTCCTTCCAGACCGAATGCGGCGTTGTCTCCACATTCCCCTATACGCAGAACTTCAACAACCAGGGTTCCGGCTCTTCTGCTTACCCGATGTGCTGGAGCCGTTACCAGACCGGCACCACCACCACCTACCCGTACATCTCCACCACGGGTGGCGGTTCCCTCTATTTCTACAGCTATTCCGCGACGACGGTCTATGGTGCCACCGACCCGATGAATCTCTCCAACGAGACTCCCGGCATGTTGGCCCTCTCCTTCGATGTCTATAAGAGCAGCGCCAGCTATGGCCGCTTGGACGTGGGCTACATGACCGACGAGGCCAACGAGAGCACTTTCCATGTCCTGAAATCCATCTATCCCGGCGACTTGACCAGCACCTCCACCTGGTACCCCTTCACGGTGAACATCCCGGCCAGTGTCTATAACCTGTCTGAAGTCTATTTCGCGTTCAAGGCTCCGATCTCCAGCAATTCCAACTACGTCTATATAGACAATGTGAAGGTCGATTACCTGCCGGAATGTTCTGCACCCTCCAACTTCGCCGTCACGAATGTCGCCGGCACCTCGGCCCTGCTGACCTGGACGGAGGCGCCCTACGGTGTGACCGACTACACGATTGAGTATGGCGAGGCCAACACGGGTTTCTATCAGTCGCAGGTGGTCACCGGCTCGCAGTTCATGCTCAGCGGCCTCACCGAGCTGACCACCTACGAGGCGATGATTTACAGCAACTGCACTTCCGGGTCCTCCGACACGCTGACGGTTACTTTCACGACCAATTGCGCCGCCGGCGGAGACAACATCGTCGGCAACGGCACGACTGGAACCTACAATGTGCCGATCAACACGTACTACAACTACTCTTACGTGCAGGAGCTCTTCCTCGCCAACGAAATCAACGCTTCAGGCGACATCAGCTCCATCGGCTTCCAGTACATCTATTCCACACCCCAGACCAAGACCAACCAATCAATCTACCTTGCCGAGACCGACCTCACCTCCCTCAGCAACTGGATTCCGTCCGACTCCCTGACCTTAGTCTATCAAGGCAGCATCACGTACAGCAACTCCGGCCCGGACCACTGGGTGAACATCCCGTTGAGCACGCCTTTCAACTACAGCGGCAACCGGAATCTGGTGGTGGTTGTCAAGAACGACCATGGCGATTACACCACCTCCAGTAACAACACGTTCAATGCCCACTCCGCATCCGGCAAGACGTTGCAGTATTATGACGATGACTACGAGTTCGACTTCACCAGTCCTGAGAGCCCGAGCACTTATTCGTACCGCAACAACGTGAAGTTCGGCATGGAGTGCGACGTGACGGTGACCTGCGTTGCCCCCAACGTCTATGTGCTGTCGTCAGACGCCACCAGCGCGACCATCGCATGGGCGCCCGGTGCTGGCGAGACCTCCTGGGAGATGGAGTACAAGGCCGAGGGCGACGCCTCGTGGACCTCTGTGGGCACGGTGACGGCCAGCCCGTATGTTCTCTCCAACCTGACCAGCAACACCACCTACACTGTGCGCCTGCGCTCCCTCTGCGGCGGCGACAATTCCGCATGGGCCACCACCACGGTGACCATCCCGTGCTATATCACCGCGCTCCCGTTCATGGAGAACTTCGACAACGCCACCGGAACAGGCTCCTCCAACTCGGTGCCCTGCTGGACCAAGAAGACCAACTACTCCACGGCCTATCCGTATCCTTCCAGCACCTACACCCACTCGCCCAACTACTCACTCTATTTCTACGGCACCAGCGCCTACTACTCCATGGCCGTCTCCCCGCGCTTCGACGACGCCATCCAGATGGACAGCCTGCAGATTTCTTTCTGGTCCTACAAGACTTCCGCCAACTACTTTATCGAAGTGGGTATTCTCGCTGACCTGAACGACCCAAGCACTTTCGAGCCCATAGGATCCTTCAGCCCGTCGGCTACCTCCACTTGGGAGAAGGCCGAGTTCACCACCTCCGGTTACCAAGGCAACGGTCACTATGTGGCATTCCGTATCCCGCAGTGGATTACCAGCTATCAATACCTGGATGACATCACTATCGACTACATTCCCGCATGTGTGCATGTGGAGGACATCTTGGCTTCCAACATCACCCAAACCACGGCCGACATCACCTGGACACCGGGTTCCTCGGAAACCTCTTGGGAGGTTCTCTACGGCGAGAGTGTAGATTTCGCCACCGATGTCCCTTCCACGGAGAGCACCAACTCAATCAGCCTGACCGGTCTTACGCCCAACACCCTGTACCATGTCTATGTGCGGGGCATCTGTGACGGCGGCGACTACAGCACCTGGGAAGAGTATTCCTTCCGGACGGAGTGCGCCGCCATCGCCACGCTTCCCTTTACGGAGGACTTTGACACCTACGGCACGGGTACAACCGTCTATCCCAGCTGCTGGGGCAAGATCAACACCTATACCAGCGGTGACAGACCTTATGTCAACTCCACGCACTATGCCGGTGTGGGTTCGTTGTACTTCTACGCCAGTTCCGGCACTTACAACATCGCCATCGCCCCGCAGTTTGACGCCGCTATCCCCGTCAACACGCTGCAGGCCACCTTCATGTACAGGGCTTCCAGCAGCACGGACTACATGATCGTGGGTGTGATGACCGACCCCGCCAACGCCAACACCTTCGTGCCCGTTGACACGATTCATCCGGGCAGCTCCGCGACCGCCTGGGTGGAGAAAGAGGTCTCATTCAGCGGTTACAACGGCACCGGCCAATACATCGCCTTCTACAACGGAAGACCCACCGCCACCTGCTACTCCTACATCGACGACCTGTTCATCGGCTTGATCCCGACATGTCCGAAGCCGACTCAAGTCCATGCAACGGATGTCACCACCTCGACCATTGAGTTGGGCTGGACAGAAAACGGCTCCGCCACGGAATGGGAGATCGAGTACGGTCCTGCCGGCTTCACGCTTGGCAACGGCACCGTGGAAAGCGGTGTCACGACCAACCCGTACACCATAAGCAACCTGACCACTGCCACCCAGTACGATTTCTACGTGAGGTCGGTCTGCAGTGCGGGCGACACCAGCTACTTTGCACCCGTATATACCGCAACCACCGCTTGCGATGCTATTGACCAACTGCCTTACACGGAGAATTTCGACACCTACGGCACGGGCGAGAGTGCGTATCCGGACTGCTGGGGCAAGATCAACACTTATTCCTCCAACAGACCTTACGTGAATTCCACGCACTATGAAGGTGTGGGTTCCCTCTACTTCTACGCCAGCTCTGCCACCTACAACATCGCCGCCACCCCGATGTTTGACGCCACCATCCCTGTCAACACGCTGCAGGCCACTTTCATGTACCGGGCATACAGCACCACCGACTATATGATTGTGGGTGTGATGACCAATCCCATGGATGCCAGCACCTTTGTGCCCGTTGACACCCTCTATTCCCCCGCCACCGCGTCCAACTGGGAAGAGCGGGAAGTCAACTTCAACAACTACAACGGCAACGGCCATTACATCGCCTTCTACAACGGTAAGCCCACCACCACCTGCTACTCCTACATCGACAACCTGGTCATCGACCTGATGCCGTCCTGTCCGAAGCCGCAGGATCTGCATGCCGTTAATGCCACCACCAACAGCATTGAGTTGGGATGGACGGAGGCTGGTTCTGCCACCACGTGGGAGATTGCCTACGGTGATCCCGGCTTCGACCCCGACGCTCCCAGCACCCCAACGGTGACGGCCACCAGCAACCCGTTCACCGTCACCGGCCTGAACAGCACCACCACGTACGAGTTCCGCGTGCGCGCTCTCTGCAGTGCCTCCGATATCAGCAACTGGAGCAACGCCTTGTCTGCCTCCACCACCATGACGCCTATAGGTCTGCCCTACACCGCCGACTTCTCCGCCAACGATGCCTGGGTGCTGAACAACGGCGCATGCACCAACTATTGGATGAAAGGAACGGTGAACAATGATGCGGCGCTCTTTGTGACCAACAACGGCAGCACGCCGGAATACGGCAACAGCACTTCTGCCGTCGCCGCGCTGAAACTGTTCACGGTGGGCACGGCCGACTCCATCACCATCACCTTTGACATCATGGTGGACGGCGAAAGCAGTTTTGACTATTTCAAACTGTTCTTAGCACCGTCTTCACAGCAGTTCCCGGCATCCACCGCTTCCGCCAGCTCCGGGGACTACTGGTACCACGACTACTCCCAGAACGCCTACGACTTCTACAACCACGGTTATGGTACCCAAAGCTCTCATGCTTATATCTTGAACAAGCTGACCGCCACCACCCATGTGGTGGCAACGATGCCGAACCCGAATGCCAACCCGAACGCCAACTCCACAGCGTTGCTGTCACTGGTTTGGAAGAATGACCCATCCGTCCTCTACAACCCGCCGGCCACCATCACGAACCTGTCCGTCACTATCAGCGGCGGTCCTGGCCCGGTCATCACCGACCCGACGGTCGCCACCAACGCTGCTACGGCTATTGCGCAGACCACCGCCACGCTGAATGCCACCATCACGAACCCCGACAACGTGACCATCACGGCGAAGGGCTTCGAGTGGAAGGCCACCCAGGGCGGCACCTACACGCAGATTGCGGGTTCTGGTGCCAACAACGGCTTCACCGCCAACCTCACCGGCCTGACGCCCAGCACGAGCTACACCTTCCGTGCGTACATCACCTACAACGGTCAGACGGTCACCGGCAACGAGCAGACCTTCACCACGCTGGATCAGGATGTGGAGCCGTGTAACACCCCGACGGGCCTGACCGTCAGCGCTGTTACCGACGAAAGCATCACCGTCTCCTGGGATGCCGACGCCAACGTGAGCAGCTGGAATATCCAGTACCGTCCTGTGGGCGGCACGCTGAGCAGTGCGACTTCCAACACCAACAGCTACACCATCAACGGTTTGCAGCCGGAGACCTCCTACCAGATTCAGGTGCAGGCCAACTGCGGCGGCGGCAATGTCAGTGAGTGGTCTTCTGCCGTGACGGGCACCACCACCACCGGCATCGACAGCTGGCTTGCCAACAGCGTGAGCCTCTACCCGAACCCGGCGAAGGAGGTTGTCAATGTACAATGTACAATGAACAATGTACAATGGGACAACGCGACCATCGAGGTATTCGATGTGTATGGCAAATTGTTGCAGACCAACCGCATTTCGTCCGAAATCACCACCCTCAACGTTTCCGGCCTGGCCAACGGCATGTATTTCGTGCTCGTGAGCACGGAGGCGGGCATGGTGACGAAGACGTTCGTCAAGAAATGATGAATGTTGAATGCTGAATTATGAATAAGGGGAATCCGAGAGGGTTCCCCTTTTCGTATATGTTTCAAGCTTCAAGTTTCAGGTTTCAGGTTTCAAGCAGTCGAAACCTGAATCTTGAAACTTGAAACCTGAATCTTGAAAAGGGAATCTGGAAGGGTTCCCTTTTTTTGTTGGTGCAAGGGCTACCGTTGACCGTTGACTATTGACCGTTGACATTCGTGCTGGAGGTTCCGCTCGCTCACTGCGTTCGCGGCAGAATCTCCTCCGCCCTCACCTCCATCCTGCTGAACGCGAACAGCTTCTTCCCGAGGTCCTTGAGCGATGCGCCGAGGTGATACACCGTATCGTCGATGATAAGGAAGCGGTCGTGGTAGCGGTCGCACTCCCGAACATCCACGGGCGGGTATTGACGGTTGTGGCGGTCGAGGTCGAGGGTCAACGCCTCGGTGACGCGCCGCGTGACAATATCCGCTGTCACTCCCTCCTCCCGTTTCGCCAGCACAAGCAGTACGGAGTCATCGATGTAGTTGTCGATGAGGATGATGCGTTTCCTTGCCGAGCGGATCAGGTCGGAAGCGAAGGCGTATGCGTCGAAGATCTGGCCGTCGTAGAAGACGCCTTCGACCGGTGGCAAAGCGGTGCGCACGAAGAGGCCGATTTGCTCCTCCGTTTTGCTGACACGCTGCTCCAAGCGTTCAATCCTTTGGTTGACTGCGTAACCGTGAAGGAGGTACTCTTTCAGCACAGTGTTCGCCCATTGGCGGAACAGGATGCCTTTTTGTGATTTAACTCGGTATCCAACAGAGAGAATCATATCTAAATTAAAGTATTCGATATCTCTATTCACTATACGATCCCCTTCTTGCTGAACTGTCGCAAATTTTGCGACAGTTGATAATCCTCGTAACTCTTGGCTTAAGGCGTTGTTTATATGTTTGCCAATGGTCTTGATGTCTCTATCGAACAACGTGGCCATTTGCTGTCGATTCAACCACACCGTCTCTTCCTCCATACGAACCTCGAGCCGGATGCTACTGTCGGGCTGGTAAAGGATGATTTCGCCGTTTTGTCTTATGTCTTTATTCTGTTCCATACTGTTTGATTTTCGTTTTTAGGTTCAAAGAATTCTATGCTGCAAAGATACAACAAAACGAAGCGTTTGTCAAGTCTTCTTAAAATTTTTTATCCTGCTGGTTTTCAAAGCAATGCGAATTTAGATTTAACAATTCATACTCGAATTGTTAAATCTCGACACTGGTTTTGGCAGAGACTGTTCCCCAAGCCGCAGCACCCTGCCAGCACCCACGTTCCCAAGTCCTACCCATAGTGTAGCCATAGTGCAGGCATACTCTACCCAAGCTCAAAGGGCTTGGATGGGTATGGCTACTACGTGGTTGTAGAGACGCAAAATTTTGCGTCTCCCCTCCAGTCTATCTCCGATCAATTCCGATAAGACACAACTCCGGTGTCAATATTGTATAATTTTCGTCAATGAGGTTCCAGTAATAAGGAACTGCCATTCGGAAAAATGTGTATTTTCGCGGCTGAAGAAAATGAAATACGAAATGGCAAAAGAATACCCTATAAAAGACACTGAGCTGCAAGAAGTTAACGAGCCTCAAACTCAGTATATCGCTCCCGCCCATGAATCTCTGCGGATATTAACAGACGAGGAGTTGGAGCGAAGCATGACACTTGAAGAGCTTGATGCCCATCTGACAGAACTCATCCACCAGCACTATCACAACAAATAATGAAAGTAATTGTTGACGACAATGTTGTGAAAGCGATTGACGAGTTCTATATCGCTGCATAGAGACGCACGGCCGTGCGTCTCTACGGACAACGCAAATCCAAGGGGGATCCGAGAGGGTTCCCTTTTTTTGTGTTTTCCGACGCAAGAATGCGTCGGCTCCTGTTCATAACTTGTTCATAACTTTTCAACCCGAAATTGTTAATATGGTTGTATTTTTGCAGTTTGTTTTTAGGAAGTATCAATTATTCACTAAATAAAAGTATTATGAAAAAGTTTCTATGCATTATGCTTATGCTTATCACATTGAGCATGAGCGGGTTCGCGCAGGTCTTGTCTGACTACATAATGACGACGGGCACTGACGCAACCAAGTGGATTCAACTGACTGACTCCACCAACCTTATCTCCGGCACAGGTGATAGCAAGGCCTCCGCCGTGACGAACATCGGGTTCACATTCAACTTTGCGGGGACCCCGTACACGCAGTTCTCGGTGAACTCGGACGGCAACCTGCGGTTCGGACCCACGGTGACGGGAACGGCCTCTTACAGCACGCCGTTCAGTTCGACTGCGGCCAACAACAACAATCCAAAGATCAACATGTTGGGTTGCGACGGCTACATCACCGACAGCGGCTATGTGTATCACGAGGTGATCGGTACCGCACCCGACCGCGTGTGCGTGATTGAGTTCGCCACCTCCACCTACAACAGTGTATCGAGACCTTCCCTGCTGCGCTGGCAGGTGCAACTCTTCGAGGGCAGCAACAACATCCAGATCGTGTATTATTCCGCGATGCCTCCCATTCTTCCCAACGTTGCCCGTCAGCCGGGTATGTGCGTGAACAACACGGATATCATTCTGTTAAACAATCTCCACAACGCCACCCACTATACGACCGGCCAATCGACGAACAGCTGTCCGACCAGCACTTGGCCGGATGTGAACCGCTACTATCTATTCAACATCTCCGACTGCCCCACGCCGGGTAATTTCAATGTCACAACATTAGGTTCCACCAGCGTTGACCTCACCTGGACATCGGCAACAGGCGGCACCGATTTCGTGTTGCAATACAAGACGCCCACCACCGACTGGAGCAATGCCACGACCGAAAACGCCTACGACACCACCTATAACCTGACGGGGCTGACTCCCAGCACAACCTACCAACTCCGTGTGGCCCAACTCTGCAACAGCGACACGAGCAACTGGGCCTACCTGACGCTGACCACGGCCTGTGCACCCATCGCCACACTGCCTTGGACCGACAACCTCGACTCCTACCCCGGCAGCACCTCCGGCAGCACGAACAACCTGCCGTACTGCTGGAGCTACCTCAACACCGCCACCACTTCTTCTTCAAGCTACAAGGGCTACCCCATCATCTACGCCAGCGCAACCTACGCCGCCTCCGGCAGCAACTCCCTGCGCTTCTACTCATATCAGACGACCGGCACCTACGGCGACGAGATGGTCATCCTGCCGCAAATAGACGCCGACCTTTACCCTGTCAACACGTTACAACTTTCCTTTGACGCACGCAACTACTCCACATACACGTTCAAGGCTTACATCGGGGTCATCACCAACCCGTCGCTCCAGAGCACATTCGTGGTGTTAGACTCCCTTGAGACCACCTCCAACACCTACCAAACCTACGATTTCCCCCTGAACCAATATACCGGTCCGAACGGCTACATCGCCATCCTGGCGAAACAGCCTGCCTCAAGCTACAATGCGGGATATATCGACAACTTCGTGGTGGATGTGATTCCGACCTGCCCCAAACCGAAAGACCTCACGGCATCCAATCCCACGCTGACCAGCATCGACCTGTCGTGGTTGGAAATGGGCAGCGCCACCACTTGGGAGATCGAATATGGTCCGATGGGATTCGCGCAAGGAACTGGCACCGTGGAGACCGCCACGACCAACCCCTACACCATCAACGGTCTGGAGCCTTCCTCCGGTTATGATTTCTACGTTAGAGCGAACTGCGGAGGAGGCGACCTCAGCGAATTCAGCACCAAGACCACTGCCGCCACGGCATGCGCCCTCGTCTCGACAATGCCGTTCACCGAGGACTTCGACGGCTATCCGGGTGTCACCACCAACACCGTGGATGTACTGCCCTACTGTTGGAGCAAGCTCAACACCGGCACCACCTATCCCGGACTGCCGAACATCTACGCCAGCGCGACCTACGCCGCATCGGGCAGCAACTCCCTGCACTTCTACACCTACAGCACTACCGCCTACGCCGACCAGACCGCCGTGCTGCCGCAGATCGACATCACATCGTATCCCATCAGCAACCTACAGCTCACCATGGATGTCCGGGCCAGCTCCGCCACCAATCCTTTCGTCTTGGTGGTGGGCGTCATGACCGACCCGGCCGATGCCACAACCTTTACCGCCGTGGACACCATCGTCTGGCAAACGACCGCCTACACCACCTTTGAGATTCCGCTCAGCCATTACACCGGCACTGGCGGCTACATCGCGGTGAAGGCCCCGAAGCCTGCCTCCGGCTACAATTACGGATATGTGGACAACGTGGTGGTGAATCTGTTGCCCTCCTGCCCCATTCCAAGACATCTGACAGCCACCAATGCCACTACCACCAGTGTCGAGCTCACTTGGGACGAGATGGGTTCCGCCACGAGCTGGGACATCGAGTTCGGCCCGATGGGCTTCACGCCCGGCACCGGCACCGTGGAGAGCGCCTCCACAAACCCCTACACCGTCAACGGCCTTACGCATTCCGCCGGCTACGACTTCTACGTGCGGGCGAACTGCGGGGGCGGCGACGTCAGCAACTACACGAAGAAGATAACGGCCGCGACCGCCTGCGCCCCGATTGCCGAGTTGCCCTATATGGAAAATTTCGACGCCTATCCGAGCAACACGACGGGCACCACCTCATGCCTGCCCTACTGCTGGAGCAACATCAGCACCAGTACAAGTTCCTCATACGCCGGCTACCCCATCATCTACACCAGCGCGACCTACGCCGCCTCCGGCAGCAATTCCCTGCGTTTCTATTCCTACTATAACGTCACCGCCTCCTCCCCCAGCGATTATGGCGACCAGACCGCCATCCTCCCTGAAATCGATATCACAACCCACCCCATCAACACGCTGCAACTCAGCTTGGACGTCCGTGACAACAGCACCTCATATCCTTTCCATCTGATTGTAGGTGTGATGACAGACACCACATTCACTCCCGTGGACACCATCATCACGTCATCCACCGCATACGCCAACTACATTGTCGATTTCAGCAGCTATGACGGCACCGGCAACCGCATGGCCTTGATGGCAAAGAAACCTGCCACAAGCGGAAACTACAACTACGGTTACGTGGACAACATCATTGTGGAGCCCATCCCCGCCTGCCAGCGTCCCTCCGGCATCTCGGCCGTTTCCACAGCAAGCGACACGGTGTTCCTCACCTGGACGGACAACTACGGCAGCCTCTGGGATGTGGCATACGGACCCATCGGCTTTGACCCCGACGACGCCTCCGAGGCCACCCTTGAAACCGGCATCGACACGACTGCGTTTAACGTCACGGGGCTGGCTTACGGCACGGGCTATGAGTTCTACGTCCGTTCCGACTGCGGCGGTGCTGTCAGCGCATGGAGCATAACCCCCGCCGTCGGCTATCCCTACACCTACGTGATGGGCGTCACCGGATCCGACACCGTGACGAGCTGCGGCATCTTCATTTCGGACAACGGCGGTCCCAATGGCGACTATGCGAACAGCTGCAACTACACGTTAGTCGTTTTCCCATCCGAGACCGACTCTGTGGTTTCCATCTCCGGTACGTTTGATGGCGAGTCCACCTACGACTATCTGAGTATTTATAACGGTGTTGGCACCGATGAAGACAACCTCCTTCAGAAAGTGATTTCTGGCGTTACCGGCAACGTGGTATCATTCGGTCCGGTCAATTCCACCACTGGTCCGCTCACCCTGCTGTTCCACTCCGACGTCAGCGTCGTGAGACCCGGTTTCATGGCACAGATCTCCTGTGTGGAGCCTCCCGCCTGCCCGCAGCCGTTCGACGTGCATGCCGTCTATGTGAGCAACAACGAGGCCACTGTCACCTGGGGTGTGCTGGAAGGCGCCTCCTCGACATTCGACTTGGCATTCAGCACTGCCGCAGGGTTCAACCCCGACACTTGCACCAACATCATCACGGTCAACACCAACGAATACACGTTCACCGGTCTTACCGCCTTCACCAATTATTATGTCGCGGTACGGACAAGCTGCGGCACGGATGCGAGCGAATGGAGCAGTATTTATAATTTCCGGACCTCCTGCGACCCAATAACCTCGCTGCCGTTCATCGAGAATTTTGACACTTACACCGGTTCGACATCCGGTTCCTCGAACAACCTGCCGTATTGCTGGAGCTACATTAACAACGGCACTTCCACCACTTACATCGGTTACCCGATTGTCTATGCCAGCGCGACCTACGCCGCCTCCGGCGACAACTCCCTGCGGTTCTACACTTACACCACTTCCGGCACCTACGACGACCAAATCGCAGTTTTGCCGAATATTGACGCGACGAGCCATCCGATAAACACCCTGCAGATGTCTTTCGACGCCCGTATCTACTCCACCTCCTACACGCCGTTCACATTAGTTGTGGGTGTCCTCTCCAATCCCACGGACAAGACAACCTTTGTGCCCGTTGACACCATCGAGGTCACATCCACCACCTATCAGCACTATGAGTTTGTATTCAACGGATATGAAGGCAACGGCACCTACATCGGTCTGATGGCACCGAAACCCACCACCACCTACAACGCCGGCAACGTTGACAACATCCTTGTGGAGCCGATACCAAACTGTCCCAAGCCCATGGACGTCACCGCCACCGGCGTCACTCCCACCAGCATGACCCTGACCTGGACGGAGGTCGGTGAAGCCAACTCCTGGGAGGTCGAGTACGGCCCTGTCGGATTCACTCCGGGCAGTGCGGCTGGGACTGTGGAGACCGTCACCTCGGAGCCTCCGTTCACGATCTCCAACCTGACTCCGGCAACGACTTACGATGTCTATGTCCGTTCAGACTGCGGCGGTGAATACAGCCTATACTCCACTAAGCTCACCGTTTTCATCCCGTGCACGGCCCTCGACTCCCTGCCCTACGTGGAAGGCTTCGACACCTACGGCACAGGCACGGGCATCTATCCTACCTGCTGGGACAGAATTAACACCTACAGCACCACCACCAATTATCCCTACATCACCACCACCCACTACGACGGTGTGGGTTCCCTCTACTTCTACGCCGCCACTTCCGGCACTTACAACATCGCCATCTCCCCGATGATCGACGAGAGCATTCCGGTCAACACGTTGCAGACCACCTTCATGTGGCGCGCCTCCAATGCCACTTCCCGCTTGGAGGTGGGTGTGATGACAAACCCGGCCAATGCGTCCACCTTTGTGCCGGTTGACACGATTGTCGCCTCTGCGACCTCCACGTGGGAGGGGTTCGAGGTTCCTTTCAGCCAATACACCGGCGAGGGTCACTACATCGCCTTCCGGGTTGCCTACAACAGTTCCGCAACCGGTTATGGCTACCTCGACAGCGTGGTCATCGACCTGATTCCCTCCTGTCCGAGACCGTTGCACGTGACCGCATCCAACATCACCACGAGCAGTGTTGACCTCTCATGGGATCAGAATGGCAATCCCAATTCCTGGGTGATCGAGTACGGCCCCAACGGTTTCGCACCGGGCACCGGCACCGAGGTGACGGTCACGACCAACCCCTACACGGTCACGGGACTGGACCATTCCACGGTGTATGACTTCTACGTCACGGCGGACTGCGGCGGCGGCGACGTCAGCCAGACCTCCTTCGTGTATTCTGCAGCCACCGCCTGTGCTGCCATTGACCAACTGCCTTACACGGAGAACTTCGACGCTTACGGAACAGGTACATCGGCCTACCCCATCTGCTGGCAGAAAATCAACACCTACACTTCGACCAACTATCCTTACATCAACACCACCAACTATAGCAGTCCTGGGGCACTCTACTTCTATTCGGCCTCGGCCAGCACCTACAATATCGCCATTTTACCGGAAATAGATGCCACCATTCCAATCAACACGTTGCAGGCTACTTTCATGTATCGCGCATCTAGCGCTACTTCTCGTCTGATTGTGGGTGTGATGACCAGCCCGACGGATGCCAGCACTTTCACACCAATCGACACGATTGTGCCTTCAGCATCCGCCGTTTGGGAGGAACATGAGGTCAACTTCAGCCAATACACTGGCACGGGGGCTTATATCGCCATCAAGAACGCTTACAATACAGCTACCAGCTACGGTTACATTGACAATCTTTCCATTGACCTGATCCCGGCCTGTCCGAAACCGCAGAATGTGCATGCCATCAACGCCACCACCAACAGCATTGAGTTGGGCTGGACGGAGGTAGGGACGGCCACCTCGTGGGAGATTGCCTACGGCGCGCCCGGCTTCGATCCTGATGCCGCTGGCGCCTCCGTGGTAACAGCCACTTCCAACCCGTTCACCGTCACCGGCTTGAACAGCACCTCGACGTACGAGTTCTACGTCCGCGCAACCTGCGGCGGCACCGACCACAGCTACTGGAGCAACAGTCTGCAGACCTCCACGACCATGACCCCTGTGTCGCTGCCCTACACGGCCGACTTCGCCGATGCCAACGACGCCTGGGTGCTGAACAACGGCAGCTGTGTCAACTACTGGATGAGAGGCACGGTCAACAACGAGGCTTCCCTGTTTGTGACCAACAACGGCACCACACCGGGGTACACCATTACGACAAACTCCGCAAATGCCGCACAGAAGTTGTTCACCGTAGGCACGAGCGACACAATCACCATCACCTTCGATGTGATGGTCGATGGTGAAGGCGGCTACGACTTCATGAAGCTGTTCCTGGCGCCTGCCGCCACGCAGTTCCAGCCCATCACCACAACGCTCAGCACCGGGGACTACGCTCATCGCGACTACTCCACCAATGCTTACAACTTCTACGCGAACGGCTACGGCACGCAGTCGTCGTACCCCTACGTCCTGAACAAGCTCACCGACACCATCCATGTGGTGGCGAAGATGCCCAACCCGAACGCCACGCCGACCTCCTCTTCCACCGCTCTGTTGGCTCTCGTCTGGAGGAATGATCCCAGCTCAGGCACCCAACCACCCGCCATCGTCCAAAACCTGACGGTGACGGCCAGCGGTTCCGGCCCAGTCATCACCGACCCGACCGTGGCCACCAACGCCGCCGACAACCTCAGCTCGACTGGTGCCACGCTGCACGGTGTCATCACGAATCCCGACAACGTGACCATCACGGCGAAGGGCTTCCAGTGGAAAGCCACTAACGGCGGTACCTACACTTCCGTGACGGGCACCGGCACGGGCAACGGCTTCACCGCCGACCTCACGAACTTGGCTCCTAACACGAGCTACACGTTCAAGGCGTTCATCACCTTCAACGGCACGACCGTCGAGGGCAATGAGATGACCTTCACGACGTTGCCGCAGGGTTCTGAGCCTTGCGACGTGCCGACGGGTCTGCATTCCACGAATGTGGAGAACGAGGCCATCACCATCGCTTGGGATGCCAACGCCGACGTGAACAGTTGGAACATCCAGTACCGTCCTGAGGGCGGCTCGCTGAGTTCCGCGACCTCCAATACGAATACCTACACCATCACGGGTCTGACGGGCCACACCAACTACGAGATCCAGGTGCAGGCCAACTGTGGCGACGGCAACGTCAGCGACTGGTCTTCCACGATCACGGTGCAAACTACCAACGTGGGCATCGAGAACTGGTTGGAGAACAGCGTGAGCCTCTACCCGAACCCGGCGAAAGAGTACGTTGACATCCGCGTGGACGGCGACCTCAACGTCAAGACGATGGAGGTGTTCGATGTCTATGGTAAACTCATCAACACGGTTATCGTTACCGAGAACCCCACCCGTATCAATGTCAGCGGCCTGGCCAACGGCATGTATTTTGTGCGCGTGACCACGGAAGAGGGCATGGTGACGAAGACGTTCGTGAAGAAATGATGAATGTTGAATGCTGAATTATGAATAAGGGGGATCCGGAAGGGTCTCCCTTTTTTTCGTTTCAGCAGCACACAAGGGCGGCTGACGCCGGTTATGCTATAACCCTACCCCGGCCTTCGGCCACCCCTACATTCCCCTCCTTTGGAGGGGTGCCCGAAGGGCGGGGTGGTCGGGAAGGGGAGTTGGCTTCGAATGTTTTTATTTGATGCAGTGGTGCGGCGGTTCCTAAAAAATTCGTATCTTCGCAGCGTGAACATATTGACGTGACAATATCCCGTTTATGAGGAAGAAGATATACGTTTTAGCGGTGATGTGCGTGATTTTCGGGGCGGCGGTGGCGCAGTGCCCGCCTGTTGAAATTACGCCGGGCATCCCCTGGTTCGAAGATTTCGAGGGGTACCCGCACAATGCTGCGGTGCCGCTCGATGCATGCTGGGCCACGCCCGAGACGCGGGTGGTGAACAACGGCGTGTCGCCGTTCGTCTATACGGGATACCCGTACGCCTGCCACTCCGGCGACAACTCGTTGGAACTCAAACAGAGTCCCGTCATGGTGGTTTTACCCGAGTTCGCCAATGATATCAACAAGCTGACAATATCCTTCTGGGGCAACACCAGCGCCCAAAACGCGAATGCCGCAGGCACGCTGACCCTCGGCGTAATCACCGATGTCACCGACCCGACAACCTTCATCCCGGTGGACACCATCCCCGCCACCGCCTTCGGGCGCACGGGGCAGGACGCTCCCTACACCAACTTCATGGGCGAGCACTCGTTCGCCAGTGTCACGCCGCAGCCGGGGATGCGCATCGCCCTGCGGCTGACCAACACCCAGCGGTCGTGGAATCTCGACGACATCACCATCACAGCAGCGGGTCCGGACCTGACCGCCGACAGCCTGCCGTTCACCGCCACCTTCTCCGATGACGAAGGGTGGTGGCTGAACAACGGCGATGCCCTCAACTACTGGGTTGTCGGCGTACCTGACGGAGGCAGCGACACCGTGCTGTTCGTCACCCACGACGACCACACGGCGGGCTACAACGACGCGGTTTCCTCTACGGTAATGGCGGAGAAGGCCCTGCTGATGCCCACCTCTGACACGCTCCGCCTCGACTTCGACGTGCGGGCGGGCGGCGAGAGCCATTTCGACTTCTTGAAAGTGTTCCTCGTGCCGGAAGAGGTGGAATTCACCGCCGGCCAGTACAACAATGCCCAGTCGCAGAGCCAGTACGGCGACTTCGCCCTCGACTTCACGGCCTACAAGCCGCAGAGCGCAGGCAGCGACGGCTATCCCTATCTTTTCAACCTGAGCGGCGGCACCGTACATGTAACGGCGGGCATGGCGAATCCCGCGCCCGGCGGCCGGGCCAAACTCGTCTTCCTCTGGCGCAATGACAACACCACAGGCACACAGCCCGGTACAATCATCTCCCACGTAACGGTGGTGGAAGGGGCTCCCTGTAAGACACCTGCCAACGTCACCATCAGCGGGCTGACGGACGTGAGTGCCACCGTAAGCTGGGACGCCGACCCAGATGCCATCAGCTGGAATATCTTGTACCGCCCCGCTGACGACACGTTGGGCAACAGCATCACCGCAAACGCCACCACCAACAGCTACACCCTTAGCGGGCTGACACCGGAGACCCAGTACGAAGTCCAGGTGCAGGCCAACTGCGGCATCGGCAACCTGAGCGAATGGAGCGAGCCTGTAACGGAGAGCACTACTGTGGGGCTCGACAGCTGGTTAGAGGGCAGCGTGAAGGTGTTTCCGAACCCAGCGAAGGAGGTGGTCAATGTAGAATGTACAATGTACAATGTACAAATCGAGGCCGTGGAGGTGTTTGATGTGTACGGTAAGGTTGTCCGTTCCGTTGTAGAGACGCGGTGCACCACGTCTCTACAAACCCGCATCAACGTTTCCGGGTTGGCCGACGGCGTGTATTTCGTGCGCGTGGCCACGAGGGCGGGTACGGCGACGAAGGCGTTTGTTAAAAAATGAGACGTGTAGAGCCGTCATATTATGGCGGCTCTACAAATCACAAATCACAGATCACAAATCACAGATCACAAATCACAGATCACAAATCACAGATCACAAATCACAGATCACAGATCACAAATCACAGATCACAAATCACCAAAAATCAATATTATGAAGAAAAAATTATGCTTTCTACTGACAATCCTGATGACGCTTGCCGGCTTCGTGCCGCGCGCACAGGCGCAAACGGTTTGGGACGGCACCGCGGACATCTCGTGGTATGACGCATCCCAGAGTTCCTTTGACATCTCCACGCCGGAGCAGTTGGCGGGTGTGGCCTCCTTGGTGAACACCGGCACCAGCTTCGACGGGAAGACGTTGAACCTGACGACCGACATCTGGTTGAACTACACGGGGGATTCCACCAACAACTGGACGCCCATCGGCGGCGGCTCCCCCACCAGCGAGTCGCCGGAGACGGGAAACTCCTTCCAAGGTGCCTTCAACGGCCATGGCCACACCATCTACAACCTGTATTGCGAGAAATCGAACTCCTTCCACGGCGGTCTCTTCTCCCGCATCCAGTACCCCTGCACCATCGACTCCTTGGTGATGGTCAACCCGGTGGTGAAGGCCCGTGGCATGATGGGTGCCATCGCAGGCTTCACCCGTAGCGGCAGCGGCGCAATCTATATCCGTTACTGCCTGGTAATCAATGCCCGCTTGGAGGCTCCGCAAAGCTACAGCGACGGCCACAGCAACAACAACTCCGCCTGCATTCTAGGTGCCGCGTACAACAACAATTCCGGCTCCTACATCCAGAACTGCGGCGCTACCGGCACGCTGACTGGCTATTATGTGGCCGGCATTTGCGCCAGCGGCGACCACTCATACATGACCAACTGCTATTTTGCAGGTACTTTGCACGACTACGGCTCCAACCACGGAGGCATGACCGCCTGGTCCGGCACACTTTCCAACTGCTATTCCTACACGAACGTCCCCGCTGCCGCCGGTAAAGACGGCACCTCCGTCACGCAAGCCACCATGCAGGCTCCGGATATGATCACCAACCTCGGCGGTGCCTTCAAGTTGGACAACGGCATCAACAACGGCTACCCGATTATGAGCTACATGGCCGGTGTTGATCCGACCTCCGCCGAAATCTGTCAGGGTGAGAACATCACGCTCACGGCCTTCGGTTTCGACACGTACCTTTGGAGCAACGGTTCCACGGCGGATGCCATCACGGTTTCCCCGACGACCACCACCACCTACACAGTGACCTGTACCGCCAACGGCACCCCCACGGTCTTTTCCATCCCCGTAACCGTCCATCCGCAGGCGGTGGTCACAGCCACAGTCGCCGCATCCTCCGACGGGCAGGTGCATGCCACGGTTTCCCCAGAGACCACGACAGTGCCCTGCGGCAGCTCCGACAACGTCACCTTCACCGTCACCCCGGACGAGCACTGGCGCGTGGCCAGCGTCTATATGAACGGTACCCTGCTCTACGGCGAGCAGACCTACGGCCCGTTCTCTTTCACGGTTAACCCGGGCGGCACTTTGGCCGACGTGGTCATCAACATGACGGATGCGCTGAGCTGTACGGGCGTTCTCAACTTGCAGGCTTCCAACATCTTCGGCACCAATGCCACCGTCTCCTGGAACGCCCACACCACCGGCGACCTCTCGGAATACCATATACTTGTCTATGACCTGACCAACATGAGCGAGTCGGAATACACCACCACCGACCTCAGCTACACCATCATGGGGCTGTCAGAGAACACCTCCTACCAGATTGGCGTTTACACGTTCTGTTTGGACGGTTACGGCAGCGACACAATGTACGTGAACTTCATGACCCCGTGCAATTCGCCGATTCCCGTGACCGTGGGCAGCGGCACATCCAGTTCACAGGGCAACTATTTCCCGTTGCAGACCTTCTACAACTACTCCTATACGCAGCAGATTATCACTGCCGCAGAGCTGAACAATGAAGCGCAAACCTTCAGTTCAATAGCGTTCCAGTATTTCTTCGGTACGTCATTTACCCGTAACGTGGACATCTACCTGGCACATGTTCCGGCATCCGCGAATCTCTCTTCGAGCTGGATTCTGCCCGACTCCGCCAACGGCATCATTTTCACACAGGTCTTCTCCGGCCAGAAGAATTTGAACAACTCGGGCACGGACTACTGGCTTGAGTTCCCGTTCAGCCAGAGTTTCGCCTACAACGGCACCGACAACATCCTGGTCGCCGTGTTAGACCACACCGGCAGCTACTCCAACAGTTCCGAGAAGTTCTACACCCACAGTGCATCCAACATGTCGCGCTACGTCTATCGTGACGCTTCGACCTACGACCCCTTCGGTCCGGACGCCTCCGGTACAGCCGGCAGCAACGTGAACAACATCCGTTTTATCTTCTGCGACCAAAGCACCTGTATCCGTCCGAACACACTGACAGTCAGCAATATCACCGACAACAGCGCGGATCTCAGCTGGGTCTCGGCCGGTTCCGAGAGTTCTTGGGAGATTGAATACAAGACGGCTGCCGACACGGCATGGACCTATTACGGCCAGGCAAGTACCACCTCGGAGACCATCCTCAT
The DNA here is from genome assembly GCA_017395245.1 of Bacteroidales bacterium. Taxonomy (GTDB): domain Bacteria; phylum Bacteroidota; class Bacteroidia; order Bacteroidales; family WCHB1-69; genus F23-D06. Next base: position 81,201 of record JAFPVR010000111.1, on the reverse strand, counting down.
GCTGAATGCCGACACCCGCTACTACATGCGTGTCCGCGCGGTCTGCGGCGCCAACGATGTCAGCCTTTGGAGCGACCCGATCAACTTCCGCACCCAATGCGGCCCCATCACGCAACTACCCTATTTCAACAACTTCGACGAGGTGATTTCCGACAACGGCACCAACTTCATCACCTGCTGGAGCCGTCTCACCACCAACCCCGACCGTGTAGTGCGTTGTTACACCAGCGCCACCCACAGTGCCCCCTACTCCCTCGACTTCAACTACTCGCCCTCCTGCACCACAGCGGCGGTCACGCCGATGTTAGACCCCAGCATTCCACTGAATACGGTAATGGTCGATTTCTGGGCTATCAGCAGCCTCGGCCAAGGTTGGATGGAGGTCGGCACAATGAGCGACCCCACAGACTTCTCCACCTACGAGTTCTACGACACAGTACGGTTGAGCGCCCCCAGCACTTGGGAGAATCTGATGATTAGCTTCGAGAACTATACCGGCACCAACCAATACATCGCATTTCTCGAAATCAACGGCACGAGCACATCCTATATCTTCGACGACTTCACCATCAATTATATCCCCGTCTGTCTGCACCCCACGAACCTCGCGGTGGACGGCCTGACCAACACCACGGTGACGCTCTCCTGGACAGAAGCCGGTGATGCCACAATGTGGGAAATCGAGTACGGTCCGGCAGGCTTCACGCCCGGCAACGGCACCACTGTCACGGCATACGAGAACCCCTTCACGGTCGATAACCTGACCCCGGCCACCACCTACGACTTCTACGTTTATGCCAACTGCGGCAGCGAGATGTCCGACCCCTTCGGTCCTATTTCGGCCACGCCCGGCCAGTACATCTTTGGTGTCACAGGTAGCGACACACTCACCACCTGCGGCGTAATCCTGTACGACAACGGCGGTCCCTCCGGAGACTACAGCAACTACGGCGACTTCACCTTGGTAATCTATCCCGAGAATCCGAACGCGGTGGTGGCGCTCAACGGCACCTCCAGCACGGAATCCTGCTGCGACTACCTGCGCGTGTATGACGGCGTGGGTACGAGCGGCCAACAATTGCATGAGTACAAGGGCGAAAACCTGACCGTGGACGTCATGTCTCAAAGCGGTCCCCTGACCCTCGTCTTCCATTCCGACCTTTCCGTCGTCAAGGCGGGCTTCGCCATCACGGCCACCTGCGTCACCTGTTACCCGCCCTACGGCGTGACGGCTTCCAACGTTATGACCACCTCGGCGAACCTCAACTGGAACGGCAGCGGCAATGGCTACTTAGTCTATGTCACCAGCCCCACGGGAACCGATGTTATCTCCGCCACGGATACCTTCCTGTTGTTGGACAACCTCACCCTCAACACCACCTATTCCATTGCGGTGCAGACACTTTGCGATGACGGCGACAGTTCCATGCTTTCTTCCGCCATCACCTTCACCACGCCGACCATCCCAGCCACGCTGCCTTACGCCGCCGATTTCGAAGATGCTTCCGACAACAGCCAGTGGGGGATCCTCAACGGCACGCAGACCAACAAGTGGTACATCGACACGCCCACGGACGCGACCAGCGACGTGAACACCACGGTCGGCGGCAGCACCGGTCTATACGTCTCCAACGACAACGGCGCGAGCAACACCTACACCGGCACGACAAGCCGTGTCTATGCATTCCGCGACATTCTCGTCCCGAACGGTGTCACCGAGCTGAAGCTCTCCTTCGACTGGAAGGCTATGGGCGGTTCCGCACACGACGAGTTCCTGCGTGTCTATTGGCTTGACCCCGCCGTGGTTACGGTCACGGCCGGCAACAACCCGCCAAGTGTGGGCGGCGTGAACTACGACCTCTACGGCATGCCCGGCTACCCCACCCTTGGTGCTCACTGGCTCTCGCAGCAGAACACATGGCAGCATGAGGAGATGCTGATTTCCGCCACGCAGTTCGAGGGCATGGGCAACGGCGACCGCATCTACCGCCTCTACTTCCACTGGCGCAACACCAGCGGCGACAGCAACCCGCCGGCCGCCGTAGACAACATCTCTTTGTCGGCCGTCACCTGCGCTACACCGCTGAATGTGACGGTGAGTAACATCGGCGAGAATACCGCCACGGTCTCCTGGAGCGGCACTGCCGACCAGTTCGGTGTGACCGTCATCTCCGCCACCGACACTAACTACCAGACCGCCACGGACACCTTCATAGTGCTGAACGGCCTCAACGCCAACACCATCTATCAAGTGGCCGTGAGAGGCTACTGCGGCGGCGACTCCTCTATGATTTCCCAAGGGGTGCAGTTCACCACTGCGTGCGGCGCCATCACCTCCGTACCCTATCTTGAGAACTTCGACACCTACAGCTCCATGAACGGTTCCAACTTCATCAACTGCTGGTACCGTCACGCCTCCGACCCCGCCAACCATTGGGTGTATGTCAATTCCGGCTCAGATGCTTACAGCGGCGGTTCGTTGGACTTCCACTACACGCCGAACTGCTTCACGATGGCCGTCACCCCGATGATTGACCCGAGCATCCCGCTGAATACCTTGATGGTGGACGGCATGACCCGTATCCACCTGAACGGTACCGCAGGTGTTTTCGAAGTCGGCACGATGAGCGACCCGAACGATACGGCTACCTTCACGCCGTACGACACCATCGAATACAGCGCGACCTTCACCTGGCTGCCCTTCACCACCCTGTTCAACAACTACACGGGCAGTGACCATTATATCGCCTTCCGCGCGATGAACGGTGTTGATGTCTCCTACCTCCTCGACAATATCACCATTGACCTGATTCCCGCCTGCTGGCATCCGGTGAACCCGATGGTCTCCAACATCACTAATGACGGCGCGACCATCAGCTGGGACGGCACTGCCGCTAACTACGTGATTGAGTACGGTCCCGTCGGTTTCACCGAAGGCACCGGCACCACAGTGAATGTCACCGGCGCGATGTCCTACACGCTCTCCGGTCTGAACGAGACCACCGACTACACCGTCTACATCTCCAGCGACTGCGGCTCCGACGGGCTTTCCTCCTCCGTTTCGGTCAATTTCCAGACCACAATGCTGGCTGCGGCCATCCCGTACAGCACCGACTTCTCCGACCCGACCGACTCGTGGATTCTCAACAACGGCAGCTGTACCAACACTTGGGTTCGTGGCACGGTGAACGGTTCTGGCGCTTTGTTCGTTTCGCAGGACGGCACCACCCCCGGCTACAGCATTACCTCCACCTCCCAAGTGTCGGCTGAAAAGCTGTTCACGGTCGGTACGGATGCCACCGTCACCGTACAGTTCGACATCCAGGTGGGCGGCGAATCCAGCTTCGACTATTTCAAGTTGTTCCTTGCACCTCCCACGCAGGAGTATCCGGCGGCCACGAGCGTCTCTTCCACCGACTACGGCTACAACAGCTACTCGCAGTACGCCTACAACTTCTACAGCAACAACTACGGTTCCAACAGTACCTATCCTTACATCATGAACCTCACGAACGGCAACACGGTGCATGTCATCGCCGTGTTGACCAACCCCATCAGCAACCCCGACGCCAACTCAACGGCCAAACTGGTCTTCGCTTGGAAGAACGACGGCTCACAAGGTACGCAACCCGGTGCCATCATCACTAATCTGCAGGTCGGACCCATCACCTGTCCGAGCCCGTCCAACCTGACCGTCACCAACGTCACCATGACCACCGCTGATGTGTCGTGGACGGCTGGCGGTACGGAGACAGCCTGGAATCTCGAATACAAGGAATCCACCGCCACCACATGGACGGTCATCCCGGTGACCACGAACACCTACCAGCTGAGCAACCTGACTGCGGCCACCTCGTATGATGTGCGGGTGCAGGCCGACTGCGGCGGCGGCGACAATTCGCTCTACACGGCCACCTCCTTCGGCACCACCCTTTGCGCGTCTTCCGACCAATGCACCTACATCTTCAACCTCGTTGACAGTTATGGCGACGGCTGGAACAACGCCACCTTGGAAGTGTTGCAGAACGGCATCCACGTGACCACCATGGGCATGGGCAGCGGCAACTCCTCCGCAACGGAGACGGTGATGCTTTGCGACAATATGTCCACCTCTTTGGTGTGGCACAGTGGCAACTATGACTCCGAGTGTAGCTTTACGGTCGTCGGTCCCGACGGCTCTCAGGTGTACGCCAGCTCAGGCACACCTTCCGCCGGCACGCTGACTACCTTCACCACAAGCTGCAGCGGTTACACACCCGAACCCGTTGACCCGACGGTGACCACCAACGCGGCTTCTGCCATCGCGCAGACCTCGGCCACGCTGAACGCCACCATCACCAATCCCGACGACGTGACCATCACGGCGAAAGGCTTCGAGTGGAAGACTACCGACGGCAGCACCTATACGCAGATTGCCGGCACCGGCACGGGCAACACCTTCACGGCCAACCTGACGGGCCTCACGCCCGGCACGGGATACATCTTCAAGGCGTTCATCACCTTCAACGGTCAGACGGTCTATGGCAGCGAGCTGACCTTCACCACGTTACCTGATGATACGCCAGAGCCGTGTGAGACCCCGACCAACGTCACCATCGGCAATGTCACGGACGAGAGTATCACCGTGAGTTGGGATGACGATCCGGACGTGGCGAGCTGGAACATCCAGTATCGTCCCGTGGGCGGCACCCTGAGCTCCGCCACCGCCACGACGAACAGCTACACCATCACCGGACTGACACCTGAAACGGAGTACCAAATCCAGGTGCAGGCCAACTGCGGCGACGGCAACCTGAGCGAATGGAGCACCATCGCCACGGCCACTACCACCGTGGGCCTCGACAGCTGGTTGGCGGGCAGCGTGGCACTGTACCCGAACCCGGCGAAAGAGGTGGTCAATGTACAATGTACAATGAACAATGTACAATGGGACAACGCGACCGTCGAGGTATTCGATGTGTATGGCAAATTGTTGCAGACCTACCGCATTTCGTCCGAAATCACCACCCTCAACGTTTCCGGCCTGGCCGACGGCATGTATTTCGTGCGCGTGACCACGGAACAGGGCATGGTGACGAAGACGTTCGTCAAGAAATGATGAATGTTGAATGCTGAATTATGAATAAGGGGAACTCGCAAGGGTTCCTCTTATTCGTTGCAGTGTTCTCAGGCGGTATTCCTTTTAATAACAAAATAAAATGCGTTTTTTTATTCCGAAAAATGCTATCTTTGCGGATTGAATAATTGTTGCCAATGATCACCGGTAAAGTAAAATCGCAAATCGATAGCATTTGGGATACCTTCTGGACAGGAGGTATCACCAACTCCATCACAATCCTCGAACAGATGACCTACCTCTTCTTTATGAAGATGTTGGACGATGCCCAAATCAAGAAGGAAGCGGCAGCTAATCTGTTGGGCGGAACCATCAGCAATCCCGTTTTCAAAGAGGGCATGTGGCATAATCCCGACTCCGACCGCGATGTGCCTTATTCCAATCTCCGTTGGCACAACTTCGTGAATTTCGAGGCCGAGCGGATGTTCCAAACCATCAGCAAAGACGCTTTCATCTTCATCAAAACCCTTAACGAGGGCAGGGAAAGCGCCTACAGCCGTTTTATGGAGAACGCTACGTTCCTCATCCCCAATCCCCGCACTCTCGTCAAGATAGTGGAAGGCGTGGACCAGCTCGATATGAACAATCGCGACACGATGGGCGATGTGTACGAATACATCCTCAGCAAGATGGCGGCATCGGGCAACAACGGCCAGTTCCGCACCCCGCGCCACATCATCCGTATGATGGTGGAGCTGATGCAGCCCACGTTGAAAGACACCATCTGCGACCCTGCAATGGGTTCGGCGGGCTTCATTGTGGAGAGTGCCAAATACCTCACCGACCACTACAAGAATGAGCTGCTGAAGAAGGAGAATGCCAACCACTACAAGAACAGTATGCTCCACGGATTCGACACCGACCAGACAATGCTCCGTATCGGGGCGATGAACTTGATGCTTCACGGGGTGGAGAACCCCGACATTCGCTATCTCGACAGCCTCTCGACCGACAATACGGACGAAAACCGTTACACCCTTTGTCTGGCAAACCCGCCGTTTGCGGGCAGTATCGACAACGAGGCGGTGAGCAAATCCCTGTTGGCCATCACCAAGACCAAGAAGACCGAGCTGCTGTTTGTAGCCCTGTTCACCCGAATGCTGACCGTTGGCGGACGGTGTGCAAGCATTGTGCCCGATGGTGTGTTGTTCGGTAACAGCTCAGGCCACAAGGCCATCCGAAAAGAACTCATAGACAACCAGCGTCTGCAAGCGGTGATTTCGATGCCCTCGGGCGTGTTCCAACCCTACAGCGGGGTTTCAACCGCCGTCCTGGTCTTCACAAAGACCGATGCGGGCGGAACCGACAAGGTGTGGTTCTACGACATGAAAGCTGATGGCTACAGCTTGGACCAGAAACGGGATGCGGTGAAGGAGAACGACATCCCCGATGTGATTGCCCGTTTCAGGAACCTTGAAGCGGAGGAGGACCGCACACGGAAAGAGCAATCCTTCTTGGTTCCCGTGGAGGAGATACGTGAAAACGACTACGACCTCAGCATTAACAAATACAAAGAAGTAGAACGGGTGAAGGTAGAGTATGAGAAGCCCGAAGTAGTGTTGGGGAGGATTGAAGCGTTGCAGGGAGAGATAAACGAAGCCATCAAGGAGTTTAGAGAAAAATATTTTTGAAGAAAGTTACCATTCGCATGTCCGCATTTTTTGTATGTTTGCGCATTCAAAAAACAAAGTATGATGAATGAAAAACTAATTATGAAAACCACATCCTACCGTCCACGCAACCCAGGTCACGATTACTATGGCATTGGCACCTATCTTATCACGTTGGTGGTGAGAGGGAGGGAGGCTTTGTTTGGCCGATTGGGCAATAATGCCGCTCATCCTGAAATGCAGTTGTCGCCCTTGGGCGAAGCGGTGCAACAAGCGTGGAAGCAGATACCTGAGAGGCAGGCAGAGCACGGCAACCGCGTGGCGGTGCATGCCTGTGTGTGTATGCCCGATCATTTCCACGGGGTGATAGAAGTGCTGGAGCCGATGGAGTGGAGCTTGGGAGACATCATGCAAGGGATGAAAACAGCCTGCACCCAACGATGGTGGCAGATGAATGGGGTGCCCGCATCCATCGATCGACCGAATTCGGTCGATTGTTGCAACGCAAACCTCCCCAAATGGCTGCGCGAAAAGGCCGCAATCTACCGGAGCGATGGCGAGTTGATCCGCCACCTTTCCAAAAAACAGCGCCTGCAATACTACGCCCTGGTGCCCCGCCAGCAACGTCCGCTTTTCGACGACAACTACGATGACACCGTGTGCCTCGATAGCCGCCATCGCGAAGCGATGATAGCCTACGTACACGACAACCCGCGCCGGGCCATTTTGCGGCGCACCCTGCCTGATGTGATGCAACGCTGCCTGCACGTGCGGATAGGCGACCACAGCTACGGCGCTTTCGGCAACCTTTTCCTGTTGCGCTGGGCGAACAAGGTGCAGGTGCAGTGCCACCGCAAACACCCGGCCAGCGGACAACCCTACGAGGAAACTCCCGACTACGCATACCAGCACGGGCAATGGGTGGCCGCCATCCTTGGCGGTGCCACGGTGATTGTTACACCCGGCATCTCACGAGGCGAATTGTTGATGAAAAATGAATGTTTGGAAAATGGTTATCCGCTCATCCACATACAGAAGGACCCCATCGGCCCCTATTGGAAACCCGAACGGCAGCGTTTCGATGCCTGCGCCAACGGAAGCCTGCTTGTCCTTGCCCCTTGGGAACTTGACAAAATGGATGCTGTGGCCGGCGTGCCTTCCGACACCGACTACAGCCGTTTCCATAATCTCAACAACCTCGCGGCTGAAATATGCAATTTCTCCGGTAATGCTAAAATTATTAGGAATTAGGAGCTGGAAATTATGAATTATGAATGCTGAATTATGAATAAGAACTGGATATATAGGAAATTTGAAGATTGTTTAGAGAAGGTAAAATATACTTCAAAAATTTCTACTTCTGACTATTTGGAAGAGGGGAAATACCCCATTGTATCTCAAGAAGAAGGACTGATTGCTGGTTTTTGGAACAAAGAAGACGATGTTTTCAGAACAAACAAACCTATTGTCATATTTGGTGACCATACAAGAATACTGAAATATGTCAATTTTGATTTTGTCCTTGGAGCAGACGGTGTAAAAATTTTACAACCTATTGATGGTTTATCTGCAAAGTTCCTTTTCTATTATCTGCAATGGTGTAACATTCCAAGCCTTGGCTATTCCCGTCATTATAAACTGCTTAAAGAAATAGTGATACCTATTCCGAATTCCGAATTCCAATCCCGCATCGTCTCCGAACTTGACCTGCTCCAATCCATCATCGACAAGCAGAAAGCGCAACTAAAAGAATTGGACAACCTCGCCCAATCCATCTTCTACGATATGTTCGGTGACCCTGTGGAGAATGAAAAGGGGTGGAAAACGATAGCTTGGAAAGATCTGTTTGATACGATTTTAGGTAAAATGCTTGATGTCAAAAAGCAAAACTCTAACGATGAACGCAGATGCTATTTGGGAAACACAAATGTTCAATGGTGTTCGTTTGAATTAAACAATTTAAAGACAATGACGTTTTCGAATAAAGAAATCGAGAAGTTTTCTTTGAAAAAAGGTGATATTTTAATATGTGAAGGAGGTGAATCCGGAAGATGTGCGGTTTGGGAAAAAGAAAACTCTGACATTCTATTTCAAAAAGCAATTCATAGAGCACGAGTAAAATCACCCGATACTATTGAACCGCATTATATACCTTTCTTAATGAAAAAAATAAGAGAAAATAATGGCTTAAAAAACTACGTTTCCCAAGCAACAATCGAACATTTAACAGGTGAAAAACTTAAACAGCTGTCAATAATTGTCCCTCCATTTTCCCTTCAGCAATCCTTCGCCACCAAAATCGAATCCATCGAAAAACAGAAAGCCGCCATCAGCAAATCCATAGAAGAGACGCAAAAGTTGTTCGATTACACGATGGACAAATATTTCGGATAACCACCCAATTAAAATAAACTGTATTTTTGCAACTTGTAATTTATTAGGCTATATGAAATTCAAGTCAATAAGCTCAGCGGACACAATATCAGGATGGAATGTTCGTGAAGTTACGTTCAACCCTATGCTTACTCTTCTGGTGGGTGCATCAGGTGTGGGGAAAACCCGTATGTTGAACTTTATAAATGCGTTGCGCCAGATTGCTCAAGGAAGATCTTATAACGGGTCAAAGTGGGAAGTGATGTTTGAGCAAGATGGACATGAATATGTTTGGAAAGGGGAATTTGAGGCCAGACAAGAAAGCGACATGTTTATCCCTAATACAAAGGAAGACAAGTATATGCTTGTTGAAGAATTCATTTCGGACAACGGGAAAACCATTGTGTCACGTACCAAAAACTCTTTTGCTTATAAGGGCAGTGAAATGGTCAAGTTGGATGCTGCCAAAAGTGCCGTGGAACTTCTGAAAGGAGAAGATACCATCGCCCCTATTTACAGAGGTTTTAGCCAATGTTATAGTTTGAATGCGGCAGATACGTCAATACACGTTTCACCCGTAGTTGATGTGAGTAAACGGAATGCGCTGAATGTTATGCTTGTGAAGGCTTTGAGCATGTTTTCTCCATTGGAAAGGCTGTTCTTGCTTCGCGAGAGTAAGTTGAAAGAATTTGATCTGATTTGCCAAAAGTTTCAAGAAATATTCCCTACTGTTGAGAAAGTGGATTTCACGTTGGCGAAAACTTTCAATGATACTCTTGTTCCCATTCTGGTTATTAAAGAGAAAAACGTTCCCACATGGATTAGACAAGACGGCATTTCCTCGGGTATGATGCGCACCCTGCTGCAAATCATTACTTTAGTGTTGGCCAATGATGGTGATGTGATTATGATAGACGAGTTTGAGAACGGCCTGGGTGTGAATTGCATCAACGAGCTGGCCGACCTAATAATGGAGCCGGAGGCGGACATCCAAGTGGTGATGACCAGCCACCACCCCTATATCATCAACGCCATCCCCGTCAAGGATTGGAAGATTCTTACCCGCAACGGAAGCGACGTGCACGTACATACCGCCGAGGAACTCCACATCGGCGAGCATTCGAAGCACGAGGCGTTTATGCAGCTGCTGCAAACCCCGGAATACAGGACAGGACAAAATAGATAATCAAGAAACATAATCACGAAACAAAATGAACTTTTACATCGTTGTTGAAGGTGACAAGACCGAAATGTCTGTTTATCCGGCATGGCTCTCCATACTGGCTCCGAACTATACATGCATTGAAGACGCCAGCAAAGTGGGCGAAAACAATTACTATCTATTCAGCGGAGGTGGAATGCCCTCCATCTTTAAGCATGTAAAAAACGCAGTCTTGGACATTAATGCAATTAATAGCCAAGGCGGTCCACGATACGATTACCTTTTGGTCTGTCTTGACACAGAGGAGGAATCCAGGGAATATATCATGAACTGTATTAACGACGAGTTGCAATCCAGTGGTACAACCTTGCAAGACGCCGAGCTGGTAGTCTTCGAACAAAAAATATGCATGGAAACGTGGTTCTTGGGAAACCAACATGTGTTCAAGGACAATCCTCAAAATCCTGAGTATTTAGATTTTATCCATTATTATAACGTGGGACGTGACAACCCTGAAGAGATGGGCAATATAAATGAGAACAGGTTTACCACAACGGCCAAGTTTCATCTTCGTTATCTTAAAAGGATGCTAGAGGAGCGAAATATGACCTATTCGAAGAACAACACGGAAACTATTCGGCAACAATCGTATTTGCAGCAATTAATCAGACGTTATGAGGAAACGGGCCACCTTTCTACTTTCGGCAGCTGGTATGAGTTTGTGAAAGCACATTTCAAATAGTATCATGCGCAACTTCGACTACATAAAGGACCTCCATTCGCTGAACGACCTCTACCGTTTCTGCAACGTGGCAGAAATAACCCAGGTCAGCGATCCCGACCAGTCGGCCATCAACAGCCGAAAGGCGTTGGAATGGGTGGCGAGAGCCATCTACTCCATCAAGGGATTGCTCATTGGCGAGCGCACCTCCCTGTTCGAAATGGTGGAAGACGAGCCCTTCAAGGAGTTTGTGAACAACGACAAGCTGATGATGGCCGTCCACTACATCCGCAAAGTCGGCAATATGGCGGCGCATTCGGGAAATGTGTCAAAAAAAGGAGTCCTTTTTTGCATTGCTGAACATCTACAACGTGGTCGGCTCCACGTTGGTCAAGCTGAATATCGTCGAAAGTTTCCCACCGTTCAATAGAGAGCTCATCCCCAGCAAACCGCCCATCCACGTGGCACCGGCCGACAAACCCGAACCTTCCGTGGAATTTGTCAACAGTGTGGACAAATCCAAAGCGGATTCCGCAACCCGGATGGAGTTTACCTCCGACATTAGCGAGGAGGAAACCCGAAACCTTTTCATCGACCTCATGCTGAAAGAGGCGGGATGGAAAGTTCTCACCGAAGAGGGGAAGATTCTCCCCTCCGCAGCTTGTATTGAGGTGGAAGTTCACGGTATGCCCAACGAGAAAGGCGTGGGGTATGCCGACTATGTGCTGTTCGGTCAAGATGGTGTGCCGTTGGCTGTTGTAGAAGCCAAACGTACGAGCAAAAGTCCTTTGGTTGGCAAACACCAGGCGGAACTCTATGCGGACTGCTTGGAGAACCAATACAAGGTGTGACCTGTCATCTACTACACCAACGGATTCGCGACTTATATCATAGATGGATTGGGCTATCCTCCACGCAAGCTCTATGCCTTCCATACCGAGAAAGACCTGCGGCAGCTCATTGAGCGCAGAAAACGCGGTCCAATCACGGATTTCAAAACCAAAGACTATATCACAGACAGGGACTATCAAAAAACGGGCATCAAAGCCGTTTGCGAGCATTTGAACAAGATGCACCGCAGAGCCCTGCTGGTGATGGCCACAGGCACCGGAAAGACGCGGGTGGCTATCTCTTTGGCGGATGTGCTGATGCGGAACGATTGGGTGAAGAACGTCCTCTTCCTGGCTGACCGCACCTCCCTCGTCCGGCAGGCGCACAAGAATTTTGTGAAGCTTTTGCCCAATACCACCACCTGTGTGCTGAGCGAGAACGACAACAAGGAAAAGGATCTGAACGCCCGCATCATGTTCTCAACCTATCAGACGATGATCAACTACATCGACACCGACAGCAAGGAAATTTTCACCTACATCTTCAACATTGACACCATCGACAAAGTGTTGCAAGACCTGATGACCAACGGTCTGTCGGTTCAGGGTGGTGAACGCATCGGAAAAACCATCATCTTCGCCTACAACCACCAGCACGCCGAAATGATTGTGCAGCGGTTCAATATCCTCTATCCCGAATATGGCTCCGGTTTCTGCGTGTTTATCGACAACTATGTCAACTATGCACAAGACCTTATCGACAAGATGGAGATTCGGGATGCCGACCCGCAGATAGCCGTATCGGTGGATATGCTTGACACCGGAATTGACATTCCTGATATCCTGAACTTGGTGTTCTTCAAAATTGTGAAGTCCAAAATCAAGTTCTGGCAGATGGTGGGTCGTGGAACGCGCTTAAGCGAGAACATTTTCGGCGCTGGAAAGGATAAGGAACAGTTCTACATTTTCGACTGGTGCAGAAACTTTGAATATTTCGGGAAGAATCCTGACGGCAAGGAGGCACCGCCCGCACAATCGCTGACCGAAAGACTGTTTTGCATCCGCGCCGAATTGGCTTTTGAACTGCAAAATCAACAACACCAAGCCATTCCGTTTGATAAACAGCTGCACGATGACATCAAGCAGCTAATGTTGGAGCAGGTGCAGCAGCTCAGCGACAATCACATTTCCGTCAGAGAGTGTTGGGAGAGCGTATCCAGAATGAAGAATCCCGAGAATTGGATTTATCTGTCACTGGTGGATGTGGAAGTTCTGAAACAGGACATATCGCCTCTGCTGGCAAAGAGCCAAACCGACGAAGCGGCAAAGCGATTTGATTTGCTGGTGTTGACCGTGGAGCTATCACAAGTCAGCAAAACCGTAAAGGCCACGCGCAGCATCAAGAACATCATCACCATTGCGCAAGCATTGTCTGAAAAATCTGTGATTCCGCAGATACACGCCAAAATGGAGACCATCAACATGGTATTATCAGATGTGTTCTGGTTGAACATCACATTGGACGGCCTGGAAAAGATTAGAATTGACCTCAGGGAGTTGGTAAAATTCATTTTCGGGGAAAAACGCAAATCGTTTGAGGTGGACATTGAGGATGTGGTGATTGATGACGGTGTGGCCGAAGATAGGGTTATCTACACCACATACAGACAGCGAGTGTTGGAGTACCTTGCCGCTAACCGGAACCTTCCTGTCCTGAAAAAAATCCTCAATATCGAACCGTTAACCGTTTCTGATATTAAAGAGCTGGAGCGCATTTTGTGGGAAGAACTAGGGACCAAGGATGATTATCGCCATTGCACGGAGAACATGATATGCGGCGATTTCGTGGCCGCTTTCATCCGCTCTATCATCGGTGTTGACCGCGCTGTTGCATTAAAGATGTTCACGCAATTCATCAGCAACAATGAGTTGAACTCCCAACAGGAGGAATATTTGAAAACCATCATCAATTACGTCTGTGAGAATGGCGACATTGAAGTCAGCACACTCATTAATGACAGCGCCTTCAACGACTACGACGTGGTGGAAGTATGGGGGCAGGATTTGCAGTCGGTAGGACAGTATATTGAGAAATTGCATAGGGCGATAATAGCATGAGAAACAATCATTGACGTATGGGGAATCCAGAAGGGTTCCCCTTTCTAGTTATGAACATTTTATCAACACAGCATTGTGCGCATAACAATATTGTACCTTTGCCGCTTTGATTCGTACGTTTTTCAGACAATAAACAATCAATTAAATACAATCACCAAATCCAAAAAAGTATGAAAAAACGATTACTTACCCTGCTGACAGTGCTATGCCTCGGTGGCCTGACGCTGTCGGCACAAACCAACACCCTGATGGTGGCGAACGGTTCGGTGACGAGCAGCAACGTGCCCCTCTACGGCTTGTGGTTGGATGCGAACCAGCACAACCAGGTCATCTACCCGGCATCCATGCTGGGCGACATGATCGGCGGCTCCATCACGTCCATGACATTTTATCTGGCTGGTTCCCCCTCCTGGGGCAATAATTACACGGTGAGCCTCGGTGTCACAGCGGCATCAGGATTCGCGTCATCCGCGCTCAACAGCGACCCTGTGACACAAGTCTGCACGGGCACGCTTAGCGTGCAGAACGGCGAACTGACGTTCAACTTCACCACCCCGTACGTTTACAACGGCGGCAACCTGCTGTTCGACATCACGACACTGTCCGCATCTTACAGCAGTGGCGAATTCTTTGGCGTCTCCACCAGTGATTACAGCAGCATTTACGTTTACGGCAGCAACCCGCCCTATCGCCAGAATTTCATCCCGAAGACTCAATTCTCGTTCACGGGCGGTGCCACCTGTCTAACCCCGAACAATTTGGGTATCAGCAATATCACTTCCACTTCCGCCACATTCAGCTGGCACAACCAGTCCGTCGGCACTAACTTAGTGGCTGTTGACACGATCGGCGCGGATGAAGCCACCCTCACCTGGATTCCTGTCAATGAGACCACCCACACGTTCACCAATCTCGGCCCGGGCACGCACTATCAGGCTTTCGTACGCTCGGACTGCGGCGGCGGCGACCTCAGTGCGACCAACTTCATATCATTCTACACCGAATGCGACGCGACAATCACCTTCCCGTGGACGGAGAACTTTGAAGGAGAGTGGATTTCCTCCAACGCCTTCAATCAGGAATCCTACGCCCCGCTATGCTGGAAACGTTACGACGGCGGCGTGCTGAGCACCGGCTCCTACGATTTCAACTGGCAACCCAACCCTGCCTCTGATTTCGTTTTTGAAGGCCAGGGTTCGGCAACCATGTATTCCGGTTACGCCGACGGCGCACAGAACGACTGGCTGGTTACACCGAAGTTGGCCCTCACCGGCACACAGCATCTGACCTTCATGGCAAAGTCTTCGTACAGTTGGTATGGTTTGGAGGAAGTCTCCGTCTGGATTTCCGCCGAAAACGCCACGCTGACGGCTCCTGCGAGCGACACGGCCGCCCTTCCTGGCTTCACCAAAATCGCCCAGTTCAACAACCTGCCCACGGAATTTTTCCTCTACGAAGTCTCCTTAGCCGGATACACAGGCAACCGCTACATCGCCTTTGTAAGACGCGACTATCCGAACAATGCCTACTACCTCTGTCTCGACAACGTGTCGGTGGAGGAAAGCCCCGACTGCACACGTCCCTCCGCCCTTACGGTTGATTCGGTGAACACCTCTTCCGCCATCCTCTCGTGGACTTCGGACGCCGACAATTTCAACTTCTACTACAAGACTGACGATGCCAGCACCTACACGGTGGTGAACAACGTGACCCTGAGTTCCGACAGCACCTACACGCTTGAGAACCTCCTCCCCGGCCAATACTATATGTGGTATGTGGAAGCGTTGTGTGATGACGGCGCAGTCCTTTCGTCCCTGCTCACGGAAAGTCCGTCCATATTCGTGACCGAATGCGCGGATGTCACCGAACTGCCGCTGACCTGCGATTTCGAGCACAACATCGGCAGCGTCAACTTCACCCTTCCCACCTGCTGGGACAAGCTGGGTTTCGGCGAGTTGAATGTCTACAACTCTTCCTATTATTCCCACAGCGGCGACTATGCCCTGTACTGCTACGCCAGCACACCGCAAGTCCTCGTGCTCCCCGAATTGGACAACACACTCCAAATCAGCAACATGCAGCTGACCTTCTGGAGCCGCTACGACTACATGATGAGTGCCACCACCCATCCCGCCCTGATTGAGATTGGTGTTATCACCGACCCCACTGACACGGCCACGTTCGTGCCGTTAGATTCCGTCACCAGTTTCACAACCTCCCACACTGAATATGTCACCACACTCGAGGATTATACGGGAACGGCCAACCATATTGCCATGCGCATCAACCCCGGCCAATACACCTACGACGGCAACTACTACTACGACAACAGCCTGTATATCGACGACATCACCTTGGAGCTGATTCCGAGCTGCCCGCGCCCGGAAAGTGTGACCATCACCAACCTGTCACACAACTCCGTATCCCTGAGCTGGAGTTCTGAGGAGGACGGTTTCATGGTCTACTACCGCGAAAGCGGCACCGCCGCCTACACGGCCATCGACGACGGTCCCCTGACCGACAACTTCTACACGCTCACCGGTCTGAATTCCGCCACCGACTACGACCTGTACGTAACCTCCATCTGCTCCGACCTGACTGAAACCCCTTCGGTCGCGATTCACTTCACGACAAACTGCAGCCCGATGGATTCGCTACCCTATTCGTGCGACTTTGAGGAGTTTCTCAACAGCACGGATTTGCCGATATGTTGGGTCCGGGGCAACAGCAGCACCACCTACCCGTATGTAAACACCTACAGTGGTGTCAACAGCAGCAACTGCCTCAACTTCTACAACGTGAACACGGCAGCCATGCCCGCCATTGACCCCACCGCGATCGACCTCACCGAATACCGTGTCACATTCGATGCATACGCCTACAATCCCGGAGACGTGCTCCAGGTGGGCGTGATGACCGACCCGACCAATGTCAACACGTTCACCACGGTGGCGAGTCTTGCCATGACCGACAGCTATGCCTCCTACGAGGTCTCCTTAGCCTCCTATCAGGGCAACGGTGCCTACGTGGCCTTCCGCAACGTGGAGGCGAATTCCTATTATGTTGACAATGTGGTGTTGGAGGCTCTTCCCGACTGTATGCGCCCGACCGTCTTCTCGGCCAACTTGGGCATCGACCATGCCACAATCTCCTGGAACGCCACGGGCGACCAATCCGCATGGGAAGTTGCCGTGGGCTCCGCATACAGCAACCCCGACACCCTGCCGAGCGAGAATGTCACCACCAATTCTTACACGATGGGCAACCTGACCGCGAACACCTCCTACACGATTTTCGTGAGAACCCTTTGCGGTTCGGAGAATTCCATCTGGTCCGCTCCCTTCACGTTCACCACACTGCTGACTGAAGCCGTTCAACTGCCCTACATCTGCAACTTCGAGGACACGGTGGAGAATGCCCATTGGACGCTTGTGAACGGCTCCGAGCCGAACATCTGGGTTTTTGACACGGCCGCCAACAACACTACCAACGGGATGTACGGCTTGTATGTCTCTTCCGACAGCGGCGCGACAAACGACTATGACGTTACTGCTTCCTCGGCCGTTTGGGCTTACCGCGACATCCAGTTCCCCGACGCCGACCAGTTCAACATCTCCTTCGACTGGAGAGGCTATGGTGAATCCACATACGACTACATGAAGGTCTTTATCGGGAATCCCACCTCCGTGAATGCCGGTTCCTACGACAACCCCTCCGGTTCCGCCCTGCTGGGATTTTTCAACCAGCAGTCAACCTGGCAGACGGAGAACATTGTCCTGGACGGCAGCTACGCCAACGCCACGAAGCGTCTCTACTTCTTGTGGCGTAACGACCTCAGCGTAGGCACCCAACCTTCCGCCGCCATTGACAACCTGGCCGTCACGACGGTTTCCTGCGCCAGACCTGTTGCGGTCGAACTCCTCGCCAACGGTGCCACCACCGTGACCATCGGCATCACACCCGCCACCGAATTTGATAACCTATGGCAAGTCAACATCAATGACTCCATCTTCACGGTCAGCGATACGATTGTGACCATCAATGGTTTGACACCCGCCACCAACTATGTGGTGAAGGCCAACACCATCTGCAGCGCCAACGACACCAGCGCGTGGTCAATTCCTGTCAACTTCATGACGGAGTGTCTGCAGCTCACCACAGTGCCGCAAACCTGGGATTTCGAAAGCAACATTGTGGGAATCTCCTACCCGTACGTGCTCTGCTGGCACCGTATTTCCGGCGACTCCTACTCCCAGTACCCGTATGTCGAAAACTATTCGGATTACGCTCACGACGGCATCAACTCCCTCTATTTCTACAACTATTACGGCAGCAGCATAGCCATCATGCCGGCTATCGACCCCAATGCGCTCAATATCCAGAATCTGGAAGTTTCGTTCTACGCCAACACAAACGACTACAGCGGAGCGGTATCCCTGCAAGTGGGTGTGATGACAGACCCGCACGACGCTTCCACGTTCACCAATGTGGAAACGGTGTCCCTGCCGAACGTTTATGGCAACGACCCCATCGTTGTCACGTTTGAAAACTACACGGGCACCGGTACCTACGTCGCGTTCAAGACCGTGGCTCCCGAGTATGCCTCCTCCCGCATCTCCATGGACGATGTTGTTCTGGAAGAGATTCCGGCCTGTCCGACCCCGACCGCTGTGACCGTCACCAACCTAAACATGACCTCTGCCGACATTTCCTGGACGGAGAACGGCGAAGCCAGCACCTGGTATATCAAGTTCAGTGACGGCACCACGGAGAACACCGTGACCGCCACCACGAATCCCTTCACCGTGACCGGTCTCACCTCCGGCACCGCCTACACCGTGCAGGTGCAGTCTGACTGCGGCAACAGCGAGGCCAGCGGCTGGACCCTTCCCACCTCGTTCACCACCTCGCTTTGCGACACATCGAACCAGTGCGCCTACACCTTCAACCTCACCGACGGCTACGGCGACGGCTGGAACGGCGGTTACATCGAAGTGAGACAGGGCGGTGTCACCGTGGCTACCATCGGTTTAACGAGCGGCTCTGCCGGCACGGAGATTGTGAACCTCTGCAACGGCGACTCCACCGTTATCGTATGGTTTCCCGGCAACTATCCCGATGAAGTCGGATTCTCCATCGCGGCTCCCGACGAAACCGTGCTGTACACGGTCTCCGACATGACGACGTACACCGGTTTCGGTTTCACGCCCAACTGCGGCGGTGCCCCGGTCGTCACGGATCCGACAGTGACCACCCTTGCGGCCTCGTCCATCGCGCAGACCACGGCCACGCTGAACGCCAGCATCACGAACCCCGACAACGTGACCATCACGGCCAAGGGCTTCGAGTGGAAAGCCACCACGGGCGGCACCTACACGCAGATTGCGGGTACCGGCACGGGTAACACCTTCACGGCCGATCTGACGAACCTGACACCCAATACCAGCTACACCTTCAAGGCGTTCATCACCTTCGACGGAACAACCGTTGAGGGCAGCGAGCTGACCTTCACGACCGAGAACGGAGACACGCCGCCGGAGCCTTGCGACGTGCCCACCGGCCTGACAGTCAGTGCTGTTACCGACGAGAGCATCACCGTCACCTGGGATGCCGATGCCAACGTCAACAGCTGGAACATCCAGTACAGTGCGGCAGGCGGCACCCTCAGTAGCGCAACCTCCAACACCAACAGCTACACCATCAACGGATTACAACCGGAGACCACCTACAGCATCCAGGTGCAGGCCAACTGCGGCGACGGCAACCTGAGTGCATGGAGCTCCGCCGTGACCGGCACCACGACCACCGGCATCGACAGCTGGCTCGCCAACAGTGTGAACCTCTACCCGAACCCGGCGAAGGAGGTGGTCAATGTACAATGTACAATGTACAATGTACAAATCGAGGCCGTTGAGGTGTACGATGTGTATGGTAAACTGATCAACACGGCTATCGTTACCGAAAACCCGACCCGCATCAACGTTTCCGGCCTGGCCAACGGCATGTATTTCGTGCGCGTGACGACGGAAGAGGGCATGGTGACGAAGACGTTCGTCAAGAAATGATGAATGTTGAATGCTGAATTATGAATAAGGGGAACTCGTGAGGGTTCCCCTTATTGTATATGTTTCAAGATTCAGGTTTCATGTTTCAAGCGAAACCTGAATCTTGAAACTTGAAACCTGAATCTTGAAAAGGGAATCCGGAAGGGTTCCCCTTTTCGTTCTCAGAACCCCCGCGACGTTCTCGCGCCACCGCCGACTACGCTCGTGCGCGGACGGGCACTGCCGGATGAAGCTGGGCGGGCAGCACTGCTCTTAGCCGAAGTTGAAGACGATGAACTGCCGGAAGGCTTGGATGTTGTCGGGGGTTTGCTGCCAGAGGATGGCCGACTGCCAGAAGCGGGTTTGGCGCCCGAGGAAGGTTTGGCAGAGGATGACGGTTTCGAGCCCGTGGATGGTTGGCTCGCCGATGGCTGCGACGGCCTTTCAGAAGCGGGCGGAGGAGTAACCTGCGCCACCGGTTCGCTGCCGCCACTATAACGCTTGTAATTCGTAGTGCTCCCTACCCTGCTGATTTTCGAGGAGATATTGTGGCCGCCCGTGGTGTTCAGGTCGTTGTACGTGACAATCACCGAAGGCGTCTTCAGGTAGCGACCGCCGCTGTTGCGCAAACTGCCTACAAAGTAATCCCGCACATTCGCCAAATCGATGCCTAACAGCGGGAGATTGTTCTTGCCAATGTGCCGCAGGAGGTTGTTGACCTTCTGCGCTTTCAGCATTCGATTGTAAGTCTCGCGGCTGTTGACGGTCGTACCGCGCGGATAAGCGAGGTAGCGCACCAACTTCGTGTACTCCTCTTCGGAAAGTCCCTTCAGCATCGACCGCACGCTACGGAACTCCTCGGCCATCGACGCCTTCTCGCGCCGGTTCACATCCTTGTAAATCTCCCGTTGGTGCTCATCCGTGTATGTAAAGTTGTAGTCACGCTCGTTCTGTCGCAGCTGCTTGTTGACCTGCTCCTCCCCGTACGCGGTGAAATGCAGGCTTGTGAGCGTATCGGAAATCATGTCTATTTGGCTGTCTGTCAGATTTTTGAGCATATCCATCAAGTCACGGCAGGGCTTGACTAACAGGTAAGGCTTGTTCGACGGGAACGACGAATGAAGCAGGTCGCCCTTGTAGGTGACACCGTTGTCCATAAAGAGCTGGTAGAATGCGACATACTGTACCACACGGGCGATGTCGGTGTTGCCGGAGCGGGCGAAATAGTTGCCGGCCTGCCGCTCGTACTGCGCCCCGACACTGGTAGCGCTGCTCTGCGAATGGAAATAGGAGACCGGCAGCGCGCCCGTGCGGTTGAGCGTGTAAATCGTGTATTCCGGCAGGTCGATGGCGTACATCGTGTTGGCGGTGTTCCAGTTATAAACTAACTCGTTGAGTCCCAACTTTTTGAAAAGCGGTCGGTCGAAGGGGAAACGGCCCGGGGAGGGATACTTGTAGCTGGCCTCCTGGATGGTGCCGTTCTCCGACCAGTCCTTAAGCAGCACATCGGTGATAGTGAGCAGATGCCCTAACTCGGTGTTCTCCAACTCGCGACTGAGGTAGGTGGGGCACCAGTCGCGACCGTTGCCCATCTTGCCGGCCATGCAGTCGTTGATGTCAAGGCTTTGCGAGAGCTCCTTGCTGCTGATGGAGGCTACCAAAAGGACGGTTTCCACGCGCAACGGCGGCAGTGCTTCCAACGAGGCCTCGCGCTCACGTCCGATGACCACCAAGGTGGTGGAATCCCGCAGGGCACCGAGGATAAGGTCGGCATCGAGGGCAAACCGGCGGATGTCCTCGGTCTGCTCGGAGAGATCGCTGTCGCGACGGATGCTCCAGGCCACCAATCCCGGCTCACGGCTGAAGAAAACCCCACACCGCTTCTGATTGAACATATCGCTGACCGTCAAATCGTTAGCTGTATCGGCATCATCAATAAAGGCTTCCCCGGCGGCAAAGAACCAGTCGTCGAACTCGCCAAGTGTAATCTGGTAGTCCAGGTTCTCGTCCGTGAAATAACGGCGTTTCTCCCCGTCCAAAAGGTCGAGGGCGTTGGGCTTGTAATCGGAAAGGTAGAGCTGCCTTGACAGTTTGGTTATCAGGTTGTTAAGATTCTCTGTTGTAGCATTGGCCAATACAATGGCCATATCGGTGACGTGCCCGTCGTAGCCGATCTTGAAAGTCCGTCGCGAAGTCTGATGCGTGAACCGGCTGCAAATGGACTCCAAGCTGTCGGGCTCGAAGAAAGGGGCGGGCTCGGCAATGAGGATGAGGCGGCTGCTGTCGGGGAAGGTGGCTGTGGCAAGGGTCTGGTAGTGCATCCGAAAATGTTTCCGGAAGTCGTCATAGAGGGAGTCCGCCTTCTGGAACGCCAGTGTGGTCTCCAAATCCACATTCTGGTTGGGAATGTACTCTTTCTTGAGAATGACGGCGGTCTGCTGCTTGATGCTCTCCATCACCCTGCTATGCCGTCCGAAAATCGCGAACGCCCCAACGGTGAGGAGGATCACCCCGCCGACTACCGCTGCCGTTATTTTGGCTTTTTTACTCATTGATTTCTTGTCTGCTAAATTCGACCGACCCGAACACATAGCGCCGCTCCCCTAAAATCATCAACCCGCCGCGGAAAATCAGGAAGAAGATGAAAGCGAACCAGAGGGCATGGTTGCCCCAGCGGGCGACCAGCGCGTAATAGAGGGCAAAGAAGACGGCTGTGGCGACGAACATCACGTTGCGCATGGCGGCGGAGGCGGTGGCCCCGATGTAGATGCCGTCGTAAATGAAGGCCGCGAAGCCAGTGAACGGCAGCAAGTAGGTCCAGAACATGAACTGCATCGCCGTGCCGATGACCTCCTCGTCCTTGGCGAGCACCCGCAACAGCGCCTCACCGCCGAAAAAGAACAACAGCGTGAAAAAGACCGCTAACGCGACGCCCCACCAGACCAAGAGGCGGACAACCTTGTGCAACAGTTCCGAGTTCCGCGCCCCCACGTACTTGCCCACCAACGACTCACCCGCATAAGCGAACCCGTCCATGACGTACGACGTGAGCGTGAAAAGCTGCATCAGCAGGGTGTTGGCGGCAAGGATTTCCTCGCCCATATCGGCAGAAATGTAGGGGATGAATGTGAAGACCGCAATCAGGCAGAGCGAGCGCAAGAAAATATCGGCGTTGACCTTGAAGAAACGGACCATCTTGCGAAGTTGCAGCGCGGCCCGCCAGCGGATGTCGTGCCAGAGGTGGCCGTAGCGGCGAATCCAGATGATGACGGCGAGCAGCAGACCGCTGTACTGCGCCACCACGGACCCCCACGCCACGCCTGCGATGCCTGCGTCGAAAGCATAGACAAAGAGCAAGCTGAAGACGATGTTCACCAGATTGAGAATCGTGGCAATCCACATTGGGGATGCCGCATTCTGCATCCCGAGGAACCAACCCTTCAGCACGTAGAGGCTGATGGTGGCCGGCGCCGCCCAGATACGAATGTAGAAGTAGGTGAGCATGAGGCTGATGGTCGTCGGGGAGCTGTGTATGAACCGTTTGCAGAGCAATGCAATGGGCCACTGCAACAGCAGGAGCAGCACCGCCGCCGATAGCGCGATGGCAATGCCGCGCACCAGCACATTGAGGTACTCCTCCTTGTCTTCCGCCCCGAAAGCCTGCGCCGTAAGCCCCGTCGTGCCTGCCCGCAGGAATCCGAAGTTCCAGTAAATCAGGTTGAAAACCATCGTAGCCAACGCAATGGCTGCGATATAGCCCGCGTCGCCGATATGGCCCACAATCGCCAAATCCACCATGCCAAGGAGCGGCACGGTGATATTGGTCACAATGCTTGGGATGGATATACGGAGGATTTCGCGATTCATTCCTTCGGTATTTCCGCACTGAGAATGGCCTTAAGGAGTTTGGCATCGTTGCCCTCGGCGTAGATTTCCTCGTCAGGCGCGGGATTTATCTTGAGGGTGATGGCATCGTTTTCGTCCTCGGGCACAGATTTGTAACTCACGATGGCGTCAATCGCGACGATGTAGCGCGGGTTCACCCTCACGAAGACCGTCGGGTCGAGCCAACGCTCCATCTCATCCATGCTCTCGTCATTGGTGAGCTTGTTACCGTTCTTCATCACCACGGTCATCTTGTCGCGATTCTTCACAAAATAGGCCACCATGTCCTGGTTTAACTTCTGCCCCACTCCTTTTATATAGATGTACATATAGGTTTTCTCTATCCTTTGGTTTTTATAGAGCGTCGTGTTGCGGATTTTGCCGTTCGCATCGTAGGTGTTCCACTCGCCGTCGCGCACCCCGTTATGGTGGTTGCCCGTCATGGAGACGTTCTTGTTCGGATAGTACGAGGTGCTCAACCCGTTGGTCTTGCCCGCCACGTAGTTCTCCTCCAGACTGACATTGCCATTGAGATAGTAGGTTCTGTAGACACCGTTCCGTTTGTCGTTCAAGTAGTTGCACTCTTCCAACAGAACCCCTGACGTGGAATACGTCTTCCACAAACCGTCGCGTTTCCCCACCTTATAGTTCTCGATTTTGATGAGCGTGTCACTGTTGGAGTAGTAGCGCCATTCGCCGTCCTTCTGCTGGTCGATGTAGGCGCCCTCGGAGGCCTTGTGGCCGTTCTCGTGATACATGACGGTACGCACCTTGTGTACGCCCTGAACGAATTCGGTCTCGCTCTTGAGCTTTCCGTTCGTGTGGTAGTATTTGAACGTCCCGTAGGGCACATCGTCCTTGAACTGTCCCTCGTACAGTACTTTACCGTTCTCCATCTTCTTCCACGGCCCTTGCTTCTTACCGTTCTTGTCGGTGACGTTGATGCGATCCTGCGCAAACAACACGACCGGCAGGAAAAGGGTTATCAGGATTAATGTCAGTATTCGATTCATTCTAATTATAGGTTTCAAGATTCAAGATTCAGGTTTCAGGTTTCAGTAGAGACGCAAAATTTTGCGTCTCTACATTCAGGTCCTATGTCTCAAGTCCGCGTAACTGCTAACTCACTTCACCTTCTCCCTCAGTTCAAACCCTCCCGTGACCTCGAAGATCTTGTGCACTTCGTCCATGTCCTCGTGGGGGATGGTGCGGAGGGCTCCGGGGCCGGAACCGTGGTAGTTCGCGCCGAGCTTCGGGGCAACCTCTTCGATGTTGTCGATATACCAGCGCCACACGGGGCCTTGCTCTATATGGCGATCAGGATCCACGCGGTCGGGGTGCACGCAGTAGCCGATATCGAGAATATTCTGGGCAATCCCGTTCATCAGCTCAGTCTGCTGGCGACCCATCTCGCTCTCGCGGAAGTAGCCGGTTTCCTGCGAGACCTTGCGCAATACGTTGATGACCTCGCCGGGGGCATTGCCGCGCGGGCAGCGGGGTTTGCACGACATGCACTGCCCACAGTACCAGATAGTTTCGGAACGAAGGAGTTCCTCAATAGTGGCCTCGTCGTTGCGCTGCACCAGGTCACAGATACGGCGCGGGTCATAGTCGTAGAACTCGGCGGCGGGGCAAACAGCCGTGCACATGCCGCAGTTCATGCAGGCATGCAAGGCCTCCTCATAACGTAAGTCCTTCCTAATCAAGTCGGTAAGGTTTCCCATATCAGTCGAATTTCACACGGTTAAGTTTCATCAAGCGGAAGAAGAAGTTCGGCAGCGGTTTAGACCGGTCGCGCTTCATGAGGTTTATGCCGATGTTGAATTTATTGCTGATGGGGATACGGTGGACCTCCACAAATTCGATGAGCGTGCCGTCGGGATCCTCGATATAGGTGAAGTGGCCGGAGGCAAGTCCCATGTCGAAATCCTCACCGCCGGGACAGCTGTCCACCGTGAAGGGGTGTCCATGTGCCGCACAATGTTTCTCCAAAGCGCGCATATTCACTACGTCGAAGCAAATCTGGATGAATCCAGGATCGCCCCACTGGCGCGGTTTCTCGTAGATTTTGCGGGGTTCGCGCTCCAAGGCCTGCACCAGCTCTATGACGCTCTCGCCGTAAAGATTCGTGAACGGTCCGGCGAAAGGCTGCGAGCGGGTGAGGAGCACACGGCGATAACGCTGGGTGCCGCCGCGCAACGTCTGCCAGTCGCTGAAGGCACCGTTCTTGTCATAAACCACCGTATCGTAACCGAGGATGTCACGATAGACCACCAGCGCCTTCTCGATATCGGAAACGCCAATCATCGCACCGACGACACCGCCAGAATAACGATCCTCGTCAATGAAGACATACTTGTTCTCCACCACCTGGAAGAGATTGCCGTTGGGATCAAGAACATAGAACGTGGGCATCCCGTTCGGTTCGGTCTGTATTTGTGAAATGTTTTTGTATTTGGAGGCCAACTCGGCATGGTAAGCCGCAACATCATGGGTTTTGATTTTGGCACAGAAGATGCCGAGATCGCCGATCTGCACGTCAAAATCGATGGGCAAGGGTTTTCGTTCGGAATATTGCCATATTTCGAAGCCGCCGCCGCCTTGCAGGTTGGCCGCGATGCAGGCGTGCCGTTTTTCTGGTTTCTCGTCCGTGTAGGGAAGCATGCGCTCGGCCACCGTATCATCCTCCAGTATCCTGACATTCATCTGGAACATGTCGGCATACCACTTCCACGAAGCGACCATATCTCCCGTTCCTATACCAATCTGTTGAATACCAACAAGTTGAAAATTTTCCATATTAACAGAATTTAAACGGCAAAGATATTATTTTTACGGTACCCTTGTCAAAAAAAAAGCAAGCCGAAAAACAGCCTCGCCCATTATTTTTTTGTGAAACAGTGCGGATCTATTGTGATTTTATGTATTTTTGCCGCTTAAAATTCATTCCCTTCTTGAACGGGAATCTAATGTAGTTTTCACTATCAAAATGAATATGAAACTTTTCAGAATCCTTTACATTGCCGCGCTGGCCATCTTGGTCGCTGTGGTTGCCGTTTCCTGCAAAGACAAGAAACCCGAAACGAAACCCGTAAAAGGCGTCATAGAAGAGGCCGTCAGGGAGGGTGCCGCCCCCGAAATCGTCAACGCGACGCTGGACCGCCACGTCATTGACCGGAATTTCGAACTGATTCTGAACGACACGGTCAACAATGTCCACGTGTGGAGTCTGGTGAGCTGCGACACGGCCACCTCCTCCGAAGGTTTCGGCATTGTGGTAGCCAAGGACGGCCGCGCCACCATCCTCGCCAACATCCGCCACGGAAACACCCCGGCCGCCCGCTACAACGCAGCCACGGGTGAGCTTTGGCTCACCGGCGTCTCCATCGAAGGCACGGGCACCCACGTGGAACGGTTCTACAAGATCGGGTTCAACGGCGAAGGTCCCGCCCAAATTGTCGCCACCATCGACCCCTACGAGATGCAGCAGGCACTCTGCCGAGAGCTGCAATACACCATCAAAGGCGAGGAAATCTCCCTCTACACTGGCGAGGTCCTGTTGGGCACTGTCACCAACACCGTGACGGATATGGGCGGCTTTGACGAGGATGCCGTCTGGCTCGGAGAGCAGATCTCCTACGACCTCAACGGCGACCAACTTTTCGTGAACGCCACTCCCGGTGTGAACTTCGTGACCGGCAAGGTGCTCCACTACGACGACATGCCCCCCGTTGTCGCCCAGGTGGATATCAACAGCGATGGAGCCTTCCACGTAACCATCGCCGGCCTCGCCAAAACCTCGAAAGAATAATCCATAACCCTTGGACATTAACCCCTAATCCCCTTATATGCACAAAAAGACATTACAACGTATCCGGCGGGTGCTCGCGGCCCTCTTCTTCCTCGGCATCACGCTGATGTTCCTCGACTTTTCGGGCACACTGCATAAGTTTCTCGGCTGGATGGCCAAGGCGCAGTTCTTGCCCGCAGTGCTGGCCCTCAACTTCATCGTCATCGCCATCTTGCTGATTATCACCCTGTTGTTCGGGCGTATTTACTGCTCCGTTATCTGTCCGCTCGGCGTGTTCCAGGACGGGGTGGCGCACGTCCATAACTGGGCGAAGAAGAGCCGATACACCTATTCGAAAGCGCACAACATCCTGCGTTACACCATGTTAGGGGTACTCATTGTGGCACTCATCGCCGGAGTCAACTCTTTGGTTGCACTGCTGGCCCCTTACTCCGCTTACGGTCGTATCGTTCAAAACCTTTTCTCACCGGTCTGGCAGTGGATCAACAACGGTCTCGCCACCATCAGCGAACATTTCAACAGCTACGCCTTCTACACGAAGGAGGTCTGGATGCGGAGCCTGCCGACGTTCATCATCGCAGCGGTTACGTTTGTAGTTGTGGTCATCCTCGCGTGGCGCAACGGCCGCACCTACTGCAACAACATCTGTCCCGTGGGCACCTTCCTGAGCTTTTTCAGTCGGTTCTCTTGGTTCAAGATGCACATCAACGAAGAGAAATGCGTGCAATGCGGACTCTGCACGAAGAATTGCAAAGCCTCCTGCATCGACGGCAAGAACGGCTTCGTGGATTATTCGCGGTGCGTGACCTGCGGCAACTGCATGGCCGTGTGCCCGAAGGAGGCGATTGAATACAAACACGCCACGGCGAAACCCGCCCCTGTAGAGACGTTGCGCGCAACGTCTCTACAAACGGACGAAAACGACAATGAAACGGACAACACCGAAACCGTAGACACCTCCAAACGTGCCTTTTTGGTCGGTTCCGCCGTGGTTCTTGGTACCGCCGCCTTCGCCCAAGAGAAGAAGAAGGTGGACGGCGGTTTGGCGGCCATCAAAGACAAGGTTATCCCCGAGCGCAAAACGCCCATCGTGCCAGCCGGCGCAGGCTCTCTCAACCGTTTCCGCACGCGCTGCACAGGCTGTCAGCTCTGCGTATCGCAGTGTCCGAACGATGTGCTGCGCCCCTCCACCGACCTGATGCACCTGATGCAGCCGGAGATGTCGTACGAGCGCGGCTGGTGCCGTCCCGAGTGCACTGCCTGCAGCGACGTCTGCCCCGCCGATGCCATCGCCAAGATCACCAAGGAGGAGAAGACCTCCATCGCGAAAGGCCGCGCCGTGTGGGTCCCCAAGAACTGTATCGTGACGGCCAACGGCATCCCCTGCGGCAACTGCGCCCGCCACTGCCCCGCCGACGCCATCGAAATGGTGCCGCTGCAGGGCGACGAAACCGGCAAACTGCTCATCCCCGCCATCAACGAGAGCAAGTGCATCGGCTGCGGCGCCTGCGAGTACGTCTGCCCAGCCCGCCCCGCCTCCGCCATCTACATCGAAGGCCTCGAGCAACAGCGGCTAATATAGTCGGCGAATACAATCGGCGAATTGGGCAGATTAGGCAAATTTATTAATGACAGGACGACAAAACGATAAGTCGACAAAAGAATAGAACGAAAACACAGTTATTAACGAATCCCACAACTACCTGCAATAACTTCCAAAAAGGGCTGAAAGCCCGACCTATGTTAACCTAGGGTGAACAAAGTGAGCCCTAGGATTCGAAAGCCCGACCTATGTTAACCTAGGGTGAACGAAGTGAGCCCTATGACCTTAACCCGAAAATCAATCCAATATGAAAGACATATCACGCAGAGACTTCCTCAAACTCCTCGGCGCCGGCACGGCCGTTACCGCCGCGACGATGGTCGGATGCCAGAACGGCGGCGGCGACCTCGACCCCAAAGGCACCATCCAGCCACAGAAAGGCCAGATGACTTACCGCACGAACCCCAACACCGGCGACAAGGTGTCGCTGCTCGGCTTCGGCATGATGCGCTTGCCCGTCATCGAGGACGAGGCACCCAAAGGGGCTTCCGGCCGGGAAACCCCCGCCCCCATCGACCAGGAGATGGTTAACAGACTGGTGGACAAGGCGATAGAATACGGCGTCAACTACTTCGACACCTCCCCGGCCTACTGCCAAGGGCGAAGCGAACACTCCACCGGTATCGCCCTGTCGCGACACAAACGCGACAGTTACTACCTCGCCACGAAATTGTCGAACTTTGCATCCGGTACTTGGCCGCGCAAGGAGTCCATCGCCATGTTCTACAACTCACTCAAGGAGTTGCAGACCGACTACATCGACTACATGCTGTTGCACAGCATCGGCGGAGGCGAAGACGGCATGGAGATGCTTCGCCAACGCTACTACGACAACGGCATCCTCGACTTCCTGCTTGAGCAGCGCGAGAAAGGCGTCGTGCGAAACCTCGGGTTCTCCTACCACGGCGATATCCGGATTTTCGACTACTTGCTCTCCCGCCACGACGAGTACAAGTGGGACTTCGTGCAGATCGAGATGAACTACCTCGACTGGCACTACGCCAATGAGATCAACGAGCGCAACACCGATGCCGAGTACCTCTATGAAGAGCTGACCAAGAGGAACATCCCCGTGGTCATCATGGAGCCGTTGTTGGGCGGCCGTCTCGCCAACGTGCCCGACCACATCGTTCGGGAGATGAAGGAGCGCGAGCCGGAGCGCAGTGTAGCCTCTTGGTCGTTCCGCTTCTGCGGCACCTTCCCCAACGTGCTCACCTCCCTCAGCGGCATGACCTACATGGACCATCTCGACGACAACCTCGCCACCCACTGTCCGCTGAAACCGCTTACAGACAAGGAACTTAACTTCCTCGAAGACATCGCCAAGAAAATCTACGACTTGAAAAATATCCCGTGCACCGCGTGCCAATACTGCATGCCCTGCCCCTTCGGCCTTGACATCCCCGGGATTTTCTCGCACTACAACAAGTGCATCAAGGAGGGGAACCTGGCCAAGTCGCAGGACGAGAACGACTACAAGAAGATGCGCCGCGCTTTCCTTATCGGCTATGACCGCAGCGTGCCGAAACTGCGCCAAGCCGACCACTGCACCCACTGCGGCGAATGCGTCCACCACTGCCCACAACGCATCAATATCCCGGAAACGATGCAGATGGTCGATGAATATGTGGAAAAACTGAAACAGGGGACGCTTTGAGACTTAAGACTTGAAACCTGAATCCTGAAACCTGAATCTTGAAACCTGAAACCTGAATCCTGTCGCAGACAAACAGCTGGGATTCATGCCAGCACATTGATCAGCCCCGCCACCGCCATGTAGCGCAGCCCCTTGCCGATGAACATGAAGAGGATGGTAGGTCCTATGCGGGTGCGCATAATCCCGAGAGCGACAGCAATAACATCACCGATAACGGGCAGCCATGTCAGGAGTGCCGCCAACGAACCGTATTTCCCGACTTTGGCCTGTGCTTTGGCAAGCGATTCCTCCTTGATTTTCAGCCACTTCTCTATCCACGACCACTTGCAAAGCCAGCCTAACAGGTAGCAGGTCATGCCACCGATGGTGTTTCCCAACGTGGCCACAAGGATAACCGTCCACGGGGAATAGTCGAGCAACAGCGCACCCGCCACCAATGACTCCGACGAGAACGGAATCACCGTGGCAGAGAGCAGGCAGCCGAGAAACAGTCCGAAAAGTCCGAGGTCTTGCAGCATAACCGCTTACGAAAGCGTCCCTTCCGGATTTTCTGTCGTTTTTTGGGTAGATTTCCTCGGACGACCGCGTTTTTTCGGAGCGGTGGTAGCCGCAGGCTCTTCAACCATCCCCGTTTCGGCCGTCTTAACAGAGGCGTTGTCATTTTTTTTCTGTCGCCCGGACGGCAGCTCGATGTGCCGCACATAGATATCCTGCTGCGGGAACGGGATCTCTATCTTATTCTTATTCAGCGTATTGTAAATCACTTCTTTCACTTTGGCCACAAAAGCGGCCTTCTCTTCCACCAGCACCCAGCACACCACAAAGAGGTCCACGCTGCTGTCGCCAAAATCGTCAAACAACACCTTGAATCCCTGCTTTTTATCACACACATACTTGCCAGCAGCATTCTTCACCATCAGCGAATCCAAGTCTTTGAGAAGCATATTCCGCACCTTCTCAACATTCACCCCGTAGGCCACCCCTACGGGAACTTTCACCATCACATAGCCGTGGTTACGGGTGAGGTTCTTGAAATTCTTGCTGAAAAGCGTGGCATTCTGGAAAGCGATGACGCTGCCGTCAAGGGTCACCAGTTGCGTGCTTTGGTAATTAATGCTATCGACCTTGCCCTGCACACCGTCGCATTCTATATAGTCGCCCACGCGCAGCCGCCCGGTCATAAGCGTGATGCCGTAAATAAAATTCTCCAGCAGGTCCTTCATGGCGAAACCAAGACCGGTGGCCAAACCTGCCATCACAATCGAAATGCCCTTGCCGGAAACCTTGAAAATCATCATGCACGTAATCGCATAGAGGCCCCATACCAGAATCGAGATGACATTGTTGACCAGCGTGGCGTTGCCCGGTCCCTGGAGGTTTTTCTTGTGCCGTTTGCGCAACATCACGTAGAAGGAGCGGATGGCGTAATTCAGATAGCGGAAAATGAAGTACAGTTCTAATGCTAAGCATATTTTGAAGAGTGAAAGCTCTATAATGCCGGGTTTGTTGAGAAACACGTAAAGGAATATTTTGCGGCAGATGGCTGACATTTCAAACATCCGGGTTGCCCAATAGATGCTGAAGGGGATGGATAGAACGGCCAAAATGGGTAACAGCGCCTTGAAGAGAAAATCGTAGAACCATGTCTGCCCGATAAACTCGCCCTTTACCATTTTGGGCTGGATTTTCTTGAAGTAAGACTCCACTTCCGCCTTATTATTGAGGATGAAGCCCTGCTGCTTGGCGATTTTTCGAGTCAAATGGTTCTGTTCGTACATCTTTGCCAAATCATAGAAGCAGGTGATCGTCTGGATAGCAGCCAACTGAATCATCCACCAGACCATGATTTCGACGGCAAGAAGGACAAATCCGAGCCAGGATGCCACGCAGGAGACAATCATGACGATGAGGGATATCACCGTGTAAATCATGTCGCTGTCGGGCAGCTTGGCGATTTTGCGCTTCATCACATAGAACTGCCATGCCGTGAATATCAGCATGACCGGCGGGAAGACAAGACTCACTACATTGTTGGGTATCAGTATTATACGGCACACCACCACTAAAAAGGCCATCGCGATGAACGGGATGTAGGAACGCACGCCGGCACGGATCTGGCTGTCGTCGAGACGAATGAGCAGCGACAGGAGAATCACCTCCACCATCCAGGCAAAGAAGGTCATCAGATTGATTGACATCAAAACGAAATTCTGGGTCACGAAGAAGCGGGCAACGGTGATGGAGATGGCAAAAATGGCAATGCCGCAGGCCAATGTTACGAAAGGACGCTTGTTGTTATCTTTGAAATAGTGACGCCATTTTTTCGGGAGCAGCCACCGCATAATCACGTAGCTGAGCAGACTGGCGACAAGGATATAGGTAAGCATGAACACGCTGATACTTAGAATAATAGGACCACGCCATTCCGACTTGCGATCGAAGGCTTTGTAACGGTCGCCCGCATCCTTTTTAGCCAGCATGTAACGGAAACGGAAACGTTTGAGGGTCTGGAAGTAGTTCTCGCCGCCGTTCACGAAGATGTGTTTTTGGATCTGCTCGTAACGTGCAAGCGCGTATGCGTTGAGTTCGCCCATACGTTTTGTGACCCGCTCGTAGTACTCCTCGTCGAGTTCCACATTCTCCAACATGGTCACATAATTGTCGCGGAGAGCGGTAGCGTAGTCCAAACAGGCTTCACGATCCTCAAGTCCTTGTTTGTCAAGAATATACAGATTCTTTGTAGCCGTATCCAGCACCACCTTGGGCAGCATGGCGCGTACCGAGTCGGGCAGACCGCCAAGCTCGCCGTTGGGCAGCACCCTCGGTGGCAGGTTCTCCAACGTCTTGATAAGCTCATCGTAACGCTCAATCTCAAGGCGGATGCGCTCCTTCATCTTGTCGTAAGGGGCGTGATTCTGCTTCAACTGCCGGTATTGTTCGGTCGCCGACTGGCAGGCGTAGGCCATGTCAAGCGTAAAATCGGAATTCTGCGAATAGAGCATCAGCGCTATCTGGTTGCTGGTCTGCATCATACGCACCAGTCGAGAGTGCTGTTCCTGGTTGCGTTGTTCAAAACGCGCCATGATGGCTTTCTGCTCGCTATAGGCCTGGGCAAGCTCCGCGCGCAGCACGCCGAGCGTTTGCGGCAGGTCCTTTTCTTTCAAAACAGCCTGTGCCTGGAAGACCGTGAGCACGGCGATGGCGATGAGTATCAGTACTTTCTTCATAACGGTTCAAGTTTGAAGCCGCAAAAGTACGAAATTTTAGGTTTTGCAGGGCTGCCTACTCGCTATCGCACGCAGCGAACGGATGCGCAAGACTTTGTAAACCCTACCAAGCAGAGGTCAGAACCGCACTCTCACCCCGCCAAGGCAGTTGATGCCTGCCTGCGGGAAATAGTATGCGTCGTAATATTTCTCGTCGCCGATCATGCCCGTATAGAGCGCGGCGTTGGTTTCATATTTAGTGTTAAAAATGTTGTTCACATTCACAAAGAGCTCCAAATCTTTCAACACCTTGAAATGGAAAGTGTAGGAGAGATTAAGGTTGGTGTAGGTATAAGGTTTCAGCACGTAGGCCTCGTCGCCGGAGTTGTCGAGATACTGCTTGCTCACAAATTTGGTGAGAAGGTTGATCTTGAAGTCCTTGAGCGGGGTGAACGTGAAGGTGTTGCCTAACACGATATTCGGTGAGTAAGCGATGGGGGTGTTGCCGAGATGCTGTTCCACATAGCCGCCGTTCTCCCAATCCTCGATATAGTGCGTGTAGTTGATGATTTTGTTCACGCTGAAGCCGCCGTTGATGTACCATGCGAAGAAATGCACGGGACGGTAAGCGGCAGACAGCTCAACACCCACACGGTAGCTCTTGTCGACATTGACCATCAAGGGGTCGCCCGTCTGGTCGAGCTCGCCGCTACGCACCAACTGGTTCCGGTAATACATACCATATAAAGTGGTGTTGAAGAAGTATTTGTCATTGTAGTTCATATAGCTGAATTCAACGTCATAAAGCGTTTCGGGCACCGGCTTGCGATCGTCAGGCGCTCCCACGAGGTCGTTGCGGGTAGGCTCGCGGTTGGCCGTTGCGAAAGAGAGGTCGAAGCTGTGCTTCACCTTAGGACGCTGCAGGTAATAATGCAATCTGATTTTAGGGTTCACGAAGTTCCAGTGATACTCCTGCGGGATGGGGGTCAGCTCGTCGTTGACACCCTTTATGTCGTAATCCACGCGACGATACTGAAGCTCTGCATTCACAGAAAAGTCTTTGATCCAGTAACTTAACGCGCCATAAGCCTTGGACTGCAGTTTCTCGCCCGTGCCGCGATACCACTCATACATGGGCGGGCACTCTTTCACCCGGTCTGACTGCACCCATACGATGTCGCCGTAATGCTTGCCGTTGTAGTTGCTCACATCCAAGCCTGCCACCCAAGACAAACCTTGTGGCACTTCGCCTTTAAATCTCAAACTTCCCCAATATTCCGCAAGAGCACCATAATAGTAGTTGTCCAAATATTTTTGGGTCACTAGGTCGGTGCGATTCTGATCTTCATGCAAGGGTTCCAATCCATATTTGTAGATTTTCTTGTCATCCTTATACTGCTCATAATATCCATAACCGCGGGTCAAATAGGGCATCACGCGCAAATTATGCCACTTCCTGCCGAGTTCGCGCATCCATCTCTTCCGATATTCCAACTGGTAGAAAGTCTGTGTATAATGATCCATGGAATTTTCGTAATAGTGGCGCACACCGTTGTCGTCGTAATACTCGCCGCAGGAATTGTAGGTGCGGTTGGTGGCGAGACTGTCGTACGGTACGCCGTTCCACGCCAAACCGG
Organism: Bacteroidales bacterium; assembly: GCA_017395245.1. Lineage (GTDB taxonomy): Bacteria > Bacteroidota > Bacteroidia > Bacteroidales > WCHB1-69 > F23-D06. Next base: position 45,428 of record JAFPVR010000111.1, on the reverse strand, counting down.
AGTTCTCCCTCCCAAAAAGCATGTTGAAACGCAACTCTCCATTGTCTTTGTTCGTCTTAAAATTACGAAGGTCAAGTTTTGCCGTGAGGAATCCCGAATTGAGGCGCACGCCAGAGTGGTCGATGTAGCCGTCGCTGCGGATGTCGGAGAAGGAGGCCAGCATGGAGAAGCGTTTGCCGATAAGGCCGGTTCCCGCGCTCACCATATTGTCGAAGGTATTGAAAGAACCGTATGCAGTACGCGCCTCCGCGAAAGGTTTCTCTGGAATGTCGCGGGTGACGAAATCCACACGGGCACCGTAGGAAGTGCTACCGATAGCGGTGTTGGCACCGCTCTGCAGGCTCACCTGCTCGATGTAGGTGGCCATATCGGGGAGGTTCACCAACCACGAACCTTGCGACTCGGCATTGTTGATGGTCACACCGTTGAGGGTGGTGTTGATACGGGTCTGGTCAATACCACGGATAAACAAGGCAGTGGCACCGAGGCCGTTACCCGATTCGGAGGTCACCACCACGGAAGGCATCATCTCCAACAAGTTGTTGACACTGCCGTTGCCCTGCAGCGCACGAATCTGCGGCATCGACATCGTGGTGACGTTCGCGGAAGTCTGCACCGTGGGCCTCACAAACTCGATGGTTACCTCCTGGACTTTACCGCTTTGCACGGTATCCGGCTGCTGCGCGAATACTGCACCCGGCAGAACAAATAATCCGATCAAGGTTAAAATGGCCCAAACGGCCTGAAACCTGAATCTTGAAACTTTTAAGCATAACTCTAACAGTTTTAGTTAATAAATTAAACACACTGAAAGAGGGAAGAGAAACGTTGTGAAACTCCCTACGGCGGCATTATCCGCATCAGGTTCAACGGGTCTGATCTCAGCCTTGACGGCACCCCTTTCAAAACGGCGGCAAAGATACAATTTTTCAGGAGACGACGCTTCCCAGCGTCGGAAAAACATCGTTTTCAGGAGACGACGCTTCCCAGCGTCGGAAAAACATCGTTTTCAGGAGACGACGCTTCCCAGCGTCGGAAAAACATCGTTTTCAGGAGACGACGCTTCCCAGCGTCGAAGAAACTTTCCTCTGTCCTTCGTAGAGACGGGGCATGCCCCGTCTCTACATACGGTAATTTCTTTATGGCTGTATATATTTGAAATTTATGTACCTTTGCGGACTTGAAAAAGAATCATTCAGTTTATTGTAAATCACTAATAATCAAAACAATGTCAGAGAAAATCTTATCGAAAGTGAAACCCGGTGTGGTTTACGGCAAAGACCTTCAGGAAATCTTCCGCATCGCGAAGGCGAACCAGTTCGCGCTTCCGGCAGTGAACGTAGTCGGCACGGACTCCATCAACGCCGTGATGGAAGCCGCCAAGGCGGTGAACTCCCCGGTGATGATCCAATTCTCGAACGGCGGCGGCGTCTTCTGCGCCGGCAAGTCGCTGAGCAACGACAACCAGCAGGCCGCCATCCAAGGCTGCATCTCCGGCGCCCTGCACATCCACCGCATGGCCGAGATGTACGGCGTGCCCGTGGTCGTCCACACCGACCATGCCGCCAAGAAGCTCCTCCCCTGGATCGACGGACTCTTGGACGAGGGCGAGAAATTCTACGCCGCCAACGGCAAACCGCTCTTCAGCTCCCACATGCTCGACCTCTCGGAAGAGCCGCTGAAAGAGAACATTGAGATCTGCAAGAAGTATCTGGCTCGCATGGCTAAGCTGGAGATGACCCTCGAAATCGAGCTCGGCATCACCGGCGGTGAGGAAGACGGCGTCGACAACACCGGCATCGACAGCGCGCGCCTCTACACGCAACCCGAGGACGTGGCCTACGCCTACGAGGAACTCAGCAAGATCAGCCCCAACTTCACCATCGCTGCCTCCTTTGGCAACGTGCACGGCGTCTACAAACCAGGCAACGTGAAACTGGAGCCCATCATCCTGCACAACTCCCAGGAATACATCCAGAAGAAGTTCAACACCCAACCTAACCCCGTCAACTTCGTGTTCCACGGCGGTTCCGGCTCCGAACCCGCCAAGATCAAGGAAGCCATCAGTTACGGCGTCATCAAGATGAACATCGACACCGACACGCAGTGGGCTTTCTGGGAAGGCGTGATGAAATACTACAAAAAGAACGAGGCTTACCTACAGAGCCAGATCGGCAACCCCGAAGGCGACGACAAGCCCAACAAGAAATACTACGACCCCCGCGCCGTGCTGCGCGAAGGCGAAAAATCGATGGTCGAGCGCCTCAAGGTGGCGTTCAGCGATTTGAACTGCATCGACAGACTGTAGTAAGAAAAAAGAAAGGCGGCCGGACGGTCGCCTTTCTTGTATAAACAAATGAATGCTGTGTAGACACACCCCAAGCCGCAGTGCCCCCCAGCACCCACGTTCCCAAGCCTTACCCATAGTGCAGGCATACTCTACCCAAGCTAAAAGGGCTTGGGTGGGTATGGCTACTACTTGGGTGCAGAGACGCACGGCCGTGCGTCTCTACTTGGGTGTGACGACGCAAAATTTTGCGTCGCTGCGAAATTCCGAACCGTTAATCCGACTATTTTTTTTATTTTTGCCGTGTCAAACGTCCGAAGCCCGTTGGCGGGTTCGCGGGCGGGCGACAAACGAGAAAATCATTGATTGACAACAAATTGTTTTAGAAATGGAAATGAAATATAATTATTCTGCGCCTTTTACCTATGTCACCCCGCAACCATTGGTTTTGAACAACACGAGGAACATCCCGATTTTCCATTTCGCCTGCGCATCCAACAACCAAGCGGCCGTGAAAATAGCCAATGAGATAATCGAAAAGAAACGCAAAAGATGAAATCCACAAAAATAGAATGGACGGACAAGACTTGGAATCCCATAACGGGATGCTCCAAAAAATCAGCGGGTTGCGCGCACTGCTACGCGGAGGTGATGGCACGGCGGCTGAAGGCCATGGGGTTGGACAAATACCGCAACGGCTTTGAGCTGACGTTGCACGAGGACGATTTGGAGGAACCGCTCCAATGGAGGAAGCCGCACAACATCTTCGTGTGCAATCAGTTTCTTGATGACAAAATCGGACACCCCAATCGAGCGCATCTCTTCGATTCGCTGCCGGATCTCGTCCGCCAGCACATCGATTCTCTCCCAGTCCGCGTTGTCTTTGGGGTCAACATCCACGCGTTCCCGCAAGCGGCTATAACGCAGGGGCTGTTCGATAAGCGTACTATGAAATGTATTTGAATCAGGACGAGGCACCTGTGCGATGGCGGTCAGCAATTGTTCGAATTGAGCGTCGTTGCCGTACAGAAGTGGAAACAGGGTGAAAACATGGCCGTCTAAAGAAGTCTCTTCGTAGCGCATCAGCAGGGGTGGTTCCGCGATTTGCAAAGGCAATTCGGGCATTTCGTCCTCTTTGTCTATCCTGTAGGAGAGGATTTCCCGATAGGTGTCCTGAATCCACGACGGATCGGACTTCGCCTTCTCTATCCATGTGGAATCGGTCTCCGGCCAGTTGTACTCCACAATTTGCGCCAGCTTGTCCAACATCGCGGGCAAATAGGTGAACGATTCGCCCAAAATGTTGACAGCTTTCCCCATATTCTTGTGAAAGTACCCGTCGATATCTTCATTCGCGCCCGCCTCGACATACAGCATCATGCCATATTGAGGCTTAAAAGGCAGGTCCCGGCTGAACAAAGCCTTCTGACGATGGACTTCTTTTGGTAGCGTATCATTCATAATATGAGCACTCTTTCTTACAATTATAATTCGGCGCAAAAATACGATATTTCGGGTGATGAGGGGAGGGTTTGCAAGGCTTGCAGGGGAGGGGAAGGATCTTGGATACAATACAAGCATTCAAGAGTAAACTGCCTTTCAGTTAATGCTTTGGTGACCTCTTAGGTGACATTATTCATCCGTACTACCCATTCTCCGTCTTTACGTCCACCCTTGCGTGAAAGAAATCCCATTTCTTTCAATTGTGAGATGTATCTTTGGAAAGTGCGGAATTTGATGTTGAGCTTTTGCGCCAACTCACTTGTCGTAATAGAGGTGTTTAACTGTATTTCAAAAAGTATAATCTTTTGAATATCAGTTAGTTCTTTTACGCCATCTTTTACGTCACCTTTTACGCCATCTTTGGTGACATTTGTGTCAACCAATAGTGTTTCTTCCAAGAACTCCGGATGGCAAGGAATATCTATCAGAAAGTATGTTCTCTCCTCGTCTGTCTCAATAGTCGCTTTAAGCGAGCCGTTGGCTTTCAGCTCGTCCTGAATGGTAGGGATACCCGTGGCGCGACCCTCGGTCAGATCCAGTTCTTTCAAAAATTCACCAAGCCTGCGGTTACGATAACGACGCGAGCGCAACGACATTCCCTCACGCACCGCCTCCATCGGTATGGTGTGGTTGGGACCCGAAAAGTTCAGAATTGATATCCTATCTGGTTCAATGGTTATCTCCACCGGCTCGCGTATTGTCCAATCTCTGTGATATAGCGAGTTCACAACAGCCTCTTCCAGAGCCTGATAGGGATAGTTGTAAAACGTGTCCGAATGCTCGTCATCCTTGGGCTTCACTATCTTCTTCTTGATAACGTTAGTGCGCAAGTAACTCAATGTTTCTTTAATCATAGTCGGCACGCTGCCCCTGATGGGTTCCACCTCTATCAAGTTGTTGGGATTCCTCTCTCGTCCTTCTGGGAACAACACGATTTCCACCTGCGCTTGTTTGAAGAATCGGTCGGGACGCTCGGCAAACATCATGGCCGCCACATTCTTGATGCTATATCCCTCTGGAGTCGGTTCTAACAGTTCCATCTGCTCCAACACCGTCTCCATGTTGTCCGTCAGTGGCTCGTCGGCAAGGTTGCTTTTCACCTTCACGAGATAGTCGTGCAGCAACAGCGGCGAGATATCCTTCAACGTTATCTGGTCGTTACCTCGGTCGTCAAACGGTGTGCGGTTGGCCAAATCAATCAGTTCCCTCTCATATTCACCCTTGGGTACAATACTGCTGCTGTTGTAGCGGATATAATAGTTGTACATTTTTTGCTTGGCTGTAACGCAGTCTGGCACTTTGTAAGGGCGACGCTCGCCAGCAGACACCTTGATGACCAGAATGGTCTTTCCATCGGCTTCTTCAATATACAGACGTGGCTGATAGTACGGCCGCATCAGGTTGTTGTAGCCCACCATCTCCTTCTCGATGGATTCAATCTTGTTGGGGTCGATGCCGATGACGGGGCGGACAGGGCGACCGTTCATCTCTTTCACGCCCACGACGATATAACCGCCACCCGTCTCGTCGAAATCGTTGGCAAAAGCGCAGATGCTGCGGTAGATGGCATCCGGATTCCATCCCGTTTTGTACTCAATGCGGTCGTTCTCCACCGCCTTCCCGCCGAGCAGTTCTTCTATGTTGATTGGTAGTTTCATGAGCATTCAATGTTTGATGTCTTTACATTCTGTTCGATCTTTTGCTGCTATAGATTTTGAATCGGCAAAGGTACGACATTTTCTCGAAACATGGAATGGTTTGTATAGATCTTTAAAGCTGGCATGATTGTCAAAGTACATGCGCACATCGCCGGTGCCACCAAATCTGTTCTTTTCCACCATGATTTCAGCCATGTTTTTGAAAGTAGTGAGATAGGCTCCCTCATCGGACAGCCCACCAACCTCTATGACGAACCCGTGACTCCCTAAACAAATAGCATTATTCGGTTGTTTGATCAGTTTTTGAAAGCCGTTGCAGTGTGTGACGGTTTTTTTTGTAATTTTGCCGCGTTGTTTGCTTATTTGATGTTTAACGGACTTCGCATCAAAATCAGCCACAACGTGAAGAAGTGAAAAATTGAAGTCCCAACAAAAAATTCCTCGTTTTTTTCGAGGCCAAAACAAAAATATATATGAAAAAACTATTATTAATCTTGGTCGGATTTCTTTCAAGTAGTTTTATTAATGCTCAAAACTGGGAGTTAATTAACAGCAACACTAACAGAGATTTAAACTCTGTACACTTTCCATCTGAATCAATCGGGTACATAGCTGGCCAATATGGAACAATCCTAAAAACAACAGATGGCGGCAATAGTTGGAATACATTGGAAACAGGGATTGACAAAACATTGAATTCTATATATTTTATTGATTCACAGACGGGTGTTTCTGTTGGATATTATAGTAAAAATCATCAAAACAACAGACGGTGGGCAGACTTGGACCGAAAAGATGAGTGGCTCTTCATATTATTTTTATTCTGTGTACTTTATTAATAGTCAAATTGGGTTTGTAGCTGGCATTAACAGTGGCGACCCTTGCATCCTTAAAACGACAAATGGCGGAGAGACTTGGACAGCAAAAACAGTAAATAATTCAGCAGAATATTATTTATATTCTGTCCGATTTGTAACCTCAGACATAGGGTTCGCTGTCGGAAATAAATATCATAATGGAGAATATAATGGTTATGTATTAAAAACAACGGATGGCGGAGAGACTTGGAATGAAGAAAGCTTTGGCCATATAAATGCCGAATTATATTCGGTATATTTTGTTAACTCCCAAGTTGGGTATATTGTTGGCGGGAATTACAATGTTAATGGGCAGAAAAAGGGTATAATTTTCAAAACAACTGATGGTGGACAAAATTGGAATAGCACATTAATAGAAACACAAGAACACTTGCAATCTGTTTATTTTATCAACAGTCAAATAGGATATATTGCAGGTTTGTGGGGCGCAGTTTTAAAGACTACAGATGGAGGCTCAACTTGGGCGCCAATAACTATCAGTTCGGCATCCTGGCTTTATTCCATTTGGTTTACGAATGCCCAAAACGGCATTGCTGTTGGATATGGAGGCAAGATTGCAAAAACCACTTTGAACAATAGTGTTACAACCTATGATAAAGAGGCAATCATTCCGTATCCCAACCCATCAAACACAACAATTCATATCCCTATTAGTAACAGTAAGAATAACTCTACCACCTTGGATATTTTTGACATTTCTGGAAAACTGATAGATCAGAAACTGATTATTGAAGGTGCGGAAGAATTAATATTAGATTTAAAATCATATAAGAAAGGCATTTACTTTTTTAGAATAAATGGGCAGGCGGGCAAATTCACAGTAAACTAAAGCAACAAGTACATATATATTAAATATTGACAGGCTTGCCACAAATCCTATCTGGTCAACATGACCAGCATTTCCTACCTTATAAAAAGGAAGGTGACAAAAACGTTGTCAAATTCCACGACAGCGTTTTTCTTTTGTCCTATCCTTTATGGTGATAACGGTGTGCCGTTTTCGCAAGCTGGTGAGTCCGGCTTCGGCCATAGCGGTATTCACTGTGTTTTTGTTCATCCCCCCCCGATATGCTCGTCTTTTGTGCAATCTTTTGTGAAGTCAAAGTCTCGTTGTCTGCAATCATAAATAGTATTTTCTTTTGACGTTCAGATACTTGCGCTTGACTTTCTTTTACAAAGTCTTTTATGAAATCTTTTATGAAATCCTTGTTCAAGACAACCCTCTCTTTGATAAATTCCAGATGGCAAGGAATATCTATCAGTCATTCCTCCGCAATCGTCTCCCCTTTCGGATTCATTTCGTGTCTCCCGTAATTCTCAACCGCCACCTCCTTGCTCGCGTTCGCGTAGCAGTACTCGCATAGGTGCGGGCAGGTGTTGTATTCGCCGATGTCTTTGCTCAGGATGCAGCCGCAGAACTGGCGCTGGCCTTTGTCGCGGTTGTCCCTCTTCTTGAGGGCGTATTGCGTTTCGCTCAGCCGGATGGTGCTGGCGGGGACCGGCTCCGTGCCAAACAAGGAGTTTTCCACCGTCTTTATCTCCACCCCGAGGAAGTCCATCAAAGCCTTGTCGTGGTGTGCGAAACGAATCATCAGCTCGTCATCCACGCAACGGTTGTGCTGTATGCCGTATCGCTCAATGTCAATCTTCTCGCCGCAGGTGGCCAACTGGTAATGCCATTTCCGGTTGAGTTCCGAAAGCCTGCGGGCGAACTCCTCCATCTGTGGCTCCGTCCATTCCCGATAGTTTATGCGACTCTTCTCCAGATTGGACCTCACCTTCTTGTATGAGGCGATGTCGGCGTAACTGAAAACGAGTTTCTCCGTGTAGCCTTGCAGCTGGTCACCAATGCTTTCCACTTTCTTGAGCAAGTCATCCAAACCGATTTGGTCGGTCAGGATCATGGGGTCGAAACGCCAGATCACCCGGCCTTTGCCCAATTTGTCAACCAGCCTCTTGAATGTGTCAACTCTCTCTTCCAATGCTGGGACACCTCTTTCCAACCCCTCCTTTTCGTAGTCGTTCAGCGTGTATTGGATATAACATCCGATGTTCCTGTCCTTTAGCTCGTCGAGGTGCCTGAGCAACGGCTTCGGGTTCTTCGACCAAAACACGATAAAGCGGCATTTCTCATACGACACGAAGCTCCTCACGCCGTTGAAGGGATTGGTCCAGGCGGAATAGCCGACCTTCAGCCGATGGAAGAACCAGTCGGCATAGAACGCGGGGATGTCGGTGCTACGACTGGCTGAGACAATGACGGGTGCCTGCGCCTCCACCATCTCACCGTTATCACGCTGTATCTTAACTTTTTTCCACTGAGACATCGTCTTGTTTTTGACTTTGCAAAAATAAACATTATTACAACTGTCCGCAAAAAAAGATTGATAATGTGCGGAACCAGCCAAATTTGTAATGCAAAAATTTCTCACGAAACTTATTTTCGCACCTTCAACCCTTCAAACCTACTTATCAAGTTTTGGATTCGTCATGTACGTTTGACCTTTGGTATGACGAGGCTTGGTAGGTAATAATATCCCGTCAGCCACCAAATTGGGGATAAATCTGTTTCTCAAATGTGCAGGTGTTTTGTTTAGAAGCAAGGCTAATTCTTCAATGGAGTGTTCTACAATACAGGCTTCAATAATACATTCTTTTATTTGAGCTGGCGACATCTTTGAATGAACTTTCCTCTTTACTATTTCATCAACGATGCGTTTGTTCTCTGCCAGATGATCAGTTGCAACATTCAAATATCCAGTTGCAACATTTGTGTTTCCAGTTGCAACATTTGCTATGTCGTTTGGCATGTCAACCAGAGTGTTATCAATGTCATTGGTCGAATCATCAGTTCCAATATTAGTTGCAACATTTGAACTTTCAGTTGCATCACTATCGCGCCAGATCGTGGTGACGAACTCGGCGCTCAAGTCTATCTCCGGAGCAAGGAGACGAGCCTCTTGCATCCTGCGGATATTTTCTGTGATGCCTGTGCCGTATTTCTCGATATAGCCCATCTGGTACAAGACTTCCGCCAAGTACGGGTTATGCGGATAAGAGCCATGTTCTTTCATCAAGTCGGCCTTGGTGAGTTCTACAGGCAACGTCCCCGGATTGCGTACCACAATACGATTTCGGAATACGGAAACCTGTACACTCCCCGTGCTGTTGTAGTCGCGATGGGCCACGGCATTCACAATGGTCTCGAAGATGACGGATCGCGGTATCTCAAATTCAACCTCGTTTTGCACCTCCACGTTTCGCTGGCCAAAACGCACCGACAGTTTCGACATCACCCAACTGGTGGCTTGGCTGATTTGATCTGCCGCTCCGCCCTCGAAGGTTTTATAATCTTCGATAGGCTTTACGGTCTCTGTACCGAGAAACCACGCACATTTGACAACCGCCGAGGGGAAAAAGTATTGCGGGTCGTTGGCGAACATTAGTAACGCTCCATTGCTGGGCTTGTCCTGCCTCAACAATCTCAGATGCCGAAGCACCGTGATTGGGTCGGAGTCTTCGGCCAAAGGAAATCCTCGTTTTTGACGGGCCTGATGCAAGAATTCTTTGATTTTCGTTGCATCAATATCGGCCATAGAGGCATCATCGCGGGTCTGTTCGTCGAAACTTAATGTTTGTATAACGCCTTTGTGTTTAAGATACGCATACAGCGATTGTTTGACCAGTGAAACCAAAACAGACGGATTAGAAAAGACACGGTATGAAAGCTCGTTCTGCACTTTTCGGAAGAAGCGTTCTTCCGCTTCCTCACGTTGATGTCCGTCCAAATCGCTGATAAACGCAACCCTCCATGCGTTGCCCTCTCCTGCTGCTTGATATTCTTTCTCGGTTGGAGAAATGCCGTCCGGCAAAACATTGCCATACCTCTTTCCCATCAACAGGAGATAAACCTGGCACGAGGACGCCTCATCCAAATATAATTGGCGAGGATTTGCATCTTGCGCAACAATCTGTTCAAAAATGAACGGCTCAAAGTATTGTCCCATCAACTCGTCGTTATGGATAAAGTCAAAAACAAGCTGCCGTTCTTTTGAAAACTCTGATTGTACGCTGCTTATGAATACTTTATATTTGTGCATGTTTATCTTGTTGTTCTATCGGTTTGAAACGTATATATTTTGGTTGCAAAAATACAAAAAACGAGCAATATGGCAAAACTACTTTGAGACGTTGATTATATTTTGGTAAGCATTGCGACATAATCTTTGGAATAGTCGCTGACCCAGAAGAGTATGGTCTGCAATGGATTGCCTTCGACGAGCGTCACCCCGATGATGTCCTCGAAACATTCGTTGAGATCGCCATCATATTCCTTGTAATGACGTGCGGACAACGGGACGAACTTGTCCAGGCGGTCGAGGGCGAAACTGAGCAGCTTGCCCGTATCTTCGGCAGCAGCGATGAGGTACCAGCGACGGTTGTACTCCTTGAGCAAGTAGGGATAAACGACCACCATACGGTCCGTTTCAGGCGTGTCGAACTTGTGGAAATGCAACTCCAGCACCTGCTTCTGCGTGATGGCAGTGAACAACTCACCCAGCAGACTCTTTCCCTCCAAAGGATTCTTGGTGAACGACACAATCTGGCGGTCCGTTTTTACTTTGAGACTTTCCCTGAGCCTTTCCAAACCCTCAAGATTCGGCAATCCGTCAAATTGTCCAAGGAGGGTGAAGGCTTCGCCAAGCAGATGTTTCTCGTCATCCGTAAGCTTCTGCGTGAAGATGGAGAACGATGGATCCGCATAACGATGGCAACTTTTCTTGACCGTCTTGAGGGTTCGTGGACTTACATCGTCAATCTGATAATGCTCTATTTCAGCGACAAAAGGGCTTTCGTGTTCCAAATAATGAAGGTCAAGTTCAATGGTACGACGGCTCACTTGCCAACTCTCTTTCTTTTCTGGCTTCAATTCTTCCAACTCCTCGTTGACCAGACGGCACAAATCCTCGGTCGAGTAGTTGTGGTAACGGTTCGCCAACAACTTGTCGAGAATGTAGTAGCGTGTGACGGCGTTTTGTTTGCGGGCATAATGTTTCGATTTTTCCGGCTGCAAAAATACGAATAATTCACGAAACCTATTTTCGCAAAAAAAAATTAGGGAAAGACGCTAATTATAAAACGATGTGCTTTTTCGCAAGGTTACAGCTATGGAAACCTGGACGGGCTTGGGCGATGTTCGGAAACAAACCAATCACCGCCTCGCCGAAATCGACGACATCCGCAAAGCCGAGGACGTCCTCGTCCACGACCTCTCCTTCCAGGGTCAGCTCCGTCTGTAACCGCCGACACCCGCATCGGGCTGGTGGACAGCACCGTGCCGGTGGAGGCGGTGGTGGGCATGTAGAGCTGTCGCATCTCTCCGAGATGCTGGAGATGGACACAGCGATGGTCGGTATGCGTGGACCTCACCTCAGTGTCCCATCGCTCGTCCTGTCACCACACTGCGCGGCTGCGCCGCTGGTATGGTATTGCATTAACGATTGATAACCAACAACTTACATCCTTTAAGTTCCGAATTGGCGGATAATGAGTGATATAGGAACAGAAAATGGAAAAAACAGCGGCTGAAAGCTCTTAAAAATCGTTAAAAATGCATTTACCCCTTGACAAAGCCTCCGTTTTTTTGTATATTTGCAAAGTTTTTGGCGTATTCGTCATGCCTGCCGCCTGAAATCCGTCCGGTATGCCGAATGCCAAAAATTGAAATCTGCTTGTGTACGGATTTCGACGTTCTTTGACATATTGGCCGTAGTGCATTTTAATATTGAGACGCTTCCGCGCTGCAGAAGCGGCAGCCGGGGTTTGCCTTGAGCGCCTCCTGCTTCAACGAAAATGAACATGCGCTACTTTAATTTTTCACGAAAGGTTGTGAAACGGTGACTCATTTCCTCCCGAAATCCGCCGGAATCTCCCCCCACAGCGGGGTGTTCCATTTGTATATCGGCGTGTCGTAGGGGTTGTTGCGGAGCCAAGCCTCGGCGCGGGCGAGCAACTCGATGACCTCCTCGTTCTCCTCGGTGGGCAGAATCACGGAGTTGTGCTTCTTCTTGCGCACCCACGAAAGAGCCGTCATGCTGTCGGTATAGATAGGGATGTCGTAGCCCTTCTGCTTGATGAGGGCCAGTCCGTGCACGATGGCTAAAAACTCGCCCACATTGTTGGTGGCGCGGGGAAACGGTCCTTTGTGGAACCACTCTTGCCCGGTTTCCGTGTAGACACCGCGATACTCCATCACTTTTGTCACGGAATTCCACGCCGCATCCACGGAAAGACTGCGCAAGATGGGTTTCGGCTGGTCCTGCAGCAAAAGCAACTGTTTGGCGGAATTCTTGGGCGACGGATGCTCCTTGTAATACTTCTCGAAGCCCTGCTTGAAGGCGGCATCAGCCTCCGCACGGCTCTCAAACGATTTGTATTTGGCGTTCTCGAACTGATAAACCTGCTGTTTGCAGTCGTTCCAGTTGTCATACACGCCGGGGGTCTTCCCCGACCACACCACGTAGTATTTTTGTTGTTTTGCCATTGTTCAAATTTATTATTTTTGCCGCCGCTTTTTCCCAGAAAAAATCGGACGGCAAAGGTACATAAATTTCAAGTATCCCAAACCTATGTTTTTTCGCCCGTAGAGACGGGGCATGCCCCGTCTCTACAACGACAACAAACGAATAATTAGATAGATATGAAAAAGATAAATTTTCAACACGGATTTTTGGCGGTCGTCGCGGCCGTTCTGCTGATTTCAACACTGGTTTCCTGCGAACCCTACTCGAAGAAACACGCCTGCAAGAACTTTTCCATTACGGTGACACACGAGTTCCCGAACACCAACTGGGCCTTCGAGGAGGAGGTGCTGGACTTCAACTTCGACATTGAGGACACCGCCACCTATTTCGATGTCGCTTTGTCCCTCCTCTACGACACCGCCGCGGTCACGCTGAAGGACATCCCGCTCACGCTAACGCTCACCGCCCCCGACGGCATGCAATCCATCGCGGCCAGCCACTTCCTGCTCGACAAGGAAGCCAACCCCGATCTAAAAATCAAAATCACGACCGGCAACAATGCAGAGGCCAACGTTGTCGTCTTCCCGCACCGCAAATTCAAGGTGCCGGGCACGTACAAGCTCACCGTCTACCGCCGCGCCGAAAAGGCCGACAATTACGGATTCCTCAGCCTGGCCACCAAAGTCACGGTCTCGAAATAAAAACGTAGAGACGCGATGCATCGCGTCTCTACATTATGAACAAATTACCCTTAATTACATTCCGCCTTTTCCGCCACCGCTGCCCTCAGCCGCTGCGCCTTGCCGCGCCTGATTCTCCAATTCCATTTTGCCGAAACGCAGCGTGAAGCCCAACGCCACCGTGCGGGAATTGTACTTGTAGGTGCTGTGTGACACCAAATACGGACTGTCGTTGTTAAATCCCCACTTGTTCCAGTTGAAGATGTCGTTGGCGTTCAGATAGACAGAGAGTTTCTTGTCGAAGAAGTCGCAACGCAAGCCCGCGTTGATGCTGTAGTTGGAGGCGGTCGTGCTGAACAGCGACATCGACGGGGAACGATAATACCCGGACACGTTGATTTCCAAACGTTTCCACAACTTCGCCCAAAGACTCAAATTGAAACTGTAGGACCACATTTGGTCTTTGTAGAACTTGTCGTCGTACATGGTTTCCAAGTAGCTGTGATAGACGTTGGCGTAGAAACGCATGTTGAACATGGCGTTTGGACGGTACATGGTGTTGAATTCCAGACCCGTATTCATCGATTTTCCCACATTGACCGGATAGGAGTAGGAGACGAGGCGGCCGTAGAGATCATCGTAAGCAGGTTCGGAGATGCTGGTGACGTCGCGGGTTTTGGCCTTGAAGTAGAGGGTGACACCGACGGAGCCGTACTTCTCCCAATACTTCTGCCAGCCAGCCTCCAACGAGTGGGTCAGAATCGATTTAAGGTAGGGGTTGCCGCTGCTGAAGGAGTCTTCGCCATATTCAATAAAGCGTGTGAGACTTTCAGCCCCCGGGTTGCTGCTGCGGTAGCTGTAGCTCAGGCGGAAGTTGTGCATGGATTTGGTGCGGTACGACAGGTGCAACGACGGACGCACGTGGATGTAGTGCCTGCTGACGCCGAAGGTGTCGGGCACCACCTCGGGGTAGCGTATTGCGATGTAGTCGTGCTCCAAACGCACACCCGGCTTGATGGTGAAATTGCCGAACTTGTGCTGCAAGGTGAAGAAAACCTGGTTTTCTTGCTCTGTTTCCCGACTCAAATAGCTGCGCAACTGGTCTTTATCCCAGACTCCGTCGCGTAACGTATCAACGTAAGAGAGGTCCTTCCCCCACGAAACGCTTCCGTAATAGCCCACGGAAATCTCCCCGTTCTCGGAGTAAGGCCGGTTGTAGGTCAGCTCGGCGTCCATGTCGTAGGAACTGTTGTCGAATTGGATTTTTCGGGTACGGAGATAGTCCGTCGGGGCAATGAAGTGCTTCTCGTTGATGCCGTTGTCACCCCATCCCCAAGTGCTACCGTTCACATCCAACGAGAGGTTGTGCCCCTCGTTGTCGAACAGGTGCTGGTAGTAGAGGCCGAATCCGCCCCAACGACTTTTACCTTTACCTTTGGAGGTCTCGGTGTATTGAGTCAAATATTCGGGGATGTAGGTCTGGAGGTAGTTTTCGTCATAGCCGACGGAACGATCCCAATGCGGCCAGAACCCGCTCCAAATGGAGATGCTGTTCATACTGTCGATTTGGTAGTCCATGTTGAAATGGAGGCCCGCGCCGTAGTTGTTCCCGACGCTGTAGCTGGAGTCGCGCTCGAAGCTAACTATGTCCCGGTCGTCCCCGACCTCGCTGGGCTGGAAGATGGCCATATCGGACATGCCTATATGCTTGCTACGTGAGTAGGAGAAATTGCTGTAGAGGTTGATGGAGATTTTCTCGTTGCTCCAAACGTAGGAAATCCAAGGACTTACGTAGGGCGTAATGGAGGCATTCGCGCCGAAACTGATGAACTGGTTCTTCGTGACCTTGGTGGTGGTCACAATGTTGATAATACCGTCGGCTTTGGAGCCGTAACGCGCTGAGGGATTGGTAATCACCTCCACATGGTCAATGCTGTTGGCGGGCATCTGCTGGAGGTAGGTCTTGAGGTTCTCCGCGTTCATGTGCGACGGTTTGTCGTTGATCCATATTTCCACGCTGGAGGTACCGCGAAGGGTGACGTTACCTTCCACATCCACGGATACACCCGGCGCGTTCTGCAGCACGTCGGAAGCGGTACCCGTCTGCACGGTCGGATCCTCGGCGGTGTTGTAGTAGGTCTTCTCGCCATCCACCGCGAAAAGCGGTCGTTCGCCCTTCACCACCACCTCGCCGATGGTCGTCGTACCGGGCTTGATCTTGATGACCCCTACATCCAGATCCTTGCTCACCTCAACGGGCTGTTCATAGTTCTCATACCCAACAAAATAAACGACCATTCGGTACTTTCCGTTGGGAACCATCTGCAGCCGGAACGTTCCTTTGTCGTCAGCGGCGGCGTAACTCACCATCACGCTGTCGCTCTGCCGAAGCAGGCTCACATTGGCGTACTGTACCGGCTTGCCACTGCTCTCGTCTTGCAGGGTTCCCGTGACCGTGTTCTGGGAAAACACTGACATACAAACTGTTGTCAGCAGAATCAGGAGACCCAAAGCCCGAAAGGCGGGCCATTGTTGTTGTGTCTTCATACTATATGATTTTGGTTCGGTTTTGGATTTCATTACGGGGTGCAAAAATACACAAAATACTATTTTTGAACGCGAAAAACGATGTCTTTATTGTAGAGACGGCCATGGCACGTCTTTACTACATAGACGAAGAAATCGAAAACCGTGCCAAAAACATTACTCGCTGTTTATCAACAATATACAGCAAACGTTTTGTTGATAACTGTAAATAATTTTGACAACAGTGTCAGAAAAATGGACACTCTGTAGAGACGCTCGGACTATAGAGACCAAGGCCTGTAGAGACGTACGACCTATAGAGACGCACGGCCGTGCGTCTCTACTTGAGGATGACGCGAACGCCAAGGTATCCCATGATGCCCGTAATCGGCATATAGACCATCGTGGCGTCGAAATATTCGCCGAAGGGGTTCTCGGCCTGCACGATCGGGTCTTTCTGCTTGACGTTGAGGAGGTTTTCCGCGCCAGCGTAAATCTCCCAACGACGGAATTTCTTGGTGATTTGCGCATTGAGCAAACAGTAGGGTTTCGAAACTTCCGGACGGCGGTACGGCTCGGGGTTCGACTGCGTGTTGGGCAGCGGCATCGGACCGTAAATCTGACAGTTGATGTTGAATTTCCACTTGTCGTAAGGCGTGCTGTAGTTGAGGTTGACGAGCGCCTTGTGCGGACTCATCATATCCTTCTGGCGCATCACACCCTGACGCATGTAGCGCACGTCGTTGTAGCGGTAGGCCAACAGAATCTCGAAGCGCTGCAACGGTTTGAGGGTCAGCTCAATCTGCGCAGAATGCGAACGTGAACGGTTGCCGTAGCCGTTATATTCGCCATTGAGGGCGTAATAGTGTACCGCATGGACATCCTGGTCCAAATCCACAATCATCTGCTGGGTGAAATAGGTGTAGAAGTAATCGACTGCCAAAGAAGCCTTTCCACCCGGCATATTGAACTGCCACACCACGCTTGCTCCGGCGTTCCAGGCCTCTTCGGGTCTTTCAATTCCGTCGAAATGGATACTACGTGAGGAAAGCAACAAAGACTGGTTTTCTGCAAAGAAATGGGCGTTGCGATAGCCTTTGCCAACGGAAGCGCGCAACGACAAATCCTTAGCCACCTGCCACTTGGCATGTATGCGCGGTGTCCAAAAAAGCTGAGAATCATGAATCCAAATTAAAGATTCGTGTCTGTCTCTAACTCGATTGTAATCCAAACGCATACCCGCCGTGACCACCAGCTTCGGATCTATGATGTAGGCATATTCCGCAAAAACGCCAGGAATCAAGTCATGATGATGAGGTCTGTAATAATATAACATATCTAGCCCATCTTCATAGAGTTCATTCAGACAATCGTATTGAAAACTGGCACCTGCCGTCAACTTATGGTGTTCGCCAGCACCAAACTTATTGGAATACAAGACATTAGCATACACGCTGTATTGATCTCCATTATATACAGCGCCATTTCCATACCATGTATCCAACCAATGTCCTGTAAAAGAGACAATTGTACCGATACTCTCGTGCTCTCCTTTGAGTAGAAAACCGTTCTTCGTAATGAAATCCACCCGCTTGTTGTCGGCGGTGAAACCGTACGTAAGCACCTGCGGCGTAATACCCGGGTTGAAGCCCATCTGTCCGCCGAAGCGGTTGTCCCACACGAAATCAACCATCGTGCGGCCCTCCACGATAGGCGATTTGTAGTCCCAGCGGTTCATGAAGTTCACCTGACGGCTGCGCGGCGCATCCATAAAACCGTCATGGTTCATGTCCGTCTTGAAAAACTGATCACCGAGGAACAGCAAGAAATTGGTGCTCACCTTCTCGTCCTTGCCCACGGGAATGCGAGTGTTCATGGACAGCTCGCCCTTGCCCATCGAGTTGACGTAGGCGTTCATGAAGAATTTCTCCAAGTTGGTTTCCGGCTTCTTGTAGTCGATGTTGATCTGCCCCGTGATGGCCTCAAAACCGTTCACCACTGAAGATGTTCCCTTCGAAAGGCTGATGGATTCCATCCACGAGCCGGGAACGAACCCGAGCCCGAACTGGTTGGCGAGCATACGGATATAAGGCACGTTCTCCAACAGAATCTGGGTGTAAGTACCTGCCAGACCGAGCATAGAAATTTGCCGGGCGCCGCTCACCGCATCGGGGAATTCCGAGTCGATGGCCACGCTGCTCTCGAAACTTTCGGCCAAGTTACAGCATGCGGCACGACGCAATCCTTCTGTGCCAATCACCTGCGTAAGAATAGGTTGCACAGAAATGTAGGAGCCGTCGTTGGCCACAATGCTTACCTCCTTAAGACTGTGGGCGGTGTTCAGGAAGAACGTCAGCCCGGTCTGCCCGCGCGGAATCACCACCGTGTCGGGCAAGAAGGTTGGGAACGAGATAACTAACGTGTCAGTCTTGGAGCGCGGGAGCATGAATTTGCCGTATTGGTCGGTGTAGGCGCCGATGTCCGTATGCAACCACTGCACGGCAGCGTTGGCCACCACGGAGGTGTCGCCGTTCCCGCCGATCTGCAGCACCTTACCGGTGAGCGGCTGCGCCCCCCCCCACCCTGCCGCAACCAGCAGCAGAATAAACGAAAGCAGGATGTTTCTCATACGCTACATCGTTCCGTCAGTCCCGCCGGAAGGGAGGGCGTTGTTCACAGGAAGAATAATCCAGCAGACGAGGTAGAGCCAGAATCCGATCGATCCGAACAAGAACATCAGGACGAACAGGATGCGCCAGACGTTGGAGTCCATATCGAAATATTCGCCCAAACCGCCGCAAATTCCGGCGATTTTGGTATCAGTCTTGCTTCTCATTAAGGTTTTGTGTGACATAATGTTGGTTTAAGAGATTATCATTTGATTCGTTTTTTTGCTTCATAATTTCCTTTTGCCGAGGGTTCGCTTACATAATGCGCCATACGGATTTCGGGATCCCAATTTTCGAAATCAATTTCCAAAAAGCGTTGATTATTAGGAGCCTCTAAATACTTATTGATGGCATTGGCCACAAATTTTGCAAGATTCACAGGCACAGCGTTCCCTATCATTTGATCAATTTCTGTTTTGGAACCAGAAAAGACAAAGTCTTTCGGAAATGTCTGGACATAACTACGTTCCAAAGTCGTAAGAGGCCGTATACCTTCCTTGGACTTAACAGGGTCATTATCATGTATTGTATATCCTTCAGGCATAGGTCGATTCACGCCCCGAATAGTAGGACTTGGCTCATCAATGCTAAAGATGCCTCTTCTAGCATAGCTGCGCGGATGCCTATAATAGAAGTCTATTCCTAAAGAGTCTCCAAAATAGTCCCGCATAGTCATTGGGACCTTGGCAAGCCCAGTAAGGACAAATGGTTGCATAAAGTTGTCCATTTCGCGAAGCTTCCCTATGAGGAAGAAACGTTTGCGCTTTTGGGGAACACCACAATAGCTTGCATCCAACACATATTGCGAAAGACCATAACCAGCTGCCTTGAAAATCGCCTTTGCCTCCACCAATTTTTGTGTCTGCACAATACGTTCAACATTCTCCATCACAAACCATTTCGGACGCACCTCGCTAACAATTTGAGCATAATGGACGGTTAAATCTCCACGACCACCATCTTCATTTCTTTTCCCAGCGGGGGAAAAATCCTGACAAGGTGGTCCCCCGATAATCATATCTGGCTTTAACTTCTTAATTTCCAAAGCACTTGTTTTCACATCACTCAAATCAAGTTTATCAGCCGGATGATCAAAATTTCGGTTATAAACGTCCAGTGCCGCATCCCAATTGTCGTAAGCTGCAACAATGTCAAATCCAGCATTTTGAAAGCCCAGACTCAAGCCTCCACACCCACAAAACAAATCGACTACTCTCATAATCATTCAAAAATGTCGGGACTATTGACTAAAACAGCATCGAAACGGCGTTCAGGGCTTAACAGCTCCTGACCACCACCGAGTATAATATTCTTAATCTCATACTTCGAGATTCTCGGTCGGAGCATCTCCGGGCTTTTCAGAAACACATGCGATTTCGTTCCCGGCAGGGCAAACGCCTTGTCGTTGGCAAGATTGTACGACTGCAAACGGATAATACGCTTGTAATCAAAGGTATCATACGTGATATAATCCAACAACATCTTGTAAATCCAAATGATAGTCCGGTGGAATCGATTCAGTTTGGTAATATCAGCCGCATCTTCCGTGCAACACATCTGAATGACTGCAAGATTAGACCAAACAAAGACATCCAAACAATCTTCTTTCAATCGCATTTTGCTACCTTCGGTTTTCCATATCGGCTGCAAAATCAACGGTTTTTGCTTGTCCGACATATCAGAAGAAACAGCAAGAACAGCTGAAAGAATCATTCCATAATGGTGTAAAACCTCATCAATCTCTTCCCAATGATTGATTTGTGGAACACAACGCAATAGGTGCCTCAATTTTTCTTTACTCGCAACTGTACTATAATTCGCACAGATACTGCAAGCCAAAAAGCAGATCGTAGGCGGACGCATCACAATCTCAGTGCCCCACAATGACTCATCGTATGATTTTGTAGTGTTATCAGGCAAAGCCGTGAGTTTGACCTCCAAACCTGAAAGCAGCTTATCCGTTTTATCATTCATCATTACGAGATCTATTTTCTCACGATCTCCTTGATAGAACTTTTCATACGGGGCAAAACCCGCTTCAAAATTGTAATAAGCCTCATCACTGAGCGGGTCAATACCTAATAGTTCTATGTCTTTAATTTTGTCATGCACGATTTGATTGCCTGATGTCGTTTTGATATAGACAGGGAGGATGTTTTTAGAGTACATATACGCCACCAACGAGGCCGGAAACGAGCTGTTGAACTGGTTCTTGCCCCAGCATTCCGCTTTTGTATAGTCTCTGCTCGAGTGTCTTTGGCCGAAAAGGCCCGGAGTTGTTTTTTCTTCCATTACAAGTCTTTTTATTTTCAATGATTCACATAATATTATCTTAGAAAAGCCAAAACACGGACATTCGTCGTTGTAGAGACGCGCCATGGCACGTCTCTACAGAACGGGAATGTATGTTATTGTTCCTTCGAGACCTTCGCCGTCACGAAGCACAGGTAACAAAGGCAGGCGAGCGGCACGATGAAGGCGTAGCGGACACCGATGCCCGCCATAGCACCCGTGAGCAGCGGAACAATGGCCGCACCCACGATAGCCGTGGTCATCAGGCCCGAAATCTCGTTCGACATCTCCGGCTTGTGGTCGACACAGATGGAGAAGACCAGCGGGAAGATATTGGCGAAACCGATACCAACGAGGATGAAGCTCAACCACGTGGTGAAAGCGTTGTAGGGCAAGAAGAGCAACAGGTTGCCGATAATGGAAACAGCCACCGTGATGCCGAGGAACTTCTTCGCGCTCATCTTCTGGAGGATGACACCACCGAGGAAACGGCCCACGAACAGCGAGACAATCAGCACAATGTTGCCCATGGCCGGAGTGACGCTCGTATTCTCACTCAAAATCGACGGAATGCGGTTGAACATGGAAGCCTCCGCACCGCAGTAGAAGAAAATGGCAAGGAACATCATGAGGATGAACGGGTTGCCCAACGCACGAATGCAGTTGCCCACCGTGGTCGGCTTCTCGTCGGACTTGCTGACATTGTCGGGCACGAACATCACGACCATCACGAGCGTGATGAGCAACACCACCGCGAAAATCGGGAAAAGGATGCGGAAACCCATGTCAATGGTCTCGCCGCCCTCCGGGGTGTATGAGAACCAAGCGTATTTCATCAACGAGGTGCCGATGAGCACGAGAATCAACGACGTGGAAAGTGTGCCGATGGCCTTCAGCGACTGCGCGAAGGAGAGCATGCTGGAGTATTTGCCCTCATCGGCGACATCGCGAATCAGCGGATTGCCAGACACTTGCAGAATAGTGGCGCCCGCGCCCATCAGCAACACCGCCAACAGGATGACCGGGAAGTTGAAGGCAACGATGGGCAGCAGCGCACCCGCAAGGAAGAGCATCAGACCGATGGTGAGCATCTTCTTCTTGCCGATCTTGGACTGCCAAACGCCCGTAGGCACCGACAACACGCCGAACATAATCATGCCCGACAGCGACACTAACGACGCGGTGAACGGCGTGACGTTGAACGCCTTCTCCACCACGGAGACCAATTGTCCGGCGGCATCGCCGAAACCCATGGCCAGAAACACGAAAAACACGGAAATCAGGGATAGTTGTTTTTTCATATTGTTTAATTTTATTATTACCTACGAATCAATACGTATCATTTGGATTTCATCAACATTCAGGCGTACCTTCAGCCATTCGCACAAGCGCTTCTCCGCTTCGGGATGACGGTGGCCGTCCTTCCACTTCAGATAGACAGCTGGAACCGCCCTATGCTCGAGCGTTTTAGTATCATAACACTCCATTGACAAAATAGCAGCCTGCTCTATTTCAGCATATTGCGAATAAATCTCCTTCACCACCTGCTCGGTGTTTTCCGACGAGCCGGTGAGCTTGTGCAACTCTGCACGCAACGCCACTATGGTGGAATCCTGGCTTTCAATCAGCGCATCCTTCTTGTCTATGATGTCCTCAATAACTTGATTCTGCTGCGCGATGTCCATCATCATCATTCCCTCGGTTTGCTTGACCACTAACCGGGCATGGTCGAGACCGTATGCAGTCTGCATCAGGGACTGTATCTGCGCAATATCCTCCTTGGAAAGCGGTTTTCCGACGACCCGCAGCGTAATGACTTGCGACTTGTTGGTGTATTCCCGTTTATGGTCTATGAGTTGTGTCTTTTCAAAATACGGGGTCTGTTGAATCTCATTCACGAACTTGATAGCCTGCGAGTTGAAGGCCGACTCGCGCACGAGGTTGAAGGCAATCACCACGCTGGGAATCATCACCAGAATGGCGAACGCGTAAATCATCCGCCGCACTGATTTGAAGCGGGAGTCATCCATGTAGCGCACCTGCGGAAAATCAAGGAAACGCACCATGATGAACGTAGCGAGAGCGATGAAGAAGGAGTTGATGAAAAAGAGGTAGAAGGCACCGCCGAAATAGCGTAACTGCCAGGTAGCCAATCCGTAACCAGCGGTGCAGAGCGGCGGCATCAACGCGGTGGCGATGGCCACGCCGGAAATCACCGTGAACGGCTGGCTTTTGCGCGAGGTGGCCACGATACCCGCCAATCCGCCGAAGAAGGCGATGAAGACATCGAAAATAGTGGGCCGGGTGCGCGCCATCAGCTCCGACTGCGCCTCACTCAACGGGGAAATCAAGAAGTAGAGTGTTGATGTCAATAAGCTGATAATCACCATAATGAAAAGATTCCGCAAGGATCTTTTCAGCAAATCTTCATCCAAAATTCCCACCGAGAGACCGATGCCCGTGATGGGACCCATAATGGGCGAAATCAACATGGCACCGATAATGACCGCCGTGGAGTTCATGTTCAAGCCCACGGATGCCACGATGATGGCAAAGGCCAAGACCCACAGGTTAACCCCGCGGAATTCCACACTGCCGGAGATATACCGGACGGTGGCCTCATAGTCGGTATCCTCTTTCAGGTGAGTGTATTCCAGCACCGTGTACCAGAACTTCCGCATGCGCACGCGAAAGGAGTGGTGTTTTTTAGGAGAAGCAGGAGGTGTCGTCGTTTGTTCGTCCATAATCG
Organism: Bacteroidales bacterium; assembly: GCA_017395245.1. Lineage (GTDB taxonomy): Bacteria > Bacteroidota > Bacteroidia > Bacteroidales > WCHB1-69 > F23-D06. The sequence continues at coordinate 21,662 of JAFPVR010000111.1, read as the reverse complement.
TATTATCGTTTGCAGAGATGCATGTAGAGACGTCATACGCCCCACACTGCGGCTATCGCCTTGTGTGGGGTTATTTGTGCTTCGCGCGTTTTGCCTCTTCGAGGCTGTTCAAGGAATTATTTTTTAGTAAATCAAGAATGTTTTCTAACGAAATAGCCTGTTGTTCGCCGGTATGCATGTTCTTGAGGGTGTAGATGCCCTTGGCGCGCTCGTTCTCGCCGGCGAGGATGACGTAGGGGATGCCCTTGGCATTGGCGTAGTTCATCTGCTTGCCCATCTTCGCGTTGTCGGAGTAGATTTCGGAAGGAATGCCGGCATCGCGGAGCTGCTTGAGACCCTGGAGGGCGTAAAGTTCGTCATCGCCGCCGAAATTCACGAACATCGCGGTGATGGGCGTAAGGATGTGCTGCGGGAAAAGGTCGAGTTCGTTGAGCACATCGTAGATGCGTTCCGCACCGTAGGAGATGCCCACGCCCGACATGTTCTTCAACCCGAAAATGCCGGTAAGGTTGTCGTAGCGGCCACCACCGGAGATGCTGCCCATCGCCACGTCCTTGGCCTTGATCTCGAAGATGGCACCGGTGTAGTAGTTCAGTCCGCGAGCAAGCGTCACATCCACTTCCAACTGAATGGGTATCTGCAACTTGTCGACATAATCCAACACCGTGCGCAACTCTGCGACACCCTTCAGTCCCGTCTCGGAGGCCGAAAGCATCTGCTCCAGTTTGTCGAGGACTTCGCTGTTGGAGAGGCCTCCCAATTCGAACAGCGGCGAAAGACCGCAGACCGCTTCCTGGGAGATACCGCGCTCCAGCATTTCGGCGCAGACAGCCTCGCGCCCGATTTTGTCAAGCTTGTCCAATGCCACACAGAGGTCGGTCACCTGGTCAGCATTGCAGAAAATCTCGGCGATGCCGGTGAGAATCTTGCGGTTGTTGATTTTCATCACGATGGGGATGCCGAAAGCGCGGAAAACTTCGCCAGTGATTTCCACCAGCTCGACCTCATTAAGCAAGGAATTGCTGCCGATAATGTCGACATCGCACTGGTAAAACTCGCGATAGCGGCCCTTCTGCGGACGGTCGGCGCGCCACACGGGCTGCATCTGGTAACGTTTGAACGGAAAGGTGAGCTCGCTCTGGTGCTGCACCACGAACCGCGCGAACGGCACAGTAAGGTCGTAACGAAGTCCTTTCTCGCAAAGCTGCGCCGCCAAGTGGTTCACACTCTGCTCTTCATTCTGGAAATCAACACCTTTGGTAAAGTCGCCGGAATTGAGAATCTTGAAGAGGAGACGATCGCCTTCCTCACCGTACTTGCCCATAAGTGTGGAGAGGTTCTCCATCGCGGGGGTCTCAATTGGAAGGCATCCGTGCCGGTGGAACACCGAACGGATAGTGTCAAAAATATAATTACGCCGCATCATCTCGACGGGCGTGAAGTCGCGTGTGCCTTTTGGAATAGAGGGTTTTACCATATCTTTTTCTATTTTCAAACAATCGGCAAAGATACAATTTTTTTAGGAGCAGCGGCATTCCTGCCGCAAAACATTAGGAGCAGCGGCATTCCTGCCGCAAAACATTAGGAGCAGCGGCATTCCTGCCGCAAAGCATTAGGAGCAACGGCATTCCTGCCGAAGAGCCCACGTCGGCAGGAATGCCGACGCTCCTCATTCGCCGCAGGCGAATGCTTCTGTGATTTCTGTGGTTTCTGTGTGACCTAACCTCTATTTCGATGCCAGCACCACCGCCGTCCGGGGCGGCAGATAGAGCCGCAAGCGCGAAACGCCCTCGTAACAGTCTGTAAAATAGGAAATTCCCGAATCGATATTGCCGAAACCGTGGTAGCAAGGGTCGTCGCTGTTCAGCACAATGCGGTACTCGCCGGGCGGACATGCGATGGCATAGTCCGAATAGGCGTTTGAGGGGTGGAAGTTGAAGACCACCACGCAACTGCCGCGCCGAAACGCCAGCACCTTGTCGCCCTCGTTCTGGCAGAGTGCCTCCGGCAACGACTCCAACAGACGCTGCTCAGTGACACAGTGGATCATATCCCTGTCGAAACGGTTCAACCCGCTGTATTTCAGCGTGTCATCATCCGCCAAGTTCCACTGCCGGCGGGCATGATAGCACGACCAGCCGTTGCCCTCCCTCGGGAAGTCAATCCACTCAGGATGGCCGAACTCGTTGCCCATGAAGTTAAGATAGCCGCCGGAACAGAGCGTCAATGTCACCAAACGAATCAGCTTGTGCAGCGCAATGCCGCGATCCACCACCATATCCGGGGTCAGCACCGACATTGACGTATACATCTTGCTGTCTATCATCCGGAATATCATCGTCTTGTCGCCAACCAACGCCTGGTCGTGGCACTCGGCGTAGCTAATGGTCTGCTCCTCGGCGCGCTTGTCGGTCATCCGGAAGTAGATCTCGCCCACGCTCCAGTCGTCGTCGCTGCGAGTCTTGAGGGTCTTCACCCAGAAGTCGGCGATACCCATCGACATGCGGAAGTCGAAACCGATGCCGCCCTCTTCCACCGGGAACGCCATTCCAGGCATGCCGCTCACATCTTCCGCGATGGTCGTGGCCTGCGGATTGATTTCGCGCACCAGTTTGTTGGCCAGCGTGAGATAGACGAGTGCATCCTCATCCACATTGCCATCGAAATACTGCGCATATTCGAGGAAATCGACACCGAGACCGTGGTCAAGGTAGCACATGCTCGTCACCCCGTCGAAGCGGAAGCCGTCGAAGCGGAACTCCTGCAGCCAGTACTTGAGATTCGAGAGCAGGAAACGGATGGTATCTTCCTTGCCATAGTCGAAGCAGCGAGAATCCCACACGCGATGGTGACCGCGTTCGCCGTGATGCGTGTAGAGGCTGTCGCTGCCGTCGAAACAGCCGATGCCTTCGCGCTCGTTCTTCACGGCGTGGGAGTGGATAACGTCCAGAATCACGGCGATGCCCATGCCGTGGGCCGTGTCAACGAGTTCCTTCAACTCCTCGGGTGTGCCAAAGCGGAACGACGGCGCAAAGAAGTTGGAAACCTGGTAACCGAACGAGCCATAATAGGGATGCTCCTGAATGGCCATCAGCTGTATCGTATTGTATCCCAGTGCTTTAATTCGCGGAAGCACCGTCTCTTGAAACTCATGGTAGGAGGAAATCTTGGCCTCCTGCGACGACATGCCCACGTGCGCCTCGTAGATAAGCGGGTGCGCGGGCTTGGACGGCGCAGGATGCTTCCAAACGTACGGTTCCGGCTCCCATACCTGGGCGCAGAAAACCTTGGTAAAGTCGTCTTGCACCACACGGCGGCAGTAGACAGGGATGCGCTCGTCGGCGCCGCCGTGCCACACCATCCAAAGTTTGTAGAGCTGGCCATGTTTCAGGAGAAAGTCGGGGAGTTCGATTTCCCAGTCGCCGTTACCAAGCGACTTGAGGGCGAACTGCGGCTGAATCTGCCAATTGGAGAAATCGCCGTAGAGATAGATTGCGGTGGCGTTGGGGGCCTTCTCGCGGAAGACCCAGCCGTCAGCGGTCTTGTGCAGCCCGTAGTAGAGGTGGGCATTAGCGATGTCGGTAAGCGGCACCTTGTCGTCGGTGAGCTGCAGCTCACGCAAAGCAGCCCGCTCCATACGACGCTGCAGGGCCGCGCGGTAGGGTTTCAGCCAGGGGTCTTTGCTGGCGAGTTTGGATTGTGTTGTTATTTTCATACTATAGCAATTGTCAATAACCGTAAACTGTAAACCGCAAACTGTAAACCAAGCTCACGCATCCACATTCACTACGCACCGCACTTTCTTGTAGTCCGGCAGCTGCTTGAACTGGCGGAGCACCTCCGCAAGCCGCTGCTTCCGGGCTGCCAAGGTGGCATCGCGGTTCAGCTTAATCCAGAAGTCTTGGAGATAGTAATTCTGGATGCGGGAGACCAACGGCGCGGAGGGTCCCATCACGTTACCGGCGAACGCCTCGCGCAGCATCGTCTGCAACTGCATTGCGGCGGCCAAAACCGTCTGTTCCTCAGGATGTTTCAACGTGACTTTCACCATGCGGGTGACAGGGGGGAGCCGGAAAAGCTGACGCTCGGCAATCTGGCTGGTGTACATCGCGGTGAAATCGTTGCTTTCCACATATTGCAATGCGGCATGGTTCGGCTGGTAGGTTTGGATGACCACCTTGCCGGGCACTTCCTTGCGTCCCGCCCGACCGCTCACCTGCGACAGCAACTGGAAGGCCCGCTCGAAGGCACGGAAGTCGGGGAAGGAAATCAGCGCGTCGGCGTTGAGGATGCCCACCACGCTCACACGGTCGAAATCCAAGCCTTTGGTCACCATCTGCGTTCCCACTAAAATGTCCGTCTTGTGCTCTTCGAAGTCGGTGATAATCTGCTGGTAGGCATTTTTCGAGCGCGTGGTGTCCGTGTCCATGCGGGCGATGCGCGCCTCCGGGAAAATCTCCGCCAAAGTATCTTCAACTTGCTCAGTACCAAAGCCTTTCATCTCTATGTCGGTACTGTGGCACGTCGGGCACTCCTTCGGCACTTCGATGGCATAGCCGCAGTAGTGGCACTTCAGCAGATTCGTCTTTTTGTGGTAGGTCAGCGTCACGTCACAGTACTGGCACTTGGGCATTGACTCGCAGGTGTGGCAGATCATGCGCACGGCATAACCGCGCCGGTTCTGGAACAGGATGACCTGCTCCTTGCGCTCCAAAGCCGCCGCCATCTGCTCGATCAGGAAGTTCGAGAAGAGGCCGCGCACCTCGTTGCGACGAGTGGCGAGGTTCATGTTAACCGTGTATATGTCAGGGAGATGACTGTCGGCATAGCGTTGCATCAACTCCACAAGCCCGAACTTGCCAATCTGCACGTTGAAGTAGGTCTCCAACGACGGAGTGGCGGTGCCTAACAACGTTTTCGCCCCGTGAATTTGCGCGAGCACCACAGCGGCGTCGCGGGCGTGATAACGCGGGGCCGGATCCATCTGCTTGTAAGAACCGTCATGCTCCTCATCCACGATAACCAATCCTAAGTTCTTGTAAGGCAGCAGCAACGCCGAACGCGCCCCGAGCACAAGCTGGTACTTGGCGGTGTCGTCGTTCTCGCCGCCGCTCAACACGCGGTTCCAAATCTCCACCCGTTCATATTCGTTGAAACGGGAGTGGTACACCCCTACCCTGTCGCCGAAATACTTTCGCAAGCGGTTGACAATCTGCGAGGTAAGGGCAATTTCCGGCAACAGATACAACACCTGCTTGCCCTGCTTCAACACCTCGTCGATGAGCTTGATGTAAATCTCAGTCTTGCCGCTACCGGTGACTCCGTGCAGCAGCGTGACGGGAAATTCTTCAAAACGGTGCTTGATTTCGTCAAAAGCCCGCTGCTGCGGACCGGAGAGCGTCACTTCAGCGGCATTTTCGGTGGAATAGTCGGAAAGACGGGAAATCACCCGTTCTTCCGAAAGCAGTATTCCCTTCTTGATGAGCGTCTGCAAGCTGCTTTGGCTGACATTCTCCGCCTTGGCCAGTTCCGCTTTTGGCACCGTCGCATCAAAACGGTAGCGACCGCCTTCGCGCGTCCGCATCAAGAAGGCCAGCAACGTGTCGGCCTGCGACGACGTGGACGTTTTCGCATTGAGTTTGTCAAGGATTTCCATGAACGCCGCTTCGTTGTCGTAAGGCGGCGCAAGGCGTATAACCGTCTCTTTCTTAGGCTTATAGGGATTACGAATTTCCTCGTCGGTGATAACAGCCCGCTTATCGACAAGCGACTTGATGATGGGCATTACCTTGGCCACCTGGAGGGTTTTGCCAATCTCGGCCACGGTCATCGTCTCACGGTGGATGAGCAGCTCGACGACGTTGAGTTCGTAAGGTGTAAGCACGGAGACATCACCGTCGAAGTCGGGATGAATCTTAACCTTGGTCTCGCTGGCGAGGCGCAGGGCGGAGGGCAGCGCGGCGGCCATCACCTCTCCGACGGTACACATGTAGTAGTCGGCAATCCATTTCCAGAGCTTGAACTGTGCCTCCGAAATAACCGGCCGTTCGTCAATGACATCCAGTATATATTTGGCTGTCACCTGTTTAGGCGGTGTCTCATGCACCCTTTCCACGATGGCGGCGTAAAGTTTGCTGGCCCCGAACGGAACCACCACGCGCACACCGAACCGGACCTGCCCGTTGAGTGCCTGCGGCACGCGGTAGGTGAAGCGCGCCTCTATGGGCAGCGGCAGAATCACGTCGGCGAAGAAAGTCTGCATGGGGTTTTCGGGTTAGAATCCGCTCGGAACAATCTCGTTGTCCTTGACTTCGAGGAACTGCACGTTCACGTTCTCGTAACCGCCGCCGGGCGTTTTGTCGAACGAGAGCGGGAAGGCTATCGGACTGACTTTCACCCGGTCAAGGTCGTTGTGGTTGCGAATAAACTCCACGAAAAAGCGGGTGATGTCGTAGCCTTGGAACGCGAAGCTCTCCAAACTTGGCGGCACCCCGAAACGCTCCGTGTAGTCGTACACGAACGTTTTGGTCTTTTCATTCTGAAAATCAATGTAATAATCCGAGAAATAATGCAGGTTCAATTTGTTGTAATACTCGATGTCGTAGGTTTTGGACTCCATCCATTTCTCCGGCACCACAAAAGTCAGGTTTCCGGTCTTCTCGCTGTAGAGCAAGTTCCTGGAAATGATGAGGTTCTGCGCGGGATTGTCGTAAAAAGTAATCACAATGCGCGGTTTCTCCTTCTCCAAACGGGAGACCACCGTGGTGGCGTTGGGCGTAATTTCGTAAGGAATGCTGTTGACCTTGAAATACTTCAGGTAAGCCGTCATCTCCTTGTCTTTTGAGGTGGAATCGCCATAGACAATAATGGGAAAAGCGTTGGTCTGCTGCGCCTGAAAGGCGATCATGGCGGGCCGAGCCTCGTACGCCGGCCGCAGCTTGTAGACGAACTCGTTACCCTCCAAAAAATCCTGCCGGCTGGTGAAGGGGTTCACGATGGGAATCTCCCTTTGCTTGGCGTATTCCGCCGCAACCGCGAATAGTTTTCCGAAAAACGGGCCGATAATGAGCTTCACGCCAGCCATCAGCTCCTCGTCCTCCATCACGCGGCGCAGTTTCCGCTCGTCGTTGGAAATGTCGCGCACCACAATGTCGAAACGGATGTTCTCGCCGTTCTTCTCGTACTCTTCAATCGCCATCTGCGCCCCGTTCCAGAAACCCATCAGCTGATACGACTTCACATTGTCCATATCCTCACACTCCTTGACAATCGGCGTGGTGTAACTGGCTGATTCGAAAGGAATCAGATAAAGGATTTTGTATCTTTCTGTCTCGGCGGACGCGGTGGCTGTCCCGAGCAGAATCATTATTGTATATAGTAGAAACTTTTTCATCGTTTATCTTTTATAAAGATGGCTTACGCCGATATGTCTATATTACTACCCCGCCCTTCGGGTTCCCTTCTACTCCCCTCCTTTGGAGGGGTGGCCGATAGGCCGGGGTGGTTAGAAGGGGAATGGTGCTTCGACTGTCTCTGTCACCATAAGTCTAAAGTCTAAAGTCTCACGTCTTAGATTCGGTCAAGTACGGTATGGCAGAGATCCTCCATGCGATCGTGGTAGTTGTCGAGGAACTGGCCGGTGACGCGGTTGGCGATGAGGAGGCAGACGGTGAGGGGGTTGTGGCCCAGCAAACCGCCAAGGCCATAGATGGCGGAACACTCCATCTCCATATTGGTGACGGCATTGCCGCTGTACTCGAATGTTTCAATCTTTTGGTTAAGTTCGGGATAGCGCAGCTTTGCGCGGACCTCTCTGCCCTGCGGCCCGAAGAAACCGGGTGCGCTGATGGTTATGCCCTGATTCATGTCGTGACCGATTCTGTCGAGGAGTTCCTGCGAGGCGGGAGTGCAGTAAGGAAGGGGCAATTGCGAATTCCAGCCGGTGTGGCGGACGAATGCCTCCACAATGTCCTCGCGAATGAGATTGCCCGTGTCGTAGTAGCGCAACATACCGTCAATTCCCAGTCCGAAGGCGGAAGCCAGGAAACTGCCGCACTCAAGGTCAGGGGACAGCGCACCGGACGTGCCGATGCGCACGAGGTTGAGCGTGCGGTGCGTCTCTTTTACCGTGCGGGTGGCGAGGTTGATGTTGGCCAAGGCGTCCAACTCGGTAAGCACAATGTCGATATTGTCGGTGCCCATCCCCGTGGAAATCACGGAGATACGCTTGCCTTTGTAGGTTCCGGTGTGCGTGATGAATTCGCGGTTCTGCCGAAAGAGTTCCACCGTGTCGAACATGCCGGAAATCATCGCCACGCGGCCGGGATCGCCCACCAGAATCACATTGTCGGCCAGTTCATCAGGATGCAAATCGAGGTGGTAAATCGCCCCGTCAGCCTGCAACGGCAGCTCGGAAGCGGGTATCGTTTTGTTCATAATTCCAGTTTTATAATGACGAGGCAAAAGTACAAAATAATTATGAATGCTGAATGCCGAATGATGAATATTTTAAGAATGCAGTATCAACAGTCAAAGTCAATGGTCAAAGTCAGCGGTCAAAGGTCAAAGGTCAAAGACCAACGGTCTTCAACGTCACTTCGTAATAATGCTCCGGAAGCGCATGCGGCACTAACGTCCCGACCGGGAGTTCCTCGGGTAGGTAAACAGCGCACATCGTGTTGGCAACGTGGTACAGGTGTTTGCGCTTCTCCTCCGGCGTGCCCTCCCAAATGGCATAAAGCACGCTCCACCGGATAGTCTCCGGATCGTAACCGTAGTCGTGCCAGACAATTATAGACTTTTCGTCGCGCAACAGCTCGAAGGCGGTCTGCGTATCCTTCTTCACCGCGTCAGAATGATGGTCGCCATCTATGAAGACCATGTCGAACTGCCCTTTGTACGGCGTAAAGTCAAAGGACTGCGAATTGCCCTCTATGTGCGTCACATTGTCCAGATTTTTAGAGAAGAAAGCGTGCGCATCGGCGTAGCGTTCGTTGTCTGTCAACTTGATGATTTCCTCCCGCGAGAGGTTCAGCGTCACGCACTGCGGCACCACGGCGGCCACATTGGCGACACTCTCGCCACGCCAAGTGCCTATCTCAAAATAACGTTGAACATTCCGCCGACGGGCGAGCATTTTCAGCAACGCAATATCTATCGGCATGGTCGCGCCGGAAAGATAGGCATACGGCGAAACCGTTTCCGTAAAATCAGGGAACAGCTCCTCCAAACGCAAAAGCGGCAAACCCTCGTCCAGTCCATACTTCTTGGACACCTTTTTTTGGAATACATCCTCACTATCCAACACCAAATTGAGCAGGTAAGGAAATTTGATAATGAGTTTCAAAGCGCGAAGGCCAGCGAGTATTTTAATATTCATTGTGCGATTTATTTCAGGTAATGATTCTTGATTTTAACAATATATTCCTTTAATTCTGAAGGAGTTAACAGAAAGTCTTTGGCATGGAAGGACGACTCCCTGAGGAAGCAGACCATCAGGAAGACAGCATTCATCGAGTAAGCAATGGAGGCGGTGACGGCGGCACCCGTGGCGGCGAAACGCGGGATAAGCGTGAAACCGCAGCCTAACGTGACCGCCAACCCGCACAGCGCGGCAATCGTGTTCATGAAATAGCGGCCCGAGCCGGAGTAGTAGTGTCCGAGAATCAGGAAGATGCCGTAAAGCAGCACACCCGGCGCGAGAATGCGGATGAGCGTGGCCATCGCCCCGAAATCGGGACCGAACACGAAGACATAGAACGAGGAAGGAAGCAGCGAAAGCACCAGCACGGCGGGCAGCGCGACCGCGAAACAAATCTTGGCCAAGTCGAGCGTAAGTCGCTGGTTGTAAGCTTTGTCCGTACTGTTGGAAATGCGGGCGTACTCCACCAAGGCGATGCTGTTGGCGATAATCCACAACGCTTCAGCCAACGACACTGCGTTCGAGTAGACCCCTACCTGCCCCGCATCCACATAGGCGTTGAGCAGGTAATAACTCAGCCGGAGGTTGAAAAACTGCACGAAATGGCCCGTCTGGTTGAGAAATCCGTACTTGAAGAGATCCTTCAAAGCGTCACGGTATTTCTGTAAAGGCATAATTTTCAGCGACTTATATTCATCCCGCAACTGACAAACGCCCAATATCGAAGACCCGACGTAAGCCATATACAAACCGATAATATAGCCGTACACATCGCGGTATCCTAACACAAAATGATAGACCACCAAGGTGCAAACCAACAGGAGCGGCTGCAGCAGGGTGTTGTAGTTGGCCTTCTTAACTTCCTCTTTTCCAACGAGAAAACGGAAGTTGATGCTCGCAAACGAGGAAATGAACGACAGGACAGCCGTGTGCAGCGCGAGGGAGCGGTCGAGGCCCATGTCGAGGAGGCTCATGAGCGCGCCCATGACCGCCGCAATGAGCAACGCCCACAGCACCGACGGCAGCCACAGCTTGGAGAACGAGTGACGAGAGGTCAGGTAGACGAGGCTCGCCCCGCAGACGATTTCCGAAAAAATCAGGATGAAGCTAATGTTCGTAAGCACAAGCGACTGGATGCCCTTGCCGCTGTCACCTAACACCTGGGAAATGATAATCGCAATCGCCAGGTTGATGAAGGCGACGAGAATCTTGGTGCCGAAGGTGTTGAGAATCTTTCCGAACATAGCGAAATTAATGGCGGCAAAGATACGAAATTTTCGTATTTTTGCCGCCATGCTTGTAGTCCACATCCCCTCTTGGTTCCCCATCCCGGAAAAGCCGCTGAACGGGAACTTCATCTTCCGGCACATCGAGTCGCTGGGCGACCAGGTGCGGTCAGTCATCCTGCACCACGTACACGACGGATTCACGCCAGAGACCGCCTGCAACGCGGAACTTTTCCCTGTCAAAACGGATAACACGGGCAAACTCGCGCTCGTCCGCGCATACGAGGCCGCCTTTGACGAGCTGGTGCGGCAATACGGACGTCCCGACATCATCCACCTCCACGTGGTGTTGCCGTTGGGCCCGGTGGCTGTCCGGTTGAGTCGCAAGCACCGTATCCCGCTGATTGTCAGCGAGCACTGGACGGGCTACCTGCCGATAAACCGCCCGCAGCTGTCGTTGCCCACACGCCTGATCCTGCGCCACACGTTCCGGAATGCCACGCACATCACCGCCGTGTCGCAAAACCTGCTCGACAATATCGCCGCCACCGTGCCCGCCGCCGCCCACAAACCGCAAACCGTTGTCGGCAATGTGGTTGACACCAAGCTGTTTTCCCTGAGCGACAACAATTCACAAGACAGCAAGAAACGTATCCTGCACGTCTCCACCATCGAAAACAAAGCCAAGAACATTATGGGCATCCTGCGTGCTGTCAAAGCGGTATCCGCGCAACGTACTGATTTCGAACTTAATATTGTCCACGACTATGCCAATGAGGAGGCCGTGCGTTTCGTGCAGGACAACGGTCTGGAAAGCATCGTCCATTTCCTCGGGCGCAAGACGCCTGCCGAAATCGCCGCGCTGCTGCGTCAGTCCAACTTTTTCCTGCTCTTTTCCAACTACGAGAACCAGCCGTGCGTGCTGTTGGAGTCATTCTGCACCGGCACACCCGTCATTACCACGCCCGTGGGCGGCATCTTAGAGATTGCTGACGCAAAGAACGCTGTCATCGTCACCCCGAGAGACGAGACGCAACTTGCTGAAAAAGTGAATTTTATGTTAGACCACGCGAATAATTACCAACCTGCTGTTATTCGTGATCAAGCGTTAGCGATATGCTCGCCTGAAATTATTGGAAAAAAATGGTTGGAAATTTATCGTAGGTTATTGTAGAGACGCGGTGCACCACGTCTCTACATTAGGAAATCTGGACGATTTCCACTCTCTCGAAATTCTTCAAGATGGCGGATATTTCCTTGATATTGTTGTACCGTTTCATCCGTATCTCCAAGGATACCAACATTTTGCCGTTGTTCTCCTCGGCATCCTTGTGCATTTCGTAGTTCAGCACGGTAATTTTCTCGCGATAGAGGTTCTCCATCACTCCGGTCAGGATGGTGTAGTCCTCCACGAGGAAGGTGACGGTGTGCTCTTTTTGCGAGAAGTAAGGCAGATAGACATTGATCAGCCCTAACGACACAAGCACGATGACGGTGGTGATGAGTGCCACCCAGTACATGCCGTTTCCGCATGCCAACCCGATGGCGGCAGTGACCCAGAGGCCAGCGGCGGTGGTCAGCCCGCGCACCACCTGCTTCTGCAGGATGATGGTGCCCGCGCCGATGAAACCGATGCCCGTGACCACCTGCGCGGCAATGCGCGACGGGTCGAAACTCACATGGTCGCGGCCCAGCATGAAGTCGAAACCGTAAATCGAGAGAATCATGAACAGGCAGGAGCCTAACGCGACCAAAAGGTGCGTGCGCAAGCCCGCCTCCTTGGCGTGGTACTCGCGCTCAAACCCGATCGCCGCCCCCATGGCGGTGGCGGCCAACAACCGAAGGACAAAATCCCATAACATAAGGCCGGACTATTCGACAGGATCGTTCGGGAACTCCGGCGAGTTACGGTAATAATCGAAGTTCAGACGACGCGTGCGGGGACTCTTCACCAACGTGTCCTCGTTGTGTCCAGTAGTGTTGTCCATCGAGAGGTCCGCGTAACCATAATTGCGCGATGCAAACAGCCCGTAAGCCGACTCGTCGGCGGAGATGAAGTTCGTGTACTCCGGACGGTTCTGGACGATGCTCGTGCCCGGCGTGGAAACCTCCCTGTAATTCAAGTAGTTCTGGTCGGCAGCCCAAGCCGTAAGCCGCATGCAGCGATAAGGCTGTCCGGCCACGGAGTCGATGTAGCGCGTCACGCCAGGCTTGGTCTCGATAGCCTGCACGATCGTGGTGAAGAACGTCTCAGGGGTGAACCCCGTATACGCAACCTCCGTGCCGGTAGTCGCTCGGATATAGTCGCCGTTGAGCCGCCGCGTCACCTGGTGGTGCGTGATCGCCTTCGTCGCATTGTCCACTTCTATATAATAAAAGGTCAAGTAGATGTCGTACATGGCGGCATTCTCCGCACTGGAGAATAAAATCTTATACGGATTGTTGGAGTTCATGTTCCACGACACCATCGGACGACGGATGGAAAAACCGCCAACCACCACAGTCTCGGCATACACCTCATCGCCTGTAGATTTCCGGTTTATCACCAACCGATAAGTATTCTCCGTATCCAACTGCCAATCAGAATAATAGAGCAGTTGTTTCGGATTGTGGAAATAGCCTTCCTCCTTCGGAATCGCGGTAGTGGTGTCCAACACGGCGGAACGAAGGACCTGACCGTTTCGGTACTCCACCAGACGAACCTCGATGGAATCCACCGGGTAATAGATGTTATCCCACTCGGCGGCAGCATCGTAGGCGTTGCCGTCGGTGATGTAACCGCGATAAATCTTGAAATAATGGACATTCTCCTTGGCGTTCAAAAAGCCGTAGGAGATTGTAATGTCCTTGTAGTCGGCCGTCAGGTCAATGGGCTTGCACTGAGTGAACAGCACAACTGCCGCGAGCAGCGCAATACAAATAGTGGATATTCGCTTCATAATCAGTCTTTAATCGTTGTATTCGGGAATCTCGCGCACCCATTTCGTGCCCATCGTCTGGCCGTTATTGTTCACGCGAGTATTCTTAACAAATTTTTCGTTGAAATAATACACCAATCGGGTGGAAATCATGTGGTTATGCAATTTATAAGTCTCCGACACGGTAGATCCGTCAGTATAGACGTAGGTGAATTCCATCGTGCGGATGGGCACGAGGGAGTATTCGTAGCGGAAGTCGAGCGAGAGATTCTTGTAGAGTCGGATGTTGACGTCGGCAATGAAGGACCAGTCGCTCGTCTTGTAGGTCTTCGAGCGGACGTTGGTGGTGCGGGTGAAGCCGTTGTAAATCTCCTTGGCGCGCACCAGCCTGCCCCATGCGAAACCGAGCGCGAAGGTGCAGCCGGAATACATCTCCTCGTAACGCACCATCAGGGGCACCTGCACGTAGTCGAGGGAAATATTACACTTGATAGTAGAGTCCCACGGCACGGAGCGGTCCACGTCGGTGTACATGGAAGGAGCATAGACAAGCGTGTCGAAGTAGCCTGGTTGACAACGCTTCACCGACCCTTTCTGCGTGTAAAGGAGTTCCAAAGAGAGCTGCCAGGTCTGCTTGGGATTCAGCGGCATGGTCAGTCCGAGGCCTCCGTTGAAGCCCACTTTGTAGAAACCGTGCACGCCGTCACCTTCAATCTGCGCGAAGTTGACACCCGCAATCGCAGAGCCTATAAACCGTTGTGCTTCAACATTTTGAAAGACAAACACACAAAACAGGGCAACGGCCAATGTACGTATGATATTGCTTTTCATTCCTTGTCAAATTTGAAAGCGCGAAGATACACTTTTTTTTAAGCGAAAAAAGTGTATTTTTGCCGATTTGAAAATACTAGACAATCAAAGCATTAATATAAAAGGTAAACTTATGACAGAAAAATCGAAACTCGGACTGGATTTCAACCAAGTGGCTGTTGCGAAACAGTTAGCGAAGCAGATTGCGGACCAGGTTCAGGAGTTTGTGGACGGCTACACGACCGTCACGGTGGAGCGCACGCTGTGCCGTCTGATCGGCATCGACGGCATTGACGAGAACGAGGTTCCGCTGCCCAACCGGGTGGTGGATGCGCTCTTGGAGGCGGGCGTACTCAGCCAGGGCGTGCTCTACTTCATGGGCAACGCCATCCTGGAAACGGGCGCGACTCCGCAGGAAATCGCGGAGCGTATCTCCCGCAACGAGCTGAACGTCACGTCGTTGCCGCTGCATCCGCTGCCGAAAATCCAAAAGGCGATACAGCCTTACATCGAGCAGTGCCTCACCCGTATCAAGGGCAATGTGGCCAAGCGTAACGAGTACCTCAACACCATCGGCGAGGGTCCGAAACCGTACCTCTACATCATCGTGGCCACGGGCAACATCTACGAGGACGTTGTCCAAGCGCAGGCCGGTGCCCGCCAGGGTGCCGACGTCATCGCGGTGATCCGTACCACCGGTCAGAGCCTCCTCGACTACGTGCCTTACGGCGCTACCACCGAAGGCTTCGGCGGCACCTTCGCCACGCAGGAGAATTTCCGCATTATGCGTAAGGCGTTGGACGAGGTCGGCGAAGAAGTGGGTCGTTACATCCGCTTGTGCAACTACTGCTCAGGACTTTGTATGCCGGAAATCGCGGCCATGGGTGCTCTGGAGCGCTTGGACGTGATGTTGAACGACGCCCTCTACGGCATCCTCTTCCGCGACATCAACCCACAGCGTACCCTCATCGACCAGTACTTCTCCCGTATTATCAACGGCTATGCCGGCGTTATCATCAACACGGGTGAGGACAACTACCTCACCACCGCCGACGCCGTGGAGGCCGCCCACACCGTGCTCGCCTCCGACCTCATCAACGAGCAGTTAGCCTTGCTGGCCGCGTTGCCTGAGGAGCAGATGGGTCTGGGTCACGCTTTCGAAATGGACCCGACGTTGGAGAACGGCTTCCTGTTGGAGCTCGCGCAGGCGCAGATGACCCGCGAAATCTTCCCGAAGGCCACGCTGAAGTACATGCCGCCGACCAAATTCATGACCGGCAACATCTTCCGCGGCCACATACAGGATGCCCTTTTCAACATCATCGGCATCTGGACGCACCAAGGCATTCAGCTGTTGGGCATGCCCACCGAGGCCATCCACACGCCGTTCATGAGCGACCGCTACCTCTCCATCGAGAACGCCCGCTACATCTTCAACGACATGCGCAGCATCGGCGAGGAGATGGAATTCCGCGAAGGCGGCATCTGCCGTGAGCGCGCGAAGACCGTCCTCAACAACGCCATTGAACTGCTGCAACAGATCGTCCAAGAGGGTCTCTTCACCGCGTTGGAGAAGGGTATCTTCGGCGACGTGAAGCGTCCGAAGGACGGCGGCAAGGGCCTCGCCGGCGTCGTCACCAAAGGCGACAACTACTTCAACCCGTTCATCAAGATGATGAAGGAGCGGTGGTAATCATTAGTTAGCAGTTAGCAGTTAGTAGTTAGTAGTTAGCAGTTATATTAAAGAAACCAATTCCTTGAGCAGTCCCGAAGGGACAAAACGCACGAAGTGCAATTAACCCCACACAAGGCGAAGCCGAAGTGTGGGGCGACAAGCGAAAAAACTAACGAAGTGCAATTAACCCCACACAAGGCGAAGCCGCAGTGTGGGGCGACAAGTAAGAACAAACAGCAATATGGATACAAACTACGACATAGACAATCTCCCAATCGGAACCCGTGTCAACCACGAGAAATACGGCGAAGGCATCATCAGCCAGAACAACGCGCTGACCTACAAGATCATCTTCGTGCGCGGCGGCGAATTGGAATTCTCCAAGACCGCTGTGTCGCTGGATGTACTTGAGGAAAACGACGTTGAGGACGACACCCCGAAGCTCAACATCCGCGAGTTCAAGCAGGTGCTGACACAGCTTCTGCTTCAGTACAACGGCATTGAGTACAAGGCCGAATTAGGCAAGAAATGGCAGGGCGGCACCATGATTCTGCAGCCCGCCAACAAGGAGCTCGCCCCCAAGGAGATCCCCGTGGAGACCTTCTTCCACAAGATCGTCATGATGCGCGACCGTCTGCGCGTGCTTGAGCAAAACATCAACAGCAGCAACTCGCTCACCGACGAGGAAAAAGTCAACCTCCAGCAGTACATCTCCCGCATCTACGGCAGCATGACCTCCTTCAACGTGCTCTTTGAGAACAAGGAGGACTACTTCGTGGGAGTTAGAAGTTAGCAGTTATATTCAAGAAAAATATTCCTTAAGCAGTCCCGAAGGGACAAAACGCACGAAGTGCAATTAACCCCACATAAGCGAAGCGCAATGTGGGGGCAAACAGTAACAAACCCCTAAAACAACGAAACTATGAGCGGTGGATTATATTCAATGGATCAAAAGGACTTTGATCAGACATTAGACTTAACCAAGGTGAAACCTTACGGCGACACCATGAACGACGGCAAAACGCAGCTGAGCTTCACGCTGCCGGTACCCTGCGGCGACGAAGCCGTGGAGGCCGCCAAGCAGCTGATGAAGAAAATGGGCTTCGACAACCCGCAGGTCGTTTACTTCAAAGAATTGACAGACGGCTTTACGTTTGTAAACTGCTACGGTGCCTGCACGCACACCGTGGACTACACCACCATCCACGTGCCGAAGGTGGAATCGACGGTGTGGTCGATGCCGGAAACGGACGACTTCATCCGCGAGCACATCGGCCGGAAAATCGTGGTCGTAGGTGCCAGCACGGGCACGGACGCGCACACCGTGGGCATCGACGCCATCATGAACATGAAGGGCTACGCCGGCCACTACGGCATTGAGCGTTACGACATGTTCGACGCCCTCAACATGGGCAGCCAGGTGCCGAACGAGGAGTTCATCGCCAAGGCCGTGGAGTTGCATGCCGACGCGCTGCTGGTCTCCCAGACGGTGACGCAGAAGGACGTGCACATCCAGAACCTCACCGAGCTGATCGAGATGCTGGAGGCGGAGGGCCTTCGCGACAAGCTGATTGTCGTGTGCGGCGGCCCGCGTATCACCCACGAGCTGGCCAAGGAGCTGGGTTACGACGCCGGTTTCGGCGCCAACACCTACGCCGACGACGTGGCCTCCTACATCGCCCAAGAGCTTGACAAACGGCTGAACGGCTAACCCTCCGACTCCCCGGAAAATAAATTTCCGGCTACGCGAAAATTCCGTTGCAAGTGTCATTTATTTTGATATTTTTGCACTTGACTGGAATATAGACAAACGAAAAATTAAGTACTTGTATCACAGATAATTACTTGATTTTTCGTTTTGTTCTTTTTGCAGTGTGGGAGTGTAAATTAGAAATCCAATATATTTGCAATAAAATAAAAGAATTTATGGCAACAGAGCAAATTACGAAAATTGACGACATCGTCGTCCGTTTTGCGGGTGACTCTGGCGACGGTATGCAGCTCTCCGGAACTTTGTTCTCGGACGCTTCTGCGCTTACCGGCAACGACATCGCCACCTTCCCCGATTATCCGGCCGAAATCCGCGCCCCTCACAACACCATCGCCGGCGTGTCTGGCTATCAGGTGCACGTGGGTAACCACATCTACAGCTCCGGCGACAAGTGCGACATCCTCGTCGCTATGAACCCGGCCTCCCTCAAGTCGAACCTCAAGTGGGCCAAGAAAGGCGCCACCATCATCGTGGATATCGACACGTTTACCGACGAGGCCCTCGAGAAAGCCGGCTACACCGAGAACGACCACCCGTTCACCGATGAGATGGAGCGTGCCTATACCATCATCAAGGCGCCCGTCACCTCGTTCACGCAACGCATTGGTAACGAACAGGGTGCTGACAAGAAGACGGCCGACCGTTGCCGCAACATGTTTGCGTTGGGCATCATCTTCTACGCCACCCATAAGAAACTCGACCAGACCTACGCATATCTGGAGCGCAAGTTCGCCAAGAAGCCCGATGTTGTCAAATTGAACAAAGCCGTTTTGACAGAAGGCTACGAATATGCCGACAAGTTGGAAGTGATGCACTCCCACATTTTTGAGGTCGCCCAAGCCGACAGCATGCCTAAGGGCCGCTACCGCAACATCACCGGTAATGTCGCCACCGCATGGGGTCTTTTGGCCGCCTCCGAGAAATCCGGCCGCAGACTGTTCCTCGGCTCCTACCCTATCACCCCCGCTACGGACGTGATGGTGGAATTGGCTAAACATAAATCCTTGGGTGCTCGCGTTTTCCAAGCTGAAGACGAAATCGCAGGCGTTTGCTCCGCTATCGGCGCATCTTACGCTGGCGCATTGGCTTGCACCTCCACTTCCGGCCCCGGTCTCTCGCTGAAGAGCGAAGCCCTCGGTTTGGCTGTGATGGTGGAACTTCCTCTGGTGGTGGTTGACGTTCAACGTGGCGGTCCTTCCACGGGTCTTCCTACCAAGACCGAGCAGAGCGACCTGAACCAAGCTTTGTACGGCCGTAACGGCGAGGCTCCCCTCGTGGTGATGGCTGCCTCCTCCAGTGCCAACTGCTTCTACTGGGCTTACAACGCCGCCAAGGTCGCCCTGGAGCACATGACCCCCGTCATCCTGCTCACCGACGGCTACCTCGGCAACGGCTCCCAACTGTTCCGCATCCCCAAGATGGCCGATATGCCCGACATCAAACCGCGTCTGGCTACGCCTAACGATCCCAACTACAGACCGTTCCGCCGCGACCCCGTCACGTTCGCACGCGAATGGGCACTGCCCGGCATGGAAGGCCTGAGACACCGTGTGGGCGGTCTGGAGAAATGTCCCGACGGACCTCTGAGTACCGATCCCGAGAACCACGCCTTGATGGTGCACAACCGTCAGGAGAAGGTGAACCGCGTGGCCAACTACATCCCCGACCAGGAAGTGACCGGCGATCCTGACGCCGAGCTTCTCGTGGTGGGTTGGGGCGGCACCTCCGGCGCGCTCACCCTCGCCGTGGAAGAGATGAACAAAGAAGGCAAGAAGGTGGCTTACACCCACTTCAACTACATTTGCCCGCTTCCGAAGAACACCGGCGACATCCTCAAGAAATACAAGAAGATCGTCGTCTGCGAGCTTAACAACGGTCAGTTCGCCGGCTATTTACGCACCCAGTTCCCCGAATGCCCGATGACCCAATACAACAAGATCATGGGTCTGCCGTTCGAGGTGGGCGAGCTAAAAGAACATTTCAATAAATTATTAAGTGAATAGTGAATGGTGAAAAGTGAATAGAGTGGAATGCTTTGGCGCCACATGTTCGCAATTCAATTCACAATTCACAGTTCACAATTCACAAAAAGAAAAGAATTATGGCAGAAAAACATTTTGTTCCGAAAGCGGACCGCGAATATACAAAAGCTGACTTTACCAGCGACCAAATGGTGAAATGGTGTCCCGGATGCGGTGACCACGCCATCCTCGCCGCATTGTTGAACACCTTCCCGAAGACCAACCACAAGAAGGAGAACATCTGCATGGTGTCCGGTATCGGATGCTCATCCCGTATCCCCTACTATGTGGACACGTACGGTTTCCACAGCATCCACGGGCGTGCCTGCGCCATCGCCACGGGCGTGAAGCTGGCCAATCCGGCTCTCTCCGTTTGGGTGAGCATGGGCGACGGCGACTCCATGGCCATCGGCGGCAACCACCTCATCCATGCGGTGCGCCGTAACCAGGACTTCAACATCACCATCTTCAACAACGAGATCTACGGCTTGACCAAGGGTCAATACAGTCCTACCACCAAGTTCGGACAGGTCACGAAGACCTCTCCTTACGGCACCATCGACTACCCCTTCAACCCGGGTGAGTTGGTGATGGGCGCACAGGGCACCTTCTACGCCCGCGCGTTGGACTGCCTGCCGCAGTTGACCACCGACATCATGACCCGCGCCGCCAAGCACGACGGCACCAGCGTGGTGGAGGTACTGCAGAACTGCATGATCTTCAACGACAAGGCTCACGCCGCCATCACCGACCGCGCTGTCCGTGACGACCGCACCATCATCCTCGAGGACGGCAAGCCCATGATCTTCGGCAAGGAGAAGAACAAGGGTCTGCGTTTCAACGGCCGTTGCTTAGAGGCGGTGACCATCGGCGAGAACGGTGTCACGATGGACGACATCATGATTCACCACGAGGACACCGAGGACACCGGCATCCACATGATGCTGGCCCGTATGAGCGGCGACCTCCCCGTGGCCATCGGTGTGATCCGCAACGTCAAGAAGACCTCCTACACGCAACTTTACGAAGACCAGATGGAAGAGCAGATGGCCAACGGCAAGTACAAATGCGTGGACGATTTGTTGAACAGTGGGGACACGTGGGAGATTTAATTCAGTTAATAGTTAATAGTTAAAAGATAATAGTTAAGGGCGCTCGGAAGGGCGTCCTTTTTTTGTGGAGGCAACTGCGTCTCGCAGTTGGTTTAAGGGGTGCATTGCGGGAGATATTCGTCACATCGAGAATCTTATTCCCCTTGCATCAAAACAAACAGCTCTTGAATCTCTTTTTGTGCCAAATTAAGCAGGCAGTTGTCCTTCTTCGATAAAATGGCAGCCAGAATCTGTTCCACGGTAATCTATTTGTCGGTCACGAAACGGTATTCTCCATCAATGCTTTTACTGTACGGATAATGGCTTAGCGATTTCAATTCCACGGTTTTTGATTAATGCTTTCATGTCTCCTCCGTTTTCAATGCAGTCAATCATCGCGTTTTTGTCATCGATGATTTTTTGGAAAAAGGCCTTTGCCTCCTCTTTGGTTTTAATTTTTTTCTTCACAGTTCTCTCTTTTTTACGGTTGCAAAAATACATTTTTTTAATATCCAAACATTGTTTGATAATTTTTTTCACTTCCCTCTTCCGCGTGCTAGAGGCACGGCATCTTAACTTTGCCGGGGGTGGAAAAAACGGAGCATGTCCACCCAGTTAAAGCGGCCAAAACCGTTCTTCAGGAGGGGGTGATTGCCGCCAAAAAGGGCTGAAAAAACGGAGCATATCCGTTCAATTCGGCAAAAAACGGCAAAAAAAACGGAGCATATC
>JAFPVR010000110.1 GCA_017395245.1 Bacteroidales bacterium | reverse complement strand
GAGAAAGGATATATACCACACCATCATCAAAACCCAGGTGATGACCATCAGGACTTTCAGAATAACGCGTAAAGTGTTGTTCATCGAAAAAAATTCAGACGAAATGTAAACGAGATGAGTTGAGAATTATTGTGCTATCGCTCTCCCCAACGCCTCCGCTTCCTCCATCGCTTTCGTGCCCCGAACGCTACCCTTCTCCTTCGCGCCGCGCACGAGCACGTGGCCCGCGTCTTCGATATGGAAAAAGTTGAGACAGAGTTGGTATTGGGTGAGGATGCTGTCGAAGAGTTCGGGCAGGGAGGCGGCACCGACCAAAAGGAGGGCGGCTTTGCGGATGTGGAAGGTGTCGCGGATGGGGTTGTGACAGCGGTCAATAAGAGCCTTCAGCTGCGCACTCAAACCATAGAAATAGACCGGCGAGGCGATGACGAGCATGTCGGCATTCGCCAACTTGCTGTATATAACGGGCATGTCGTCCTTTTGCACGCACGCATTACCCTCGCTCGAGAAGCACGCGTTGCACCCCATGCACGGATGCACCGTGTAATCATGCACCGAAACGACCTCCACGTGGTGTTTCTCTGAAGCACCTTTTGCAAAGGCTGTTACTAACAAGTCGGTGTTGCCGTTTTTGCGCGGGCTGCCGGATAAAATGAGAATGTTCATTAGCACTATCCTCTCCTTTTAAACACCACCAGTTCGGCATCCGCACCATCCTTCCCGTACTCGCTCACGAGAATGTAGTGCTCGTCGCAGGCGATACCGAAGCAGCGACCGTCGCCTTTCTCCACCTGATTGCCCCAGTACGTGGCATTGTCGTCGAGGAGTTTCACCTTGTTGCCGTTGATGGTGTACTCCATATTGACGAATGAGCCTTGCAACACGAAGAGGTTGTCGATGTGCGGCATACCCTTGATGCCCAACGCATTGACCTCATCAATAAGTTGCTGCTTGATCGGCGAGGTGGCGTGCGGCAGTTGGTTGGCGGGCAGTTGCCAACGTTTCAGATTGGGGTAATACTGACGAAGCACGCCCTTGTACTCTTCGCGACTTAGGTTTTGGCCGGTGTTCTTGTTGTACTCCTCCACAAATTGTGCGCAGAATTCCACCATCTCCTCCATGGTGAAGTCGCCGGTGAACGCACCGTCTTTGTAGCAGTAGATGCAGTATTCTTCGTTTCGGCTGCCGTCGGCGTTAGTGCCGAGGATCTCCGGGGTCAGCGGCATTCCGCAGCTCTGACAAAATTGTTGTTCCATATTCTCTTTGTGCTTTTTTACGCGGCAAAAGTAAACAAAACGAGAATATGTGTTTTCATTTGGCGGAAAATATCATCTCCGCGTATCGCTCGTATCTGCACGTATAATTAATTGGGTTTGCCGTAAATATATTTTGAAATACGTGAAGATTCGCGTGATACGTGGAGATAAAATTTTCTTGAAAAGGACAGCCCTTATCCGGAAATCGGCGAAAAACAGAAAATCTTTACATGATTTATTCCATGTGGCCATTGCCGGTAATTAACTTAATACAAAAATCCCAACATCCAAAGCGGGAGTTTGGCTCCGTCGGGCATGTCCCAGTCGTCGGCGAAGATGTAGGAGTCCTCCAAGCCGGCAATCTGTTTGAAATCCTTACTGCGGCCGCCAATCTCAAACGTATATTTCGAATCCACTTTGAAATCACCCTGCGCCTTGCCGTATTCCACGGTGTGCGACTCCGACAGACTGCATATAGCAAAAACCTCACGCAGGGTACCGATTTCCACTTTGGTGGGGGCAAGGGCATACATAATATTTGCATTTTCCAGATATACTTTGTCGGGCTTGGACAGTTTGCCGATCTTCTTTTTGTCGGAATATAGCAGGTTCAGCACCTTGGCATCACCCAGATACTTGAGGTATTCCACAACCGTATCACGTCCTATCTCAAGGACAGTGGCAATCTTGTTGGCATTCAGTTCGAAGGGTGTCTCGCTACAAATCATAGCGATAAGAGCCTGCAGCTTGCGGACGTTGGCAACATCCACTTTGCAAATTTGGGGCAGCTCCGTTTCGATGATGTAGTTCACCACCTGCTCGATTTTCGTGTAATACTCGCCTTCACCCTCCAACAAGAAAGGATAATAGCCTTTTTCCAGATATTCTTTGAAGAGAGCCACAGGCTTGCACTTCGAGGAAACCATTTGCCATAGGTCGTAAGGATGCGCCAAAATGTCCTCTAACGACCAAATGGGGAATGACAGTCCATGATAGAATCGCAGTGCCTCGCGGAACGAAAGACCAGGCATTGTGTATTTTACGGCTCTGCGCGACAGATCAGCATCCCCTTCCTTCAGACGAAGGAGGGATGAACCGCTCACGATCATCTTCAGATCAGGGAACATCTCATAGATTTCCTTGATTTCGCGGCTCCAATCCGCAGTGCCAGGCTTGTATTTGTGAATTTCGTCTATCGCCAACAACTCACCGCCACGAATCACAAACTCTTCGGCCAGTTCCACCAACGTACGCGTGGAAAAATCCACCGTATCTGCCGAACAGTACAACACACGGCGGTCGCCGGGCTGGTAATGCTGCTTCAGATACTGCTTGATAAGCGTGGATTTGCCCACCCCCTTTGCACCTATAATGCTGACAAGCTGGGTGTTCCAGTGAATCTCGCCCATCTTTTCACGAACGATGTCCATACTGGTATTGGCTAACAGCCTGTCACTCTTTCTAAATAATGCATCCATATGCTTCAAATTTCAGGGTGCAAAAATAGCAAAATGTTGCACGCAAACAACACTTTTTCAAAATAATGTTGTTTGCGTGCAACAATCAGCAGGTTCTATGCTTTGCGCGTTCCTTTAATTCTTTGATTTCGAGATAATTTCCTTTTATCTCTTTATCACGCGCCGTACTGTCACACCATCTGAAGAGATACAGTGGAGAATGTAAACACCTGCGGGACAGTTGGATATATTGATGTGTCGGTCCGTGGACACCTTGACGAGACGACCGGTGGCGTCATAGAGTTCGATACGACTGCCTTCAGGCATTCCCCCGATGGTGATATGTCCGTTGGTGGGATTGGGATAAACGGTGAGGGTTGGGTCCGTCGAAACGTTGTATACGCCTACGCCTGACATCCTTTCGATGATGACGTTGTCGATGAGCACACCACCGGAACTGTAATTGCTGAAGTGACAGAAATCAAGGCGCACGGTATCGTCCGCGGCCACGGAGAAAAGGAGTTCACGCGGCTCCCATGCAACCGAACTCACCGTATCACTAAAAGTTATGGTATCTATTGTCAGCGTGTAGCTATCGCTCGACGAAGTTTTGGCGCGCACCTGCCAAGTGACTTTATAGTCGTCGGGGGTGATGATGGGACGGGAGGCGTCAAGTTCACCACGCACCAAAGCTGCCCAAGTGCTGTTGTCATACTTACTGCGCTCCATCCCTGTGGCTGAGGAAGAGTAGCCGAAATACTTGATCATGCCATTGAGGGCGTTACCAAGTCTCAAATAGGGAATGTTGAGGATTTTCGAGCCGCTGCCGTAATGTTCAGAACCGTAATGCATATCGCATGCCACGCCGCAGTGGTACATCAGCGTGGCCACGGCGGCTTTCTGCTCAACAGGAGAGGATGGGGTGAGACTGTCGGGCATATTGCCCCAATCATAGACCGTTGCGCCGAAATTGGCCGACGGTTCGCCATAACCATAATTGCTGATGCCAATGATGTCTGACGAGTAGTAGGTATGCGAGCCGGTGCCGCGCTCAGGGTAGTTCCAGTACTTCATCACCTGAGCCATAGCCGTAGCCACGCAACCTGTGAGAGCATGTGCCGGCTGTCCGAGCTCGATGCCGTATGGACAGCTGTCACTGTAGGGCTCGTACTGGTCCCATTGGGTGGTCAGCAGGGGATCCACCACCGTCAGGGAACGGGGGATGTCTTCGCCCGACAGCAATCGTTGCAGGAATGCCGCAGCTCCTAAAACGCTGCAAAAAATACTCATTTTTTGTATTTCTGCGACCTCAATACGACAATGGAAGCCGCACCGGCGACTACCTAATCAGCACCAACGGAACGCCCATTACCTGTCAGTGCGATTACATGTTGCTGACGCGCCATGAGAACGTGAAAAGTTACGTGTTCCGCAGCCCGGAGGGGGAGGAGAAAGAGATTGAGTGGTAAAACTTGAAATGGTTATACAAAGAACCGCCGCAAAGATCTAACCCTTGCGGCGGTTGTCATATAATCCTCAAATGAGGAAACTACTATTTCAGCATCGCCTCAATCTCCGGCTCCAGTTCCTCGGGGGTGGCCACCGGCGGGAAGCGCTTGATGACGGTGCCGTCCTTGGAGATGAGGAATTTGGTGAAGTTCCAGCGGATGTCGCCTTCGCCGCGACCCTCGGCCTTGCTCAGACTATCGACCAGCGCCATCGTAGCCTTGTTCTTCAGCCCTTTGACCTCCTCGGTGGGCACCTGCTGGGTGAGGTACGTAAAGAGCGGCTCTGCGTTTTCGCCAAAGACATCGATCTTCTTCATCAGCGGGAAAGTGACGCCATGATTCAGGCGGCAGAATTCGGCAATCTCCTCGTCGGTGCCGGGTTCTTGGTGCTTGAACTGGTCGCACGGGAAGCCGAGAATCACCAGACCCTGGTCTTTGTACTTTTTGTAGAGAGCCTCCAAGCCATCATATTGCGGGGTGAAACCGCATTTCGAAGCGGTGTTGACAATCATGAGGACGTTGCCGTGATATTGCGCGAGGTCAACCTCTTCGCCCTTGTTGTTCAGGACTTTGTAATCGTAAATAGTTGCCATTTTTTCTTGTTTTTGCGCACAGCCGGCCAGCAGTACAAACAGCCCGACGACTATGCAGGTGAGACATTTTTTCATTTTACATATTTTAAGACCGCAAAAATACCATTTTCTTAATACAACCACACCTTGATTCTACGTCATCCCTCAACTTTTTCAGTATCGGTGACTGGTCCGACGACAATCTCTTTGATTTCAAAGATGTTGGCAGGCTGTTTATTCTTCCGCAAAACGTTTCACCCCCGCCTATCTTTGGCTTTCCTTGCAAACTCGAACAGCGATTGCGGCAAATGGCAGTAACCCGTTGGGTTCTTGTCGAGGTAGTCCTGATGATACTCCTCCGCCGTATAGAAGTTCTCCAACGGAAGTTTCTCCACGGCCAAGGGTTGCTGATAGTGCTTCTGCTCTTCCTGATATACTTTTTCGATAATGGGTAAATCTTCAGGGTCAGTGTAGTAAATCCCTGTGCGATAACGTGTTCCTTCATCATGCCCCTGTCTATTGAGACTTGTCGGGTCGATGGCCTTGAAGAACATCTGCAACAAAAATGCAAGCCCAACCACCTCGGGATTGTATTGGATATGAACCGTCTCCACAAAGCCCGTCGTGTCGGTATAAACTTCCTGATACGTCGGATTTTCCGTATGCCCGTTGGCGAATCCCACTTCCGTATTCACCACACCTTCAATCTGTTTGAAATAATGCTCCGTTCCCCAGAAGCAACCTCCGGCGAGGTATATTTCCTTTGTTTTTGTCATTTTGTCCATTCTTGAATTTGGCCGCAAAGGTACATAAATTTCAACTTGTTCAATGTCCGACGAACTCCACGCCCAAGTCCTTGCAAACCGTTTGGGCTGTAGTGCGGCCGCTTTGGGCTGCCGGCGGAAGGCCGCCGGAATAGGCTGTCCGCTGCCCCGTGAAGTAGAGTCCCTCCCGATAGCGGATGGGCGCATGGTACAGCGGGCTGAAAGGCGGCCAGTCCGACATGTAACTGCCTTCAAAGGTGCCACAATAACGCTCGTAGGTAAGAGGCGTGGCCACATCGGTCACCGCCACAGTGCCTTTGATTTCGGGTATCACCTCCCCAATCACCTCCAAAAAGCTGTCCATCACCGCTTTCTTCTTGGCCGCATAGCTGCCGTCTTCCTGGGCCGCTTTCCAGTAAGTGTAAGTAAGACCGTGTAGCAGACAGGTTAGGACACTGCATCCCTTTGGGGCATATCCGTCTTCTGTGGCATAGTTGTTCACGATGAGCGTTTTGTATGTGCGTCCGGCGGCTTTCAGCGGCCGAGGGAGCACTATTTGCATGGAACGGGGCCATGAAGACAAGTCTGCCTCGACCCCTACACCCAGGAAACTGCACTGGGTCGTCCTGAGTCCGGCGCGCATCTTTTGGGCCCAGCCGTCTTGAAGCGGCTCGTCGAAAAGCGTGTCGATGGCACTTCGGGCATCCGCCGAAACAACTACAGCATCCGCCATAAGAACCTCATCTCCAGCACGTACCGACCATTTTTTCCCTTCGAGGGAAATCTTCTCTGCCGGGGTTTTGTATCGGATTTCGCCACCCAAACGTTGGAATGTTTCGGCCATGTTCAGCGCCATCTGCAGCGATCCGCCTTTCGGGTAGCCACTGTCGCCCACCTGGAACGTGCCAAGGGTATAGATGAAGGAAAGCGCATTGATTTCGGGATCAACAACGGCGGCCAAAAGCGCCCTGATGCGGGGATTCTTGAACCATTTGGCATGACGCTTCGCCGACCGCACCAGCAGGAAAGGCGTGATGAGAACGGCAGGCAACATTTTGACATACTCGCTGATAGAGAACGGCTTAGGATTCTGTACTTTAAGGCCGCGCAAATCGACGATGGGCTGGTGAAAGTTCTTGAAACAAGCCAAGTGAAAGCGGAGGCGCCACAAGGCTATCCGGTCTCTGAGCCCCGTGATTTCCAATCCGTGCAGGTCGCGGAACAGGGGCATGGTGCCTTTGTCGTCAACCAGCGTGTAAATAGGGTCTTTGAAATAGACGGGGTTGTTGTCTTGCAAAGCGCCAGTCTCCAACCAGATTTGATGCAGGGGAATCTCCTTCTTGGCCCCGATGAGCCAATGGACACCGCCCTCGAAGGTGTAGCCTTTCCTTTTCCAGCTGGTGGAAATTCCACCCGGACTGGCAGCCTTCTCCAAGATGAGGGTCTGAATGCCAGACCGTTGCAGATAGACAGCGGTGGTGAGTCCAGAGATGCCGGCACCAATCACAATGGCTTTTTTGTTCGGAAAATCTTCCATAACCTACAGGTATCTTATTCTCCGAAGAAGCAGCCTTCGGCAAGATAGATTTCTTTAGTTTTTGTCATTATTACCACTTGTTTGCCCAATGATTTTGGCTCGGCAAAAATACTTTTTTTCTGCATAAATAGATGAAAATATCGTACTTTTGCCGCCCCAATCAATTTGGAGTAATAAAAATACAAAAAATTCAAGTCAACAGTCAAAGTCAATGGTCAAAGTCAACGGTCAATGGTCAAAGTCAACGGTCACATTTTTTTCCGGCGATTATTGAAATTTTGTACTTTTGCGGTTTCAAATTTTAAAAGCTATGTGTGGAATAGTTGCATACGTGGGTCATCAAGAGGCCTACCCTATCCTGATTGAGGGATTAAAACGTCTGGAATACCGCGGCTACGACAGCGCGGGAGTGGCCTTGCTCAACGAGGCAGACGAGCT
Source organism: Bacteroidales bacterium (assembly GCA_017395245.1). GTDB lineage: Bacteria > Bacteroidota > Bacteroidia > Bacteroidales > WCHB1-69 > F23-D06. The sequence goes on along the minus strand of JAFPVR010000110.1, from coordinate 7,943 downwards.
GAACGTCTACAAGGCGAAGGGGAAAGTCTCTGATTTGGAGGCTTTTGCCGCTGACAAAGACATCAGCGGTCACATCGGCATCGCCCACACCCGATGGGCCACCCACGGCGAGCCCAACCAGGTGAACGCCCACCCGCACCGTTCCATGTCGGGCAACATCGCCCTCATCCACAACGGCATCATCGAAAACTACCTCAGCCTGCGAAAGGAACTGGAGAAGCGCGGCTACAAGTTCCAATCGTCGACCGACACCGAGGTGCTCACCAACCTTGTCGAGGACGTGCAGCAGAGTGAGCATGTGGATCTTTTCGAGGCCGTGCGTATCGCCCTGAACCACGTTGTGGGCGCTTACGCCATCGCCATCGTCGAAAAAGGGCATCCTGACGTGCTCATCGCCGCCCGCAAAGGCAGCCCGATGGTCATCGGCATCGGTGAGGGTGAGTATTTCGTCGCCTCTGACGCCACCCCCATCGTGGGCCGCACGCAAAAGGTGGTTTACCTCGAAGATGAGCAGGTGGTGCGCATCAAACTGGGCGAAGAATTGCACATCAAGACCATCCAGGACGTGGAAGCCATCCCCTACGTGCAGGAACTGAAGATGAACCTCGACAGCATCGAAAAGGCCGGTTTCGACCACTTTATGATGAAGGAAATCTACGAACAGCCCGCCATCGTGCGCGACACCATGCGCGGCCGCCTGCATCCCGAACAGAACACGGTGAGCCTCGGCGGCATCATCAAATACGAGAAACATCTGCTCTATGCCGACAACATCGTCTTTGTGGCCTGTGGCACCTCGTGGCACGCCAGTCTGGTCGGCAGTTACCTCATCGAAAAATTAGCGAAAATCCGCGTGAAGGTGGAATATGCTTCCGAATTCCGCTACCGCGACCCCGTCATCACCCCGCACGACGTGGTGATTGCCGTGTCGCAATCGGGTGAGACCGCCGACACCCTCGCCGCCATCCAGCTGGCCAAGGAAAAGGGGGCTGTCGTGTTGGGCATCTGCAACGTCATCGGATCGTCCATCTCCCGGGTCACCGACGCGGGCATCTACACCCACGCGGGTCCCGAAATCGGCGTGGCCTCCACCAAAGCCTTCACCTCGCAAGTGACGGTGATGGCTATGCTGGCCCTGCGCCTTGCCGAGCTGAACCACAGTATGAAAGATGAAGAACGCTTGGCGTTTATTCAGGAACTCGACCGTATTCCGGAGAAAATTCAGTGGACACTCGACCATAGCGGCCATGTGAAAGACATCGCCAAGAAATACAAGGACGTGCGCAATATGCTCTACCTGGGCCGTTTACAAAACTACCCCGTGGCCCTCGAAGGCGCTCTGAAACTGAAGGAGATTTCCTACATCCACGCCGAAGGTTATCCCGCCGCCGAAATGAAACACGGTCCCATCGCCTTGATTGACAAGGATATGCCGGTGGTTTTCATCGCCACCAACCACAGCACCTACGAGAAGGTCATCAGCAATATCCAGGAGGTCAAGGCCCGCGACGGCAAGATTATCGCCATCATCAGCGAAAAAGACGTGCTGGCCCGTAAAATGGCCGACTATGTTATTGAAATTCCCGAGACGGAGTGCCTCTATTCCCCGCTGTTAGCCACTGTTCCGCTACAGATTCTGGCCTACCATATCGCCGTCATGCGCGGCTGCAATGTGGACCAACCGCGAAATCTGGCGAAATCGGTGACAGTGGAATGATATTTTTTGTATGTTTGCAGCTCATAAAATAGCAAGTTGTTTTATGGACACGAAGTACATTTTCGTCACGGGCGGTGTGGTTTCCTCGTTAGGGAAGGGCATTATCTCCGCCAGCATCGGCAAGCTGCTGCAGGCACGCGGCTACAAGATCACCATCCAGAAATTCGACCCCTACATCAATATCGACCCCGGCACGCTGAACCCCTACGAGCACGGTGAGTGCTACGTGACAGCCGACGGCATGGAGACCGACCTCGACTTGGGCCACTACGAGCGGTTCACAGGCATCCGCACTTCACGCCACAACAGCGTCACCACCGGCCGCATCTACAAAACCGTCATCGACCGCGAACGGCGCGGCGACTACTTGGGTAAGACCATCCAAGTGGTACCGCACATCACGGACGAAATCAAACGGTGCATGCTGCGGGAGGACGAAAAAGACGAGCAGTTAGACTTCGTGATTACGGAGGTCGGCGGAACCATCGGCGACATCGAGAGTGCTCCCTTTATGGAGGCTATCCGACAGTTACGCTGGCAGTTGGGACGCAACGCCGTCTGCGTGCACCTGACGTATGTACCCTACCTGAAAGCCGCCGACGAACTGAAGACAAAGCCGACCCAACACTCCGTGAAAGAGTTGCAGGGCATGGGCATACAACCCGACATTCTCGTATTGCGCACAGAGCGCCATCTCGACGATGCCATGCGTTTGAAAGTGGCCTCGTTCTGCAACGTTGACTTGGAGTGCGTGGTGCAGAGCGAAGACCTTCCCAGCATCTACGAGGTACCCGTCAGCATGCAGCGCCAGGGGCTGGACGCCGCCATCCTGCGCAAAATCGGCATCCCCGTAGGCGAAACGCCTGCCATGAAACCGTGGCACGACTTCTTGGAACGCAGAAACAGAGCCATCAAGGAAATCAAGATTGCCTTGGTGGGGAAATACGACCTGCAAGACGCTTACAAGAGCATTCTCGAAAGTCTCGCGCACGCGGGCACGTACAACGACCGCAAGGTGAAAGCCATGTTCGTGAACAGCGAAGGTATCACGGAAGAAAATGTGGCGGAACAATTGCAGGATATGGCGGGCATTGTGATTTGTCCGGGCTTCGGCCAGCGCGGCATCGAAGGCAAGATTATCGCTGCCGAGTATGGCCGCACGCACGATGTGCCGACCTTCGGCATCTGCTTAGGCATGCAGATGATGGTCATTGAATTTGCCCGCAACGTGCTGGGTTACAAGGATGCCAACAGCAGTGAAATGGATGCGGAGACGCCGCACAATGTCATTGACATGATGGAGGAACAAAAGAGCATCACGCAGATGGGCGGCACCATGCGCTTGGGCGCCTACGAGTGTGAATTGGTGCAAGGCAGCCGCGTTTCGGAAGCCTACGGCAACGAAACACGGATTCACGAACGTCATCGCCACCGCTATGAGTTCAACAACCGCTATCAAGAGGAGTTCGAGGCCAACGGCATGAAGTGCGTGGGCATCAACCCGACCTCCAACCTTGTGGAAATTGTGGAGATTCCAGACAAACGGTGGTACATCGGCACGCAGTTCCACCCGGAATATTCGTCTACCGTGCTGCACCCGCACCCGTTGTTCATGTCGTTCATCAAAGCCTGCATCAACGGAGAACCCACCGCATAGACGCCAAATATTCCTGTAAAGACATAAAATATTATTGTAGAGACGCATAATTTTGCGTCTCTACCGAAATCAAAGAATCGGAGAATTATGAAGAAACTGCTGTTCATCGCAACCGCCGTCTTGATGACGGTACACCTCATAGCACAACAGGATGCGGTAAAGCCCTATTTCACGGTTGAGGAGCTGCCCGACCTCATCAAGTGCCTGCCCGCGCCGCCCGCCTTCGACAGTCCGGAATTCGCCAACGACGTGGTGCGCTACCAATGGGGGAAGACACAACGGCTTGACTCTGCGCGTGCCGCCATCGCCAAGCGTGATGCGGTCTGGTCGTATGACGCCTTGCTGGCAGAGTTCAACATCCCTTTCGGACTGGACATTTCCAGGACGGGAACGCCGGAAATTTGGAAGTTGTTGGAGACCAGCCTGGTCACCACCGACCAAATGCGGGTGGCCCCCAAAGCATACTACCATCGGTTGAGACCGTTCGAAATGTATGGCGAGCATTTACTGTCGCCGGAAACAGAGGATGACTTGCGCGGCGAAGGCAGCTATCCGTCGGGACACACGGCGCGTGGCTGGCTGGCCGCCCTGCTTTTGGCGGAAATCAATCCCGCACGAGCTGACACCATTTTCGCCCGAGGCTGGATGTATGGCGAGAGCCGCGTTATCGAAGGCGCCCACTGGCAAAGCGACGTGGATGCCACCCGCGCGGCGGCCAGCATCGGCTATGCGGCTTTACAAACCAGCGCCGATTTCCGCGAGCAGATGGAGAAAGCCAAAGCGGAGTTCAATGCATTGACAAATAAGCCTGTCCGCAGTACAAGTAAAAAAAAGTAGATTGATAAACGAATACGGGAAGTGGCATTAACGGTCGCCGCGTTGCGTAGGACCGTATCGCCATAGCCTACCTTTCCCAGAATTCCGCGCCTTCGATGTCGAGTTTTTTCGGGTCGAACTGTGGTTCTGCACCCTCTTTTTTGGCTTTTTCATAGTCGCGGAGAGTGCGTAACGCCTTGGGTGACAACAACAAAATCGCTATCAGGTTAATCCAGGCCATTGTGCCGACACCGATGTCGCCTAACGTCCAAGTGACACCGCTAGTGGTCAGCGAACCGACAAACACGGCCGTGATGGTGCAGATGCGCAATATCCAGATGACAATCTTCTCGCTGCGGTCGTCGCCGAAAACCTCGTCGGCACGTTCCGCTGCCGCCTGCGCCTGCGCCAAGGCCTCCCCTTCTCCACTCTTTTCCTGCAACTTGCGCAATTGTCTCCGGCGAAAACGGCTGAAGAGATAGACGAGATTGGTTTCGGCATAGTAGTAGTAGGCCATGATGGTGGTGAAGGCAAAGAAGAAGAGGGCGATGGACAGCAAATCGGCGGCGGCGCGCTGTCCGATGATGGTGCCGACAGCACTGATGGTGTAAAACACGCCGGGCTCCCCGACTGGCGCGTCCGGATTCTGCAGCAGGTAGGTCACTTCAGACTCGCCCGCCGCCGTCACCTGAACATTGCCAATAAGGTTGTACGTACTGCACGCAAGAATCATCAGAGCGGTGGCGGTACAGACCAGAAGGGTGTCGATATAGACGGAAAACGCCTGCACAAGTCCCTGCTTGACGGGGTGGCTCACCTTGGCGGCGGCAGCCACAATGGGACCTGTGCCCTGACCGGCCTCGTTGGAGTAGATGCCACGTTTCACGCCCCAGGAGATGGTACTGCCGAGGATGGCCGAGCCCAAAGGACCAACGCCCACCGCCCCGCGCAACATGTCCATAAAGACACCGGGCACCACCTTATAATGAACAATGAGTACCACAATGGCGAGCAGGATGTAGAGGATCGCCATGAAAGGGGCGACAATCTGCGCCACATTGGCGATGCGCTTCACCCCGCCGATAATGACCAAGGCGATGAGCAGGGCGACGGCAAAGCCGACCACCCATGTGCTGACCCCGAAGGCCCGTGACATGGAGAGCGCGATGCCGTTGCATTGCACCGGCGGCAAAAAAAGGCCGCAGGCAATGGCCGTGATGACTGCGAAAACACAACCGAAAAGGGTGCTGTGCAGTCCCTTCTCAATATAGTAGGCCGGACCGCCCCGATACTGTCCGTGGTGGTTTTCTTTGTAGATTTGGGCGAGGGTGGCCTCCACAAAGGCGCTGCCCGCACCGAAGAATGCGATGACCCACATCCAGACGATAGCGCCCGGACCGCCGAAGCCGATGGCCGTGGCCACCCCCACGATGTTGCCCGTGCCCACACGCCCCGACAGCGCCATCGCGAACGCCTGGAAGGAGGTAATGCCCGTTTTCTGGCTTTTGTCGGTGCTGAACAACAGACGGAACATCTCTCCGAAGCGTCGCACCTGAACAAAGCGCGTGCGCAGGGAGAAGTAGAGCGCCGAAAGCAGGCAAAGGCCCACCAATGCCGGACTCCACACCCAGCCGTTTATCTTTTCTATGATCGTTGTGATATGGGATGCATCCAATAAAACCATGTTTCTATCATTTAAATATGAGCGAACCGATGTCCACCTGCAACCAAGTCGGGATTCGCAGCGGCAAAGATAAAAAAATTACGGGAAGCTCAAAACCATCTTTCACACGATAGCTTAAAAAGACACGCAACTGCTTGCACCACTCGCCTGCATGTTTCAGAATTTTGTACTTTTGCCCGCTGAAATAGTAAGATTATCGAGGAATGTGCAGGGTATGAATGCTACATACAATCACGTTCGATTATTTAATGGATAGCTGGGATTATGAAAAACAAAGGTTCAAACAAAAACATCGTCCGCTGGATATTGCTGATATTGTCCATCGTGTTGTTCTTCGGTGGTGTTTGCACGCTGTTTCTCTATGCTTGGGTTGGAGGCTTTAACAAAGTAAAACCCATTGACACAAAGGAATTTGCGATGTATGCGGGTGATGTTTCGGGCATCACCATTCCCGATTCCGTCCGCATCATAGCACTGGGCGAAGCGACGCATGGCAACGTCGAGTTCCAGCAGCTCAAACTGGATGTTTTCAAGCTGGTGGTGGAAAAACACGGTGTGCGGGCGTTTGCGCTGGAAGGTGACTACGGCGGCTGCGAGACGGTCAACCGCTACATCCACGGCGGTGACGGTACGGCGGAAGAGGCGGCTGCGGCTATCGGCTTCCCCATCTACCGGACAAAGGAGATGGCGCAGCTCATCGACTGGATGCGCAAATACAACGCGACGGCGAAAGAAGGCGAAGACCTTTGTTTCTACGGCTTTGACATGCAACTTTACGAAAACAATTACAAGTATCTGTTAGAAGCTGCCAAGATTTATGCCGTTCCAACGGCAGAATTGGAAAAGTTGTGGGATAAGTCGGAAGGGATGTACTCAGCCTCTTTCTCTGCCGACCAAAAAGCGAAAGTGATAGAAACAGTAAAGCAGGATTTGCTGCAGTTGAACGACTCGACAACGGCGCAGGCGGTGCATTTTGCCGATATGCTGCTCCAAAACATCGCCTTAGGGAAGGTGATTGACGACATGTCGAAAGGGAATGCGTTGCGAGACTCGCTAATGTTCGTAAACACGCACTGGATCATGGAACAGGAGGAGGCCCGCGGCAACGGGTGTATTTTCGTCTCTGCACACAACGGCCATATCGAACGCCGCCACGATTATGGAACGATTGGGAAAGCGATGGGAGCGTTGCTGGCAAACGAGCTTGGCAAGGCCTATTTCGCCATCGGAACGGATTTCTACAAGGCAACGGTCAGTCTGCCGAAAGGAAAGAGCGGTAAGCGGCGCAACCACACTTTCTTCTCGAAAGATCCATTGGCCGAAGCTGCCAAAAAATGCGGATATGAGACTTGCTGGCTTGATTTTTCGAGAATCCCGGACAGCACCACGCTCAAACATCAGATTACGGAATACACGTGGATGGGTGACGTGGGCGAAGGTTACTCGCCACTCATGGCCATTTTCCCACAGGCCTATCGCGACTGGGTGTCTCCAACGTTGCTCTACGATGGGGTGATTCTTGTAACGGAGGCACAGCCGATCGTGGTGCTCCAGACAACAGAACCGTAATCGTTTACTAATCACCAATCACCAATCACTAATCACTGATCACTAATCACAATAAATATGAACTGGACCGTCATCATCATCGAAACCCTCGTTATGACCGCCGCGTTCACGGCCATGATTCTGATTCCGCTCGTGAAGAACCCCGTGTGGTGGATTCACGACTACCCGGAGGACATCCAGGAGGAGTACTTCAAAACACACGAGCGCGTGCCGTCGAAGTTCTTCACCAAGACCGTGTTGCTCAAGAAGGGCTTTGCGCTACTCGTTACTTTGGCCGTGATGCTCGGTCTGATGAAGTTGGCCGGCGCCTACAACTTCTGGTCGGCGTTCGCCCTGAGCTACGGCATCTGGCTCGTCATCGACTGGTACGACTGCTTTTTCCTCGACTGGGTGCTCTTCGCCAATATGAAGTCCGTGCGCCTGCCCGGCACCGAACACATGGACGCGGCCTACCATCAGAAAAAGTACCACTTCGTGCAGTCGCTGTGGGGAATGCTCAT
>JAFPVR010000109.1 GCA_017395245.1 Bacteroidales bacterium | reverse complement strand
TTCAAAGTCTGGCCGAACCCGGTCGAGGACGTGTTCAATGTACAATGTACAATGAACAATGTACAGCTCGGAATGAGGACTATCGAGGTGTTCGATGTTTACGGTAAGTTGGTTCGCACGGAGACAGTGACGGACAGCCCGGCCCGTGTCAATGTCTCCGCCCTCCCTGCGGGCGTGTATGTGTTGCGCGTGACGGGCGCGGACGGTCGCGAATATCGCCAGAAAATTGTGAAACGGTAATGAATACCCGGATGTAGAGACGTTGCGCGCAACGTCTCTACATTTACCATTTATCAATTAAATGAAACGTTCCCTGTTCATAACCGTGTGTTTATTGGCGGTTTTCGCCGCCGGGCGGGCGCAATGTCCGGATTTCACGGATTTGACGGGGCCGGGCGTCACCTGCCAATACGGCGATTTCTACAACCCTTTCATGCACACGGGTGTCGTGGGAGGACGGCATACGGTGATTACTTGGCAAGATACGGACCCTTACACGGGCAACCTCCTGCCCCTGCTGCCTCCCGGCGAGAATGCCGTGGTGAAGTTGGGCAATCACTTTATCGGTGCCGAGGCTGAGGCCATCACCTACCAATTCACGGTTGACCCCGACCAATCCGTGCTGCTGGTCAAGTTTGCCGTGGTGTTGCAGGATCCCGGACACGCTCTCGACGATCAGCCCCGCTTCGTGATGCGCTTGCTTGACGAAAACGGGCAGCAAATCAGCGGATGCGCGGAGTATGATGTGCGGGCCAGTGCGGATATTCCGGGATTCCACTCCTTGAACGACATCCGCTGGCGGCCCTGGACGGATGTGGGCTTCGACCTTTCCGAATACGTCGGCCAACAAGTGCGTCTGCAGTTTGTTACGTACGACTGTTCTTGGGAGGGCCATTACGGGTACGCCTATTTCACCGCCCATTGCATCGGGCCCAACCTGACCGGAGCGTGTGATGGGAACACCATCACCTTCACCGCTCCGGCCGGCTTTGAAAGCTACGAATGGGCGAACGGCGACACAACAGAGACTTCTGCTTACCCGCTCAACAACACAACCTCTGTGAGTTGCCAGATAACCTCCGCCATCGGATGCGTCTTCACCCTCAATGCCACCCTGTTGTCTGACAGTCTTCCGACGGAGGACGCCACCTTCTATGACACCATCTGCGAGGGCGACAGCTATCACGACCATCTGTTCGACCTGCCCCCGCAAACCGTCATCGGCACGCAGATGGTTCGCAACACCTTCTTCAATGTTGCCGACTGCGCTGGCAGCGAGGTGGTTTACACCCTATATTTGACTGTAATTCAGAAGTATACGGATTATTACGATTTTGCCTGCCAAGGGGATGGTTACGATCGCTATGGGTTCGAATATACAAACCTGCAGCCCGGAAGCTTCACGGACACCCTCATTTTGGAGGGCAATACGGGCTGTGATTCGTTGTATTCGATTCTGCATCTCACGGTATCCACGAATGCTTTCCAATCGATTGTTATTCAAGGGGAAACGAGTGTTTGCGAATATGAAACGGTCACCTATACCGTGGCCACGAGTTCAGTCGCGCCCTTGCAATGGAACATTCCCGAGGGGGTGAGCATCCTGTCGGGAGGGAATGCCTCGACGGTGTCGCTATCCTTTTTAGAGAATGCCGCCAATCCAGCCGTCATTACCGTTTCCACCGACAACGGTTGCCAGAACAATTCGGCCCAGATAACGGTTTGGCACTATCCGCAATACCACAGTTTTGTGCGGGACACCATCTGCGCGGACAACACCTATAACGCCAACGGTTTCCTTCTGTCAATGCAGGACAGTCCGGGGGTGCATGTCTTCACGAACAACTACACAACCGTTCACGGGTGCGACAGCGTGGAGGTGTTGCAGCTTGTCGTCAACAACTCGCCGGTGTTCGGTGTGACGGCCTCCCCGACGGAGATCTGCGCCGGGGAGAGCACCTCAGTAGTGGCGACAGGTGATCCCAACTCCTCGGTGCCCATCCCGCCCACGCCCCATCCGATTGCACCGGGCGATATCCTCTGTACCGACGGCACCGTTGTGAAACCCAGTATGTGGCCCTGCGGGAAGACGGCCTTGGGCGTGGTCTTCTACGTGGATGCCTCTTGGGAGCACGGCTGGGCGGTGCATTTGCAGGAACATGGCGCAGGGCTGGCGTGGGGTGCCTCGGCAAACTTGTCCAACACCAACTACGCCACCCCAAGGACGGTGCTCTACGATACGAACGGCTACACCAATACGGTCGCCATGCGGAGCAACTCCATGGATTATATTGCCGGTGCTGTGGATTTCAACAACGGCTGGTACATCCCCGCCATGGGGCAGCTGCGCACACTCTTCACGGAAGAATCCGTCGTGAATGCCACGTTGCAACTGCTGGGTGGTACGGTGCTGTTCCCCGATGTTATGTATGGTACGAGGTTGTGGTCCTCCTCTGAGAAAGACGGCTATTTCGCCTGGTTTATGGATTCGGGAGGAGGAATCCAGAATCAGCATAAAAACTACCTCTCTTCGATTTTCCTCTCCCGGATGCGGGTGCGCAGTATTCGGAATTTTTGAGACAATGTGCAGAAGATGGGCGACTATATTGGTGGTGTTGTGGATGTCCGTAAGTTTATATGGACAACAGGTGGGGGATTTGTACACCTTTCCAGACAGCACGCAGGGCATCGTCTATTATTTGCTTCCGGATGGCAGTGGCGGCTGGGTGGTGGCGCTGAACGACCTCCCAAGCTCTTGCTATTGGGGGCAGAGTGTGTCGTATCCCGCTTTCATTGCCATGAATCCATTGGCGCAGAATCATCGGACAGACACTGCTGGCTATAAAAACACGCAATTCTTACGCCAGTGTAATTTCCAAGGCCATGATTTTGGAGCTAACCTCGTTGATTTTGAGCATGGATGGTATATTCCTGCGGCTGCACAACTCAGCCGTTTGTATTCTCAATTACCGTACATCGAAAGTGCTTTGTCTTCACACGGAAATACATTGTTGAACAAAAGTTATTGGAGCAGCACGGCTAAAACGTCTGACGAGGCTTATTTCCTCTATTTTGGATCGGACGATGCAGCGGCAACGGGTGTCTATTCCGGCAGCTTTGGCAACCATTTAACCTGCTGTTACTACGGTATTGAAACCATCTATTTCCGTGCCGTCCGCAACTTCACTTTCCCTTTTGCCTTGATTGATACCTCCCTGACCTACCAATGGAACACCGGCAGCTCACAATCGTACATTAACCCGACGCCGCAGCAGACCACCATCTACACGGTGACGGCCACCAACGAAAGCGGGTGCAGCGCGACGGCCACGCAGACCATCTTCGTGGCTGAGAGCCCGCAGCAGGATTTCTACGACGAGATCTGCCAGGGGGAACCCTACGAGGCCAACGGCTTCACCGTATCGGCGTCGGAGACTGCCACACCGGGCACTCTCACCCGCACGCGCACCGTCATCGCCGACGGCTGTTCCTCCATCGTGACTCTCCACCTGACCGTGCTGCCGACGGCGTTTACAGAAATCAGCCAAGAAGCTTGCCAGACTTACGTCTGGAATGGTGTAACCATTTACGAATCAGGAAACTACGAGCAGCATTTTCTCTCCGCCAACGGCTGCGACAGTACCGTTGTCCTCCATCTCACGCTCCACTCGCCCGACACCACCTATTTGACCGAATCCGCCTGCGATTCGTATGCCTTGAACGGGACAATCTACAGCTATTCGGGAACATACATCCAACATCTCACCAACGGAAACGGTTGCGACAGTTTGGTGATGCTCAACCTGACCATCCATCCGACGCACTATATCGCTATCGACACCACCGTGTATGACGGGATGGATTTCGGCGGGGTGCATTATTCGGAATCAGGGACGTATACGTTGGAATACCAGAGTCAGTATGGTTGCGACAGTGTGATTCAACTGAACCTCAATGTCTTGCATTTGGACACGGTAAGTGTGGATAGCACTGTTTGCGGAAACGCCCTCCCCCTTGTTTGGAACGGCGTAAACTTCTTCGCGTCCGGCAGCCAGACGGTGACGCTGCCGTCGTTCCAAGGGTACGACAGCGTGGTGGTGATGACCCTGCACGTCAACCCTACGGTGGCTTCGACAAGCTCAGCCACCGCGTGCGACAGCTACGTTTGGGCGGGCGAAACCTACACGCAGTCAGGGACTTATATCCGAATCTTTACCGATCAGAATGGCTGTGATAGCATCGTGACGCTGACGTTGACGGTGAACCACACGGTGACTGAGCTTATCGAAGCCACCGTATGCGACAGTTACGAATGGGCGGGCGAAACCTATACGCAATCAGGGACGTATATCCGGGTTTTTACCAACCAGCAGGGTTGCGACAGCGTTGTAACCCTGACGCTGACTGTGAATCCGTCCGAGACAGGTAGTTTCGACACCACCGTCTGTGAGATGTTCCTTTGGAACGGACAAACCTATACGCAGACGGGTGAATACGTGCAGACGCTGAGCAACCGGTTTGGCTGCGACAGTGTTGTAACGGCCAATGTGACGGTGAATTACGAAGACAGTGAGCAAGTAGATACAATCGTCTGCCCGCAGAGTCTGCCCGTGACCGTGCGTGGACTCACCTTCTCGGGCGCGGGAACGCAGAGCATCACCCTGCCCAACATCCATGGCTGCGACAGCACCACCATCGTGCATGTAGCCGTGTCGGACACGTCCACCGTGGTGACGAATCACACCGCGTGCAACCAGTATTTTTGGTATGGCACAACATATACGGAATCAGGAACTTACGAAAAGACACTCACCAATGGCAACGGCTGCTCCTACAAGCGGCGGCTGAACTTGACGGTGTACTATTCGGACACGACCCATTTGGACAGCACCTGTTGCCAGAATTCTCTGCCGCTGAACTGGAACGGACGAGTGTTCTACAGTGCAGGCACGCAGTCGCGCACATTTTCCACCACCCACGGCTGCGACAGCGTGGTGGTGATGACCGTCCATGTGAACAACATCAGTTTTTCGTCGTTCGACACGACCGTGTGCGGCCAGTTTGCATGGGAAGGCAGCGTCTACACCCACAGCGGGGCGTTCATGAAGACGTTTCCGAATGCTTTGGGCTGCGACAGTATGGTTATCGCGCATGTCACGGTCATGCAGCCGCCATTCATCGCTTTCGACACGGTGGTCTGTACCGGCGACCTGCCCGTGACGTGGCGCGGCCACTTCTTCGAAAACGCGGATACGCTGACATTTACGTATGTGTCAGCATTGGGTTGCGACAGCACGGTGACGTTTGCCTTGCGGGTGGCCCATCCCGACACGGTGACGCAGTTCGTGTCCGCCTGCGACTTTTTCGAGTGGGGTGGGGAAGTGTACGATGCAAACGACACGCTCACAGCGGTTTTTACCAATATCCACGGCTGCGACTCGACGGTGACGATTTATCTGACGGTTAACACCACGCCGGCAGCTGGGCATGTCGAAGCCACCATCTGCGAAAACGAACTGCCGTATTTGTGGAACGGTCTGACGTTCACAGAAGCGGGCTCCCAAACCGTTACGTTACCAACAGTCGACGGCTGCGACTCCGTCATATCGCTATCTCTATATGTCGCCAACAGCTACCATCAGTCCCAAACAGTCACCGTCTGCGAGGACGAACTGCCGTATTTGTGGAATGGCCTCACCTTCACAGAAGCGGGCACCCAAAGCGTTACCTTACAAACAGTCGACGGCTGCGACTCCGTCATATCGCTATCTCTGTATGTCGCCAATCAATACAATCAGACCCAAACGGACACCATTTGCGAAAATGAACTGCCTTATCTCTGGAATGGCCTGACGTTCACAGAACCGGGCACCCAAAGCGTTACCTTACAAACAGTCGACGGCTGCGACTCCGTCATATCGCTATACCTATATGTCGCCAATCAATACAATTTGACCCAAACGGACACCATCTGCGAAAATGAACTGCCTTATCTCTGGAATGGCCTGACGTTCACAGAAGCGGGCACCCAAAGCGTTACCTTACAAACAGTCGACGGTTGCGACTCCGTAATATCGCTATCCCTATATGTCGCCAACAGTTACCATCAGCCCCAAACGGACACCATCTGCGAGGACGAACTGCCGTATCTCTGGAATGGCCTGACGTTCACAGAAGCAGGCACGCAAAGCGTTACCTACCAAACAGTCGACGGCTGCGACTCCGTCATATCGCTATCTCTATATGTCGCCAATCAATACAATCAGACCCAAACAGTCACCATCTGCGAGGACGAACTGCCATACCTCTGGAATGGGCTCACCTTTACAGAAGCGGGCACCCAAAGCATTACCTGCCAAACAGTCGACGGCTGCGACTCCGTCATATCGCTATCTTTATATGTCGCCAATAACTACTACCAGACCCAAACGGCCACCATCTGCGAGGACGAACTGCCGTATCTCTGGAATGGGCTCACCTTCACAGAAGCGGGCACCCAGACAGTGACATTGCAAACAGTCGACGGCTGCGACTCCGTCATATCGCTATCTCTGTATGTCGCCAACAACTACCATCAAACCCAAACAGTCATCATCTGCGAGGATGAACTGCCGTATACGTGGAATGGCCTCACCTTCACAGAAGCGGGCACCCAAAGCGTTACCTTACAAACAGTCGACGGCTGCGACTCCGTCATATCGCTATCTCTATATGTCGCCAACAGCTACCATCAGTCTCAAACAGTCACCATCTGCGAAGATGAACTACCGTATCTCTGGAATGGCCTGACGTTCACAGAAGCGGGCACGCAAAGCGTTACCTTCCAAACGGTCGCCGGCTGCGACTCCGTCATATCGCTATCCCTATATGTCGCCAATCAATACAATCAGCCCCAAACGCTCACCATCTGCGAGGACGAACTACCATACCATTGGAATGGGCTCACCTTCACAGAAGCGGGCACCCAGACCGTTACGTTGCCAACAGTCGACGGCTGCGACTCCGTAATATCGCTATCTCTGTATGTCGCCAATAACTACCATCAGACCCAAACGGACACCATCTGCGAAGACGAACTTCCCTACATCTGGAATGGCCTGACGTTCACAGAAGCGGGCACCCAGACCGTTACGTTACCAACAGTCGACGGCTGCGACTCCGTAATATCGCTATCGCTGTATGTCGCCAACAATTACCATCAGACCCAAACGGCCACCATCTGTGAGGACGAACTGCCGTACCTCTGGAACGGCCTGACGTTCACGGAAGCAGGCACGCAATCGATGACGCTGCCGACGGTGGACGGCTGCGACTCCACTGTGACTTTCCAACTCACCGTTATTGACACCGCGCTGGAAATCATCTCCCTGACGGAGGACTTCTGCGAGTCAATGTCCATGGAATTGGCGGCGGTGACGGCGATGACGAACTACCTGTGGAGTACGGGTGAGGAGCTGCCCAACATCACGGTGACACAGCCGGGCCTTTACAGCGTGACGGCCTCGCAGGGCAGCTGCCGTGCCACCGCAAAATACGCCGTGGCGGCTTGCGACTTCCATCTGTGGCTGCCCAACGCTATAACACCCTCCAAAAACGACGGCCTCAACGACGTGTTCTGCCTTCCATTGCGGGCTCAATCCATGATTAATGACTTCGAAATCAGCATCTTCGACCGCTGGGGCGAACAGGTGTTCCATTCCACGGACAAGGCGTTCCAATGGAATGGCAGCGTGAACGGGAAAATGGCCGTCAATGCGGTTTACAATTATGTGATTCGGTACACGCTCGTCGGAGGGAAACCGTCTCGCGCCCAAGGTAGCGTAACGGTCCTGTAGAGACGCACGGCCGTGCGTCTCTATAACGGTGCGCAACGTCTCTACAAACGGCACCTACGAAAAAAGGGCGTATTCGATACGCCCCAATGGATATTTTACGTGCAGATCCGCGCGATACGCGGAGATATGCGATACGCGAAGATGAATTACGATAACGACCACTCCGCGCCGTCCTTGGTGTCTTTCACCACGATGCCGGCGGCGTTGAGGTCGTCGCGAATCTTGTCCGACAGAGCCCAGTTCTTCTCGGCTTTGGCGGTCTTGCGCATCTCCAAAACCAGCTGCATGGCCTTCTCCAAGGCATCGTGCTCGCGGGTATCGCCCTGCTCAGTTTCCGGCTTGATGCCGAGGATGTCGAAGAAGAAGGTGCGGAAGGTGGTCTTCAGCAACTCGATGTCGTCGGCGGTGAGGGTGGCGTGACCGTCCTTCACGGCGTTGATAATGCGCACCGCGTCAAAGAGTTCGGCAATCACCTTCGGGGTGTTGAAGTCGTCGTTCATCGCTTCGTAGCAGCGCTCCTGCAAGGCTTCGATGTTCTCGGTGGAGGTTGCCCCCGGCTTCAGGCTGTTGAGGTGGCGTTCAGCGTCGTAGAGCTTCTCCAAGCCCTTCTCGGCGGACTGCAGCGCGGCGTTGCTGAAATCGACGGTGCCGCGGTAGGAGGCCTGCAACACGAAATAGCGGATGGTCATCGGCGAGTAGGCCTTCTCCAATTTGGGGTGGCTGCCGGTGAAGAACTCGTTGAGGGTGATGAAGTTGCCTAACGACTTGCCCATCTTCTGCCCCTCGATGGTGATCATATTGTTGTGCATCCAGTATTTGACGGAGCTCTTGCCGTTGGCCACGGTGCTCTGACAGACTTCCGACTCATGATGCGGGAACAGCAGGTCCATGCCGCCGCCGTGGATGTCGAACTGTTCGCCCAAGTATTTGGTGCTCATGGCCGTACATTCGATATGCCAGCCCGGGAAACCGACGCTCCACGGGGAGTTCCAACGCATGATGTGTTCCGGTGCAGCCTTCTTCCAGAGGGCGAAATCGGCGGGGTTGCGCTTCTCGCTCTGCCCGTCGAGTTCGCGGGTGTTGGCAATCAGCTCGGCCAAAACACGGCCTGACAGCTTGCCGTAACCGAAGTCCTTGTCGAACTTCTCCACATCGAAATAGACGGAGCCTTCCGACACGTAGGCGTAGCCCTTGTCGAGGATTTTCTGCACCATCTCGATCTGCTCGATGATGTGGCCGGAGGCGCGGGGCTCGATGGAGGGTCCTTTCACGTTGAGCGCGTCCATGGCGCGGTGGTAGCTGTCCATGTAGTATTGCGCCACCTCCATAGGCTCCAACTGTTCCAGACGGGCCTTCTTGGCAATCTTGTCCTCGCCCTCGTCGGCATCGTGTTCCAGATGACCCACGTCGGTGATGTTGCGCACGTAGCGCACTTTGTAGCCGATGTGTGTGAAATAGCGGAACACCACGTCGAAGGTTACCGCCGGGCGCGCATGGCCCAGATGGGGCTCGCCATAGACCGTCGGACCGCAGACATACAACCCCACATGGTCAGGTGTGATGGGTTTGAACAGCTCTTTTCGCTTGCTTAAGGTGTTGAATAAGAATACTTTATTTTTGTTGTCTTCTTTGTTCATATTGTTGATTTATCTTAGATTCAGGATTCAAGATTCAGGATTCAGGATTCAAGATTCAGGATTCAAGATTCAGGATTCAGGATTCAGGATTCAGGATTCAAGATTCAAGATTCGGGATTCGGTATTCGGGGGCAAAGGTTATTAGGTGAACAACTTTTCGATTTGGGCCTCGTATTTCTTGATGAGGACGTTGCGCTTGAGCTTGAGGGTGGGGGTGAGCTCGCCCGACTGGATGGACCATTCGTGGTTCATCAGCAGGAAGCGTTTCACCTTCTCGGTGTCGCCGAAACACTTGTTGAACTCGTCCACAATCTGCTTGTATTTCTTCAGCACGTCGGGGTGCTCAATCATCTCCTCGTTGGTGGTGTAGGGGATGCCCTTGTTGGTGCACCAGCTGCGCAGGTCGATGAAGTTCGGCACGATGAGGGCAGCGGCGAACTGCTTGTTCTCGCCGACCACAAGGATGTTGTCGATGAGCGGATCTTCGAGGAACTTGTTCTCGATGATGGTGGGTACCACGTACTTGCCGAAGGCGGTCTTGAACATCTCCTTCTTGCGGCCGGTGATTTTGAGACGGCCCTCGGGGGTGAGCTCGCCGAGGTCGCCGGTGTGCAGCCAGCCGTCGGGGTCGATAACCTCGGCGGTCTGCTCGGGCAGGTTGTGGTAGCCTTTCATCACGTGCGGCCCCTTGGTGAGGATTTCGCCGTCGTCGGCGATGCGCACGCGCGTGCCGGGGAGCACGGGACCGGCAGTGCCGATCTCCACGCCGCCTTGGAAGAAGTTGCTCACGGCGATGACCGGCGAGGTCTCCGTGGTACCGTAGCCCTCCAATACGGGGATGCCCATGGCCCAGAACACCTTCGAAATGCGGGGCTGGATGGCCGCACCGCCTGTCACAATGACCTTCAGGTTGCCGCCCAAAGCCTTGTTCCATTGGCTCAGCACCAGTTTGCGCGCTATCTTCAGCCTGCGGTCGTAACGTTTGCCGGGGTTGTCGCCGTACTGCAGCGCGATTTCGTTGGCCCAGAAGAAAATCCGCTGTTTCATTTTGGGCAGCTTATGTCCTTTCGCGAGGATTTTGTCATACACTTTCTCCAAAAGACGCGGCACCGTGGTGAAGATGTCGGGCTTGAGTTCCACCATGTTCTCCTGGATTTTGGCCAGGCTTTCGGCGTAGTAAATCGGCAGCCCGAGATACTGCCACGCATAGTTCATCATGCGCTCATACACGTGACACAGCGGCAGATAGCTGAGGATGCGGTTGTTCTCGGTTGTCGGGATGATGGGCAGGATGGCCTCCACGTTGGAGAGAAAGTTGTGGTGGCTGAGCATCACGCCTTTCGGGAAGCCCGTCGTGCCGGAGGTGTAGACCAGCGACACCACGTCGTCGGGATTGATACTGTCCTTGATCTCTTTGAGGTATTGCGGGGCGGGGTTGGCGCGGCCGAGCTCGACAACCTCGTTCAAGTGCTTGTAACCACGGAGGTTGCGGAAGGTGTAGACTTTGTCCTTCAGTTCGGGCTTGTCTTCGAGAATCTGGGTGATTTTGCGGAGCAGGTCCCAGCCGGCCACGAAGATGAGCTTCACGTCGGCATCGTCGAAGATGTGGCGGTAGTCGCTCTCGCTGATGGTAGGGTAGATGGCCACGTGGATGGCCCCGATTTGCATAATGGCCATGTCGACGAAGTTCCATTCGGGCCGGTTCGGGGTGATGGTGGCCACGCAGTCGCCTTTCTTGATGCCGAGTTGCATCAGTCCGTACGACAGGTCGTTGACAATCCGCACATATTTTTCGGTGCTGTATTTCACCCAGATGCCGTTCTCTTTGCAGCACAGCGCGTCCTCTTTCGGGAACTCCTTGAGGTCGCGCTCAAGCATGTCGAACAATCGCGTCACTTGCATAGTATCCGTTTTAAAAAGTCGGCAAAAATACGATTTTTTCGGGAAGGCGGCTCCTTATTTCCGCGTCATGATATCCAGCACGAGGCTGTCGGTGGCGACCATGCCGAGGGTGCCGATGCTCGCCATGTTCTGCACGCAGCGGTCCACGTCGTCGTCGATGATGCCTTCTGCGGAGGTCACGACCTCGTCCTCGATGGCCAGCATGGAGGAGAGCACCGCCGTGGAGACGCCGGTGGCCACCTTCAGCGAGCAGCTCGGCTTGGCGCCGTCGCAGATCATGCCCGTGATGTTGGCAATCATGTTCTTCACGGCATAGACAATCTGCTCGTAGGTGCCGCCCATCAGGTAGGTGAGTCCGCATGCGGAGCCCGTGGCAGCCACCACGCACCCGCACAGGGGCGACAGCCGTCCGAAACTCTGCTTGATGTAGATGACCGTCAAATGGCTGAGCATCAACGCTCTGGTGAGGTCCTCCTCGCTTTTGAGTCGTTCTTTGGCGAATACCCATACCGGCAAGGTGGCTGCAATGCCTTGGTTGCCGCTGCCGGAGTTGCTCATCACCGGCACCTTCACGCCCGCCATACGTGCGTCGCACGCTGCCGAGGTGTAGGACAAAATCTTGGAATAGATGCCGTTGCCGAAGAACTGCGACTTGGGCTCCATGAAGATGGTGCGGCCCAGTCCGTGTCCGAACCGGTTGTTCAGCGACATTTCCGCCGCCCGCTTGTTCAGCTCCGCTGTTTCGAGGATGAAATGGATTTCCGGAATCGGTGCAGTGGTGGCGAAATCATACACCGTGCGCATGTCCAATTTCGGGTCTTCTTCTTCGGTTTTGGTCTCGGTTTTCACGCGGTCGTCCAAGAGCACCTCGCCGTTTTTGGCGATATAGCTGAAATGGGTGTGCATCCCGCTGATGACCACCTGCACGTTGTCGTCGCCGTTGTGGCAATCGATTTCGATGTAGAGCTTCTCATCCGTGTCCTTTTTCTGCAGGATTTTGATGCGGTTCTGGGCGATGAACGCCTTGCCGTCTTCCACAAGTTCGGGGGTAATGTCCTTCAGCACCTCCAACTGGTATTCGGACTTTCCGGCCAGCGCGCCGAGGGCGATGGCGATGGGAAGGCCCACCATTCCGGTGCCGGGAATGCCCACGCCCATGGCGTTCTTGAGCATGTTCGCGCTCAACGACACGGTGATTCGTTTGGGCACGCCGCCCAGCACCTCTTTGGCTTTCGCCACGGCCAATGCCACGGCCATCGGTTCGGTGCACCCAATCGCGGGCACCACCTCACGTTTCACTAACGTTATGATTCGGGACCTTTCTTCGGTATTCATTTTTTATACGGTTTTACGGTTATGGGGGGCACACTACGGCTTCGCCTTGTGTGGGGTTAATTGCGCTACCGAGCTCTTGTCCCTTCGGGACTGCTCAAGGAATATTCATCATTCATCATTCATCATTTACCGTACGAACACGCCCTTGATGGGGTAGTGGTCGGAGATGAGCCAGCGGCCGTATTTGTCGGAGTCGAGGGTCTGGTAGAGCAGGGGAGTGGCGTTGCGGTAGAAAATCTGGTCGATGACAATGTTGTTGGGCGCGTTACCCCATCCGTTGAAGGTGCCTCGGTGGTCGGTGACGGGCGCGTCCTCGCGGGCCTCCTTCATCATCTTCTTCAACGGTTTGAAGATGGCGTTCTCGGTTGTGGAGTTGAAGTCGCCGGTGAGGAACACGGGAGCCTTCCTGTCGGTGACGATGCTCTTGATGCGTTCGGGGATGAGTTTCAGCGACTCACGGCGGGCCACTTCGCCCACGTGGTCGAGGTGCGTGTTGAAACAGTAGAGGGTCTTGCCGGTCTTTTTGTCGCGGAAGTAACCCCACGTGACAATGCGGTTGCAGGCACCGTCCCACCCGCGCGAGCAGACGTCAGGGGTCGCGCTCAGCCAGAAGTCGCCGTGCTCGATGATTTCGTAGCGGTCGCTGCGATAGAGGATGGCCATGTGCTCGCCACCCTGTTTGCCGTCGTCGCGTCCCACACCAATATATTGGTAGTCAGGGAGATTATTGTCAAGATAGTCGAGCTGCACGAAGTAGGCCTCCTGTACGCAGAGAAAGTCGGGATTCTCCATCTGGGCCATCTTGACGCAGCTGGCCTTGCGGTTGTCCCAGATATTGTCGCCGTCGCCGGGGTTGTTGTAGCGGATGTTGAAGGAGATGACGGTGATAGTGTCCTTCTGCGCGAATGTGGGCGCGAGACATATCCACATCATCATCATGGTGTAAAATATTCTTCTCATAATTCGGGTTCAAAAAAACGGGCAAAGATACACTTTTTTGGGTAATGGTTAGTGGGCAAAAGTTGACAATGCGGGGTTGTGATAAAACGGTCAAAGCTCCTTTCTTGAAAAAAATGCAACCTATAGATTGCGTTAACGAAAAAAGTGTATTTTTGCGGGACTATAATAATTTGTAAAACCAAAAACAATGACATTTGACAAAGTATTAGATGATGGCCGTTTGTGGGCGGTTCGTTTTAACAAGGATAACGAGAATGCCCTCCAAAAAGTGCTCTCTCAATGGCAAGATGCAGAATGGCTGGCCGACTTTTTTATGCAGAACATGGATGATTTGATTTCCTATTTCAGAATCACCAATATTGAAGATGCAATCTATCAGACCATGGAAGACAGGGATGAAATGGCGTGTATTATCATGGACATCTCACCCGACGCTAATCTTGACCATTTCTTTCGTCCTCTTGACAACAATCGTATCAGTGAGATGTTGCTCGGGAAAGAAAAAGGTCTCCCAAGTCGCAGAAGTTGGCTCCGTTTGTACGCCATCAAACTGAGCATGGGAATCTATATCATTACGGGAGGCGCTATAAAGCTGACAAGAACAATGCAGGAACGGGAACATACGTTACAAGAATTGGAAAAAATGGAAAAAGTCAGGAATTTCCTGATTCAGGAGCGTGTGTTCGACGAAGACAGTTTCACCGATTATCGGAAGGAGGTAGAATTATGACATTAGAAGAGGCCATTGCTCGGTTGAGCCGTTATCAAACAGAAGAACCTTCAGAATGGCGGGTGGAAGAGGAACGACTCCGTTATGCGAAAGCAAAAGGTTGGCTGAAATATTCCCGCAAAATAGCCATTAAAGCAGCGATGGCAATGAAAAGACAAGGTCTTTCCAGACAAGACCTTGCCGACAGGATGGGCTGTTCGCCGCAATATATCTCCCGACTTTTAAAAGGGGAGGAAAATCTCTCACTGGAAACTATCTGCAAGTTGGAAGATGCCCTGAATGTCGCGATTCTGCAATACGAGTTCGCGTAAAGTCTCAATTCGAGAACACATACTGTATGATGTTCGCGCCCATCTGCAGGGCTTTGGTGCGGGTGGCCTCGGAGTCCTTGTGGACGATGAAGTCCTCCCAGCCGTCGCCGAGGTCGCACTCGTAGGTAAAGAGGAAGACCATGCGCCCTTCCCAGAAAAGGGCGAAGGCTTGCGGCGGTTTGTTGTCGTGCTCGTGGATTTTGGGCAGACCGTTCGGGAAGTTGTACTTTTGGTGGAAAATCGGGTGGTTGTAGGGCAGTTCCACGAGTTCCAGTTCGGGGAACACCTTCTTCATCTGCGCCCGGATGTAGGGCGACATGCCGTAGTTGTCGTCCGCGTGCAGGAAGCCGCCGGCGATGAGGTAGGTGCGCAGGTTCGAGGCTTCCGCGTCAGTGAAGGCGACGTTGCCGTGGCCCGTCATGTGAACGAACGGGTAACGGAACAAGTCCGCGCTGCCGACCTCCACGGTGGCAGGCTTCGCCTCCAACGACATCCCTAAGTTCTGGTTACAGAACTTGATGAGGTTCGGCAGCGATGTCGGGTTGGCATACCAGTCGCCACCGCCGTTGTACTTCAGCAGGGCGATCTGCTGGGCGGGGGCGATAAGGGCCGTTGCGATTATCAGGAAGGTTATTATGGTCTTTTTCATATTTATCATTGTTTTGAAACGCCCCACACTGCGCTTCGCTTGTATGGGGTTAATTGCGCTTCGCGCGTTTTGCCTCTTCGAGGCTGCTCAAGGAGTCATTCATCATTCATCATTCTGCATTAGAACCCTCCGTGCCACTTCCTTAAAAACCACTCAATCCCCAACAGCAGCACGATGGCCGCGAGGTACCACGGGGAGTTCAGCAGCATGGAGTACTTTTTCTGGTAGGAGGCCACGGGCTTGATGTTGTCGTTGGCCTTGATTTCCTTGACCACGTTTTCCAACTCGCTGCGGTCGAAGTACTTACCGCCGCTCGTCTGCGCGATGCTCTTCAGCAGGTCGTGGTTGGCGACGAGATTGGCAGTCTCCACGAAGATTTCCTGCACGGAGAAACTGCCGCTCTTCTCGTAACTCTTGGTGCCGAGTTGCGTCTTGGCGGTCCAAGTGTAGGTGCCCACGGGCAACTCGCCCATATTCAAGTAGTAAGCGTTGTTCTGTTTGGAGAACTGTGCGTCGTAGGTGGTGTCGCCGCTGCCCTTGATGGTGAGCTTCACGTCGGGGGTGTTCACCAGCTCGTGGCTCTCGTTGTAGAGCTCAGCGGAGAACTCCACGGGCGCGTTCTCGGCGAAGACGGCGTTGTGGCGCACCCGGAACGGACTCTTGTCGTTCTTGGCCACGAGATACTGCGCCATTTTGTCCACGATTTCGTTGAAAGCGTCGTGGTTCTGGGTGTTCACGTAGTCATAGACCTTCCATGACCAGAGGCCAGTGCCGGAGATAACACCCGTCTTCGCACCGTTCGCGTCGTTGAACATAATGAGCGGGTATTTAGTCTCCACGCCGCTGATGCGCTGGGTCATGAAGGTGTTGGCGGAGACGGCGGCCTTGTAGGTGCCGAACGGACTCTGCAGCGGCGGCAGGGTGGGGAGTAGCTGCTGCGCCTCCTCGGAGAACGAGAAAAGCATGAAGTTGCTGTTGTAGGCCGGCGTGGCGTTGTTGGTCATGCTCTTGTTCTGCGTCACCTGCAAGCCCGTGTTCAGCCCGTTGAAGGCGTTCAGATCGGTCTGGGTGCCGATGACATACAATGCCGATACGCCGCCCTGCCGGATTTGCGACAGTAGCGACGAGGCCGGATGCTTCTTCGAGGGCAGCTGGTGCAACACGATGAGCCCGAAAGCGGAAGGATTCTCCTTGAACTCATCTACAGAAGCCACGGTAATGTCGTAGCTTTCAGAGAGTTCCAGTGCGGAGCGGATGGCGGCTATGTCGGGGTGCGGCGCGTCATACACGATGGCAATCTTGTCTTTTGACTCAATCACGCGGATGAAGAACTGCGTGTGGTTGTT
This sequence comes from Bacteroidales bacterium, assembly GCA_017395245.1. GTDB lineage: Bacteria > Bacteroidota > Bacteroidia > Bacteroidales > WCHB1-69 > F23-D06. Next base: position 55,317 of record JAFPVR010000109.1, on the reverse strand, counting down.
CTTGTGGGTGATTTCCCCCTCCAACTCGTCCAGGTCAACCTTGAACTTCTTGACGCCGGTCTGTTGGGCATCCACAAGGAAAGAGACCGTTTCAAAGTATTGGTTCCCTGAGATTTGCAGCGTTTTGGAGAAGACTTCGCCCTTGTCGTCGGAGACGGTGATCTTGGCGGTCTTGCCCGCTAATTTTCCCGCCTGCACCTTCACCTCCACGGGCGCGCGGTTGCCCTTCAGCACCTCCTTGTTGTGCACGATGTCGGCGATGAAGAGGTCGGTGGCCTGTTCGTCGGAGCCGAGCGCGACCGTATAGACCGGAAAGTCTGTCTTTTGTGCAGCATAGTACGGGTTGGAGCCGATGTTGTAGATGCCGTCGGTGAGCATCACCACCGCCCCGACGTTACGGTTGGCATAGAGCAGGCTGATGTCGTCGAACAGTGCGGAGAGATTCGTGGATTTGTCGGAGAAGTTTACGTTAACTTTTTCGTTGTCAACGAGTTGGTTTTCATCGCCTACGAGGTAGGCATCCACGTCGTACTGCTTGGCCAGCTCGCTAACGACCTTCTGCAGTTGCTTGGGGTAGTCGGAAGTGTACCAGACGGCATCCTTGCCGGCGGCGATGGATTCGCTGTTGTCGATGGAGAAGATAATGACAGGCTTGTCGGTCTGCTTGCGGATCATCTTGAGCATGGGCGCGAGCAACAGGAAGGCGAGCAGGGCCATGGCGATGCCGCGCAGGGAGGCCATGATGATGCGGGAACGTTTCTCAAAAGCGACGTTGTCGTTGCGGTAATAGAGGAACAGGGCGTAACCTACACCCAACAGCACGGCGAAAACCGCCAACCAGAGCGGATACTGTGTAAGTAACGACATCTCAGACGATTAGAAGGATTTGATACCGATGATTTCACGCACTTCCTTCACCGTTTTGGCGGCGCTTTCGCGGGCGCGTTCGGCACCTTGGCGGGCCACCTTGCGGATGTATTCGTCCTGGCCGCGCAGCTCCAAAATGCGTTCGTACATAGGCTGTACAAAGGCCGTGATGTCGGCGGCGAGCTGCTTCTTCATGTCGCCGTAGCGGATGGCGCAGTTCTGGTACTGGTCTTCGAAATATTGCAGCGTTTCGGGCGCGGAGACGGCCTTCATCAGCTGGAAGAGATTCTCTACGGCCTGGGTTTTAGGTTGACCAGGCTCGGTGGGACCGCTGTCGGAGACGGCTTTCATCACCTTCTTGCGGATCACCTCCGGCGCGTCGGCGAGGAAAATGCAGGAGTTCTCGTTATCGGACTTGGACATCTTGGTGGAGCCGTCCAGACCGGGGATTTTCACCAGCTCGCCGCCGAAGTTGTAAGCCACGGGCAGTTTGAAATACTCGTGCTTGTAGATGCGGTTGAAGCGCTGGGCGAAATCGCGGGTCATTTCGAGGTGCTGTTCCTGGTCCTTGCCCACGGGCACCTTGTCGGCGCGGTGCAGCAGGATGTCGGCGGCCATGAGCACGGGGTAGGTGAGGAGGCCGGCATTGACGTTGTCGGGTTGGCGGCGCACTTTCTCCTTGAAGGAGGCCACGCGCTGCAGTTCGCCGACATAGACGTTCATAGAGAGCAGCAGCGAGAGTTCACACACCTGCGGCACGTCGCTCTGCACGTAGATGGTCGCCTTCTCGGGGTCGAGGCCCGCGGCGATGTATTCGATAAGGATATTCCTGACGTTCGACTGCAGATCGGCAGGTGTGGGATGTGTCGTAAGTGAGTGATAATCAGCGATAAAGAAGAAACATTCGTTCTCTTCTTGCATCTTGATGAAATTTCGGAGGGCACCGAAGTAGTTGCCCAAATGTAAGAATCCGGTCGGCCGGATGCCGCTAACAACTCTGTCCATATACCATATTTTTATAAAGGCGGCAAAGATACAATTTTTTGGGGATCAGCGAGAGGATTCAAATTGTTTTTAATCATCTAAATGTATGGAATAAACCGAAATTTAGAGAAATAAAAAATCTTATATCTCTAATATTGGTATTTTTATTATCTTTGCAGCGAAATAAAATTCACAAGATACGTTATGGAAATCATTGGCAGAAAGAAGGAGATTGCAGAATTGGAGCGATTTTACAACGCTGAGAATTCACAATTTGTAGCTGTTTATGGCAGACGGCGCATTGGGAAAACCTATTTGATCAAAGAGACTTTTAAGGATAGGTTCGCATTCTGGCATACGGGATTGTCGCCATACGACCGCGACAAAAAATTCCTGCTACGCGATCAGCTACAAGCATTTTATTATTCCTTGCAGGATTACGGATTGCAAGGGGGGACCAGTCCCAAATCATGGCTTGAGGCATTTCGACTATTGGAAAAACTACTCGAACAGAAAGACAACGGTCAGCGACTTGTGGTTTTCATTGACGAACTTCCGTGGATGGACACCGCCCGCTCGAGATTCATCCCCGCATTTGAGCATTTCTGGAACGGATGGGCATCAAAACGCAACAATATCCTGCTGATTGTCTGCGGTTCCGCAACTTCTTGGATGGAGGACAATCTCATCAATAACAAGGGAGGATTGTATAACAGACTGAATTGCGAGATTAAACTCCATCCCTTCTCGTTGGCTGAGTGCGAGATGTATTTCCATAGTAAAGAAATCGCAATGAGCCGATATGACATGGCACAGGCATATATGGTTCTGGGTGGAATCCCGCATTATTTGAGTCTGTTTGAAAAAGGATACAGCGCGGCTCAAAACATTGACAAATTGCTTTTTGAAAAAGGGGCGAAGTTAGGAAACGAGTTCGACCGGTTGTTTGGCTCTCTGTTCAAAAATGCGGAAGACCATAAGAAAGTGATTCGTCTGCTTGCCCAAAGAAGAGGGGGCTACACACGGCATGAGATTCTTGAACATACTGGCATTAAAGACGGTGGCGGTGCGACAGAGATTCTGAAAGGGTTGTCGGAAAGCGACTTCATCACGACGTATTATCCATACGATGAACGGAAAGTGGAGCGTTATCGGCTAACCGACCCCTTCTGTATTTCTTATCTCAACTTTCTGGATGGGAAGGAAATGTCCGAACCGCAATTTTGGCAGAAAAATTCATCTTCATCACGATTGAATACATGGAGAGGATTTGCCTTTGAGGAACTGTGTTTTTTGCATATAGCCCAGATTAAGATGAAATTGGGAATTTCAGGAGTAAGTACTATGGTTTCATCTTGGATTGTGGAGTCACCTGAAAAGAAGCAACAGATAGACATGCTCATTGACAGAGCCGACAACGTAGTAAATCTCTGTGAAATAAAGTTTTACGGCAAACCGTTTGTCATAGACAAAAAGTACGATACCGTTTTACGGGAACGGATGCAGACATTGGTGGACAGAATACCGCGCAAGAAAAGCGTGCATCTGACCCTGATAGCCTCATACGGGTTGAAGCGGAACGAGTATAGCGGACAGGTGCAGAATGAGGTTACCCTGGATGACTTATTTGCGGTGGAACTCTAAAAACGGTGGCCACAAACTTACCGCTCCTCCACCAGCCGCTTCATCTCCCACACCTCGCGCTGGAGGAAGCCGTGGACGCGAATCTCGCGCCCGTAGGCGTAGAAGGTGATGGTGGAGAAGCCGGCGATCGGGGTGTGTATCATCACGCTGGACACCGCCTCGTAGGGGATGAAGTCGGTGTTGTGATGCAGCAGCGCCGGCGTTTTGATGGTAATGCCCTCATCGGTGAAGATGATAGTGGGCGGGAACAGCACGTTGGATTCGGAAACGCGGGATGCGGTGAATTTGCGGTACATGAGGGATAAGGATTTAATTAACTTCTGCTATTGTTTGGTCGTTAGTAGGCTACTTTTTTGTATAAAACTCCAGAGCCATACATCAAACGGTCTGTTGACGTATTTGTTGAGGAGTCCATCCAAGTATTTTATATGCAATGAAGCCCATCCATAACTTTTGTTGTAGCTCATTGTTTTGTGTTTCGAGAACTGATGTTTGCCCATGGAGAGCCGCTCGCCTTCGTATTCATTCATGCCACGACGAGGAAATTCCGAGCCTTTCCCTCTACGACCACCACGATATTTGTGTGGTACACGACTGTCTATCTTCCATTTCTTTTCGGACATAGTAGGGTATTTAACGTGTCATAGACTCTTCTCGTTGTCTCATATTTCATACGATGATACTGTTCATGGATATGCAGGAAGCGGTAAAATGTTTGGTTCATGAGATAATTTACTACTTGAAGAAGTGATCTTTAAGTTTTTCTATAAAACTTTTGCCACGAATTTCACCGTGTTCGTTGCTGAGTAGTGATCGACACTTCTCCAATAAGGGTTTCACTTGGTGAGCAAGAATGTAAGCAACCATTTCGGGGTTATTGCTATTATCTTCCATCACTGCGACTGTTGGGACAATGCACGTCATCACTTCCTTGAACTCTTGCCACATTTCAGCTGGAAGTTCTGACGAAGGTATGGTGATTGGTGTGTTACCTTGTATATTAGCACAATACTCCTGCCACATTCGAGGATTGATTGTTTTTGTGCCAAGCAACTTTAGGTCTTCTGCCAACTCTTTCATGCCTTTGGTGTACGAGACAATTTCGTTGGGGTTGTCCTTAAAATTAAAGGCTCTTGCAGTGTACGTCATCATACAGGTGACCACTTCTAATAATTGGGTGTAGGTTTTGGATTGCATAAGGTTTGTTTTGTTAGTTTTTCTTCAATTTGTTTGTCTTTGCAGAATACTCTTGCTTGAAAATGCTGGATTGTGGTACAAGATTGTTTACATTCACAAGCATTTCAAACATGAAGTACTTACGGTGCTTCTTTTGATCCTTTTCGGAGAACCATTCGCATTCGGCTTCCTCAAGGTCAACGTCCACCACCATCATGACAGGTCCGCCGGTCTTCAGCATCACCATGTCGCCGATACCGCACCCTTTGCGTTTGGCCCGGCGTTTCATAAATCGTAGAAATAGGAGGTCGGATAAAAGGCTCATAGGAAAAAGATTGAATAATTAGGCGCCATTGTGATCTGTCAAATCAATACTTGTTCAAAACTTCTGGAATTGCATCATAAGCGCTTTTGCAATCAGACAACTCATACTCATAAAACGTTTCTTTGTAGTTTGATTTTCCATCATTCCAAGCGCATATAATGCCCCCCAAATTTCGGACAGCAAGTTAAACCAAAAAAAGTATAATTTTGCTGTATGAAAGGAAAAAGAAAATTCTCGCCTGAATTTAAGGCGAAAGTGGCGTTAGAAGCCATCAAGGGTCAGAAGACCTTGAACGAGTTGTCAAAAGAGTATGAACTGACACCCAAGCAGATAAGCGAGTGGAAGAAGGAGTTTTTGGCGAAGGCTGCGCTGGTGTTCACCAAGGAGTCACCCGACCTGTCGAAGGAGAAGGAGATCCACGAGCTGCACGCCAGGATAGGCCAGCTGGACATGATGGTGGACTTCCTAAAAAAAAAGTTGTGACCGAGCACACCTCCGTCGGTGAGCGCAAGCGGATGGTGGAGCCGGATCACACGGGGCTCAGCGTGTTGCAGCAATGCATACTGCTGGGCTTGTCACGGTCGAGTTTCTACTACAAGCCGGTGGGCGAGAGCGAGTTTAACCTTATGATTATGAGGATAATGGACGAGATTCATTTAGATTACCCGTATTACGGGGTGCGGCGGATAATGGCCGAACTTCAACGTCGCGGTTACGGGGTCGGCGAGAAGCGTGTGCAACGTCTGATGAAACTGATGGGCATCGAAGCCATGTGCCCGAAGCCCAAGACAACCGTTGCGGCACCTGAACACAAGAAGTACCCGTATCTGCTGCGCGGACTCGACATCGTCCGTCCGAACCAGGTATGGGAGATGGACATCACCTACATCCCTATGCGTCACGGTTTTATGTACCTCGCGGCCATCATTGACGTGTTCAGCCGTCGCATCATGGGCTGGGGACTGAGCAACACGATGGAGGCGGAGTGGTGCGCGGAAATCGCCATGGATGCTTTCCTGCGCTACGGCAGACCGGAAATCTTCAACACCGATCAAGGAAGCCAGTTCACCAGCGAGGTGTTCATCACGACATTGGTCGGCGAAGATTTTGATAATCCGAAACTTAAGATCAGCATGGACGGACGCGGACGGGCGACTGACGACATCTACATCGAGCGGTTCTGGCGCAGCATAAAATACGATGACATCTATCTGAACGCTTACGAGGACGGAGTGGAGTTGTGGCACGGAATCGACAACTACATCCGCATCTACAACACTAAAAGGTTGCACCAAAGTCTTGATTACCGGACTCCTGACGAGGTTTACACGAAAGTGTCGTGAGCAATGAGAAAAAATGTATTTTTGCCGAACGGAAAATAACAAATCGACTTTTCAACCCGAAGGGGCTGCCCCGGCGGCCTCTTCCCTGAAAAGTAGTTATATTAAGAACGAAGAAAAACTGTCCAAAGAAAGGGGGACACTAAATTATATGCATATTTTTAATGTTTTAAAATTTTCGCCTATTCTTTTGCAGGATTTTCGGCTTCCTCCTTATTGCTCAATAGATAGTTCTAAGAACACTGTTATGGTATTCGCTAATTTCCGTTATAACCATAATAAAATCCAGTTGTTATTTTGTTAAATATTCTTTCACCACTTTCTTATTGGCGAATGCCACATTGCAGAAATGCTTGTTTATCTTGAACATATCGCCACCGCTTTCATTATAGTTTCGCTCAAGACAGAAAGTGCAATAGTCATCCGCCTCACATTCCAGACAAAGAGGGAAGTCTCCTTTAGTGATTTTTCGGATTCTCTTTAACTGCTCCGAGTTTTCCCAAATGTCTTTCAATGGTTGTTTGTGAATATTGCCGCAAGCCAAGTCGTTCCATCCTGGGCATGCACAGACATCGCCTGAAGATAAAACACAAATACTACTTATTGCGGCTCCACATACGGGTTGTTTTTCTATACTTTCACTAATGCTTGTGATATTTGACGATGGGGAGTACGTGACGTTTTTTCCTTTTTTAAGATTGTATTCCATAACAGAACGCATTGCGTGTTCAACATCACAAATTGATAGCCTGTGGGCAAGATTATCTTTACCAAAATTAGCCTCTGCCATAATCATATAGTCAGTTGTTGCTATAGTATGAAGAGATTCGGCATATTTGAGAACATCTACAAAACTGTCTTTGTTTGCATTCATCAATGGGCAGGATATTTGAACAGGAATATTTGCCGCCACTAATTTCTCAATTGCACTTTTGGTTTTTCTCCAAGAGCCTTTTATCGTTGTGATCTTATCGTGTATGGCTTCGTCCATACTATAGAGAGAAGTCTGTATGTGTGCAATGTTTGCTTGTTTCAGGAAAGGGATGTGTTCATCCTGTAAGACGATAAGATTACTGAGAATGGTAATTATAAGGTCTTTTTTCCGACAATATTCAATGATTTTAAGAATGTTTTTATGAGTCAGGCATTCACCTCCACTAAGCCCGACATGAATCCCGCCCATATCAACAAATTGGTCAATCACAGAACAGAAATCTTTATAATCCATATCTTGGCCAACATTTTTTCTTGCATTGGGAATGTAACAGTGAATGCATCGCTCATTGCAAGAACTCGTTAACTCAAATTGAATGTCGTTTAGTTGATAATCTCCTGCGTTGGCGCGTGAAATCCAAAAATCAGAGGTGTTTCTTTCTTTTTGCTCATTTCCAATACTTAATACATTTGATGGCTGCTGGAGATTCAAAAGTTCATAGTTGAAGTCTAAATCTTTCTTTTTTATTTCATCTTCATTCTCACCAAGTACTAAATAATGTTGCTCTGATAATTCCGAACAGAAACATTCGAAGTCTTCTTGCAATTCTGCCTTGTCAACAGAACTGCCATAAAGATTTAGAAGTCGATCTATAATTTTTTCTGTGTCTTGGGGAACTCTACTGATTTCTTTGAGGAAATCCGCCCCCGCCTCATTTAGTACAAGATCGGAATTCGTAAACTGGTTGATTATGTATACATAATCACCATGGTTCCTGATGAACGTGTTTTTGGATTGACAAACTAACATGTTTAATTCAGTTAAGATGTTTGTTTTAATAAAGACTGGTGATGTTTTTTATCACCAGTCTTTTTGAAAAATACTATCGAGCCTTGTAGTTTGCCACAGGACCACAGTAATTTCGAGGATAATCCCCATTGCATGCGGCAAAATTTGCGGTACCGCTTGAGGCCAAACGTTGAACTTTTTGATACTTTTTCATAGTATTTGAAATTTAAAATTACGCCTACTCTTTAAGGATTTTCGGCTTCTTCCTATTCCTGAATTATCGTGCTCTGTACTCAAAAATAGAGCCGCATTTGCTTGGAGCAGATTCATCCCCATGGCAGTTCGCAAAACTTGCAGTGCCACTTGAGGCCAAACGTTGAACTTTTTGATACTTTTTCATAGTACTTTAAGGTTTTAAATTTGTGCCTACTCTTCAAGGATTTTCGGCTTCTTCCTTTTTGTTAGAAAGCTTTGTAGTTTAATTTTGAACCACAATAACTTTGAGTCTGTTCATCTCCATGACAGTTGGCGAAATTCGCAGTGCCACTTGAGGCCAGACGCTGTACTTTTTGATACTTTTTCATAGTACTTGAATCTTAAAATTATTGCCTACCTCCTTTCACGCGAATCGGCTTTCTCGTTTTTTTATTATTTCCAGTATAAAGCAACTTTGGTTATAATTTCTTCTTCTATACCAACCGCTGTTTTTGAAGAACACTTGCCGTATTCATCTTCGAGAAGTGTTTGCAACTCCAACATTTTTTTTAGAATTGCTTCTTTTTCCTGTTCTGTATAGATGTCAAGGTTCGTGTCTTTACACATTTCATTACAAAACTTTAATGCTAAAATAAGGCGCGAGACATCATTCTCACTCATGTTTATAATTTCCATCACAGGAGAACGCCTGTCTAAATCTAACCGTATCATCTTTTTCATTTTATTAATGGACTATGTTTTTTACTCTTAATCTCTTTCACTTTTTTCCACACCGCAAAAGTACCACATTATCCCTCAGCTCTTTAGGTTCTTTTTTGGTTCTTTTTCTCGCCCTCTCAGAGGATTCCGGAAAGGGCATAAAAAAACCGCGAACTTCATTGTTTCGAGTTCGAGGTCCTGGAAAAACCTGCAATGCCAAACAAAGAAAGCTCACGGCTATAAACCGCAAGCATCTTCGGCTTCCTCTTGGCATTGCATTTGAAATTTTCCAGGTTTCGAACTGCAAAGATAAAGCGAAAACGCTTTTGCTACATATTTCTAAATTGGTTCTTTTTTGGTTCTAATTCTTTATATCACAATGATTTAAGTTAATAATTCCGTTCTGCGACTCCATTTCGGAATAACAGCGGCGAAGTTAGGAAAAATATTTGATATGTGCGACAAAGAAACGATTTTTTTTTCTCCCGCAGATTTCGCAGATTGGCGCAGAATGTCAAAACTATACGCCATTCCAAAACTCTTGAGGTTGTTGTTGATATAGACGGTAAGATGCTTTTGTGGATGGTTATTATGAACTACATATCTTCGAATAATTTAATGAATTGAGCTCATCAGCCTTTTCCACTCCAGATATAACTTTTGTCCCTCTTGCTGATATTTTTGGCTCTGCTCCCAGATCAGCTGGTATTTTTCAGGTTCCCTAACCTGCTGCTCATTGGGATATTTGATTATGGCAGGATATTTTTGTGTGTATGATCTTTTCTTCGCCTCGATTTGGTCGTTGGCGTAGTTGAAGAAACTATTCCGCTTGGATTTCGGCAACTGACTTCGAATCTGGCATTCGCGAATCTTAGACCTGTATTCGGCAATGTAAATCAGATCACGCAGAATGTTAGAGGTTTTTACCTCATCGCTTTTTACATACAAATCCACCGGCTTGAACATACTGTCAATGGTGAATTTGAAGTTATAAATCGCATTTTCGAGCGCTTCTTGTTCATGATTTTCTCCCTGTTTTATAGTGTTCAGAATGGAGTCGTTGCGTTGTTGCCGCGCCACCACAGCCTGCGGGTCCACAGAGCTTGATACGGTCGTCAACGGTTTCTCAATAACATACGATTGGTCACTTTCTTCTTCGTGTGCAGGCAATGGTGTATCTTTTTGACTATGCGTCTGGGACGGTGACGCAAGAAAAACGGTGTCTCGGACTGAAGATGGCAATTCCGTCGATGGTTGCAAAGGGACAGTAGTTTCGCGGTTCATATAAAGAAAAAACAATAAAACGGACAACACGACAGCAGCGACCGTTATAACAATCCTCCACGGCATCACCTTTCTCCTTTTTGCGCAACTTTCCATCGCCCTCATCACCTCCTCCGCCGACGAATACCGGTTCTCTTTCTTCGGTTGCAGACATTTGCGGACCACGCGCCCGTAGCGATTCGGGAACAACTGCTTCAGAATCAGTCCGAAAGCGTAGAGGTCGGTGCGGTTATCGACTTCCGCTCCCGACAGCTGCTCCGGCGCGGCGTAAGCCTTGGTGTAGGCGGGCTCCTTCAATACGGCGTAACGGTCGCTGTCCGACAATCCGAAGTCAATCAGCTTGACACTGTTGCCGTTAAACGTGACCAAAATGTTGGAGGGTTTGAGGTCGCGATGGATGATTTGCTTGCCGTGACAGTAACCGATGGCCTCCAGAATCTGACGCGTCACCGATTCTCTGACATTCTGTGGAGGGTTTTCCTCTAGAAAGTCACCCAACGTGCGGCCATCCACATACTCCATCACCATGCATACGCCCGCCACCGGTTCCTCCTCTTTGCTGTATATGCGCACGATGTTCGGGTGGTTGAGCTGCATCATCAGGTCGTACTCTTTTTCGAGCATTCCCTGATAGACAAGGTCTTGTTGGCACTCCGGCTTCAACGCTTTCAGCACGAACCATTGACCGTTTCGCTGCGCTTTGAACAGCCGGCAATAGCCTCGCGAAGGAAGTTCGCTGTGCCCCGAAAACCGACCTGAAACGGCGTATTCGGAGGATGGGACGAACCCGGAGGTGGAAATGTCGTCGGGATTTTCAATCATGCGGCAAAAATAATATTTTTTGGCGGTTGGTGAACGTCAAAGGTAGAGACGTTGCGCGCAACGTCTCTACAATGGCGAACGATAAAAGTAGAGACGCGCCATGGCACGTCTCTACAACGGCGATTGCAGAAAAGAACCGAAAAAGAACCGGTTCGTTATATCCGAATGTTTGCTATTTTTGCGGCTGCAAATTTTGAGAACCATGCCTGTGAATCCGCAACATATCACTTTGATGCGCCAACTCGTGGAAGAGTCGGCCAACCACACGGTGACCACCTCCAACGACTTCATCTTCCTGTCGGGCGAAATCCAGGGACGGCTGAAGGAGACCCTCAGCGCATCCACGCTGAAGCGGCTTTGGGGGTACGTGGAAGGCTATGCTTCCGTGCGCCCCAGCACCCTCGACATCCTCGCTCGCTTTGTAGGCTTTCCCGACTGGGAGACCTTTGTATCGGACTACTGCGAGGTGGAAAGCGTGCAGTCATCGCACCGCGTGGTCTCGAAATCGCTTTATACCAAGGATTTGGATGTCGATAACCAAGTGGAAATCGCATGGAATCCCAACCGCCGCTGCAAACTCAAATATTTAGGCAACAGTCTGTTTGAGGTGGTTACGTCTGAAAACGCCAAACTAAAGCCCGGCGACCGTTTTCTCTGCCAGCGTTTCACGAAAAACCAGCCGCTGTATGTGGAGCTGATAACCAACGACGGCAACACGGAACTGTTCGTGATGGGCAACAAAGGCGGACTGACGAAACTCACCCTTCCAATACCAACTTATACTCAGCCGGCAACGTGAAATCTCTGACAAAACTTTCGGGGTCAACCTTCGCGGCGAAGTTGAAGAAGTCGGAGTAGAAGACCTTGTCACGCTCGAAAATGCGGATGTTGAAGGGAATCTTGCCGGAGTGCTTCTCCAGCATGTCCTTGATATTCAACGCCAAAGAAGCCGTGATGTCGCTCAGCTGCAGCTGCAGTTGCACCCCCTTGCAGAGCTTTTCGTACACTTCGTTCAGCGGGTAGATTTGCACGGGGTTCACGTCGTAGCGTACCACGTCCTCGTGGGTGTTCTTGTCTTTCCAACTGTTCTGCTTCACGGATGCGTTGACAAACACGCGGTTGCCGGTCTTCAGCAACCATTCGAATTTCTGGAAGTTGGAGCCGCGCAGGAACCACGTCCACGTGCCGTTGTTGTCTTCCAAAACTACCTTGCCGTAAGGGTTGCCGGTCTTGCTGATGCCGCTCATGACGCTGCTCACAATGCCGGCCACCTGGATGCCCTTGCCGCTCTGTGCGGCGCGCGACAGGAATTCGGTGTCCTCCATCACGGACATGTCCGCATTGGTAAAGCTTTCGATGATGACTTGGTACTCCTTGAGCGGATGGCCCGAGATGAAGAAGCCGGCCACTTCTTTTTCGTATTTGAGCTGGTCGTAGTAGTTCCACGGGTCACACTGCGGGAAAACGAACGTGTCCTCCACTTGCCCAGCATCCTCTTCCGACATTTCCGCGAAAATATCGATTTGGGCGGCGTTCTTCTCCTTGGAGGTGGCACGGGAGATGAGCATGTCGATGGTGTTGCGGCCCTTGTCGTTGACAATGAAGTATTGTGCCCGGTGGATGTCTTTGAAGCAGTCGAACGCGCCTGCGTAGGCGAGCGATTCAAGACAGCGCTTGTTGCAGCTGGCGAGGTTCACGCGCTCGAAGAAGTCCATGATGCTGGTGTACGGACCGTGGGCGTTGCGCTCGTTGACGATGCTGCTCGCCGCGCTGAACCCGACCCCTTTCAACGCCGCCAAACCGAATCGGATATCACCGTCCTTGTTCACGGTGAAGGTTTCGTCCGATTCGTTGATGTCGGGCCCCTTGACGGTGATGCCGCTCTTCTGGCAGTCCTCGATGTAGGTGGTGATTTTCTTGATGTCGGTGACGCTGTTCGTCAAGTTGGCGGCCATGTACTCGGCGCGGTAGTGCGCCTTGAGGTAGGCCGTCTGGTACGCGACCCAGGAGTAGCAGGTGGCGTGCGACTTGTTGAAGGCGTAGGAGGCGAACTTCTCCCAGTCGGCCCAAATCTTTTGCAACGTTTTCTCTTCGTGGCCGTTAGCTTTGCCGCCTTCGATGAATTTGGGCTTCAGCGCGTCCAGCTTGTCTTTCAGTTTCTTGCCCATCGCCTTACGCAGCGTGTCGGACTCGCCGCGTGTGAAGTTGGCTAACAGTCGCGACAGCAACATCACCTGCTCTTGGTAGACGGTGATGCCGTAGGTGTCTTTCAGGTATTTCTCCATGACGGGGATGTCGTACTCGATTTTTTCGCGGCCCTGCTTGCGGTCAATGAACTGCGGGATGTAGTCCATCGGGCCCGGACGATAGAGGGCGTTCATAGCGATAAGATCCTCAAAGGTAGAAGGTTGCAGTTCGCGCAGGTACTTCTGCATGCCGCCGGATTCAAACTGGAACGTACCCACGGTGTCGCCGTCGCAGTAGAGCTTGTAGGTCTCGGGGTCGTCAAGCGGAATGTGGTCGATGTCCACGTCTATCCCCTTGGATTTCTTGATGTTGGAGATGGCCTCCTTGAGGATGGTGAGCGTGGAGAGGCCGAGGAAGTCCATCTTGATGAGACCCACGTCCTCGATGACAGAGCCCTCGTACTGGGTGACGATGATGTCCTCCTTCGCCTCCTTGTCTTCCACGGTGGAAAGCGGCGCGAACTTGGTGAGGTCGTCGGCGCCGATGATGACACCGCAGGCATGGATGCCGACCTGTCGCACGGTTCCCTCCAACTGGCTGGCATAGTGGATGATGTCGTGAATCCGCGGACTGCTGTCGTAGGCGGCCTTGAACTCCGGCACGTTGTCCAAACAGCTCTGGATGTTGACTTTCGGGGCCTTGTGGGTTTTCGGATCCTCGGGGAACTTCACCGGAATCATCTTGGTGAGGCGGTCAGACTCGGGGATGGGCAGGTCGTGTACGCGAGCCACGTCCTTGAGGCTCGATTTGGTGGCCATGGTGCCGTAGGTGATGATGTGCGCCACTTTCTCCTTGCCGTATTTCTGGGTGATCCAGTCGAGGATTTTGTAGCGGCCCTCGTCGTCGAAATCGACATCGATATCGGGCAGGGAGATACGGTCGGGGTTGAGGAAACGCTCGAACAGCAGGTCGTACTTCAACGGGTCTACATCTGTGATTTTCAGGCAGTAGGCGACCACGGAACCGGCGGCGCTGCCACGGCCCGGACCCACGGAGACGCCCATGGCGCGGGCCGCTGCGATGAAGTCCTGCACGATGAGGAAGTAGCCGGGGAAGCCCATGTTGCGCATCACCCCTAACTCGAACTCGATGCGTTCGAGGATTTCGGGATCCACGGGGTCGCCGTAACGCTGTACCGCGCCCTCCATGGTGAGTTTGTGCAGGTAGTCGGCCTCCAACTTGATACGGTAGACGCGCTCCAGCCCGCCTAACTTCTCGATTCGGCCTTTACCGCCTTCGTCGCTTTCGAACTCGGCGCGGAGGTCTTCCTCGCTGAATTTCTGTTTGTAGCTTTCAACCGTGCCGAACTCCTCGGGAATCTCGAACATTGGCATGATGGGGGCGTGCTTCAGCTGATAAACCTCGACTTTATCGACGATTTCCTGCGTGTTGGCCAGTGCCTCGGGCACGTCGGCGAAGATGGCCTCCATCTCCTCGGGTGTCTTCAGCCATTCCTGCTTGGTGTAGTGCATGCGGTCGGTGTCGTCGAATTTCTTGCCGGTACTCAGACAGATGAGCCGGTCGTGGGCCTCGCCGTCCTCCTCGTTCACAAAGTGCACGTCGTTGGTGGCGATGACCTTGATTCCGGTCTCGGCGGCCAAGCGCAGGATGCCCTCGTTGGCCACTTTCTGTTGCTCGTATACGGTGCGATCGCCGCCGGGCTTGTCGGTTTTATGTCGTTGTATTTCAAGATAGTAGTCGTCTCCAAAGATGCTCTTGAACCACAGTGCCGCCTCCTTGGCCTTCTCGTAATCTCCGTTGGTGATGTTGCGCGGCACCTCTCCGGCCAGACAAGCGGAGGAGACAATCAGCCCCTCGTGGTACTGCTCCAACAACGAGCGGTCGATGCGGGGCCGGTAGTATTTGCCGTCAATCCAGCCCAACGAGATGATTTTGCAGAGGTTATGGTAGCCAATCTCGTTCTTGGCCAGCACGACGAGATGGTATCCGCTGCCGTTCTCCTTGTGCTCATGCACGAGACGGCTGCCCTCGGGGTTGGTCTTTGTCTTGCGCGCCACATACGCCTCGCATCCGAATATCGGTTTGAAGATTTTCTGCTTCAACGCGTCTATTTTCGCCTGACATTCCGCAATTTCCGCTTCGTCGGTCAGCTCCGGCAGCTTTTTCTCCAAATCTTTGATTTCGTCCTTCACTTTGCCGTTCTTCTTGCTGACGGTGTCGGAGAATTCCTTGATGCCGTACATCACCCCGTGGTCGGTGATGGCCATGGCGTTCATGCCGTTTGCCAAACACTTGTCAATCAGCGCCGGAATCGCCGACATGCCGTCCAAAATCGAGTACTGTGTATGCACATGGAGATGTGTGAATTTGCCCATATTTGTTTATTGTTTTAATTAATTACCGTAAAGACTCCTCGTTATCGCTTCTTGGTAAACACCTGCTTCTGGTAATGTCAATGAAGAAAAAGCCTCTTGAACTTTATACACAGTTGTACAAAGTTCCTCAATGATGCCTAAAGGAGTGTTTTCCCCATCTATCTTGTCTCCTGCCTTATCGTATGAAATAAAATGAATGCTTGCGGGTTGTGACGGAAATGTTGGTAGTTTGTCTTTCCCCCCAAGACGATCGATTACGCGACGATAAACGGGGTCGGGTGCCACAAAGAACACCCCTGTGTGACAAAGCTCTTCGCGTTGGAGAACTTGTCCTTTGTAGATGATTTGCGGTATTATTCGTTTTGATACGTTTTCCCAATTCAAACCTACAGTGTCGCTTACCAACTCACGTTTCGTAAGTAAAGCATCTCTGGCTGTTTGGTAATTTCCAGTCGTATCAATGGTCTGTACTTCAATTGCGGTGAACTCTGCCAAGTTTCCCTTGCCATCAAGACGCGCTAATACCCAGTCGACAAAATAAGAACCTGTTCCACGACGTTGAGGAAGTCGAAGTTCACCTCCCCAACCTTTTCCAAATACGGCAATGGCCGCCCCTTCTTTCTTGGCTTTCTCAATGGCAGAACGTCCAGCATAGAGACCGAGCTCTTGCTTGAAGGCCAAGAGAGCTATCTCATGCAGCATTTTGTAGTTTTCTGCATATAGGCGTATTGGACAGCATATTACATCTGGAGATCCCTTAGTCTTTTGTCGGACAGTGCAGACTCCTGCAATATCCTTGCTACGTGCGAGTATTTTTGTGCAGAAACTGCCGATGAAGGGGCATGTCTTGCTTGCAGCTGCTTTTAATGCTTTTTTTGTTTTGTCTTCGGAACGATAGCCGAAAAACTCTGAAATGTATCCTGCCATATTTTGATTATGATTCTAAAAGGTTTTTAATACTCAAACCGACAGCTTGGGCCAACAATGGTGGCACTGCATTGCCTACCTGTGCGAATTGCTCGGCGGTGTTGCCATAGAAGATGAAATGGTCGGGGAAAGATTGGATTCGGGCGGCTTCACGTACTGTAAAAGAACGATCTTGTTCGTAGTGGAAGTAAGCGCCCCAGTGGGGGTCGCATTTGGTAAGAATAGTTGATGCCAAGCCATCGGCTTCTACTCGTCCATACCGTTTCGTGTGGTCACCTTTATTCGCTTGTTTCATGCCCTTGGGAAGCAAATCCTCGGGAATGTCAGTCCAATTGCCACCGGGTTTGATATATTTCAGGCGTTCCAAATTGATGGGGGCGAGACGCGGTGCTTCATGATTATAAACTCCTGACGACCCAATACGGGATCTTACTTGATATTCGCAAAAAGGCTCGCATGCATATTTTTTCACTCGCAAGCCGCGCACACCACTTTTCAGAGGGGGCAAATCACCAATGGCCTCGCGTACGGTTGTGAATTTAGCCTCCAATTCGCTATTAGGCAGTTGAACTAATTGTCGACCGTTGTAGGTGGTCGTAAAGTTGGGTTTGATTGGCGCATGATATATGGGCGAAGGAAACGCGTTGGTTGGGAGTTCAGAACCTCGACTTCCGATTATGAAAGTACGCCAACGCATCTGAGGAACGCCGTAATAAGCTGCTCCGAGAATACGTACGTCAACCCCATAACCAAGATCGCTTAATGACATCAAGATGGCGTTAAGGGTTTCGCCATGTTCAAATGATACTAATCCAGGAACGTTTTCAATGAGTACGAAGCGAGGGGCAAAAGCATCCACAAAACGAAGATACTCTTTGAACAGATGATTGCGGGCATCGTTCTTGCTGCGCACTGGGGCATTGATGCTGAAACCTTGACATGGGGGACCGCCAGCCATCAAATCAAGCTGCCCGCGTTCAATGCCTAAGTCTTTTCGTATTTGTTCTGCATCAAGCGTCCGAATGTCCGCTGTTGTTACTTTGGTTCCCGGATGGTTCTGTTTATAAGTGATAGCGTATGTGGATACAACATCGTTGGCAAAAAGGGGGTGAAACCCTGCTTCTTTAAGCCCTTCCGAAAGACCACCTGCACCGGAAAACAAATCTATAAAATCCATGTTGAATATTTTATTTCAAAATCAGAGTGCAAAAGTAGGAAAAAAAACAATAAGGATAGGTTTTGTTCAGAAATAATACTATCCGTTTTATTATTCGCGTAAGATTCGAAATCATATAGCCCAGAGTCCTTAACTTACAGATTGCTCCGGAAGTCTTGGTGCAGCGGAAGTTTCAAGACGTCGCGCAAGGTCGAGGACTTCACGTTGACGGTGAACTTCCATCCCCGCCGATACCCCGTGGGAATCCAGTTGAAGCTCATCTCCCAGCAGTGCATGTCGCGGTAGACATCGATCGACGTGTATGACAGCGACTTCTGCACGAAATCATAGCCGGTGGTGAAGCCCACTTTCCACTTCTTCGTGATATAAATTTCGCCGTTCACGTTCAACGTGTGCACCATGTTGTTCTTGTAGGGTTTCAAATCCTCGCCGTAGTAGATGAGCCGGTAGTAGTCCAGGTTGTCGTTGATGCCGTAGGTGAACGAGTAGTTGAAGGTCAGCGACCACGGCAGCCGCGACTTCTGCCGCTCCGGGTCCTTCGACGGGAAGGTGTTCTGGTCGATGCGGTAGTTCAGGGAGATACTGTAGGTTCCCGACGAGAAGCGCAGCAACCGGTGGTTGGCGTCCCACTCGGTGACGTTCACGCGCCGCCCTTCGTTGTTGATGCTGTAGGGGTCGAAGATGAAGCTGTATGTAAGGTAGAGCTGCTTGAAGAGGGTGCTGCGGCCCGACATGGTGAGCGTGGACCAGTTCATGGAGTCGGCGGCGAAATCATAGTACATGGAGATGTTGAAGTTGTCGATGAGGGGTATCTTTTTCATCCCCGTGATGGTGTCCTTCTTCGACCGCACCTTGATTTCCAGGTTATTGCCGAACGAAACCTGCGCCCGCGCCGACATCCGGCTGGTTCCGGGTCCGAAAATGGAGTTGTCGTAATAGTTGTACTCCACGATCTCGCCGGTCATCGGGTTGACGAACTGCGCGTTGTGGCGACCGTTGAGCACCGGCTGGAAAGTGAAGTTCAGCGTCGGGGTGATAATGTGGCGGACGGCCCCGCCTTTCTTGAAGGCGAACATCACATAGACCTTGGTGGTTAGGTTGGAGGAGATGGAGAGGTCGTGTACCGCGCCGAACTTGCGGTTGAAGTCTTGCACCAGCACTGGAGTCTGGGAAACTGCCGTGTCCCATTCCATGTGTCGCGTGTAGTGCTGCAGGTACCACTTTTCGGTGAATGTGA
This sequence comes from Bacteroidales bacterium, assembly GCA_017395245.1. GTDB lineage: Bacteria > Bacteroidota > Bacteroidia > Bacteroidales > WCHB1-69 > F23-D06. The sequence continues at coordinate 36,313 of JAFPVR010000109.1, read as the reverse complement.
CGTTGGTGTTCCAGTTGATGGTCTTGGCAATCTTGATGGGGATGGTGAGCGGGATGATGTGCATCATGCCGGTCTCGAAGTGTTGCCACGTGATGGGCTTGAAGAAGAGCGAGTCGGCGGTGTTGATCTGCCCGATGAGCTGCGACGTCCACTTCAGGGAAATATTGTCGTACCATTTCAGCTGTCCGACCTTGTTTTTCTTGCGGAAGGGGTAGAACTGCGCTACAGACATGTTGAGGTTCGGCAGTTTGAGGTTGACGGCGTGGGTACTGGTGTTCTGCGAGTAGGAGACGGTGGCGTCCACGAAGAAGAAGTCGGCGGCGGAGGTGGAGAGGTTGACCGTGGAGGTGAACTGGTTCGAGAGGTAGTCTTCCGCTGAGGTCATCGTGTATTTGGCGTAGTTGGAACTCTGCACGTCGATGTGGGCGGTGAAGCGGGTGCGCGGGTGCGACTTACTGTCCTGCTTGTGGTCCCAATAGATCTTATAACTATTTGACTTTTTGAAGTTTGCGGTGTCGATGCGGTCGCCAGTGAGGATGCGCGAGTAACCGAGTTCCACGGCACCGGCGCACTTGTAGCGGAACGCGTAGTTCGACTTGGCCTTCAAACCCCAGCTGCCGCGCGTGTAGATGTCGGCCGAAAGCAGCAGGTCGACATTGTCGTTGATAGCGAAGTAGAAACCTAAGTCGTTGAGGTAGAAGCCCATGGTGTTGGCCTGTCCGAAGGAGGGCATCACCAAACCGGATTTGTGCTTGGAGTCTAACGGGAAGAAACCGAAGGGCAGCGCGAGCGGGGTGGGGACGCCGGTGAAGCTCAGGTAGGCCGGCCCGATGAGGATTTTGTCGTGCTGGATGACCTTGGCTTTGGAGAACGAGATCTCGAAGTGAGGGTCGTCGAGCTCGCAGGTGGTGTATTTGCCCTTTTTGATGTAAGCCACGTTGTCGCCCATCTTCTTGACCTGCTCGCCGTGGATGTAGCCGTCGTCCTGCGTGGTGATGACGTGCGTGATCTTGCCCTTCTTGGTCTGGAAGTTGTACTTGATTTCGCGGGCATGGTAGTTGGCGTCGGTCTGGATGAAGACGGGGGTTCCGTGCAGTCGCCCAGTGGAGTCGGCCACGCCGCTGGCATATAACTCGCTGTTTTTGAAGTCGATTTCGATGTAGTCGGCGCGGAGCTCCATGTCTTCGTATTTCACTACGGCATCACCGAAGAGGTAGGTGTAGCGGTTCTGCAGGTCGTTGACGACGGAGTCTTTCGCGCTGTACTCGACCGTGGAGGAGATGGCGTTGGGGGAGATGACCTTCGGGGAAGCGGGAGAAACGGAGTCGGCAGGCGCGGATTCGGGGCGGGGCAGGGCGCGTGCGGTGGTGTCGGTATGGGCCCGCGCCGGCCGTCTGGACTTGGGGGCCTGCGCCGTCGCGTCAAGGCACAACACACTGAATGTGAACGCTATAAGAAGCGTCCATAAATATGAAAAATCCAGTGTGTATAATTTTTTAACCAACAGTCGTTTTATAAAGTCAATAGTATTAATTTTGCGCCAAAAAAATCAGCAAAGATAATCAAAAAAACCGAATGGGATGAACTCAAAATTTTTTTTATTCGTATGCTTGTTCATAACTTTTCTTGCCTTTCCTTCGAACGCCCAGAAAGACGGCAAAATCTTCAAAGTTGTGATTGACGCGGGGCACGGCGGAAAGGATCCCGGATGCCTCGGCACATACTCCCGCGAGAAGGATGTCGCCCTCGATGTCGCCCTCAAAACCGGCAAGCTGATCAGCGATAACTGTCCGAATGTCAAGGTGATATACACCCGCAGTACCGACGTTTTCGTGGAACTCTACAACCGCGCCAAGATTGCCAACAACCACCATGCCGACCTTTTCATCTCGTTTCATTGCAACGCCAACGACAACCATTCCGCACATGGCGTTGAGACCTACGTGATGGGTCTCAGCAAGTCGGAGAAGAACCTTGCCGTGGCCCGTGCCGAGAACTCCGCCATGCTCAAGGAGGAGGGCTACAAGGAAAACTACGCTGGCTTCAACCCCGATTCCCCCGAATCCGCCGTCATGTTTTCGCTCTACTCCTCAGCCTACCTCAACAACTCCATCCTCTTGGCCGACAAGGTGCAGAAAAACCTCGTCGGTGTCACCCATCTGCTTGACCGTGGTGTGAAACAGGCCCCTTACTGGGTGCTATGGTCTGTCTCCATGCCCAGCATCCTCATCGAGATGGGTTTCCTGTCGAATCCCACCGAGGAGAAGTTCCTCACCGACGAGCAGCATAAGAAGGAAATTGCCGACGCCATCTACCGAGGCTTTGCAGCCTACTACACACAAATGACCGGCGACAGGGTCTCCATCCCCGAGCCCAAAAAACAAGAATCCAAAAACGATAAACCCGAAACAAAAAATGATAACAACGCTAATAATCATGTTGATAATCAGTCAGATAAGAAGGCTGATAACGAAACGGCCAAAATAGCGAACACGCCTGTTAGTCCTGACGCTGTCCGCTTCATGGTGCAGTTTATGGCGGTGCCGGACAAAATCGCGCTCACCGACAAACGCTTCAAGGACATCCCAAAGGTGAACCGCTATTATGAGGGCGGCCTGTGGAAATATACCGCCGGAAGCGAGTCTAACTTGCAATCGGCGAAGGAAATACTGGCTTCCCTTAAATCGAAATACCCTGACGCATTTGTCATTGCCTTCAAGGGCGACCAGAAAATCCCCGTTTCGGAAGCGGTGAAATTGGTGAAATGATGACCAATCTCTTTCTGCATATTTACGATTTTCTTGCGAGACGGCGCTGGCTCACAGTTTCATTGGTCATCGCGCTGACCGCCTTGTTCGCGTTTCTTGCCACGCGGGTGCGCTACGAGGAGGATATTGCCAAATTCCTGCCCAACGGCGAGGAAAACCGTAAGTATCAGGAGGTCTATCAGCAGTTTGCCGCGCAGAGCCGCATCGTCGTTGTCTTTTCTGCCGCCGAGAGTGATTCTTTGGATACGGAGGCCGCGGAGGAGGCCATGCAGCGTTTCGGTGAAATCCTCGAAGCGAGTGACATGGCGGAAAATGTCAGCGTCACCATGGATGAAACCCAGGTTTTCGACCTAATGGACGCTGTCTACGCGCACCTACCGTATCTACTTGAAGAGGCTGATTACCAGCGTATTGATTCGCTCTTACAAACTCCAGATTTCGTGAAGGAGCGACTCTCAGCTGGAAAGCAGATGTTGATGTTCCCAACTTCTGGTATCTTGATGCGTACGCTGCCGTCCGATCCTCTGCAGCTCTTCACCCCTGCATTGCAACGTCTCAACTCCCTGAAACTCAACGACTCTTTCCAAGTCATCGACGGCTATCTTTTCACCGCCGACGGGCAACACGGCATTGTCACGTTCGACAGCCCATACGGGGCGAATGAGAGCTATAACAACGGGAAACTGTCGAAATGGTTGGACGAGAAGGCCGCTGAGGTTTCATCGGAAATCCCTGGTGTGGCGATTGCTTCCGTGGGCGGACCACTGATAGCCGCCACCAATGCCGCGCAAATCAAGCGTGACTCCATCACCGCCGTCGCTATTGCCATCGTGCTGATACTCTTTATTTTGCTATTACACTACCGCCGTCTCTCCGACATACTTTGGGTAGGCGCATCCATCCTGTTCGGGGCGTTGTTCTCCTTGGCGGGCATTGCTGTCTTTCGAGGCGGCATCTCCCTCATTGTGGTGGGCATCGGCTCGGTGCTTATCGGCATTGTGGCTAACTACCCGCTGCATTTCCTCGACATCTACAAGGAGACCGGCGACCGGCGCGAGGCACTGCGCGAAATGGTGCTGCCGCTCTTTATCGGCAACCTCACCACCGTGGCTGCCTTCCTCTGCTTGCTTTGGCTCGACGCCCGCGCCATGCAGGATCTCGGCCTCTTTGCCTCCCTTATGCTGCTCGGCACCATCCTCTTCGTGCTCATTTTCCTGCCGCAACTGATGCGCAGACGTCCGTCACCCTCCGAAAATTTCCTCTTCGGGAAGTGGACGGGATTCCATCTCTCCCGCAGCAAAGCCCGTCCGTGGATTCTTGGCATCGGGTTGATAATCACCATTATACTTGGATACTTTTCCAAGAAAACCTCTTTCGACAGTGACCTGTCGCACATCAACTACATGACCCCTTCCCAACGCGAGAACTTGGAAATCCTCTCGCAGGTGCAGTCGTCCGGCACGATGTACGCCGTGGCTGAAGGCAAAACCCTGCAGGAGGCCGTCAACCGCAACGATTCGTTGGTGCAGAAACTCCTTGGCTGCAAGGCGGTTACCTCTGTCAGCGGGGTGGGGGAGATGCTTCCTTCGCAGCAACATCAACAGGAAGCCGCCGACCGCTGGAATTCTTTTTGGGGCGATACCAAGTGGTTTTATCTTTGTGAGGAGGTGCGACGCGAGGCCGCAGTGCAGGGATTTTCGGATGACGCCTTCCTTCCCTTCTTCCGAATGTTTGAGGAACGGGCGCAAGTGGCTGACATTGAGGAGTTCAACGATATTGTGGAGCCGTTCACCGACAAGTATATCTACCAAACGGAGAACGGATGGCGGATAGTGAATTACGTGACTGCCGACGACCAAGATGCCGTGCATGCGCTCATAGACGATGACGATGATGCCGCATTCGTCTTTTCCGGCGGTGACTTGGGACGGCAGTTGGTGGAAATGTTGCGCGGCTCGTTCAATTACATCGGAATTGTATGCAGTTTGGTGGTTTTCGTCTTTCTGCTCTTTTCGTTCCACAAAATTGAGCTCGCCATCTTGGCCTTCCTGCCTTTGGCAGTCAGCTGGATATGGATTCTCGGTATTATGTATCTTGCTGGGATTCAGTTTAATATCATCAACATTATCTTGGCGACGTTCATTTTCGGTCAGGGCGACGACTATACGATATTCATCACGGAGGGATTGCTGTACGAGTACAAGACGGGCAAGCCTCGGCTCGCATCCTACAAGCACAGTGTGGTCATTTCCGCGCTCATCATGTTCGCGGGTATCGGCTGCTTAGTGGTGGCCAAACATCCTGCCCTGCAGTCGCTTGCGTTGGTTACTATCGTCGGTATGGCTACGGTCGTGCTGATGGCCTCCTTCCTGCCGACGGTCATTTTCGACTGGCTTACGAAGAAGCGGAACGGCGAGCTGCGCGAGACCCCTGTCACGATTAAAGAGCTGTTTTACACGACGATAGTCGGTATCATATTTTTGTTGGTATTTCTGTGGGTGATTCCTTACACGCTGATTTATTTTGCGTTTGGGAAGACTACAGAAGCCAAGAAACTGAAATATCACACCGTATTGTGCAAGTATGCGAATTTCATTCTTCGTCATATTCCGGGTGTGCGGTTCAACGTGGACAAAATGCCATCGGATGTTTTCGACAAGCCGGCCGTCATCATTGCCAACCATGAGAGTTTTCTGGATTTGTTGAGTATGTTGTCGCTCACACCGAAGCTGGTGTTCATAACCGGCGACTGGGTCTGGCGCGATCCCTTCTACAGAACGGTGGTGCGTCATGCGGAGTATTATCCTGCGGGCGATGGCATGGAGGCCAACCTGCCGCGTCTGCGCGACTTGATGGCACGTGGATACTCCGTCTGCATCTTCCCTGAGGGCACACGTTCGCTTAACCACGAAATTCAACGTTTTCACAAGGGGGCGTTCACCATTGCGCGGGAACTGAGCGCCGACATCCTGCCGATCTTTATTCAGGGCGCGGGCTACATCTCCCCCAAAGGCGACCTTATCTTCCGTTCGGGCACGATTATGATGACCTTTGCCGACCGCTGCCGCCCCTACGAGGAAATCAATGCCGAATCAGACATCGAATGCGACCGCCTCGTCGCGAAACAGATGCGCCAATTCTATCGGGATTGGAGTTCCAGAATTACAATGGATTAGAACGACGTTGTCACTGACAATCCCGCACCGAAAGAAGCGGGCACGGCGCGACAGACACCGCCGACACACAGGATTCCCTCCTTGGTCTTGCCGAAGTTCAGCGCGATGCGCGTGGTGTTCCACACGTAAGCGCAGGAGATGTTGTAATAGTGGGTCTTATGTTCCGGATCCGGGTTTCCGTAGTTCCAATCGTCGCCGACGGAGAAGAACCAGTTCGGGCTGATGGAGTATTCCAGCATGGCATACAAGCTGCTGCCGGCGTCATCTTTGGTGTAAAGATGCTGGGCTTCAAGACGTAAGGCGTGCTTCGGCGTGATTTTGTAGGAGAGGTCGGAGGCGACCAGATGACCGCGCATCATGCCGGCATGACCTTGCAGAATCTCCAGATTGTAGGTGATATAGTTGTAGGCAAGAATCCATTTCCACTTTTTGTTGTTGAAGCGGTGGCTGATTTCCAATCCGATGTCCTGATAGAGCAGTTCGGGGCCGAATTTGAAGAACTTGGAGGTGTAGCCCATGGTCCCGAATGGGGAACCGTTGTCGATGGCCTCCTGAACTGGCTGTTTGTCAATGTTGTGGAAGCGGGAGTAGTTGAAGGTGATGTCGGTGCCGTATTTGCCGCCCAGGACCGATTTCTTGGGAATCTGGTAGTTGACCTGCAATTGTACGCCGATTTGGTCGTTGGGTTGCGAGGCGTAGCTGTAGTCGCCAATCAGCTGGTAGGAGTACTGCCGGTTGATGGCTGGGATGCAGTTGATCATCAGCTCGGAGTTGGCGTTCATCCAGCGTTGCGAACGATATTCCATATTGTCGGCGCGGATGAAGGAGGCCGCGATGCCGAATCCTTTCATGGCGTAAGTGGCTGAAAGGAAGAGCGCTTCGCCCGGTTTGTAGATGAAGTTGTTGCTGACGTTGGGGTCGTTGATTTTGCGGGCGTACTCCCCGTCAAGGCGGAAACCTTCGTAGCCGAAGGTGGCGCGGGCGGCCCAGGCGGCCACGTTCTGCGGAATCTTCTCAGCCGGGATGTAGGCCGTGTTGCTAACTATCGAGTCGTTGTCGATGCTGAAATAGATGTCCTCGTCGGATTTTTCGAACTTACTCACAAAGTTGGCCCCTACACGCGCGATGAACCCCTTCTCATGAATCACGGGGAACAGCTCTCCCAAGGACAGCTCCAAGTCCGCGCCGCGCACGAAGTCCTTGCGGCCGAGGTAGGGCTCGAAATTGTCCCGTTCCATGCCCCAGACCGCTTTCAGGTAGATGCCCTTGTAGGGCGTAAGCTTGATGCGAGCGCCGAGCAGACTGTTGTCGATGCCCAACTGTCGGTCTTCGTACGCCCTGAGCGTCAGACCGTTACCAAACTGTTCATAGAAATTTCCCGCCGTCACCGAAACGAACTTGTTGGTGTAGTCGGCGAAAAAGTATTTGATTCCCTGCCCTTTGTAACCGATTTTCTCGAAATCGATAAGCGGGAACATGTAGAACTCGTATCGCATGCCTGCCGAAAAACCGCCGTTACTGTACAACAGGTCCATGAAGGCGTTGCCGCGGACTTTGGAATCGACGGGCTCGGCCCCGATAATGGAGTCGGGAATGTAATACATGCCGTTGAAGCCGAAGTCGCCGCTAATACGGCTGTTGCCGAACTGGTGCTGTCCGTAGGCCCATATACCGCTGAACAGCAGCGCGATAACGATGAGAGAACGTTTGATAGATGTCGATGTCATACGATGCGGTTTTGGTGCCGGATGCTATTTCACTAACGATTTGATGATTTCGTAGACCTCCTCTTCACCGCCCGGGGCGTATGAAGTGTGCTGCCACACGATTTCGCCTTCGCCGTTCAGAATGCAGAGGAACGGCACGTCGTTGACGTTCATGGCACGTTTGAAGTCGGAGTTGACATCCAACAGAACCGTGTATTCCCAACCTTTGCCATTCACGAAGGGGGCCACGCGGGAGGACGTCTTGGCATCGTCGATGGAGATGGCGTAGAGTTTCACGCCGGTCTCTTCCACCCACTCCTCATACTCGTCGGCAATGGCCAAAAGTTCGGCGATGCAGGGCTTGCACCAGGTCGCCCATAGACTGATAATCACGGGCTTGCCGTCGTTCTGGATGTCCTTCGTGTTGAATACCGCGCCGTCTAACGTCTGTATGTCGACAGCGGGGAGTTTGGCGAGATGCTTGTCTTTCGCTTCCTGCGCGAAAAGGCTGATACTGAGCGTCATGCAAAGGATGACAAAAAGGGTCTTTTTCATATTCGGTTGATTTTACTATTTATTACGATTTTGAAACATCGGGTTTTCTTCTTCTTGGCTGTCATTGGGGTAGTTCATCTGCAGATATTCGGGCAGCCCTTGCTCGGGTGCGGGCGGATAACGCATAGACACCGTGCCATTTGCGTTAAGGAAGAGATGGTCGGGCAGCGTTTCGATGCCCTGTTGCAGCAGCCAGTCGTATTGCGCGTCGAAGTAGAGTACCGGCCAGTCGAACTGTTTGCCGTATTGCTTGACAAAAGCCAGGTAGGTGGACTTCTTCGGGTCCACGCAGAGGCTCACAAACTGGACTTTGCCTTCGTATTTTTTCTGTAATTCCTTGATAATCATCATTTCGCGCACACAGTTGATGCAGTCGGTTTGAAATACTTGCAAATAGACGGGCGTTCCCTCGTATTGTTTAAGCTTCGCCTTGTGCCCTTTCTCATCGAGGAACGAGACCGTCTCAGCCGTCACGTGGTTCTTTTCAATTTGATCCAACTTGCTGGTAATGATGGCGATATGTTTATCAAACGAGGAGGTTTTGCGGATGTAGTCAAGCACTTTGATGATGTTGCCGCGGTCAAACTCCTTGTTGTCGAGAAACTCAATCAAGTTCTTGATAATCACCAGTTCGCGCAGGCGGGCGTTGGCCAGTTTCGGGTCGCGGCCCACCTCGTTGAAGAGGGTGGGGTAGTCGGGCGACTCGTTGATCGTGCGGTCGAGCAGCTCCTTGCTCACGTAGGGCGAATAGTAGAGGTAACCCTCGTAAAACTGGTTGAACAGCGACATGTACGCGGGGTTGTTGTACAGAATCTGGTCGTTGTCGAAGTATTTCTGGTACAGATAAATCGGTTTTTTGCGGTATTGCAGAAGGTCAATGCTGCCGAGCGTGTAGTACCCGTAGGACTGGTAGAAATTCTCCGGAACGTATTGGAATTCAAATTGTTTGGCGATAATGTCGCGCACGGTGTCGAAGACGTTGGCCTCGGAGCCGTAAATCATCGCGTAGGCGTAGGCGTCGGAAACCTGGCTGAAGTATTGCGAGAAGCGGTTGATCTTGAAATTAAGGTCGCCGGTATCCTTTACGGCATTCTCAATTTGAAGAAAACCGCCGTACTTTTCGGGGTTAATAAGCTGATAAAGAGTGCTGTCCACGGTAATGGTGAACGAATAGCTGTTGGCGGGTACGATGAAAAACTCGGCCTTTGAGGTGCGGATGGCGAGCTGCGCGAGTTCGATGTCCGTGGTGTTGTATTTGAGGGCAAATCGGCCGTGCTTGTCGATAATGTCGGTGGCGGCCACGTCGGCGATGCCGTTGAGCAGGTCGTGGAAAACGAGTAGGCGTATCTCCTCGCCGGCGGCAAAGGGCGCGGTACCAGTAATGGTGACGGGTGTCTGCGCATGAGAGACCGTTGTTACCAAGAAGCTGGCAATGAGGAGAATATGGCCGATGTGTCTGCTCATAAGGTCTGGAAATCGGGAAGCTTGTAGGAGAGGTAATGGGAATAGTCGGCGCCGAGTGCCCAAAGTTCGCGGACCATTGACGAGGAGACGATTCGCCATTCCGGCGAGGCTAAGAACAGCACAGTCTCAATGTCCGGATTGAGACGCTTGTTGATTTCGGCTAAGGTTTGCTCATTGGTGAAATCCTGCTCGTTCCGCACCCCCCGGATGAGGAAGCGGGCGTTCACGCTCCGGCAGAAATCCACCGTCAGTCCGGAATAGTGGCAGGTGTAGACGTTTTCGTCGGCAGCAAAGATGTTGTCTATCCATTTTAGGCGGTCCTCCAGGGAGAAGACATCCTGTTTCTTCGTGTTGTGCCCGACAGCGATGAGAATCTTGTCGAAAAGCGGAAGTGCCTGGCGCACAATGTCTTCGTGGCCTTTGGTGAATGGGCAGAATGAACCGGCGAATACAGCGATCTTTTCCATGGTCAGTCGCGGATAATGGTGAAGTTGTAGTCGTCGAGGAACTTGATGAGGCGTGAGGGCTTGAACTCCACGGAGGTGGACTGTTCTTGCGAAACCACGTAATCCATCTGGCTGATAACCTCTTGCGAGATTTTGTCGAAGGTCTGCGGGGTGGGCTCGCCGGCGATGTTGGCCGAGGTGGAGACGAGCGGGTGCCCGAGTTCGCGGATCACCTTGCGGCAGAAGTCGTTCTGCACGATGCGCACGGCGATGGTGCCGTCTTCGTGGATGAGCTTCTCCGGCAGGTTGTAGGCGGTCTGGTAGACGAAAGTCGTGGGACGGGTGACGTGCGCAAGCAGATCCCACGCAATCAGCGGAATCTTCTGCACGTACATCGGCAGCCGCTGCATCGAATCGAGCAGGATAATCATGCTCTTCTTCTCGTTGCGCTGTTTGATGCGATACACCCTCGTGATGGCCTCCTCATTGGTGGCATCACAACCGATACCCCACACTGTATCAGTGGGATACAAAATCACCTTGCCCTCTTTCAGCAGGGAAACGCATTTTTCAACTTCCTCTTCCATGACAGAAAAAATTAACCTGCAAAAATAGTATTTTTGAGGATATGTTGCGTGAAATAAATTTTTCAGGCGATTGCGGCAATGTCGGCGTTATTTCCCGAAAAAGGGATCACTTCGCAGAGGAAGGCTTGGAGTGGGGTCGAAACGGTCACTCCTCCTCGCTATAATACACCTTGTAGAATTTCCCGCGCTCGTCCTCGCCCTGTTCCACGTGGTCGCGGTTGCCGTCGATGATGATCTGGATCTTGCGGTCGAGGCGGATGACGCGCTTGTAGGAGCGTTGCTGGCGGCGAAAGGCGTAGTCGGAGATGTCGAAGCTGTCGTCGATCACCACGTCGTTCTCCTCCTCGAAGCTCCGTTTGTACTGGCGGAAGCTCTCGATGACCTCGGGCTGTTCGATGACCTCGTTGGCGAACTCTTCCATCTCGAAGGTGTCGTTCTCCTTGAAGAACTCTAAGGAGCGGTTCAGCAGGTCGATTTGGTCGGCCTTGGAGACCTCGAACTGTTCGGGCAGTGCCTTGGTGACGAAGTTCTTGGCCATGGCCATCGCGTTCTGCGTGTTCGCATAGCCGTCCTTGCGCTGGCGCACGTGCAGGAAGTCGTCCATCCAGTATTGCGCCTCGATGCCGCGGTTGGTGTTGTCGACCACGGCAACCACATAGCCGTTTTCGCGCTCCTTGTTGAAGATGAGGCAGCCCTTGTCGAGTTTCTTGATGTTGATGCCTTGCTCGCTCTCGAGGTTGAAGTTGCCGCCCTCGTGCAGCACCCGCAGGAAAGTGTCCTTGTTCTCCGACTTGAACAGTCCGACGGCATCCACGGTGTCGCCATCCACGATGCAGTCGCGGAAATAGACGGTGTAGAACTCGCCGCCCTTGATTTTCGGGTGGGAGCTCTGCTCGTAGAGGTGTTTGGCGAGGTTCACCGACTGCTCGTGGAGCGTTTCGGGGTCGTCGAAGATCCTTGACGCCGCGCCATAGACCACGTTGAACTCGATGCCGCTGTCGTGGTAGAGTTCGAAGAGTTCTTCGGAGGAGAAGGGGGAGAGGAAATAGTCGGTGAGCAGCTCGTGCACGCTGTCGGAGAGTTGAAGGCCTTCCTGCGCCAGGACGAGTCCTTCCGCCACTCCGGAATTCCCCACAAGGTGGAGGGATATGTTATAGATGGTGCTCATAAGATGGTGGTTAGGGGTGTGGGTGGTGATGATGGCAGACTTTTCATTTGACAATCTCCACCGTCCAGCCCATATTGAGTGCCTTGTTGATTCGATCCAACATTTTCTTTTTGTCCATTGTGCTGCTGTGAGTGTGGACATACAAGCCTGGAGCGACTTTTCGAGGCACTCGTCCGTTTTTTGGAGTATCGGTGGTCGATACAATGTTAAAATGGGAGAACATTAACCCCAAAGCTTTAACATTTTGCAAGCCGGCTTCGATAATGGCAGTCGTAAACGTTGATGCGGCGTCGTGTTCTTGCAATATTGAACCGTCTTTCCGAGTGACACAGAGTCCGGTCCTCGGTGCGATGTTTGTCCTCTTGACTTTATTCGGACCGACCTCTTTATGGACAGCATCGGGATCAGCTTCAAGACGTTTTGCGTTAATCAGTGCGGTGATGTTTGTTTTGCGGCTTAATGCCACACTGATAGGCTCGCCAGGGTGGTAGTCAACCACCAACACCAGATCTCGCTGAACCTGCTTCAGCGAGGGCTCGATGGTTTCCGTGACGACAGGAAGAATCTCTTTTTTGATGATGTTTTCCTCCAGTTCGCTAACTTGCCGATCCAAATCCTCATTCAGGGAGAGGCCTTCTTTCCGCAATGTCTCCATTGCCTTGTATAAATCGCTTAATCGTGACATGATGTATGGGATTTAAATGGTTTTCTGATTAGGTGATGAGTTTTTCTCTCAAATTCGTGCGTGGTGAGTTGTATTTAAATGAGAATTATAAGGAACTGATTATAAACTCAAACTGTTTCGTTTTAATCACTGCATCATGTGGTATTAAAACATATAGCCAAGGTTTTGTTGTCACCTTTGAGACCACGCGACAATACTCCTCTGCTGCCCTTTTCTTCTCTATCACATCCTCATTGCTCATATCTTTTTCAGCCTTGGTCTCAATCATGTAGATTTTGTCTTTTGTTTCTACCACAAAATCAGGTTCATACAAATGAGTTCCATTTCCCCAATAGATTTTGAACTGGTTTGGAACTGGACGGAGCCATTTCAGTATATTATCGTCGTTTTCAAGTAAAAAGGCAAAATCCAATTCTGTTGAGCTATCAAATTTGTAGTTCAAATAATAAGATTTCATAAAACCTGTAAAGATGTATTTCTTCACCAAGGATTTTTGGTTGTTGGCAAACGGAAGTCGGTAATCCCTATAACCGTATGATGTTTCTTCTGTTAAATGTTGCGGCAACAATTCCACAAATGGAAGCACTTTGGAACTTGCATAACCTTTCTTCTCCAAAGTGAAATGTTCTTTCATTTGGTTATAAATCCGGGTGGCAATCGCCATTTTGAATTGATGCACTTTGTTGGCGACATCGTTCCCTTCTTGCGTTTGCTTCCTCACTGCCTCAATTGCTTGACCCGCCAAATGAAATAGCAAATCGGCGTTTTCATCGTAATCCACCTCCTCAAAATTCATCAACTGGGCAACAATTTCTTTCAATGGGTCATCAAAATATCCACTTGAGATAGCAGTCAGTACTTCAACTTCATTGTCCTTCAATCCCATACGGACAATTTCATTGTTTAATTCGGGAAATGAAAAACCTTCTGAAGTGTCCAAGTCAAAATGATGAAAAACGGCGGTTGCTTTTGGCTGTTCAACAACTACACGGGGAATCTCTATGATGTTGTCAATATAATCTTGGACTACGAGATTGATTACCGGCATCACTTCCCGAATTTGACTTTCCGCTTCCTCTTCAGCAAATAAAGAATTGGATTCCTTTGCTTTTTCCCTGATACTACGTTCTGTAATGTCTTTTAGCTTTTCTATGTTTTCAGGTTTTGACAACTCCTCCTTGTTCTTCACCACGGTGTTCATCTTGGGAATGGCATCCCACACGGCTACACGAGCATCGTAAATCGCCTTGGCTTTGGCTTTGTCAAGTTCAATTTCCGCTTTTTGTCTTTCTTGGTCAAGTTTTTCCTGTATTGAAGTCTTTCCTTTGACAATTTGGCCTGAAATGGGTTTCAAATCATTGTCGTCCAATTCGATATAACTCAGTTTGTTAAGTAATGAATTTGGATCTTTCGCTCTATTAATGACTTCGTCAAAATTCTCATGGGCAATGACGGTTAACTTGTCAACTTCGGCATTTCCTGTCCGTTTGCCTCCATAGGGAAGGCGCAAGCCGCGCCCGATAGTCTGTTCAACCAATGTTATGGCATCAGCGGCACGTAGTGGTACAATGGTGTAGAGATTGGTGACGTCCCAACCTTCTTTCAGCATATTGACATGAACTACAATTTCAATTTGGTTCTTCGGGTCTTCCAACGAAACAAACTGTTGGTCAATTTCTTCGTTCTTTTTCGTGGAACTGTCAATCTGTAAAACCTTACCCTTGTATTTGCCATCATAGATTTTATTTTCTATCAAATCAACGGTTTCGTTAGCATGTTGTATGTTCTTGCAAACTACTAAAATAAAGGGTTTTACTTGTGGGACATTATTTTCTTTCGCATATAATTCCAGATGCAGTTTAGTATGTTCATGTACACTGATGGCATCCTCCAATTTCAACACATCTAACTCCTCTGGCGTTTGATCTTTCTTCTCGAAATTCCTACGTTTGGCGATGGTCGGATTTTTCACGTATTTGCCTTCTGCCAGCGCTTCAGCCAGATTGTACTCATACACAATGTTCTTGAATGACTTGCCTTTTTCATCGTATGGAGTGGCTGTCATTTCCAAACCCAAAATGGGCTGCAATTCATTGATGGCATTGCGAGAAGCATCAGCATGATAACGGTGTGCCTCATCCATTAATATAACCAAATCATCAAGATTAGCCAAATAATTGAAATAGGATTGACCCAAATACTCAGACAAACGCTTCATCTTTGGGGCTCCCCGTTTACTATCCTTGTTGTCTGAATTGAATTTTGAGATGTTGAACACATTTATTTGCACTTCTTTTTCTGAGAAGAAGGAATGAGCTTGGTCGTAGTTCTCTCCTGTGATTACAACAGGTTTATTATGAACAAATTCCGAAATACCTTTGAAGACGTACTTCTCATACGAAGTGTCATTAAAGTCACGAATTAGTTTCTGGTAAAGTGTTAAGTTAGGTGCCAATACGAAGAAATGCCGGATGCCTTTTTTAAGATACAGATAGGCAATGCAAGCCCCCATCAACCTTGTTTTTCCAATGCCTGTAGCTATTGAAAAAGCAAAAGAAGGAAAATCACGTTCGAAATCTTTGCACTGGGGGCAGATTTCTTGCACCTTTGCCATTTCCGTTTTTAAGAAATCGCCTTTCTCTTGGGTTTCGGGTTTCTGCAAAGATAATTCCTCTGTAAGTTTCACGACCACGTCAAGTGCCTTGCCCAAAGGCTCGCGAAGCGACATGCGCTGCTTAATATTGTTGGCTGTTGGGTTCATTTCTTTTATAAAACTCTATGATTGTATTGTCTTTTATTGAAACTTCATTTGTAGGAACCAGATGAATACCATACTTTTTGTAAAAAGTTTTATACTCGGTAGGATCTGTTACAATCATTTCATTAAATTCTGTTTTTTTTCTAGGGAAGGAGGTTACCCCATAGATATTGTTCTTTAGCAGAATTCCTTTTCTCCGAAATTCTCCTACATTCAGTATCAGTTTATCTTTTACATCCTGTTTGTACCTAAATATCCTACTTCCTTTACAATCTTTGATTTCGATAAATAAAATCCACGTCTTCTCATCATTATCATTTGGAAACAAACAACATTCCCCATGTTTCAAGTCTTCGTCCTCTTCGTCTTTGAATTGGTTATCACGAAACACATTGTAGTCAATTTGAAGGTTTGTTTCATTAGAGATGGCACAACAATCCATGTCAATAGTCTCGTCTTTGGGATCTTTGGGTAGAACTTCATGTATTTCTACACCTCGCACACTTTTAGTACGTTCTGTGAAGTCTGCAACAAATATTTGCTGGGCATTAGTGGTTCCAAACTCCGAATCCGGATATGCCGCCAAAATCCTATTCTTCATCTTCAAAGTAGTTTAGAAGTGAAAGATATTCAGCGGAATTCTCTTTGTAGGCCTTGTTCAGATAGTTATCTTCAATGATGCCATCTTCGTCCTGAATAGATTTCAATGAACCTTCGTGGATTTCATAGATAGAAACCTTTTTCGGGTCAATCCAAGCTTGACAGGAATCGAATGTTTTCTGTTCCTCTTCAGGGATGTTGTCCTTTACTAAGCCACCCATCATGCAATTGTTCAATGAAAAGAGGATGTACGGACTATGAGTTGTCAGAACCAATTGATGTTCTCGTGAGGAATTATTTAAGGTAGATAACATATAGTAAACCAATTCTTGTTGAGTGTTTGGGAAAAGATTTGATTCTGGTTCCTCAATGATAACTTTCGAATAGTTATAATCTGCATCGATTCCCATCTCATTGCTTATATCTCGTTGTAAATGTCTGATGCTTTTCTCCAGCTCCTCTAAACTTTTCATAGTTGTTGCATCACCGTTGATTGCCAGCTTTTCCATTTTTTCTTTCAAATTATTAATGAGAGCTTGGTTCTCGCCCATTTTGTTCAACAAATTTTGGAAGCGTTTTTTTGCATCGTCATCATAGGAATCTAATTTTGCAATCAGGTTAACTATTTCAAACGGGGATTTGATTCTCTTTTTCAAATAAATCCCATTGATAATGTGATCAAAAACGACAATCAATGGTGTAGTGGAAATCAAACCACTTGACGAATGTTGAAGTCGTATTTCCTTTCCATCACTGAGAACAAGATGGTCGGCATCATCTTCTTGCGTGTAATAGTAAGAAATATCGCCTAACGATTTTAAAGGGAGGGCAAATTTTGTCGCATTTTTCTTTTCCCTTTTAGCATCAAACCATTCGTAAAGGAACCCCAATATGTTATTATGCCCTTTATTATATTCCCCAATGCCAGGAATGGCGACGATATTCCTTTCAGCAGGAATATATTCGATCTTCTCGTTTTTGAAAACATTATCAGCATCAAATGTCGCCTCTATTTTTACGTTTCCCTTGTCACTCCCGCAAAATACTATATGACAGTTCCGGCTGTTGTATTCAATATACGATTCATTACTGAAATAGGCGTCTTCTAAATTATGGAACTCCAGTAATTCATCATAAAAATTCTTGAGGGGCTTTGCGGAGAGAATGTAATTCTTTTCATACCATGAACAATAACTGATAATTTTCGCGATGGTGCTTTTGCCACTGCTTTGAGGGCCCATGAACACGTTGATCTTGTTCAAGTCGAACTCCACGTTCTTGATTGGGCCTACATTCTTTATTACTATATGTGTCATAATTCCAAGTTTTTCTTGTTCAAAATAACGAAGTCTGTATTTCTTTATTCTCTTTTTCGATGATTGGGGTTTCTTCCTCGAAGTCTTCATCAGATTCGACATCCAATTGGGGCATGTCAATGATGTTGAGGGAGTAGTCGTCTTTGTTGAACTGGCAGCGACCGAGGAGCATCTGTGGGATTTTCTTCACCGTGATGTTCTTGGCGTGGGAAGCGCACTCCTTTTGGAAGGCGGTGCAGCAGATGAGAAGGCTTTCGTCCTCCTGCATGGTCTCGCTGATGGCGTCAAGGCTTTCGACAGTGAGGAACTGCGTGGTGGTGTAGATGTAGTCGTGCTCCGAGCTGCGGCCCTGTTTCCAGTAGAGCGCGGTGTCGGGCTGGTAGATGTAGCCTTCCTGCTTGGCCATGGCAGCGGCCAGCATGTCGGCGTTGTATTCCTTGTTGATGACGAGGTTGCCGAACTTGTCTTGCTTCAGCAGACTTGGGGCCAACTCATAGAACTTGAAGCCGCTGCCGCCTTTCCAGTTCTGCGCCTTGCTGATGCCGCCTTGGTCGGTGCCGTCGGTGACCATCTTCAGGCGCGGATAGCAGTGGGTGTAGGCGTGGTTGCCCAACTCAATGCCGATGTATCTCCTGCCCATCTTCTGCGCCACGGCTGCCGTGGTGCCCGAACCGAGGAAACTGTCGAGAACGAGGTCGCCGGGGTTGCTGCCCAGTGTGAGGACACGCTCTATAAGGCGTTCTGGTTTGGGAGTTTCAAAAACATCATCTATATTAAATGCTTTAACTTCCTTTTTTGCATCTTGATTGTGACCTACCTCTGTATATTTCCAAATTGTCATAGCGGTCATGCCTTGCTTGACCTCTGACAAAAACTTCTTAACAGCAGGAACACTATTCCCATCTTTCCCGAACCAAATTCTATTGTCTGCAACTAGTTCCGCAAAACGCTCTTTGCTTGACACCCAAGCTCTACTTTCCGGTGGAGTGACTATTCTGCCACTTGGCAATGTAATCGGATAATCACAACTGGCATTATATGTCCTAACAGAAAAATCCGCTGTCTTCCAAGGGCCTCTTGGGTCATTGTCCAAATTCTTATACCTACTATTCATTTCCTCTGAACGAGGTAATAAATTCGGACGCCATGTTTCCTTGTTTTTTGCATACACCAAAATAAAATCATGACTATCCGAAAGCCATTTCGCATCATTTTGGGGAGAGTACTTTTTCTCCCAAATCACATTAGCCACAAAATTTTTCCTTCCAAAGATCTCATCGCAAAGCACTTTACAATAGGCTTGTTCGTTGTCATCAAGCGAAATCCACAATGAACCATTTGTTTTATCCAATAGGTTATGGATAATTTCCAATCTTTCGCGCATTAAGGACAACCAAATTGAATGTTCTACTCCGTCATCATAATGCTCAAAAGCAGCACCTGTATTGTAAGGTGGATCAATATAGATGCACTTGATGGAGTTGGAGTATTGCTGCTCCAAAGCCTTCAGCGCCAAAAGGTTGTCTCCATGGATGAGCATATTTCCGCTATCGGTGTCGCCGTAGCTGTATTTCGGGTCTTCAATGAGGATGCGAGGCTCGATGGCTTCGTGCTCATCGTCCTTGCCAATCCAGGTGAGTTCAAGTTTTTGTGGTTTGTTTTGGGGCATAGCTATATTATTCTCCATCTTAAATTAAACAATGTTTCCTCTTTGATACCTTTCTGCATCAGGGTCTTTTCCACTTCGTCGAAAAGTTTGTCTTTTTGGGCATCGATTTCATCCTGTGCGTCAAACAGATTGCGGCGTTTCTCGCTGCGGCGCTTTTCGAGGTCTTTCACCAATCGTTGTGCCGCCACCTTTTCTTCCAAGCGGCTCGTTTTCCGCGCCTCCGATTTGCGAAGTTTGATTTCCGCGTCAAGGTCGCTGATCTCACGTTCCAACCCCAACTTCACATCATCGGCCCAATGGTTAAGCTTTTCAATTTCCGTGTCAAAAAACTGGCGGTTGCGCTCTTCGTTCTCGTTTCGGGCCTCTTCCTTTTGCTGTTGCAGGTTGCGTTCGATAACGGTGGCAATTTCATCGCCCATTAAAGCCCGTTTTCCTTCCTGCGCATAGAGCGAGAACATCCTTTCGGCCACTTCCGATGGAATTTGGTTGCCATCGTCATTAAAACAAGAAATGAGCAGATAATCCTCCGGTTCCGAGGCCTCGATGGTGTATTTGTCCACCCGCATCCATCCCGAATTTCCAATCTGCTGCTCAAGCAACGCCACCTTGACAGGCGTGTTCGTATAGTCGAAAACCACTTCATGCGACGGCAACGTTAACTGTCTGCAATCGTTCAAAATCTTTTGCGCCAAAGGATGTCCTGCACGGTAAATCTGCGCATGGTCGGGAAGCGCGACATCGCTTTTCTTCTCGCCCTCTTTAGGTATCACCATGCAATAGGACTCCCCGTCGCCCATGACAAACGAATGCGTCTCCTCATCAAACGAGGCTTGTCCACTCAAAGCATAGCGAGTCAAATCCCATAAGCGTTTTTCAAAAAGACTGAGGTTTGAAATACTCTGGGCAAGGTGTAGTCTCAGTTTCTCGCTCACCGATTCGTCGAAGTTCTCAAGCAAGGCTGAACGGGCTTTCAACATTTTATCGGAAATCTCGGCACGTAGCTCTTCCTGGAGTTGGTCGAAAGCTTTTTCAATCTCTTCCGTTGTACGACATTCGTTGTAAATCTGCGAAATTCGTTTCTCAAAATCTACGCCATTGCCGATGCTGCCTAACACTTCGTCGCTGGCACCGAACACCCCGCTGAACAGTTTGAATTTTTCGTCCAAGAGTTCATACACGCGCACATCGGCAGCGTTGCGCTTGTTGAGGAAGTTGAGCACCACCACATCGTGCTTTTGTCCATAACGATGGCAACGCCCGATACGCTGCTCGATGCGCTGCGGATTCCAAGGCATGTCATAGTTTACCACCAGGGAGCAAAATTGCAAATTGATGCCTTCGGCGGCGGCTTCGGTGGCGATCATAATGGTGGCATTGTCGCGGAAATATTCCACGATGGCCGCTCTTCTGTCAGCAGTCGCTGAACCGGTAATCTTGCTACTTCCCTTGTATTTCTCTAACCATGCCTTGTAAATGGCCGTCGATTGCTTGTCAGTGTTGGAACCGTTAAACAGAACAACTTTCCCTTGGTAACCATTTTTCTCCAACAGTTCGAACAGGAAATCCTGTGTCCGCCTCGATTCGGTGAAAAGCAGGGCTTTCTTGTTTGCTCCCAACTTTTCAAGCTCCTCAAAACCTTTGTTCAATGCGACAAAGAGATGCTCTGCCTTGCTGTTTTTGCGGATTTTGGCGGCAAGTGCCTGAAACTCGCGTAATTCAGCAAGTTCATTCTGTATGTTCTCGATTTCGAATTGATGGAGCATTTCTTTGTAAGTCGGTTCGCAGACCTGAGATGTCATCTCTTCGTCATCATTCAGCCAATAGTCAAGGTTGTCGTCAAGACTATCATATTCACCACAAAAATCGGCTGTCAATTCTTCAGAAGCAATCGTCACGTCTTGTTGACGGAGAACGTCTTCAAGACGGTTTATCAACCCTGTAAATGTTCCATAAATAGCATACGTTGAAGAAGCCAACAATTTGCGAAGCACCATAGTCATCAGTTGGCGTTGGCTGTTGGGTAAAGCATATAATTTGGGGCGTTGCAGATATGCAGAAACCAGTTCGTATAATTTTTGCTCGTTATCAGTGGGATAATATTCCTCGCAAATGGCAATACGTTTGGTATATTTAATGTATTCCAACACTTGACGGCGCAAGGTTCTCTTACAGACCGGTTGTAAACGATCACGCAGCAAGTGATAATCACTTTCGGTCAATACCTTGCTGAACTGGCTCTTGAAACTTTTCAGGTCTCCAAACACGAAATCATCAATGATGGAGACCAGACCGTACAATTCCAAGATTGAATTCTGTAGTGGAGTCGCCGTCAAAAGTATCTTTTTACGTTTCAAAAGGGCGTTTTTAATGGCATTGGCAATTCTATTGTTGGGTTTGTAAACGTTCCGAAGCCGATGAGCCTCATCAATGACCACTAAATCCCAAGCAGTGTGGTGGAGATAAGGGGCTTTCGATTTGGCAAACTGGTACGAGCAAATAATAATTTCCTTTCTGTCAAAGGGGTTCAAGTTTCCCCTTTCAATTTCCTCATTGAAACTTTTGGTCTCAAGAATACATGAAGGGAGAAAGAATTTCTCCAGTAATTCCGCTGACCACTGTTTGCGCAAATTGGCAGGGCAAATAATCAGCAGACGGCGTTTGTGCTCCGCCCAGTGCTGTGAAAGAATGATACCCGCCTCAATGGTTTTGCCGAGACCAACTTCGTCCGCCAAAATCGCCCCGTTCGAAAGCGGCGATTTAAACGCAAACAAAGCCGCGTCAATCTGATGAGGGGTTAAATCGACTTGCGCATCATGCAACGAAGCGGTCAACTTGTCCAGATTATTGGCAGGAAGTCTCCTTGTCAGATAATGGGCAAAGTATTTTGCGTGATATGGGGTGATGTCATTCATTCAACCTTATTTTATTTGCAAAGATACAATTTTTGAGAATATGGCAGCATTTGGAAATATACTTTGGGCGCAATTAGATGTGTGAATACGTTGCCAATACAACAGTCGTGGATGATAGTGCAATTCTCTTTCTCAACAAAACCAGTTTTGTTAGAGTATGTCATTCTTGTCACAACGTCCATCCGCCCGACTCTCGCGGACGGGTCGGTATAAGAGAGTATGCAATCCCAGACCGTTTTGACGTCCGGGTTGGAGCCGTAGCTTTGCTTGTTGTCTATTATCATTCTGCCTTAGTTTACGTTTGTCAGCTGCGTTGCGATGCTTGGGCCGGGATTTCAATTGCGGCAAAAGCCACTTCTGTCAGTGCTTTTGTGCAGCCGCTCATCCGTCTTTGGCCCGATGCCTACAACGTGGCAAAAGTACAAAAATATTCGCTTTCCTTTGTCAGAAATGGATGGAAAATCGTACTGACAATCCGTGTCAGTGGGGTGGTGCGATATTCCCTGTCAACCGACACTCCATTTTTTTGACTATTCCCTCTTGACAACCGCCCCGTTTTGTTGTATCTTTAGAAAAGAAATTACAGAGCTTCATTCGCCATTCTGAACAAAAAGAAACGTGAATTTGAAATGAAGAACTTTTTTTCGCCTTGGTTCACCTGGTCTTGCCACAAATTAGCAGGGAACTTTTACCAAAAACCCTTATCCGTTCCTGTCCCTGCAAGCGACGTGTTCGTCGTGCCGCCACCAGACCACCCGAACGGAGCTCAGCCGGATTGTTGCGAGGCCAACTCTTCGGCAAGGGCATTCAGTGCGATGCACTCCTTGCGCGTGATTCGTTTGGAAAAGGGGTCTTCAGAGGTGGCCTCTGTCATAAAGAGCATTTTTCCTCGACTGCATGCGTCGAGGAAACCACCTGAGGGTTTGTAGTAGTTTGAGAAACCGTTAGGAACGAGCTGGATCACCGGCAGTCCTTCCCGCAAAGCGGCCTCCAGCACCAATTTTTCCCACGGGCTGATGAAAGGGCCAATCAACGCAGCTCCTTGTCTTGCCTTCACGATACAACGGTTCATGTAGTTCCGCCTCTCCGAGTCCGACCATTTGCTTCTGACATGAACGGCGCAAAGAGGATAATCCAACAAATGCAGATTGCCTACTGTTGAAAACGTATGCCCTCCAAATCTGACATTCCGAAGCACAGCAAAACAGTCGGAGTGCTGTCGTTTCATCATCAACCGACGAGGATTGTCCCACACATAGTTGATCATGTTTTGCAGCTGCCCAGCGTGGCGCAGAATCCTGTCATGGTAACCTTTTTCCCATAACGGTTTCAAAGGCTTCTCGTCAGGAGGTGTGGGTAGCAGGGCATTGTAAGCTTTTGTACAGCCTACCATAAACCCTCTCACCACATCTCCCACGGAAATGTCCATCTCCTCTCTCACAAAGATGATTCCGTGGAAGTGGTCGGGCATAAGTTGGGCGGCTATCAACGAAATGTTGCGCTGGCACTTCTCGCCTGTGCGCTCACTTTTCTTCGCGGCAAATTGTTTCTGCAATGTGGGAATGTCTTTCCAACACTGCAAAACCTTTTCTCCAAGCAGGGTGGGGCGGATGAATGCGGCTTCAGGATAGTCGCCTTCCAGTGTGCCCAATATCGGGAGACGCCCTTCTGTGCATAATGTGATCATGTAGATGCACCGCCCGTGGTAGTCGTTTTGAAGGCAGCGGCGGTGTGCCTTCGGCAGAGGTCTTTTGTCTTTAGGTTTCATAAATTTTTCTTTTGTTTCAAGGTGCAAAAGTAGCAATAATTTGCTTTGGCTCGGCAGGGCGAAAACTTTCACTCGGCGCGACGAACACGTCGCTTGCAGGGACGGGGAACCGCCAACTGCTAACTCCTAACTCCTAACTCCTAACCGCCTGCTCCATCTTCCCCAACCAATGGTACGCCGCCTTGAACGTCGGGATGTTGTGGATGCTGCAGATTAGCTTGTGGTTGGCCTCCTTGAGCTGCACGACAGGGTGATTCATCTGCATGAAAAGCAGGAACTTGCCGAATTCGTCGGATTGGAAGTAGCGGGACTGCGAGTTGCCGGTGAAGTAGCCGTGGAAAGTTCGCTTCTTGAGGACGATCTTCTCGAAATGGAGGTCGGCGGCGAGCATGCGCAATGGGATGGTCTGCATCAGCTCCTCGGTCTCGCGGGGCATCGGCCCGAAAATGTCGGTGATCTTCTTGCGGAAATCCTCCAGTTTCTGCGGATCCCGGATGGATTCCAGCTCTTTGTAGAGGTTCATGCGCTCGGTGACGTTGGAGATGTACGTTGAGGGGAACAGCGCCTCGATATCGGTTTCTAACGAGCACTCGCGGCGCAACAACGCGCTGTTGTCGGCCATCTGCAGGTCGTTAAGCGCCTCATCCCCACTGTCTTTCATCTCTTGGATGGCCTCGTTGAGGATTTTCTGGTACATGTCGTAACCCATCTCGTTGATGAAGCCGCTTTGGTCGGCACCGAGGATGTCGCCGGCACCACGGATGTCCAAATCCCGGAGGGCGATGTGGATGCCGCTGCCGATGTCCGAGAACTGTTCGATGGCCTGCAACCGCTTGCGCGCCTGGTCGTTGAGGGTGTCCCACGGCTTGATGAAGAGATAGCAGTAGGCCTTCTGGTTGTTGCGGCCCACGCGCCCGCGCAGCTGGTGCAGCACGTTCAACGCGAAGTTCTGCGCGTCGTTGATGATCATCGTGTTGGCGTTCACGATGTCCAAGCCGGACTCCACAATGGTGGTCGAAACCAGCACGTCGTACTCGCCGTTGATGAACTGCGTCATGATCTTTTCGAGTTGGTCGCCCTCCATCTGCCCGTGCCCGATGGCAATTCGCGCCTTCGGAACCAATCGTTGGATTAATCCCGACAATTCCTTGATATTCTGTATCTTGTTGTGGACAACAAAGACCTGCCCGCCACGGTCTAACTCAAACTGGATGGCGTCGCGGAGGATGTCCTCGTCGAAGACGTGCACCTGCGTGTCGATGGGCTGTCGGTTGGGCGGGGGCGTGGTGATGACGGAAATATCGCGGGCCCCAATGAGCGAGAACTGTAGCGTACGCGGGATGGGCGTCGCGGACATGGTGAGGGTGTCGATGGTGGTGCGCATCTCGCGGATCTTCTCCTTGGCTGCCACCCCGAACTTCTGTTCCTCGTCAATGACCAAAAGTCCCAAATCCTTGAAAACCACGTCTTTACTTAACAACCGATGCGTGCCGATGAGGATGTCCACTTGGCCTTCTTTTACCTTCTTCAAGGTCTCCTTAATTTCCTTGGTGCTGCGGAATCGGTTGATATAGGCGATATTGCACGGCATGTTGGCCAGACGGTCGCGGAAGGTGTAGTAGTGTTGCATCGAGAGCACGGTGGTGGGCACCAAAACGGCCACCTGTTTGCTGTCGCAAACGGCCTTGAATGCCGCACGGATGGCGATTTCGGTCTTGCCGAAGCCCACGTCGCCGCAGATGAGGCGGTCCATCGGATGGTCGCTCTCCATGTCGGCCTTCACTTCGGCTAAGGTCTTGACCTGGTCGGGGGTGTCTTCGTAGATAAATGATGACTCCAACGTACTCTGCAGGTAGCTGTCGGGCGAGTAGGCAAACCCTTTCTTGGCCTTGCGCTCGGAGTAGAGCTTGATTAGGTCGATGGCTAACTCCTTGACTCTCTTCTTGGTACGCTCCTTCAGCTTCTCCCACGTGCCGGAGCTCAGCCGGTGGATGGTCGGCGGCGTGCCATCCTTGCCCACATACTTGCTGATTTTGTGCAGCGCGTGGATGCTCAGGTAAATGGTGTCGCCGTCTTTGTAGCTGATTTTGATGACCTCCTGCGTGCTGTCGCCCATCTGCTTCTTTTCCAACCCCTGATAGACACCGACGCCGTGGTCGATGTGCGTTACATAATCGCCGGGCTGCAAGTCGTATATCTCCCTGAGAGTCAGGGCTTCGCTCTTCTTGTAGCGGTCGTTGAGCACCACGCGTTGGAACTTGTTCCAGAACTGGTGGTCGGTGTAGAGGGCGATTTTGCGCTCGCTGTCGGTGAAACCTTCGTGCAGCACTTGCCGTATCGGCGTATAAAGTTGTTCAATCTTGAACCGCGCCTCGTTCTGCCGGTTGTACTTTTCCAGAATGTCGAGCATCACCTTGTAGAGGCGGTCGAGCTGCGACTGCGTTTCCGACAGGAAGTAGTTTTGGATGCCATGTTCCAGATTGTCAATCCATTCCAGCAGCAAGTAGTCGAAACTCTTGTCGAAATCGTGTTGCGGCTGCATGTTGAATTCCAACGAAAGAACAGGGGAGTCAACCTCCGATGTGTTGACATAAACCCGCTGGAAACTAGAGACCTCCTTCAGGAAGGTTTTCTTGTTGATAATGGGAATCTCGTTTTCGGCAAAGTATTCATTATCAACAATATCCTGATAGGCGGTATGGATGGTGGAGGCGATATTGGCGGCGTGCATCTGCCAGACAATGCAATTCTCGGGCAGGACGGAGAAGAACGGCACGCGCTCGCCCGAATCCTCCGACTGCACGATGGGGGTCATAATATAAATCTGATCCACCTCTCTGACAGACAGTTGCGTTTCGGGATTGAAGAAGCGGATGGAGTCGATGCGGTCGCCCTCGAACTCGATACGGATGGGGTATTCTTCGGAGTAGGAGAAGATGTCGAAGATGTTGCCGCGCCAAGCGAACTGTCCGGGCTCATAGACGAAGTCTTCCGGCAGGTACTCTAACTCGTAGAGTTTGTTGAGGAAATCGTCGGAGAGAATCTCCTCGCCGCGCTTCACAGAAAAGGATTTTCGGTCGATAAACTCTTGGGTGACAACGGTTTCCGCAACGCCTTCGGGGTAGGAGACGAGAATGAGCGGCTTCTGGTTGGGTTGGGAGAGCTTGTGGAGGATTTCGGCGCGGAGCTTCACGTTGGAGGAATCGGTTTCGCTCCAGCGGCTGTTGCGTTTGAAGGACGATGGCAGGTAAAGTACCCGCTTGTCCTGCAGCGAGTTAGATCGGTCGTTGAGCAGCACCTCCATGTCGCTATAGAAGAAGGCCGCCTCCTCGCTGTCGCGGAAAAGGAACAGCTGCGTGCTCGCGAGTTTTTCGGCCGCTTGCGCCGCCAGGAAAGCCTGTGCGGAGCCTTTCACGCCGCTCACCGCCACCACGCTGTCCTTCTGCTGAAGTCCGAGTAGCTTTGTAAGTTGCTCAACCTCAGGTTTATAATATCTTTTTTTAAGTTCGTTTAGGGTCATAGTCAAAAAGGTTGCAAAGGTACGAATTATTTCATATTTTTGCAAGTTGAAAATGTGATGGGGAAAGAACCTTTTTTTTATGATTATTCACCAACAGTTGCGCCCGACACGAACGAGGGTATATCAATATGATGAATTATGAAAATACTGAAAGTCAATTTGTTGCTAAATGGAAAGAACAAGCTATCAAGGTCTTCGGCTTTTTGTTGATGGTCGTTGTTTTGTCCGTGCTTGCCTCGCCAGCAAGCCTTTACGCCCAATGCAAAAC
Organism: Bacteroidales bacterium; assembly: GCA_017395245.1. Classification (GTDB taxonomy): domain Bacteria; phylum Bacteroidota; class Bacteroidia; order Bacteroidales; family WCHB1-69; genus F23-D06. Next base: position 8,947 of record JAFPVR010000109.1, on the reverse strand, counting down.
GGTGAAGGCGGGTTCTATGTCGATATGCGCACCTTCCGGCTGGGAAGTTGAAGTGGAAACAGACGAGGAGGATAATACGGCCTCTATTTATCTGACAAGCCAAGCGGAAGATTCTTTTCGGACGTATGCTTTCATGGATATCTATGCCGATGAGGACCTCGAAGATCTTATGAGAATCGTCATGAAGGATGCCTTGGAGAATGCTAAGTGGAGCAAGATGAAAAAGACCACATTCCAGTCATACGACGCCAGAGAAGTGTCGGGTGTCGCAAAAGTTAACGGATTGCCTTTAAATGTTGTGGTTCTCGCTTTCAACGGGGGCCGTGAACTGAGTTACGTGATTCTCGTTTGCGACGTTGATAAGATCGCCCCACTCCAGAAAGACGAGATTGCCAAATCTTTCCGTATTGAGAAATGATAGCTGTTGTATGATGGATAACAGCCAACGGTCAGCAGCCAATGGCCAAATAATATCTTTTTGTCCTAAAAATAACGAGCGATGAGCAGAGGATTTGTCAAAGAGGGCGACCAGGAAGAGGTCCCGATGCTGACGCCGAGGGCGTTCCTGCCCGCCGGGGTCGAGAATTTCGTCACCACCGCCGGACTGGAGGCATTGAAAGCTGAGCGCGAGGAGATTTTGGCCGAACGCAAACAGTATGAGGGCGTGGACAACAACGATGCCCGCGTCAACAATAACTATCTGACGGGCAAACTCCGCCTGTTGGAAGAGCGCATCCATTCCGCCCGTGTCCTCGACTATGACCCGCAACGACAAGACGATGTGGCATTCGGAGCCACTGTCAAGTACAAGAACCTTAAAAACGGCCAGCTGTTCACGTATCAGATTGTCGGGGTCGATGAGGCGAACATTATGCAGGGCAAAATCTCGTTTCTCTCGCCGCTGAGCAAGGTGCTGATGAACAAAAAAGTCGGCGATATTGTCACGTTCAACACCCCGCAAGGCGAAGTCGGGATGGAAATCCTGGAGATTTCTTAAAATTTCACCTTCACGCCAAAGTGAATCTTTCCCGTTTTGAAGGATATTTTGTTTCCCATTTGTCGCGGGAGGGCGTACTCGAAGTAGAAAACGCCGCTCCGCACCCCGATATTTACTCCCGCTCCAAATCCGAACGGCGTGTCTTTCAGGTAATTGTAAACACCTTGCTGCTCGTAGGCACCCCCATCGAAGAAGAGGTGCACGTCAGAGTTGTGACCGAAAAGATAACGCAGTTCCGCCGTGTAAAGCAGGTAGGTACTCGCGTAGAGTTCGTTTTCCCGGAAGCCTCGGATTTGTCCTTCCCCGCCGATTTTGAACATCTCGTTGCGGTAGTGCGGACCGCTTAGCAGTGAGCCCGCCTGCACCCGCAACATCATCACAAACTGCTTGTAAATAGGAATATAGCCCGTCACCCCACCAGTCAGTCGGTAGGAGGTTTTCACCAATTCCAATCCGGCGGTCTCCTCTTCGCTGACATTCCGTCCCGGCTCCAAGGTTCGCCGTCCTGCCGCTAAGTTCGCCCAGATGTCGAAACCGCGACTCGGATTGTAGAGGTAGTCCACCTGCGTTACCCGCAAGTCCAATCCGTAGAGGATTTTACGGTAACCCATGCAGGAGGTGTCCGCCAGCGTTTGACTGCCGGACGGGTTCAGCAGCTGCGACTGCGTGACGTCGATGTAAGGTCGCAGGTAGCTGTCGTGGCGGAAATGGTAGGGGATGCCGAAACCGTAGTTGAGGGTCAGGTATGTGGTGTCCTGCTTGTCGAGGCGGAAGCGCCCGTCGAGACCGAAACGGGTGCGGAAAAGGTAGGGGAAATCGGCGCTAACGTTCAGATATTGAGAGTATCGCTCGCTGCTGCGCCATTCTAAGGACAGTTGCTCCCCTATGTGGAATACGTTCTGCAATGCTAACGACAGTTCTCCGCTAATGGCCAGCTTTCCCGTCAGCTCGCTCACGGGCTCGAACCCGATGTAGCCATCGAAACGGTTGACCTGCCGTTTGTCCAAATAGATGTACAACAGTGTTTTGTCGTCCTCGAAGGAGATTCCCGGCGCTTGGATGACGGTCGCGAAGGGCAATTCTGACAATTTTTGCGCGACGGCCTGCACGGTCTTTTCCGAATAGGGGGCTTTGCGCCGCAGCCCGAGATACGGCCAAAGGAAACTCTTGCTCAGTTTAATGTTGCCTTTCAGCACGATGGAATCGACTTTCGTGTAGCGTCCCCGGTCGATGTGCATGACGTATTGCGGTGTGGAATCGTTCGGCCATTCGGTGGTGAGGCTTATGGATGCGAACGGATAGCCGTGGTTTTCAAGGAATTGTACGATTTTTTCGGCGCTCTGCGGGTAATTTTCCAATGTCAGCGTCTGGTTTTTCCGCCCGAGGACCTTAGCATCGCGCAGCAACGCGGAATCCTGCTCGTTTACAACGATATACGATGATTGTCCGAACACGAAAAACGTGCTCAATAACAAAAAAACGGTAATGATTGTTTTATTCATCGTCGTTCATCGTTCGTTGTTGGTTATCCGACTTCTGGGCTCCGCTTCGCTACCCTGGGCTTACATCCCAGGGCTCCGCTTCGCTACCCTGGACTTACATCCCAGGGCTCCGCTTCGCTCCACCCTGGGCTGACATAGCCTTGCCCTTTCAGGGCTGCTTAAGGAAGTTTTTTTATACATTCAATTCTCCGATAACACCTCGCCGACGACGAAGCAGCTTCCCGTAATGAAAATCACGTCCTCGTCCGAGGCTGCCGCCTTTGCTGCGTCAACCGCCTCTTGCACTGAAGGATACGTGGTGCAGTTCAGGCCAGCTGCCCGCATTTTTGTAGCGAGCTTCTCTTGGTCCATAGCCCGTTCGATGTGGGCGCGGCAGACGTAGTAGATGAACTCCTTGCGCAGCAGTGGCAGGATGTGGTCGATGTCCTTGTCGCTGACCATGCCGAAAACCACGTGGACTTTGCTGTCTGCGGAGGGCATCTCTTCGTAGATGTTGGACATGGAATGCTTCAGGCAGGCGTAGTTGTGGCCCACGTCGCAAAGGGTACGCGGCTTTTCGGACAGAACCTGCCAGCGGCCGGCCAGCCCGGTGTTCTGCTGCATATTCTTTACAGCATCCGCAATTTTATCCTCCTGGATGTTGAGGATGAACTCCAACACTTTCGCGGCCTGGAAGAAGGTGAGGATGTTTTTGTCCTGGTAGTGGGCCTTGAACGGGGTGTAGAGGGTATAGACTTTCTCGTGGGTCTCCTTATTGTAGATGTCCAGCATCCCGTCGTTGTTGATGGTCTCGTAGTTGACGTTGGCGGGGAACATTGGCGCGTCGTGCTTGAGGGCCACGTCCTCGAACACGGGGAAGCTCTCGGGATGGTATTCGCCGATGACCACGGGCACCTTGTCCTTGATGATGCCGGCCTTCTCGTAGGCGATTTTCGCGATGGTGTCGCCTAACATCTGCGTGTGTTCAAGTGAGATGTTGGTGATGACGGAGAGTAGGGGAGTGATTACGTTGGTGGAGTCCAACCGACCTCCTAATCCGACCTCGATGACTGCGAAATCGACTTTCTGCTCGGCAAAGTAGTTGAACGCCAACGCGGTGGTGATTTCGAAGAACGAGGGCTCCAAATGCTGGAACTTCTCCTGATACTGTTCGAAAAAGTCGAGCACCGCCTTTTCGGAAATCATCTCCCCGTTGATGCGGATACGCTCGCGGAAATCGACGAGGTGCGGCGAGGTGAAGAGTCCGGTTTTGTAGCCAAGTTCCTGGAAATAAGACGACAGGAACGAGGAAACGGAACCTTTTCCGTTGGTTCCGGCCACGTGTACGCAGCGCAGCTGTCGCTGGGGATTGCCCAAAATATCAAGCAGGGTTTCGATGTTCTCAAGCCCTTCCTTGTATGCCGCGCTCCCGACCTTGTGGTACATCGGGTAGGCGGTGAAGATGCGGTTTAATATCTCGTGGTAGGATTCCATAGGGTTTCAGGATTCAGGATTCAGGATTCAGGATTCAAGTTTAAGTTTCAAGTTTTAAGTTTCAAGTTTTAAGTTTCAAGTTTTAAGTTTTAAGTTTCAAGTTTCAAGTAGAGGATGGCAAAGATACATTTTTTGTGTTTTCATTGCACAAAAAAGGGAACTCTTTCGAATCCCCTCAAGTCTCACGTTTTAGCTGAACACGATAATTCGCAGCTCCTCTTTGCCGGGTTTGTAGCGGGCTTGTTTGGCGCGGGCTACGCACTGTTGTTGGATATTGCGGTTTGTGATGGTCGTCTTGTACGTGTTGTTGTTGATGACGCGGGCATCGATGATGTGGCCGTCGGCGGCGATGTGCACCTCCACGCAGACTTGTCCTTCCTCATTGACGGTAGCGTCGATGTTATTGATCATTCCGCGATGTCCGCTGCCATAGCCGACCCCGCCGCCACTTCCCGCACCTTCGCCGGGACCGAGGCCGGAGCCCGTGCCGCTGCCGATACCGCTGCCTTGTCCACCGCCACTACCGGTGCCGCCGCGACCATGATACATGGACGACTGGTCGGGTTTCGGTTCGGCAGGCGTGGTTTGGGTCTGCTGGTTCGTGGAAGTCCGGTTGGAGTGGCTCACAGCCGGGGCGTCCTGCGCGTTCTGGGTGGCATAGTTTTGTCCGGAAGCGGGTTTCGGGTTCGTGGCCACCTGAGGGGTACCGCCACCTCCGCCACCACCTACGGGTGCGATGTCCACATAGACCATCTGCTTGGGCGGCGGCGGGGGGATTTGCGTCTTCAGACTGCATGCCAGAAGCAAAATCAACAGCAATGCCATGATGCCGCTCGTCGTGCACCATGCAATCACGTTGTCTTTCCTATTCTCGTTAGTTTTAATCATTTGGCTTCTGTGGCAAGTACCATTTTATATCTATCTTCCTCGGGGAAGTTTTCATTCAATTCGTTGAGCACGTCCATCAGGGCGACGACGTTCTCAATAGGCACGCTCTTGTCGGCGCGGAGGACGATGTTCTTCTGGTCGGTGCTCACTTTCGTCACGGCATCCATCAGGACGGGGAGAAGATCCTCGTAAGCGGTGGGTTGCGCTGCGGAACCCTCAGGGTTCACATAATAGTTGAGATCCGCGTCGATATAGACTTCCAACTGCCGGTTCGACAGCTGCCTGTCGGCGGTGCTCTTAGGCAGCACCAGGTTGATGGCGTTGGGCGAGATCATCGTCGAGGTGAGCATAAAGAAGATCAGCAGCAGGAACACCAGGTCGGACATGGAGGTCGCGCTGAACGTCGGATCAATGCGGTTTTGCATCTTGATAGCCATGGCCGCGGGGTTTTAGGCGTTCTCGTGGAGCAGGTCCATGAACTCGGTGGTGCGCACCTCCAACATATAGACAACGTTGGAGATTCTGGAAATCAGGATGTTGTGGAGAACCAGGGCGACAATGCCGACGATAAGACCACCCACGGTGGTGATCATGGCGGTGTAGATGCCGGACGACAGGGTGCCGATGTTGAAGTTGTTGGGATCGGCGGCCATGTTGTGGAAGGCGCCCACCATACCGACGACGGTTCCCAAGAAGCCTAACATCGGGGCGATGGCAGCGATAGTGGCTAAAGCGGATACACCTTTCTCCAAACGTGCCACCTCCAAGTTGCCCTCGTTCTCAATAGCCGTGCGGATGTCGTCTAACGGACGACCGAGACGGCTGAGACCTTTGTCAATCATGCGGGCCGTGGGGTTGTTGGTGCTTCGGCACAGCGCGACGGCGGAATCCAGCTTGCCGTCATGGATGAAGTCGCGGATGTTGTTCATAAAGTTGCCGTCCTCCTGCGAGGCGCGGTTCACCACTAACCACTTCTTTACAAAGAAATAGATGGCGAACGCAAGCATCGCGATCAGCGGGATGATAATCCACAGGCTGTTCACGGCGAACACCAGCTGGAAATACGAGGTTTCCTCGATATGCGGCTCCGGGGCGGCTCCCACCGCCATTGAATCTTTCACTGCCGCTAATAAAACTGTCATCAATTTCATACTTCAAAAATTTTACGCAAAAATACGTTCTTATTGGCTAAAAAAATCTTCTCCAAAGTTTTTTTTTCTAACATTGCGGTGTTTATATAAATCACGCAATCAAAACGTGCGAATGTCATATTTATTGTATTTTTGTTCGTTGAAAAATGTTAATATGCCTAAAAAATCCAATACCTCAAATGTGAAGAAGTTCGCCGACTCGCAAGGCGGCGCATCGAAGAAATCCACGCGAAAGTCATCCTCCGCGAAGAAGTCCCGTTCTTCGTCAGGGTTCTCCCTTTGGAAGTTCCTTTCGAGCGACAAGATGATCATCTTTTATGGCGTGATGCTCATTTTGTTCTCGGTTTTGCTCTTCCTGTCCATTTTCTCGTTTTATTTCAACGCCCACGAGAGCGTCTCCTACATGGTGGGCGACCGCGCGCAGGATGCCCCCAACCTCGCCAAAGGGGTGGGAACAGCCCTGTCCTACTTCTTTGTCCAGTTCTTCTTCGGGGTGGCCTCTGTCGGATTCCCCTTCCTTATCTTACTATATGGTATCCGGCTTGTCTCCGGGAAATCCCTGCTGCCGCTCGGGCTCACGACTTTCGCCACCGTCATGACCATGGCCTGGGTCTCCATCACCCTCGGCCTCTTCGCGTTCGGCACCGACAACTCCTTCCTCGGTGGTCAATTCGGCAACTTTATCGCCCAATATCTCGTCGAACATGTCGGCTGGGCGTTCACTATCCTCATCGACATAGCCCTCTTCTTTCTCATCCTCCTTTTCTGCTATGATGTCTCCTTCGTGGGAGTCTTCGGCGGTATTCAACAATGGGCTGTTGACAGACGAGAGAAACGGGCTGAGAAAAAGCGCGATGAGGCCATGCAGACGGTCGCCGGACCCCGCTTCCAACGGGAGGATTTGCCCGATATGTACACCACCAACCAGGGCGAGCTCAGTGAGGAGTACGCCCCGAAAAAATACGATTTAGTGGACAACAAAGACTCTGACGATAAGGAGGTTGGCGGCGAAGACATCCTTACCCCCGACGATATTTTCCCCAATGACGAACCCGTTCCCTCCACCGAGGATATCCCGTTTGAGATTGTCAACATGAATAATGACAATCCTGCGGATGTTGAAACGGAGAACGAGGGCGATATTGCGGAAGATCTTGACGATAGCGAGGGGGACGAAGCGCCCGTTCATGCCACCACTCCCGAGGAAGTTCGCAACCTCGAACCCTACGATCCGCGCAAGGAGCTTTCCCATTTCGAGTTCCCGCCGGTCGAATTGCTCAAGGATTATCCCTTCACCGCCTCTACGGAGGAACTGATTAAGAAGGAACTCCTTGAAAACAAGATGAGTATCGAGAAGACGCTGCTCAGTTTCGGCATTGCCATCAAGAGTATATCGGCGGTTGTCGGCCCCACGGTCACGCTTTATGAGATTGTGCCGAAAGAGGGCGTCCGCATCAGCAAGATCAAGAACTTGGAGGATGACATTGCGCTGAGTCTGGCCGCGTTGGGCATCCGTATCATCGCGCCGATTCCGGGGCGTGGTACCATCGGTATCGAGGTGCCCAACAAGAACCCGAACATCGTCTCCATGCGCGAGATTATCAATTCCGAAAAGTTCAAGAAGAATAACTACGCGCTGCCAATCGGCTTGGGCAAAACCATCAACAATGAGGCGTTTGTGGTCGATTTGGCGAAGATGCCGCACCTGCTGGTCGCCGGTGCCACCGGTCAGGGTAAGTCCGTGGGCCTCAACGCCATCATCACCTCGCTGCTTTACACAAAGCACCCGTGCGAGATGAAGTTTGTGCTGGTCGACCCCAAAAAGGTCGAGTTCACGCTCTATTCGGCCATCGAGAATTACTATTTGGCCACGCTGCCCGACAATGGCGACGCCATCATCACCGACACCAAGAAGGTGGTGCGCACGCTCAACTCCCTCTGTGTGGAGATGGATGCGCGCTACGACCTGCTGAAGGCCGCCAAGATGCGTAATATTAAGGAATACAACGCCAAGTTCTGCGCCCGTGAGCTCTCGCCGGCGTTCGGACACCGCTACATGCCGTACATTGTAGTGGTCATCGATGAGTTCGGCGACCTGATTATGACAGCCGGTCGTGAGGTGGAACAGCCTCTTGCCCGTCTGGCCCAGCTGGCCCGTGCTATCGGCATCCACTTGGTCATCGCCACGCAGCGTCCGTCGGTGAACATCATTACCGGCAGCATCAAGGCCAACTTCCCCGCCCGTATCGCCTTCCGCGTGCAGTCAGGCGTCGATTCCAAGACGATTTTGGATGCCACGGGCGCCAACCAGCTCATCGGCAAGGGCGACATGCTCATTTCCACCGGCAGCGACGTGGTGCGTCTGCAGTGCGCCTTCGTCGACACCCCCGAGGTCGAACAGATTGCGGAGTTCATCGAGAAACAGGCGATTGAGCGTCCGTTGCGTGAGCCGTACGAGCTGCCCGACGTGCCCGAGCCGGGCGAAGAAGGCAGCAACCGTGGAGAAGAGTCCGTGAATCCTAACGAGCTCGATCCCATGCTGATAGAGGCGGCCACGCTGATTGTGCAGACCCAGCAGGGTTCCACCTCCTCGATCCAACGCAAGCTGAGCCTCGGTTACAACCGTGCCGGCCGCATCATGGACCAGCTTGAAGACCTCAAGATCGTCGGTCCCGGCAGCGGCAGCAAACCCCGCCAAGTCCTCATCAAGACCGAGGCGGAACTTCGGCAACACCTCGCGGATTTGCAATTGTTGTGAGACTTAAGACTTGAGACTTGAGACTTGAGACTTGAGACTTGAGACTTAAGACTTGAGACTTAAGACTTGAGACTTAAGACTTGAGACTTAAGACTTGAGACTTGAGACTTGAGACTTGAGACTTGAGACTTAAGACTTGAGACTTAAGACTTGAGACTTGAATCTTGAATCTTGAATC
>JAFPVR010000108.1 GCA_017395245.1 Bacteroidales bacterium | reverse complement strand
TGAGACTTAAGACTTGAGACTTAAGACTTGAGACTTAAGACTTGAGACTTAAGACTTGAGACTTAAGACTTGAGACTTAAGACTTGAGACTTAAGACTTGAGACTTAAGACTTGAGACTTAAGACTTGAGACTTAAGACTTTGGACTTGAAACTTGGAACCTGAATCTTGAATCTTGAATCCTGAAACTTGAAACCTGAATCTTGAAACAGATCATCCCCATCATCATCATAACTTTTACAGTCGCCCTGGGTTGTGCAAACGCTCAGGAGCGACTGTTTTTTACGGAAAAGCCTTACGAGCGCGTAACCACAGACATTCAAGGGATTGTCTACCTTACCGATTACAGTTCGTTGGATAGTTACACCCCTGACGGGCGGCTGTTGCGCAACTACAGCGAACAGACGGCGGGTAACATTACGTTCGTGGATGCGGGGATTGCCTCCAAGATTCTCGTCTTCTATCGGGAAAGCGGCTCTATAATACTGCTCAACAACGAATTAGCCCCTATTGGAAGTCCGCTGAACCTTTTCGACAGGTCGCTGACGACTGTCTCGTTGGCGGCTATGGGCAGCTCCAACAAAATAGTGCTGTACGACGACGCCAACCAGAATCTGATTCTTACAGACCTCAGCCTGAACCTACAATCCCAGTCGCGCATCACCTTCCCGGGCGAATTCCACGCCTCGGACATGCAGGTGGTGCCGGAACATCGTATTGCGCTGTTAGACACCGCCCAAGGCATCTGCCTTTTCGATTTCTTCGGCACCTTCGAGCGGGAGATTCCGATTCCCGGCATAACGCACATGCAGCTGACGAAAGAACGCATCTTCTACCTGCGCGACGGCCAACTCTGGCGCTACGAGCTTCCCTCTTCCACCACACCACTGAACCTCCAGCCCATCGCATTGGATCTACCGGAAATCTTGGATTTCCACATCGGCAAAGATGTCTTGTATTATATTGACACCCAACACATTGTCTGGAAAATTCCGTTGGACATGTAGAGACGTTGCGCGCAACGTCTCTACACAGAGCACACACCGTCTCTACTATAAGGCAACCGCGTAACCTCACTAATCACTAATCACAGTTCACTACTCACATATCACAGTTTACAAAAAAATCGTACCTTTGCCGCTCATTCGAATTTTCACCAAAAACATACGATTTATGCGAAAACACGTAAAGAATAATGTCAGCTGGGTAGGTTATATCGACTGGGAGTTGGAAACCTTCCACGGCGATGACTACTCCATCATGAACGGCTCAAGCCAGAACGCCTACCTCATCGAAGAGGAAAAAACGGTGCTCATCGACACCATCTGGACACCCCACCGTTTCGGATTCGTGGAGAATTTGAAAAAGGAAATCGACTTGAAGAAAATCGACTTCATCGTGGCCAACCACGGCGAATGCGACCACAGCGGCTCACTCACCGCGCTCATGGACGAGATTCCCGACACCCCGATTTACTGCACCGCCAACTGCGTGAAAAGTCTGGAAGGACAGTACGGCAAGCGCGGCTGGAACTTCCATGTGGTGAAAACCGGCGACAGCGTGGAGATTGGCAACGGTAAGAAGCTGGTGTTCGTGGAGATGCGCATGCTCCACTGGCCCGACTCGATGGCCACCTACATGACCGGCGACAACATCCTCTTCTCCAACGACGCCTTCGGTCAGCACTTTGCGGTGGAAGAACTCTTCAACGACAAGGCCGACCAGTGCCTGCTCTGGAAAGAGGCGGTGAAATACTACACCAACATCCTTAACCCGTTCTCCATGATGGTGACGAAAAAGCTGCAGGAAATTGCCGGCATGAACCTCCAGTTCGACATCATCGCCCCGTCGCACGGCGCGATCTGGCGCGACAACCCGCTGCAAATCGTGAAGAAATACGCCCAGTGGGCCGATGCCTACCAGGAGAACCAAATCACGGTGGCCTACGACACCATGTGGGAAGGCACCACCAAAATCGCCCACAAGATTGCCGAGGAAATCCATCGCCAGAGCCCCGACACCGTGGTGAAGGTCTTCAACGTGGCCAAAGCCGACAAGAACGAAGTGATGACAGAGGTCTTCAAATCGAAAGCCATCGCCGTGGGTTCCCCGACGGTGAGCAACAGCATCCTCTCGTCCGTGGCCGGCTGGTTGGAATTCCTCAAACAGCTGAAATTCAAGAACAAGAAGGCTGCCGCATTCGGCTGCTACGGTTGGAGTGGCGAGTCCGTGAAGATTCTGCAGGAGAGACTCAAAGATGCCGGTTTCGCCGTCATTGACGACAACATCCGCGCCTCTTGGGTGCCCACCGAGGCCGACTTAGAGGCCGTGCCCGCGCTGGTGAAGAACCTGTTGGGCAACGAATAACGGGATTATCTCCTTTAAAACACGTAGAGACGCGCCATGGCACGTCTCTACATTATTTTAAAGAGGTAACGACGCCACAAAGTGACGTCTCTATAGATTATTCGGCAGCGGGAGCATTACCGTTTAACTGATCCTTGATCTGGTTCTGGAAATCTTTGACGTTTTTCTCGAACTTGTTGATGCCGAAGAGGGCCACAATGTAGGAGACACCCGCGAGGATGAGGCCAATACCTATCACGGCAACGAGAGTACCGGCAGCGGCCATCGGATTGCGTAAGCCGAGAATACCCAGCACGGCAATCACGATACCGAGAATCATGATGGCCCACCAATTCGTGAATCCGAATTTCTTGAAATCGAAGGACTCGATGAAGAGGGTGATACCTTCAATCATAATCCAGAAGGCGAACACGAACGGCAACGAAGCGGTAACGGCCCAATTGTTGCAGAGGAAGAAAATACCAATGAAAATCTGCAGCAGCGATGACAGCATTCGGGTACCGCTGTTCGGAAGGAACTTCTGCGTTTTGAACGTAAACAGCAGAGTGAAAAGACCTGAAAGAAGGATGAGGCATCCTAACAACCAAGCACTGCCTTCCAATGTTTGCACAGGGTAGCAGAAACAGACGATGCCCAACGCGATGAGGGCGATGCCGGCGATGGCTAGCCAGATTTTAGAACTTTTTTCCATAATTTTGGGTTTTAAAATTAACTGTGGCAAAAATACAACTTTTTTATATTCATTGTACCCATTGACTTATTGAACATTGACTATTCGTGCGCGTAGACGGGCAGCGGTTGATCGATTTGCTCGTTCCAAGGCAGACCGTATCCGCCAATCTCCTTCATGAACGGATCGGGATCGAACTGTTCGACATTGAAGACACCTTTGCCTTGCCATGTGCCGGTGAGAATCATCTTCGCGCCCAACATAGCGGGAACGCCCGTGGTGTAGGAGACAGCTTGTGCGCCGACTTCCTTGAAACATTCGGCGTGGTCGCAGTTGTTCCACACATAGTAGGTGCGCTCCTTGCCATCCTTGACACCCTTGATTTGGCAGCCGATGGATGTCTGGCCGTGATAGCCTTCGCCGAGAGAGGAGGGTTCCGGCAACACCGCCTTGAGGAACTGCAACGGCACAATCTCCATGCCTTTGTAGTTGATGGGCTTGATGCTGGTCATGCCGATTTCCTGCAGCACATTCAGCACAGTGAGGTATTTCTGTCCGAAGGTCATCCAGAAACGGGCGCGCTTGATGGTCGGGTAGCTCTTTACAAGAGACTCAAGTTCCTCGTGATAAAGCAGATACGATTCTCTGTCGCCAATATTGGGATACGTCACTGGACGATGGATCGACATCGGGTCAATCTCCACCCACTGGCCGTTCTCCCAGTATTTGCCGCGTTGGGTAATCTCGCGGATATTGATTTCGGGGTTGAAATTGGTGGCAAAAGCCTTGCCGTGGTCGCCGGCGTTGCAATCCACAATGTCAAGATAGTGCATCTCATCGAAGTAGTGCTTGGCGGCATACGCGGTATAGATGCTGGTCATGCCGGGGTCGAAACCGCAGCCGAGAAGAGCCATGATGCCGGCCTCTTTGAATCGGTCGTGGTAGGCCCACTGCCAGCTGTACTCGAACTTCGCCTTGTCGCGGGGCTCGTAGTTGGCCGTGTCCATGTAGTTGGTTTTCGTGGCCAGACAGGCGTCCATCAGCGGCAGATCCTGATAGGGCAGCGCCACATTGATCAGCAAATCAGGCTTATAGCTTTCCAGCAGACGGATGGTCTCCTCCACGTTGTCGGCATCAACCTGGGCCGTCTGGATACGGTTGCCGCCAATCTGCGCAGCGATGGCATCGCATTTGGCTTTCGTGCGCGAGGCCAGCATGATTTCAGTGAAAACCTCCGGCACGGAGGCACATTTGTGAGCCACGACGGATCCAACGCCGCCCGCTCCGATAATAAGTACTCTTGCCATATACAATATTTTAATAGATGAAACACTTCATTTGGATTCAGACCGCAAAGATACATTTTTTAGACATTAGGTATTAAGCTTTTGACCATAGAAAAAACTTTGAACCGCTAAAAAGTGTACTTTTGCCATTTCAAAAAAAGATAAAACATTATGAGAAACCGTACTGTAAGAATCCTCTGTATCTTCTTGATACTTTGCATATTCGAGACCGGATGCTGGAAAAAGCAGAAACCTGTGGATGTGGCCAAACCCGAGCTGACAGAGGAACAGGTCAAAACGGCCAAAAGCATCGACATCAACATGTTGCGCTACGAACAGGATCTGTTCAACATCGACCAAAAAAACATGGCGGCGGAATTTGCAAAGATGTACGGGAAATATCCCGATAACATCATCGCCGACGGCGCGTGGAACAACCAGGAGATGCTCCAATCTATCAAGGGATTCATCAACGACCCCGTAATCCGGGATATCTACAAGGAAACAGAGTCGCAATACGCTGACATGTCGTGGTTTACGAAGGAAATCTCCCCTGCCCTCACCCTCTATCTGACACACTTCCCCGGCGAACAAGTCCCGGATTTCTGCACCTTGGTATCGGGCATCGACTTCCAGATGCCACAGGTTTTCGGCTATCAGAACACCATCTTCATCTGCTTGGACATGTACCTCGGCAAAGACTGCAAATTCTACAGCCAGGCGGGAATGCCGAACTACATCGCCGCCCGCTGCGACAAGAAGTACATGGCCACCGACTGTTTCTCCAAAGCACTGGTTTACAAGCATCTACCCGACAAGACCTTGGTCACGGTGTTAGACAACATGGTGGATGCCGGCAAGAAGATGCTCTTTACACAGACAATGTTCCCGACCGTCGAGCCGCAGGACATCCTCGGCTACACCAAGAGCCAGTACAAGTGGGCCTTGTCGCACGAATCCGCCATCTGGCACCGCATGGTCGAAAAGAACATGGTGTACGACAAAAGCGAAGACATGGCGCGGCGGCTGATCGACGAGACACCGTTCACGCGCGATTTCGGCAACGACTCGCCCGGCCGCCTCGGGGTCTTCATCGGCTTCCAGATTGTGCAAAGCTACATGAAAACCCATCCCGGCACCACGCTGAAAGACCTCATGAACATGACCGACAGCCAAAAACTGCTGAAAGAATCGGGTTACAAACCGGCGTAAAACGGGAGTAGAGACGCAAAATTTTGCGTCTCTACATTTACATCTCAAACCCCAAAGAAAAAAAAACGTACGCAGGACCGCATGTCAATTAATTGACAATTAACGTAATAAACATTTATCAACAATTAACACTTGATAACTTTTCCGGGAAAGGTGTTCAAAACGCCTTTCCCGGTTGTATTTTTGCCGTGAACTTAAAACTTAATATTATGTCAGGTATTAACAAAGTAATCCTAGTGGGTCATTTAGGAAAAGACCCGGAAATCAGAACATTTGAGAACGGCAGCAAGAAGGCGAGTTTCTCGCTGGCAACGTCCGAGTACCGCAAGGACATGGACGGGAACCGTGTGGAAATGACCGAGTGGCACAACATCGTGATGTGGGGCAACTTGGCGGATCTGGCGGAGAAGTACCTCCGCAAAGGCCGACAGATCTACGTGGAGGGCCGCCTGCGAACCCGCAACTGGGACGACCAGAACGGCGTGAAGCACTACTTCACGGAGATTGAGGCCAACACGTTCCTGTTCCTGTCGCCAAAGGAGGCCAGCAGTCCGACCGTGACGCAGGTGCCCAACCAGACCGCTGTCATCCCGACGCCCCCGCCGCAACAGCCCGCCCCACCGGAATCCAAGGTTCCCGAGGAGAACTTCGCGGACGACCTACCGTTCTGAGGAGAAAAAAAGATGGCGACCGATTGGCCGCCGTCTTTTTTCTGAAAATGCAAGATTGTGCACCGTTATGACAATTTCTCTTTCGCCAACCGCAAGGCCTCAGCAACGGCATCAGGGACGCCGGCAGGATTCTTGCCGCCCGCCATGGAGAGCGTCGGCTGGCCGCCGCCACCTCCCTGGATAAGCTTGCCAGCAGCACGCACGAGCGTCGGCGCGTCAAGACGGTCGGTCAGGTTCGCACTCAAGGCTACCACCAGATTCGGCTTGCCCCCATGCACGCTGCCCAACACGATCACCCGGTTGTCGGCATCCTTCAGCTGGTAGGCAATCTGTCGGAGCATGTCTGCGGAGAAATCCGTAACCTGTGACATAACCTGAACACCGTTGACCTCTTCAGCATTGTCAACCAGCGACTTGCCGAACTCTACCGCCATCTGCCGGTCGATGTCCTCCATCTTCTTGCGCAACGCCGCACTCTCGTCCTGCAGCCGCTTCACCGCTTGAGCCAAATCGGGGGCGTTCAGCATGGCTTTGAGCTGCGCGATGGCGTCCTGGTCGGCATAAACAAGCTTCTCGGCAGCCTCGCCGGTCACCGCTTCGATACGGCGCACTCCGGCGGCCACAGCTCCTTCGGATACAATCTTGAACAACCCGATGTTGCCGGTGGCGGAAGTATGCGTACCGCCGCAAAGCTCCACGGCATCGCCGAACTGGATTACACGGACAGTTTTGCCGTACTTCTCGCCAAACAGAGCGATAGCTCCGCGTTCGCGAGCCTCCTCGATCGGCACATCCACAAACTCTTGCAACGGCAAGTTCTTGCGAATCAAGGCGTTCACCATCTGCTCAGTCTTACGCAGCTCCTCGTCCGTCACCTTGGCAAAGTGCGAAAAGTCAAAACGCAAACGGTCGGAGGCCACCATAGAGCCTTTCTGCTCCACATGGGTGCCCAAAACCGCGCGCAATGCGTGGTCGAGCAGGTGGGTGGCCGAGTGATTGTTGGCAGTCTTCTGCCGTTTCGCCTCATCGATGCGAGCGGTGAAAATCGCCGTCACATTGTTCGGGATTTTGTTGGCATGATGGATAACGAGATTGTTCTCCTTGGTGGTGTTATAAATCTCCACCGTCTCGGTGCCGTTGGTCAGCACGCCGGTGTCGCCCACCTGACCGCCAGATTCGGCATAGAACGGGGTCTTGTCGAGCACAATCTGGAAATAGGTCTTATTCTTGGCAGTTACCTGTCTGTATTTCACAATCTTACAGGAGCACTCATTCTCTTTGTAGCCCACAAAAACGGTGGGGTTCTCTTGCGGAATCAGCTCCATCCAGTCGCCGGCGGAAACCGACGTGGCAGCGCGGGAACGTTCCTTCTGCTGACGCAATCCCTCGGCGAAACCGGCCATATCCACCGTCAGGTTCTTCTCGGAAGCCATCAGGCAGGTGAGGTCGATGGGGAAGCCGTAGGTGTCGAACAGCTCGAAGGCGAAGTCACCGTCAATCACGGTGCTGCTGCCCATCTTCTTGACGTAGTTCTCAAACTTCAGGATGCCGGAATCGAGGGTTTTGAGGAAGGAGTTCTCCTCCTCGCGGATGACGTTCTCAATGAGCTGCTGCTGCGCCTTGATTTCCGGGAACTGGTGACCCATCTGCGCCACGAGGTCGGCAACCAGCGTGTTCATGAAGGGTTCCTTGAAACCGAGGAAGGTGAAACTGTAGCGGATGGCGCGACGCAAGATGCGGCGGATGACGTAACCGGCACCCGTGTTGGAGGGCAGCTGTCCGTCGGCAATGGCGAACGTGACGGCACGCAGGTGGTCGGCCACCACGCGAAGGGCCACATCCACATCGTGTTTCTCACCGTAGCGAACGCCAGCCGTCTGCGCAATCTTTTGGATAATCGGCTGGAAGACATCCGTATCGTAGTTGGACTTCTTGTTCTGCACCGCCATACAGAGGCGCTCGAATCCCATGCCCGTGTCCACATGCTTGGCAGACAGCGGATGCAACTCGCCGGAAGCCACGCGGTTGAACTGCATGAACACGAGGTTCCAAATCTCGATGACTAAGGGGTTGTCCTTATTCACCAACTCGGCACCAGGGACTTTGGCACGCTCATCGTCGTCGCGAAGATCGATATGAACTTCCGAGCAGGGGCCGCACGGACCGGTATCGCCCATCTCCCAAAAGTTGTCCTTCCTGTTGCCCTTCAGAATACGGTCTTCCGGCAGATAATCCTTCCAGAAATCGTAAGCCTCTTGGTCAAACTCGGTGCCATCCTTCTCGTCGCCGGCAAAAACGGTGGCGTAGAGGCGGGATTTGTCGAGTTTCATCACCTCGGTGAGGAACTCCCACGCATAGGCGATGGCCTCTTTTTTGAAGTAGTCGCCAAACGACCAGTTGCCGAGCATCTCGAACATGGTGATATATAGATAATATAATTTGTGCTGTTTGTTTCCATTTTATAGTATGTGAAAAATTTGTTGCAATTGCTAAAACACTTATAATAAATGATAATTTTATATATAACCATTTTGTAAAAATTAATAAAGGTAAGTTAAATGATAATATATAAAAACTTGGTATCCTTTTGAATAAATAGTAATTAGTATTTATTTCAATATATTTGATTAATATTGGAAAACAATTAAAACCACCTTCAAAATAAATAAATGGTATGAAAAATAATAATATTGAATATACAACAACTTTGAAAAAATCTTTCCATCTTTTGTCATATAAAAGGAAATTAGCTAATAATGCAGGTAATATTTTTAATACACAAGATA
>JAFPVR010000107.1 GCA_017395245.1 Bacteroidales bacterium | reverse complement strand
GGCGGCGGCGGCGGCGGCGGCGCATACGCCACGGTCACTGTGTCGAATCCTATCGGCTCCTTCCAGATCATGCCCGGAATAGGCGGCACCAATCCTATGGATGGTCCAACCGTTTCAGGCAGCGCTTCCATCGTAAAGCAAGGCGGTTCGAATATTCTGGTTGCCGCAGGCGGCACTTCTTCCCCTTACACAAATCGTGACGGAGGGACAGGAGCCCTTGGCGGCCAGGCTTCCGCTTGTATCCCCACGACTGGCGCACATAGCGGTGGTAACGGTGCTGACGCATACGGCCTTTTGTTGGGCTGGCTGTTCAGCTATAGCGGCGGCGGCGGCGGCGCGGCCAACTCCACAGGAGATGGAAACGATGCCCTGCCTACAGATGCCGTGACCGGTGGTACACCCGGCTCGGGCACAATGCCTGCAGGCAAAGGTGGCAACGGCATACGAGGCGAATCGGCAGATGGCGTGATTGGCGCAACGTATGGCGGCGGCGGCTCCGGTGCAACAGCCTATACTATACTCAGCAGTGGAGATGGTAATAATGGCGGTGCCGGCGCTCCCGGCGTGGTGCGCGTCACCTACACCTACACAACCGAATACATCGATGTGAAAGATGCCGACACCACCATCTGCTCCGGCACGGACTACGACGTCACCCTTGATGTCACCGTCGATGGCTATAACCTTAACGAAGCCCTGATGTCTGTCGCAATAACGCCCCCGGCCGAACTCAGCGGACACGGTCCCTCGATCGCCTATAACACCACCGACCACAAGTGGCACATAACCGGTGACATCACCAACAGCACTTCCAACACTGTTACCCTCACCATCAACGGAACGGCCAAGTCCAAAGGTGAAATCGCTACCGATAACTTTACCGTTACGGTTAACGTCTACGGCAAACTCGACGGCGGTGTCATCGCTGAAAATCAATTGGTTTGTCAGGGCCAGACCATCCAAACCCTCACAAGCGTTACGGATGCCACTGGCGGGTCCGGTAGCGGTAGTTATCAATGGTGGCAATGGGTGACTCTCGATGAAACTGGCTATTCGGGAAGTAATACTTGGGAACAAATTTCAGGAGCCAATAGTTCTACCTATACTCCAATGTTGAGTGGATTACGGTATTTTGCAAGACAATACAAGGATAACGTGTGTGGGAACATTTATGCCTCTGACGGCGCCGTCAATAATTATTTGCAAGTCGCAACAGTGGATCCCTTTACATTTGAGGGCATGTGGTCGGGCGACGATACCATTTGCTCCACTGTCTCTTCCTACACTAAAACGTTAGATTGGGGTATGTACACCCCTGCCTATATGGCTTCTTACGGCCAGTATTGGCAAAAATCAACGGACAAAGGATCCACTTGGACGAATTTAGCTCCCGGATTTGTCAACGGTTATTCTTCCTATTCGTTGACACTCAATTCCTCTGATCTTACCGCCGGATCCGACCTTTGGTATCGCGCAGCGGTGAAGTATGGCGACTGCGACTCCATTCCCAGCAATGAAATCTACAAAATCCACGTGAGAGAGGTTGCGGACTACACTACCCAGTTCCCGGATGTGAATATCACGCTGTGGTACGGTGCATGCGACACGAGCACCGCCAATCTGACCGCACCCACGCTTGACCCCACACCCGTCTCCATCGTCCGCGTTGACGGACTGGACAGAATTCCTGCCGGCGAACACAACATCCTCTGGAAAGTGAACGACGGCTGCTCCGAGGCCACTTACACCCAGAAGGTGACGGTGAACTATCCCGCTTGCGGCGCAACAGTCACCGATGCCAACGGCAGAGAATACCAGACCGTCCGTGTCGGCTGCGACTGCTGGATTGCCGAGAACCTCAAAACCAGCGCTGAAGGCGCCGCCTACTACAATGAGGATAACGCCAACGAAGGCTTCGGCTTGCTCTACGACTGGAACTCCGCCGTGGGCAGCAACAATACAGTGAAAACCTGCAAGACGGGCACCTACATTCAAGGTGTTTGCCCCGACGGTTGGGCCATCCCCACGCCAGCTCAGTTCAACAATATGATTGCCGCAGCCGGTGGTGACGACGCCATCAAGTCCGACGATGTGAACACCTGGCTGCCCGGCAATGCCGGCACCAACACCTCCGGTTTCGGTGCCAAGGGCGCTGGCTACTACGAGGGCATGCAGTACCAAAGACAACTCGGTTACACCTACTTCTGGACTTGCGAGCTCAACCCGAGTAATTCCCTCGTGGCCAGAACCGTGGAACTCCGCTGCGGTTGCGGCGAGTTCACCGTCTACGACAAGAGCAAGGAGAGCAAGGTCAGCGTGCGTTGCGTGAAAGTCGAACTCAATGATTAATTGAGACAATGTAATTATAGATAAAAGGCGTGGCCATACGGTCACGCCTTTTTTTTAACCCTTAAACCTTGAACCTTATACCGTCCTCAAGTACTCGTCAATCGCTTTCGCCGCGCTCTTGCCAGCACCCATGGCGAGGATGACCGTGGCTGCACCGGAGACAATGTCACCGCCGGCAAAAACACCTTTCCTTGAGGTCACGCCGTTCTCGTCGGCCACAATGCAACCGTGATGGTTCACATCCAAACCCTGCGTGGTTGTGTAAATCAAAGGGTTGGGAGACGTGCCGATGGACATGACCACCATATCCGTCTCCAATGTGAACTCCGACCCGGGGATTGGCACAGGACGACGGCGACCCGAGGCATCAGGTTCGGTGAGCTCCATACGTTGGCAATCCATGCTGCAGACCCATCCTTTCTCGTCACCGTTGATTTTCACAGGACTGGTGAGCATCTCAAAACGGATGCCCTCCTCCTTGGCATGATGCACCTCCTCCAAACGGGCGGGCAACTCCGCTTCGGAACGGCGATAGACAATAGTCACGTCGGCACCGAGACGCACAGCCGTTCGGGCCGCATCCATGGCCACATTGCCGCCACCAATCACAGTCACCTTCTTGCCGACATAGTTCGGAGTCTCATAGTGATCCTTGTAAGCGAACAACAAATTGTTACGGGTCAGGAACTCATTGGCGGAAACCACGCCGCACAAGTTCTCGCCTTCAATGTTCATGAAATTGGGGAATCCCGCGCCCGTGGCCACAAACACCGCATCGTACTCCCATCTGTCCATCAGATCGTCCACCGACATGGTGCGACCGATGACCACATCGCTCTCAAACCGGACGCCAAGAGCCTTGATGGTCTCAATTTCGGGCTTCACAATATCCTTCTTCGGCAAACGGAACTCGGGAATACCGTAAACAAGCACGCCGCCGAACTCGTGCAGTGCCTCATAGACGGTAACATCGTAACCCATACAGCGCAATTCTTTGGCGCAGGTGAGGCCAGCAGGACCACTTCCCACTACGGCCACCTTAAGTCCCTTCTTAACAGTAGGTTTTTGGGCGTTAACCTGATGCTGCATCGACCAGTCGCCGATAAAGCGCTCAAGCTTGCCGATGGCCACGGCATCGCCTTTGCGGCCGAGCACGCATTTGCCTTCGCACTGACTCTCCTGCGGGCAGACGCGGCCACACACAGACGGCAGCGCGGTGTCCTCCCGAAGCAAAGTGGCGGATTCCTCGAACTTCCCTTCCTTGATGAGCGAGATAAAATCGGGAATGCGGATATGCACGGGACAGCCCTCAATGCATTGCGGCCGTTTACAGTTGAGGCAGCGACGCGCTTCCTCCACAGCCTCCTCGGCATTGTAGCCGTAACAGACCTCGCGGAAATTGTTGCGACGCACCTCGGGTGCCTGCTCGCGCACGGGCACCCGTGACTTAGGCGGCAACTCCTCATGCGTGATGCCGCCGATATGGCATTGGTGATTCTCTCGTGACTCTTCTTCTTCTAATAATTTACGACCCTCAATATGGTCGTACATAGCCTGGCGGTGCATACATTCGTCGAAATTGATGAGCGCACCGTCGAACTCGGGACCATCAACGCAGGTGAACTTGGTCTGACCGCCGACCTGCACACGGCAGGCACCGCACATACCAGTGCCATCGACCATCAGCGAGTTGAGGCTCACCACACAGGGAATGCCCAACTCCTTGGCCTTCAACGACACGTACTTCATCATAATCATCGGACCGATGGCGGTAATTTCATCGTAGCGGCGACGTTCTTCCTTCACAAGCTTATCCAACATATCATTCACCGTGCCCTTGAAGCCCATGGAGCCGTCGTCGGTGGCGATGTAGAGATTGTTGGTGATTTTGCGGAACTGCTCGATGTAAAAGAGCAGGGAAGCGTTGCGGGCACCAATGATGACATCGCATTCCAAACCGTGTTGCGACATCCACTTGACGAGCGGAAACACCGGCGCAATGCCGACACCGCCCGCAATGAAGCAGTATCTGGAACGCCTCAGCATCCCGATGGGACGGTGGATGAAGGCGGAAGGATTGCCCAACGGACCCACCACATCGTGGAAGAAACCGCCAACAGGATAAGAAACAATTTTACGGGTTGACACACCTATCGCTTTGATAACCAACGTAATAGTTCCATCTGGTAGAAACGTGTCGCTGACGGTTAGGGGGATTCGCTCGGCGGTCTCATTCGCTTTCACGATGACAAATTGACCGGGCAGCACGGACTGTGCGATTTTCGGTGCCTCAACTTCCATCAGGAACGTATCCTGACCTAACTCTTCCTTCTTGACGATTTTATACATATGGCTTCTATTTAGGGTTAACTTGTAATGTTCTGAATGTCAAAAAATTATATAAATAAGAAAACGAAACGCAAAGATACAAAAATCTCCCAAAATCCCTATTATTTTTAAATGTAAATATAGTTGGTGTTGGATTTATTTTTTTTGTATTTTTGCGGCAAACTTCTTAAAAGGAATAATTATAATTAAAATTCAATAACTTATGAAGAAATTTACCCTTTTAGCATCGTTACTGATGTTCGTTTTCATGACCCACGCGGTCAACGTGATTCCCGTGGGCGATGCCATGCAGGCATCGAAGAACTTCCTCGCCGAGCGCGTTGGCGCCGCAAAAGCCAGCCAATTGGAGCTGACCTTGGTGAGCACCGAATATTCCGCAGACGGCACACCCGTGACCTACCGCTTCAGCGTAGGCGACAAGGGTTTCATCATCACTTCCGCCACCGATCTGGCCGACCCCGTGCTGGCCTACTCCTTGGAGAGCAACTTCAAGCAGGGTATCGGCACCGACATCTACGTGGAGAACTATGCCAAGAACATTGAGTTCCTGCTGGCGAACCCCGCCGCTGCGCAACCCAACCGCAACTCTTGGGACCACTACCTGGCTTCTAACTTCGTGCCTTACACGGCCACGAAAGGCGCCCCCTGCATGGAACCGCTGGTGACAACCCGCTGGACCCAGGAGCAGTTTTACAACACCTCTTGTCCCTACAACCCGCAGTGCTCATACACCCAGGATTCTCGCGCATACGTGGGCTGCGTCGCGTTGACCATGGCCAACATCCTTTATTACTATCGCTATCCCGAGCACGGCTACGGTATTGTCTCCTACATTCCCAAGGAATATGACGACGAGACCGGTGAATTGATTTACACCTACCCAAGACAAACGGTCAACTACAGCCAGGCGACCTACGACTATAACGCCATGGCCAACTCATTGGATGCCTACACCGGCGAACTTGCCAAATTGCTCTACCATTGCGGTGTCTCCGTCCGTATGTCCTACGGCCACGACGGCTCCGGATCACAGTCCGAATACGCCATGAATGCCCTGCAAGACCACTATTTCTTCAATGACAAATCCCAATTCCGCTCTGTGAGCGACGTTTCGGCCAGCGAATGGGTGGAAATGGCGAAAGCTGAACTCGATGCCCACCGCCCGCTCTTCTTTTCAGGTAGAAGTGCCACCGCAGGCGGCCACGCCTGGATCGTCGATGGCTACACCACCATCAACAACTCCACTTACTTCCACGTCAACTGGGGATGGGCTGGCAGCAACAACGGCTACTACAAAATCGACAACATGCGCACCGTTAGTTCCGGCAACTTCAACGAGGAAGGTACCAACACCATGATGACCTTCCTGATGCCCGACAGCGCCGCCATCCAGAAACCCGCCGAGAGCTCCTCTCGCGTCACGTCTACCTTCGGCACCATCAGCGACGGTGCAGGCAATATGAAATACGCCCAAAATTCCAACCGCAGATGGGTGATCGCCGCCCCCGACGCCAAGGCCTACAAATTTGAATTCTCCAGACTGAAAGTGAAATCCACCGACAAAGTCATCATCTACAACGGCGGCACGGAAGCCTCCGGCATCAAACAACAATACAGCGGCAACTGCCTCTCCGCCGCCTGCTATGACTACCAAAACTTCGGCGACAGCAGCAGCGTCCACGGCGATTACACAGGCGATCCCCTTCCGGCTTCTGTTACCGTCAATGCGGACAGTGTGCTCGTGGTCTTCACCTCCACCGCCAACTCCGAAACCGACTACGGCTTTGTGCTGGACTATCAGGTGACAAGCTACGACAAAAATGCCTGCTCCGACAAGACCTACACGGATGGTTACGCTGTGCTTACCGACAAGCCCAACAATGAAATCAGCGACGACGCCTACCGCGCCTCCAATGTCTGCGAATACACCCTGAACCTGCGCTTCACGAACCAACTGGTCTGCGCTTTCCACAAATTCGACCTCAGACAAGGCGATTTCGTGGACATCTACACGCAAACCAGCGCGTCTCCCTCCGCACCCAAAACGAGAATCGCCCACTTCGATGTCGACGAACAACCCACGCAAGTCTACACCTACGACCTCGCAACCTTCACCTATCAGGGTTCACCCAACACCGCCCGCGTCACCATCCGCTTCGTTTCCGACAACAAGGATCAAGGCACCGGCTTTGAGTTTGAGTACTATGCCATGAACACCAGCATCAGCCAATTCGACAATGTCGAGGTAAGCGTCTACCCGAATCCGGCCTCCAACTACGTCAACGTGGAAGTGCTCTCCGACGAGGCACAGCAATTCACCGCTACCGTGGTGGACATGATGGGCAAGACCGTCTACACCGACCAGATCGGCCACAATGGCGGTAACCAAATCTACACGATTCCCGTGAACACGCTTGCCAAGGGCGTTTACTTCCTCCACTTGGACAGTGCCAACGGCAGCCACGTCCAGAAATTCATTGTGGAATAAGTCTTACAATATTATATATTAGAAAAGGCGGTCTTTGCAGGCCGCCTTTCTTTTTTTGCTCCAAATGGAGACGGGGATGAACCCGTTTCAACAATGTTGTTATTGCTTGGAGAAGTTGGATTTGTCCACGCCACAAAGCGGGCAGGTCCAAGTGTAAGGGATGTCTTCAAACGCGGTGCCCGGGGCAATGCCGTTGTCGGGATCGCCAACTTCGGGGTCATAAACATAACCGCACATGTCACAAACGTATTTTTCCATAATTTTTGAATTTTAGGGTTATAAAATGTAGAGATGCACGGCCGTGCATCTCTACGGGAATTACAAATTATTTCAAAGGACAGGTGGCATTCATGCTGCAGATCAGATCCACAACCTTGTTGGAATAGCCCATCTCGTTGTCGTACCAGGAGACCAGTTTCACGAAGTGCTCGTTGAGCATAATACCGGCACCGGCATCGAACACGGAAGTTCTCTTCTCGTCGAGGAAGTCGGTGGAAACCACAGCGTCTTCGGTGTAGCCGAGGATGCCCTTGAGTTCGCCTTCGGAGGCTTTCTTCATGGCAGCCTTGATTTCCTCGTAGGTGGCGGCTTTCTCAAGACGGCAGGTCAAATCGACCACAGAGACGTCAGCGGTGGGAACGCGCAAAGACATACCCGTGAGTTTGCCTTGCAGGGACGGAATCACTTTGCCGACAGCCTTGGCGGCGCCGGTGGAGGAGGGGATGATGTTGCCGAGGATAGAACGGCCGCCGCGCCAGTCTTTCTTGGAGGGGCCGTCAACGGTCTTCTGAGTCGCCGTGGCGGCGTGAACCGTCGTCATAAGACCTTCCACGATGCCGAAGTTGTCGTGAACGACCTTGGCGAGAGGAGCCAGGCAGTTGGTCGTGCAGGAAGCGTTGGAGACGATGGTCTGGCCAGCATATTCCTTGTTGTTGACGCCCATGACGAACATCGGAGTGTCATCCTTGGAAGGGGCGGACATCACGACGCGCTTCGCACCGGCTTTGAGGTGAGCCTCAGCGAGCTCTTTGGTCAGGAAGAGGCCGGTGGATTCCACCACATAGTCGGCACCCACTTCGTCCCATTTCAGGTTGGCGGGATCCTTCTCAGCGGTGACGCGAATCTTGTTGCCGTTCACCACCAACATGCCGTCTTCCACAGAAACTTCGCCCTGGAACTTGCCATGCACGGAGTCATAGCGAAGCATGTAGGCCATGTAATCCACGTCCAAAAGGTCGTTGATGCCGACCACTTGCACGTTGTCTCTTTCTGTTGTGGCTCTGAAAACCAGTCTGCCGATACGGCCGAAACCGTTAATACCAATTTTGATTTTTTCCATAAAGATGTATTTTTAATTAGAGAGTTCAAAAAACGGGCAAAGATACAAATTTTTTGGGAACGGTGGTTTGTGAATTGTGATTAGTGATTAGTGATTAGTGAATTGTGAGTTGTGAGTTGTGAACGGTGATTTATGCGTATATACGCGTTGGCGAATGCCTATATACGCATCGGAACCCTGCGGTAAAAATGGGTGAGGGGACAAGCTGTTGAAAAAAAACTTCCCCGCCTGATTGTCTGAATGGGAAAAAAGTGTATTTTTGCCGCCCAAAATTTTAGTACAAATCAATTTAGTAAAAAGCATTATGGCAAATCATTACGAAACCGTTTTCATTATGACGCCCGTTTTGTCTGATGAACAGATGAAGGAAACGGTACAGAAGTTTGAGAAGATTCTCACCGACCAGGGTGCTGAAATCATCAACCGGGAGAACTGGGGCCTGCGCAAGCTCGAATACCCCATCCAGAAGAAGTCCTCCGGATTCTATTACCTCATGGAGTTCACGGCCGACAGCCAAGTGGTCGCCGAGCTGGAGCTGCAGTACCGCCGCGACGAGCGCGTCATCCGCTTCCTCACCGTGACGATGGACAAATACGCCATCGCCTACGCCGAGAAGAGACGCAACAACCGCAAGGCCAAAGAAGAGGCCCCCGCTGAACCCGTTCAGGAAGAGCAACAACCCGTTGCCGAAGAAACAGTTAACCAAGAGTCTAACCCTGTAGAAGCTTAAGATTATGGCACAGCAGAACGATATCAAATACATCGCCCCCGTTGCGGTTGACATCAAGAAGAAAAAATACTGCCGTTTCAAAAAGAGCGGTATCAAGTACATCGACTACAAAGACGCCGAGTTCCTGAAGAAATTCGTGAACGAGCAGGGCAAGATCCTGCCCCGTCGTCTGACCGGCACCTCCCTGAAGTACCAGAAGAAAGTGGCCCAAGCCGTGAAGCGCGCCCGTCACCTGGCTCTTCTGCCGTTCGTCACCGATAACTTAAAATCGTCTAACTAAAAAAGCATTTTGTCATGGAAATCATATTGAAACAAGACGTGGCTAATCTGGGTTATGCCGACGACATCGTGAAGGTGAAGGACGGTTACGCCCGCAACTACCTCATTCCGCAGGGTTATGCCGAACTCGCCACCCCGGCAAAGAAGAAACAATTGGCGGAAACCATCAAGCAGCGCGCCTTCAAGGCCGAAAAGATCCGCAAAGAGGCTGAATTCATGGCCGGCAAGATCGAAGGTCTGGAAGTCAACATCCCTGCCAAGGCATCCGAAAGCGGCACCCTGTTCGGCTCCGTGAACAACATCATGGTTGCGGAAGCCCTTCAGAGCCAGCACGGCATCGAAATCGACCGCCACAAAATCACCATCAACGAAGACCGCATCAAGGAACTGGGCCAATACAGCGCCATGGTGAACCTGCACCGCGACTTCAAGGTGGAGATCAAGCTCAACATCGTTCCCGAAACTGCAGAGTAAACCCCATAATTTTTGAATACGCGAAAAGCGGCGGAATCATTTCGATTCTGCCGTTTTTTTTGTACTTTTGCCGCTCCATTAGCCGTATGTTATGAAACCCATTATTCGATATAGCACCCTCCTTTCCGCACTGTTGCTGCTGACGCTCTTCACCGGCGTCCGACAACCCGACCCCAACCTCAACGTCCTCGACCAGATGACTCTTGAGGAGAAGATTGCCCAATTGTTGATTATCCGCGTGAATAGCACGGATAACGAACAGTACAACAAAGAATTGGTAAATTACGTAGCACGTGTGCAACCTGGCGGAGTCTGCTTTTTCAAAGGCAATCCCACCCCGGAAGCCATGCTTACCAAACGGCTGCAGGCCGTCAGCAAAATCCCGCTCTTTGTCTCCATTGACGGTGAATGGGGACCTGCCATGCGCCTCGACAGCTGCGTGGCTTTCCCGCGACAGATGACCCTCGGCGCACTTTCCGAGGAAAACGACTCCCTGATCTACCAGATGGGCCTTGAGGTGGCCGAACAGTGCAAAGCCGTCGGCATCAACCTCAACTTCGCTCCCTGCATCGACATCAACAACAACAGCCGCAACCCCGTGATTAACAGCCGCTCCTTCGGCGAAAACCGCGACAAAGTGTGCCGCAAGGCCGCCCTCTACATGCACGGGATGCAGGCCGGCGGCATCGCCACCTCCCTCAAGCACTTCCCTGGCCACGGCGACACCGAAAGCGACTCGCATCTCGCCCTGCCCACCATTCGCAAAAGCCGCATCGAGCTTGACGAGATGGAACTTTACCCCTACCGCCAGCTCATCAAAGAAAACCCCGATATGGTGATGGTCGGGCACCTCAACATCCCCGCTCTCGATTCCACCACGAAGTCCGTCTCTTCGTTATCATATTCCATTGTAACACAGCTTCTTAAAAAGGAATTGGGCTATAACGGCCTAATAATCACAGATGGAATGGAAATGAAAGGCGTGCGCAACCAGAACCGCTTCGAGGGCGACGTGGAAATCCGCGCCCTGCTGGCCGGTGCCGACATCCTGTTGCTCCCCGGCGAAACCGATTCCGTCATTGCTGCCATCAAACGGGCGGTGGAAGAGGGTGTCATTTCCGAAGAACTCATCAACGAACGGTGCCTGCGCGTCCTGCAGTTCAAGAAGAGTCGCGGCATCACGAACTTCACCTCCAACAGCAGCGCGGAAATCCACAAGTGGCTTAACCGCTCGGAAGCCGTCTGGGTGAACCGGCAGATTGAGGAAAAAGCCCTCACACTGCTGAAAAACGATGACTACATGCTACCCTTGAATGCCAAAACGGCCGGAAGCACAGCGTTCCTGTGCGTCGATCGCAAGGCATATCAAAGTGAATACAAGCGGATTGTGGGCGAGTACAACCTCCCCTATTATTATATGGACAAGAAGATTTCCGCCAAAGAACAGACCAATATGCTCGCAAAACTGGCTCCGTACAAACAGATCATCGTGGCATTTGGCGGCTCTAACCAATTAGGCGGTTCCGGCTACGGCATAGAAATGTCGTCGGTGAAGTTGCTCAACCGCCTTGCAAAAGACAAACAGGTGATTCTCATCCACTTAGGAAATCCTTACGCACTCAACTATTTCGATTCGCTGACCAATTACCGCGCCGTCATCGATGCCTACCAGTTTACGCCCTCCACTGTGGCGGCGGCGATGAGAGCCTGCTTCGGACAGATTGTCTGCGAAGGCACGCTGCCAGTCAGCATTAACGGCTACCCCGCCGGCAGCGGCATCCTGATGAGCAAATCCGTTGAGAACTTCTCCGCCCTGCCCGATGATATCACCCAAAGTCTCGACAAGATGCTGCAGGACGGTATCCAGAACCGTATTTACCCAGGCTGCGAGGTCATCGCCTTGCACCACGGACAACCCATCTACCATAAAGCGTTTGGATATTTGGATTACAGCCGACAGGAGAAGGTGACGCCGCAAACCATGTACGACGTGGCTTCGCTGACCAAAGTGGCGGCTACCACCCTGGCAGTCATGAAGTTGTATGATAACGGCGAAATCCATCTAACGGACAAAATCGGCAAGTACTTGCCCTACTTAGCCGGCACCGACAAAGCAAACCTCACCCTCGAAGAACTCCTCACGCACACGTCGGGGATGCCCGCGTTCATCCCGTTCTACAAGTCCATCCAAGGCAACGAAAAGTACCTTCGCACCAGCAAAAGCGATAACTTCAGCATCCAAGTGGCGGACAACCTCTATCTTCGCAACGACTACCCCGACACCATCCGATACAAAGTGGCCCATTGCAAACTCAAAGAGAAAAAGTACGAATACAGCGATCTCAACTTTCTGTTACTCAAAGATATGGTGGAAATAGTCACCATGCTGCCGATTGAGCAGTTCCTGGCCGAAACTTACTATCAATCCATGGGGCTGTCGCACACGTCGTTCCTCCCGCTGAAGAACGGTTTTTCCAAAAAGGAGATTGCCCCTACAGAGAAAGACGAGACTTTCCGCAAGCAGCTGGTTCACGGCTATGTGCACGACCAGACCTCCGCATTGATGAACGGCAACGCCGGCAACGCCGGCTTGTTCTCCACGGCGGAGGAAATCGGTGCCCTATTCCTGATGCTGCAGAACGGCGGTGTTTATGACGGAACTCGCTATCTGTCAGAGAGTACCGTAAAGGAGTTCACCAAGATGCATACCCTGCACGGTTGCCAACTGCGTGGTTACGGTTTCCACACCCCGAAGGCTTCTGGCCAGTCGTCCATCGTGCCCGGCGCTGCCAGCACCCACACCTTCGGGCACCAAGGCTTCACCGGCACCGTGGTCTGGTGCGACCCCGACGAGGAACTCATCTTCGTTTTCCTCTCCAACCGCGTCTGCCCCGCCGCCGATCCCAACAACCTGGCCAAAAGCGGCATCCGCCTCAAGGCTCACGAGCTCATCTATAAGGGAATAGGCAGTAGGCAGTAGGCAGTAGGCAATAGGCAACAGGCAGTAGGCAATAGTTATTTAGAAACGATCGAAGCACTATATATATGGACATCTTCCTTGAAAGCCCTGTAGGGGCGCCGCATAATAGCCTAGGGTGAACGGAGTGAGCCCTAGGGCCTGATGACGATGAATGAACGATAAATGAACGATGAATATGATGAGTCCAACAATATTACACATCGAAACCGCCACCGACGTATGCTCCGTGGCCCTGTCGCGTGGCGAAGAAATCATCGGCCTCAAAGAGGAGGCCGGCGGCAATAACCACGCCAAGAACCTACTGCCCTTCGTTGAAGAAGCGTTGAGACAGGGCGGCTGCACCGTCAAAGACCTCGACGGAGTGGCCGTTAGTGTCGGCCCGGGCTCCTACACGGGACTCCGCATCGGCGTATCAACCGCCAAGGGCATCGCCTACACCGCCGGCATCCCCGTGATGGCTATCGGCACCTTGGAAAGTATCGCACAGGGAGCCAAAACGTTATGGGCCGAAACGTCGGCAGAGCAACCGCAAATCATCCCGATGATCGATGCCCGCCGCATGGAGGTCTTCACTACCCGCTACGACTTCGCGATGAACGCCTTGGAAGAAGTAACCGCCAAAATCATCGACGAGAACACTTTCGCCGAACTACTTGCCACCCAGCAACTTCTGTTCTGCGGCAACGGAATGCCCAAGTGCCGCGAACTCCTTTCCGCAAACTCCAACGCCCATTTCCTCGACGCCCCCGTCTCCGCAAAGAACCTGCTCCTTCCCGCCCTCCAAAAATTGCAAAACCGTGATTTCGAGGATGTTGCCTACTTCGAACCGTTCTACCTGAAGGAATACGTTGCCGCCAAACCCGTCGTTAAAGGATTACATTGATGGACATCCACGAACCCATAAAACGCGACCGCAACATGAACATCACGGTCATCGCCGACAACTCCGATGTCGGGATGGCGGCCGTATATCATGGTGTATTGCTCGCCGAGGTCTTCCAAGCCTCGCTCACCGTCGTGGCCAACTTCGGGTTCGCATATGGAATGCCCGAATTCCGCCCTATTCCCGATGATAGCAACTATCTGAAAGATATTCGCCATACAGTCTCACAAGTAGCAAACAATCAGGTTATCACAGACTATGTATTTCCTGAGATCGTGTTCAAATATGCGGAAGAGCACAACACCGCCATGTTTGTCATCGGGGTGCCTACCGACGTGACTGAACACGCAAAATGTTTCTTTACGGCGAAAAAGGCCCTCAAATTCATTCGTCAGTCGCGTTTTCCGGTGATGACGGTCAACTTCATGGTAGAATATGAGGCCATGAACTACAAACACGTGCTCCTGCCTTTAGACATCGAACGGCAGAATAAGGAGAAGGCATTGTGGGCAGGCTATTTCAGCCGGTTCTACGGATCCGTCGTCCATATTCTCTATCCGAAATACAAAGACGAAGGACTGGCTCAACTGGTCAACGACAATGTGGCATTTGTGGAAAAACTGTACGAAAATCTGGAGGTGACGTACGAAAAGCACGAGACCGAGCCGCAAAAGTATTTGGATGCTTATGGGTTGGAGTTTGCCCCGCAAGTTTCCGCCGGTGTCGAAGTAATCATGATGACCCGCTACTACACCCTCGCCGACGTGCTGACGGGCCCCCGCGAACGCAAAATCATCGGCAAGACAGGAATGCCTGTGTTATGCATCAACCAGCGGGACGACTTGTACGTATTGTGCACATAGAGACGCGCCATGGCGCGTCTCTACGTAAAAAAAGTGTATTTTTGCAGGTTTTTTCAAAGAGAAATAAATATCAATGGCCAGACAATTCAACAAGGACAATTCAGAGGAGGATTTCAGCCCGAGGCGCGCGTCCCGGAGACTCTCTGAAAACAATAAAAAACGGACGTTTTCTTCCGACAATCGAAGAAGAGGGCGTTTTAACGAGGAAGATTCAAACGATTCTGACCGGAAATTTTCCAGAAAGCGTTATTCAAAAGAGGATAAAGGAAACCGTAAATTTGACCGCAGCAGCAGTGACGGCGACCGCGGTTTCAAGCGTGACCGTAAATACGATCGCGACGAAAACCGTGGCAAAGGTCGCGACCGCTCCTTCAAGCGCGGGTTCCGCAAGGATGACGACAAGCCTCGCAAACGCGATGTGGTCGCCGAATCGGAAATCCTGAGCGAAATTATCGACCGCCGTCGCCGTGAGGGCCGCACCCTGCCGAGAAAGCAGCGCGTGCTGTCGCTTGAATACGAAGAACTGCACGGCCCTATCCGCCTCAACAAATACATCGCCAACGCGGGCATCTGCTCGCGCCGTGAAGCTGACGTGCTCATCGCTACCGGCGCCATCACTGTCAACGGCGAAGTAGTCACCGAGATGGGCCACAAGGTGATGCCCACCGACGAGGTGCGCTATGGTGACAAAATCCTGCAACGCGAGAAGCCCGTTTACGTACTGCTCAACAAGCCAAAGGATTACATCACCACCACCGATGACGAGCGTGGCCGTGCCAACGTCATGGAGCTCGTGCGCGATGCCTGCGAGGAACGTATCTATCCCGTCGGCCGCCTCGACCGCGACACCACTGGGTTGCTGCTCTTCACCAACGACGGCGACCTCACCAAGAAGCTCACTCATCCGAGTTCCGAAATCGAAAAAACCTACGACGTGGAGCTTGACAAACCCTTTGCCTCCGTGGACATGGACTTGCTTCGTAACAACGGCGTGGAACTCCACGACGGCAAAATCACCCCCGACGAGGTGGAATACGTCGGCGAGGGCAAGAAAGAGGTCGGCATCACCATCCATTCCGGCAAAAACCGCATTGTGCGCCGTATCTTTGAATCTCTTGGTTATGAGGTTGTTAAACTCGACCGCGTAGTCTTTGCAGGCCTCACCAAAAAAGACCTGCCGCGGGGTCGTTGGCGTTTCCTCACCAAAAGCGAGGTCAATTTCCTGAAGATGCTCGCCAAACCCAAAGATCAGAATACCACCCTGTAGAGACGTTGCGCGCAACGTCTCTACAAAGGGGATATGCATTGTGTCTCCTCAACAAGAAGAGCATCACTTACCACCAAATCCAACGATTATGATAGAGATTATGTCTCCGGTGGGCTCGTACGAGTCGCTGTCGGCCGCCATCGCCGCCGGCGCGGGCTCCGTTTATTTCGGCGTGGGCGCGATGAACATGCGCTCCCGCTCCGCCGCCAACTTCTCCCTCGACGACCTGGCCAATATCGTCCATATCTGCAAGGAGAATCAAGTTCGCAGTTACCTCACCGTCAACACTATAATATACAATGACGAAATCGCCAAGATGCGCGAGCTGTTGGACGCGGCAAAGGCGTGCGGGGTCACGGCCATTATCGCCTCCGACATGGCCGTCATCCAGTATGCCCGCGAAATCGGCATCGAAATCCATCTTTCCACACAGTGCAACGTCACCAACGTGGAGGCCGTTCGCTACTACGCCCAATTCGCCGATGTCATTGTGCTCGGACGCGAATGCACGCTCCAGCAAATCGCAGATATCTGCAAAACGATTGAGGAGCAACATATTACGGGGCCGAAAGGCGAACTCGTCAAAATCGAAATTTTCATCCACGGGGCCCTTTGCATGGCTGTCTCGGGCCGCTGCTACCTGAGCCTCGACAACTACAACTCATCTGGCAACCGCGGGGCGTGCCTGCAGCCCTGCCGCCGCGCCTACGAGGTGCGCGACGTGGAGGAGGGCATAGAACTGCGCGTAGAGAACCCTTACATCTTCTCGCCCAAGGACTTATGCACCATTGGCTACTTGGACAAAATCGTGCGGGCTGGCGTTTCCGTGTTGAAAATCGAAGGCCGCGGCCGCTCCGCCGAATATGTCAAGATGGTGACGGAATGTTATTACGAAGCCTTGGAAGCCATTGACAACCAGACTTTTGACATCGAAAAGATTGACAATTGGATGACCCGTCTGCGCAGCGTCTACAACCGCGACTTCTGGGGCGGCTACTACCTCGGTCGCACTGCGGGCGAGTGGGCCGCCAAGTACGGTTCGCAAGCTACCCGCATGAGACGCCGCATCGGCAAGATCACCAACTATTTCGGAAAACTCGGTGTGGCGGAGATTCTTGTGGAGGAGGATGTCCTGTCCGTGGGCGACGAACTGCTCATCGTCGGTCACACCACCGGCGTGTGTGAGGAAACAGTCACAGAAATCCGCGTGGACAACCAAATTGTGGAAAGCGTCACCAAAGGGATTTACTGCTCGATAAAAACCAAGGGGCAAGTGCGCCGCAACGACCAAGTCTACCGCTGGGTTCTCGTAAAAGACGAGTTTTGACTTTGACCTTTGACTTTGACTATTGACTTTTTTTATATTTTTGCCGAAAATTTCTAAACAATGAAAAAAATATTCTTCATCATCGCGATTTTGACGCTCGTTTTCACCTCCTGCGACAACGGGAACATCAACGGGGGCCGCTACTACGGCACCTTCCATAACCTGACGAACGGTGAACGCGAGGCCGGTTCCATCAGTTTTACCTACACCAACAATGAGGGCGGCATCTATTTCATGATGAACGATATCGTCTCCATGGTTCAGATGGTGGAGAACAAATACGGCGGTACGGCCGAGGGCGCTGCGCTTAACGACCTTTTGGAAACGATGCCCGCTATTGATAGCATCAAGGTTTGCGACTCCTTGGAGACCATCCGGCTCATGACCGTCGATGCCGAATTTATGGGCAATTCCGTCAAGGCCGACATGCTATTCACCACCTCAAACGACAAGGAGGTTGGCGTGCAATTTATCGGATATTTTGAATAAACGCCCCGGTCTGTAGAGAGACGCACCATGGCACGTCTCTACCGTTCGGTTTCTTCCCTATAAGGAAATTCCGGATAGGAGGTTTTCACAAACGAATAGATCAGACATCCCAACCCGATGAGAATCAGCGGGATGGAAAGCCATTGTCCATTGTCAAGCACATGGCCGACCTCGCTCTGCACCTGCACTTCCTTGAAAAACTCGATAATGAACCGTGCCGTGAAGATGACCGTCAGGGTGATGCCGGAGGTGCGACCTGCCGCAACTTTCCCCTTGGCAAACTTAAAGTAGTAGATAGCTAAACTGATGAATACCAGCAAATAGACAATGGCTTCGTAAAGTTGTGCGGGATGACGGTATGTGCCCGCCACACCGAAGCCGCCGTATATGAAATCGAACGCCCACGGCACCTCCGTAATGCGCCCCACGATCTCGTGGTTCATCAAGTTGCCCACACGCACAAACGACGCTGCAATTGGCACCGCGATGCCCAAACGATCGAGAATCCACAGAAAGTTGACTTTGTAGCGAAGGCAATAGTAGATTAAGAATCCAAAGATGCCAAGAACACCACCATGACTTGCAAGCCCTTGATAACCAATAAAGTGCCAGTTTTCATCCACGGGCAACAGGATTTGCAGCGGATGGGTGACGAACATCTCAGGCTCGTAAAACAGGAAGTGCCCGAGGCGCAACCCCACAATCGTCCATACAATTGTCCAGATGGAAATCTTGTCGAGCTGCTTCTGCGACAGATGCTCCATCTTGAATATACGCTGAAGGGTGTAATACGCCAGCAGAAAACCCACCGCCAGGAAAATGCCATACCATCTTACCTCCATGGAGCCCAGGTGAAACGCCACCGGATTCACCTTCCACGTTATATATAATAATGTATTTCTAAACATAATTTCCGTTGTTTTTTTGAGGCGCAAAAGTACAAAAAAAAGTGTATTTTCGCGGCCGAAAACCGGTGGATAGATTTGTCATGATTGCAACCACAAGAAAAAATGCTAAAACATCTTCTACCACGATTTTCAGTTTTTTATTTTTTATAATTTAAACAACTGATTATGAGCTATTTATTCACATCAGAATCCGTGTCGGAAGGACATCCCGACAAAGTTTGCGACCAGATTTCGGACGCCTTATTGGACTCATTCCTCGCACAGGATCCCGAGTCAAAAGTGGCATGCGAGACGCTTGTGACCACCGGACTTGTAGTCTGCGCCGGCGAGGTGAAGACCGAAGGCTACGTTTCCGTTGACGACGTGGCGCGCCGCACTATCGAGCGCATCGGCTACACCAAAAGCGACTACCAGTTCGACTTCAAGTCGTGCGGTGTCATCTCCACCATCCACAGCCAGTCGCCCGACATCAACCAGGGCGTCGAACGTGCGGCTGCCGAAGAGCAGGGCGCGGGCGACCAAGGCATGATGTTCGGCTATGCCTGCAACGAAATGGACAACTACATGCCGCTGCCCGTCGAATTGGCCCACCGTCTCGTGCAAGAACTCGCCGCCATCCGCAAGGAAGGCAAGAAAATGACCTACCTGCGTCCCGACTCCAAATCGCAAGTCACCGTGCAATATTCGGAGAGGCACAAGCCCGAACGCATCGACAGCATCGTTCTCTCCACCCAGCACGACGATTTTGCTGACGAAGCCACCATGTTGGAAACCATCCGCCGCGATGTGGAGAAAATCCTGATTCCCAGGGTGAAGAAAAGTTGCCCGAAACAAGTCCAAAAGTTATTCAAGGCTGATTACCAACTGTTTGTAAACCCGACTGGCAAGTTTGTCATCGGCGGGCCGCACGGCGACACCGGACTCACGGGCCGCAAAATCATCGTCGACACCTACGGCGGTCGCGGTGCACACGGCGGCGGAGCCTTCTCCGGAAAAGACCCCTCAAAGGTCGATAGGTCAGCTGCTTACGCCACCCGTCACATCGCCAAGAACCTGGTGGCCGCCGGTCTTTGCGACCAAGTGCTCATCCAAGTGGCCTACGCCATCGGCAAGGCGGAGCCCGTTGGACTCTACGTCAACACCTATGGCACCGCCAAGGTGAAACTGCACGACAGCGAAATCGCCAGCCGCATCCGCGATATTTTCCCGATGCGCCCCTACGACATCATCAACCGCTTCCAGCTCAAGAACCCCATCTACGAACCCACCGCCTCCTACGGTCACTTCGGCCGCGACAGCTATGAAAAAGAGGTGGACACCGCCGCCGGCAAACGCACCGTCACCTTCTTCCCGTGGGAACGCCTTGATTACGTTGACATTGTGAAAAAAACGTTTGGATTGTAATTTTCCATTGTAGAGACGCACGGCCGTGCGTCTCTACATTCAATAACCTATAACCCCTAACCTATAACCATTAATATAGAATGAACGCCTACATATTTCCCGGTCAAGGTTCCCAGCATCCGGGCATGGGTCTGAAAATGTACGAGGATCACGCGCTGGCAAAGGAATTGTTCCGCAGTGCGGACAAGATTTTGGGCTACGCCATCTCCGACATCATGTTCCATGGCACGGAGGAAGAGCTCAAACAGACGAAGCATACGCAACTGGCTATGTTCCTGCATGGCTATATTGCATACAGGTGTTTGAATATCAACACTCCCGATATGGTTGCCGGGCACTCCTTGGGCGAATACACCGCCTTGGCTGCCGCAGGTTGTCTCAACTTCGAGGATGCGCTTCGATTGGTGGAGATTCGCGCCAACGCTATGCAGAAAGCCTGTGAACTGGAACCCTCCGGCATGGCTGTGGTCCTGAAATTCGATGACAAGACCATCGAGGAGGTTTGCGCCGCCATCACGGAAGAGGTGGTGGTGCCCGCCAACTACAATTCGCAGCAACAGTTGGTCATCTCCGGCAGTCTCAAAGGGCTGGAAATCGCCATTGAGCGGCTGAAGGCGGCCGGTGCCAAACGCATCATGATGCTCAACGTGGGCGGCGCCTTCCACTCCCCGCTGATGCAAACCGCTCAGGACGAACTCGCGGAAGCCATCTACAAATGTGCTTTCAATATGCCGGTATGCCCTGTGTATCAAAACGTTAATGCACTTCCTACCACCAACCCCGACACCATTCGCGAGAATCTCGTCAAACAGCTCACCTCTCCCGTGCGTTGGACGCAGACCGTGCTCAACATGGTGAACGACGGCGCAGTACGATTCACGGAATTCGGCCCAGGACCCACCCTCGGCAACCTTGTCAAACGAATCGTGCCGGACATGGCAACCGAATGTCTCGGAAGTGACGAGGCATAATTTACGATATCGTAACGGGGGTGAATATTTATTCGTTCCTGTAATCAAAAAAAGTGTATTTTTGCACCCTTAAAAAATTAGACGTACAATTATGGCAAATACAGAAAATCTGGGTTCCAAGAAGAACGAGCAACTGCAAGAGAATGAGAACTTTCTGACAAGATTCTTCGCTTTCTTCAGCAAATATCAGAACATCATCTACGGCGTGATTATCGGCATTTTGGTCGTCATTCTCGCCATTTTGGCCTTCAACCGCTTCTATCTCCAGAAAAAGAACGCTGAGGCTTCCGCGCAAATCGTGCAACCCATCCATTGGTTTGTGCAAGGTGATACCGCTTCCTTGAAGAAGGCTCTGGAAGGCGACGGCGAAAGCGACGGTTTCCTGGACATCGCCAGCGGCTACAAAATCACCCGCACCGCTAACACTGCCAACTACTATGCCGGCTTGACCTACCTCAAGCTTGGTCAAAAAGAGGATGCCCTCGAATATCTCAAGAAATTCAAAAAGAAAGAGGACGTGCTCTGGTACGGCTGTCAGGCCACCATCGGCGACCTCTATGATGAGCAAGGCGATGAGGCAAAAGCCATCAGCTATTACGAGAAGGCTGCGAAAGGCAAAGATCCCTATTTCACCCCCATCGCGCTCTTCAAACTGGGTCAGATGTACGAGAGACAAGGTGACTGGAAAAAGGCCCTCAACGCGTATGAGACTATTGAGAATAATTTCTACAGCGAATATAACAAGATGAGCGTGGCCCAATACGCTGAAAGAGCCAAGGCAAACGCTTCCAAATAATCAATAATGACAGAAAAGAAGAAAAACTTATCGGAATTTACGCCTTTCGAGTTTTCTTCCGCACAAAATACAAGAATCGGTATTGTGGTCAGCGAATGGAACGACCGCATTACCGATTCGCTTTTTAAGGGTGCGGAGGATTGTCTGATCGAACACGGCATTGCAAAGGAAAACATCCTGGTGAAGCACGTCCCCGGCAGTTTCGAATTGCCGTTGGGCGCCAAATGGTTGCTCGAATATGCCGATATCGACGCGGTGATCTGCATCGGCTGCATCATCCAGGGAGAGACCCGTCACTTTGACTTCATAGCGCAGGCGGTGGCCGACGGCATCATGAAGGTTGGGCTGAAATACTCCAAACCAGTGATTTTCAGCGTGCTCACATGTAACACGATGGAACAGGCCGAGGATCGTGCAGGCGGCAAACACGGGAACAAAGGTGTGGAAGGCGCGGTCAGTGCCTTGAAAATGTTGGATTTGTTGCACGGCATCGAATAAAATAACAAACAATCTATGAGGAAATTACGAGTCTGTTTCATGGGCACGCCCGAATTTGCGGTGGCGACATTGGACGCCATCCGCAACGCAGGCCATGAGGTCGTCTGCGTGGTAACCACCCCCGACAAACCCGCCGGTCGCGGTCAGCAGATGCACTGTTCCGACGTGAAACGCTACGCCGTGGAACACCAACTGCCCGTCCTGCAACCCGAAAAACTGAAGGACGACAGCTTTGTGGAGGACCTGCGCGACTACCGCGCTGATGTCTTCGTGGTGGTGGCTTTCCGGATGCTGCCGA
The DNA here is from genome assembly GCA_017395245.1 of Bacteroidales bacterium. Taxonomy (GTDB): domain Bacteria; phylum Bacteroidota; class Bacteroidia; order Bacteroidales; family WCHB1-69; genus F23-D06. Next base: position 81,324 of record JAFPVR010000107.1, on the reverse strand, counting down.
AGTGCGTCTATGCGATGCCCCCGCTCGGCACCTTCAACGTTCATGCCTCGCTGCTGCCTCAATATCGCGGCGCCGCCCCCATCCAACGGGCCATTATGAACGGCGAAACCAAGACCGGTGTCACCACATTTCTCCTGGACGAACACACAGACACAGGTTCCATCCTGCTGCAATACGAGGTGGAAATCACGCACGACGACAACGCCGGCACCTTGCACGACAAACTGATGGCGGCTGGTGCGGAAATTGCGGTAGAGACCTTGCACCAACTGGCAGAAGGTACGAGTAATCCGAAACCGCAACCCGAAACGGGAGAGCTGAAACCCGCCCCGAAAATCTTCAAAGAGGACATGCACATCCACTGGAACGACACGGCGGAGAACATCTACAACCATGTTCGGGGATTGTCACCCTACCCTGCCGCTTTCTCCCTCATCGGTCTCCGCACCCGCGAAAGCGAGGAAATGAAACCGTGCGTCCTAAAGATTTTTGAGGTGGAAAATACCACAACTCCCAGCACCCAAAAACCGGGATACATCACCCTGAAATCGGACAAAAAAATGCTCATTTCAACAGAAAATTTCGATATTTCCATCAAAATTCTTCAAATTGAAGGCAAAAAGCGAATGAGAATCGAAGATTTTTTGTCCGGTTTTCGACCTGAAAATTATACTTCGTTTTTATATTAGTGTAAATTATATCCTTTGCTGTGCTCTGATTATTAACTAACTGAAATATTTATCCACAATTTAGGATTGAGATTTGTGCATTGCAATTTTTTCTAACTTTGTGGCTCAAACTCATTATTAACCTTTTAAATTAAAAAACATGAACAAGAGTGAATTAATCGCCGCAATGGCACTGAAAGCCGGTTTGACAAAAGTTCAAGCCAAAAATGCTCTGGAAGCATTAATGGACACCTCCAAAGAAGCTTTGAAGAAAGGCGAAAAGATCGCCCTGATTGGCTTCGGTACTTTCAGCGTGCTTGATCGCAAAGCCAGAACGGGTCACAACCCGCGCACCGGCAAGTCCATCAAGATTCCGGCCAAGAAGATTGTCAAATTCAAACCCGGTGCCGCTTTTGCAAAGATGAAATAATCCGGATTTCACAATCTAATGAAAAAAGCCCTGAAAAAGGGCTTTTTTCTTGTTCCTTATTATGATAAAGACAGAAGATAACGAATTGAGAGAAAAACTTGTTGAATATCTTCAACAATTTGTCACCGAGAGCAGACAGGCCCGGCTGACCGAAATCCTACAAAACCGGACGCGGCATGTCACCGTGGTGCTGGAAGACCTGTTCCAAGCGCAGAACATCAGTGCGGTGCTGCGGACTTGCGACTGCTACGGCGTGCAGGACGTGCACGTCATCCAGCACAGCAACGCTTTCGAGGCGAACAAGGACATCAGCATGGGGGCCGACAAATGGCTCACCATCCACAAATACCCGCACAGCGAGCACAACGTGAAGGACTGCATCGACCGTCTGCACGAACAAGGCTACTGGGTGGCCGCCACACTGCCCGACGAGCGGAAACGGACCATTTTCGACCTGCCGGTGGAGCAGAAAACCGCCTTCCTCTTCGGCACCGAACTGACGGGACTCTCCGAAGAGGCCATCAAATACGCCGACGGCAACGTACTTATCCCGATGTACGGTTTCACCGAAAGTTTCAACATTTCCAATTCCGCCGCTATTATTCTGTCGCATTTTTCCGAAAAAATGCGACAATCCGATGTAAAATGGCAACTTTCCGACGAGGAAAAGGCGGAACTCTATTTCGAATGGCTACAAAAAACAGTCAAAGACCCCGACGGGCTGATTCGGCAATATTACAAATCTACAAAATCATAGCGCTACCGAGCTCTTGCCCCTATCGGGGCCGCTTAAGGAAAAGGTTTTTCTCTTACCTTTAACTTCGTACCTTTTAACCTCGTAACCTAAAAAATTGTATCTTTGCACGCTCAAATATAAAAGGAATATGAACGACGAAAAATTATTCACCGAATTCCCGCCCGTGACCACGGAGCAGTGGGAAGCCACCATCAATAAAGACCTTAAAGGCGCCGATTACGAGAAGAAATTGGTCTGGAGAACTGACGAAGGTTTCCAAGTCCGCCCGTACTATCGGGCCGAGAATCTTCAGGATTTGGACTACCTGAAGACCATGCCGAACGAGTTCCCTTACACACGCGGCACGAAAGCGCGCGACAACCACTGGGACATCGTACAAGAAGTGGAAGAGGCCGATCCCGCCAAGGCCAACGCCATCGCGGTGGACGCCCTGAAACGCGGCGCCACCTGCATCGCCTTCAATGCCGCCAACATCGACGGCGAAACGGCCCTCAACACGCTGCTGAAAGACATCGACCTGAACGTCAACGGCGTGCAGTTCAACCATGTGAAGAGTTTCCTTGACCTGATGAAACTCTTCGTGGCTTACGTGGAAGCCAACAACTTTGACCCTGAGAAGGTAACGGGCAGCATTAACTTCGACCCGTTGACCTACCGTCTGCGCCACAACAAGTTCTGGAAATCTGCTGAGGAGGATATGCAACAGGCTGTCGAACTCTTGGAGATGAACGGCTGCATGAAGCAGTTCAAAGTCATCAACGTGAACGGCATCACGCTTCACAATGCCGGCGCGACCATCGTGCAAGAGTTAGCTTACACGCTCAACATGGCTAACGAATACCTCGCTTTCTGCACCAGCAAAGGTATCAAACCCGAAAAAGTGGCCTCCCGGATGCAGCTCACGCTCTCCGTCGGTTCCAACTACTTCATGGAAATCGCCAAACTTCGCGCCACACGTCTGCTCTGGTCCACCATGGTGGCCCAATACAAGCCGGAGTGCGACTGCGCATACAAGATTCATATCAACACCGTGGCATCCACTTGGAACAAAACCCTTTACGATCCTTACGTCAACATGTTGCGCAGCACCACCGAGGGCATGTCTGCAGCCATTGGCGGCTCCGATTCCATTTCACTGCAACCGTTTGATGTGGCCTACAAGGAAAGCGACGAATTCTCCCGCCGCATCTCCCGCAACGTGCAGGTGATTCTCAAGGAAGAAGCCTTCATGGACCGCGTAGTGGATCCCGCTGCTGGTTCCTACTATGTGGAGAACCTCACCAACTCCATCGCGGAGAACGCCTGGAAACTGTTCCAAAGCGTTGAGCAACAGGGCGGTGCGCTCAAAATTATCGAAGACGGCTCCATGCGCGAAGCCATTGAAGCCAGCTGCCAAAAACGCGATATGAACATCGCCACCCGTCGTTACATCCTGCTCGGCACCAACCAATATCCGAACATCAACGAGACGATGGCCGACAAGATCGAGCGTGTGAAAACCGACGACAGCGAGGGGTTGAAGACCTACCGCGGCGCCATGGCTTTCGAGGAAGTGCGCCTCGAAACCGAAAAATACGCCAAAGCGAATCACCGTCCGTCCGTGTTCCTGCTGAAAGTCGGCAACCTGGCCATGCGTCAGGCGCGCGCAGGATTCATCACCAACTTCTTCGGTTGCGCCGGCTACCAAATTGTGGAGCCCGCCGGTTTCCCGACCGTGGAAGAGGGTGTGAAGGCCACCGGTGAGGCGAAACCCGACCTCATCGTGGTCTGCAGCTCCGACGAGGAGTACGCCACCCTCGGCGTGGAGGCCGCCAAGCAGTGCAAGGCACAGTTCCCGAACACGCCGTTCCTCGTGGCCGGCAACCCCACCGAGTGCCTCGATGCCCTCAAGGAGGCCGGCACGGATGATTTCATCCACGTGCGCGTCAACATTCTGGAATCCTTGCGGAAATACAACCAGATGTTGTTGAAATAACATTGTAGAGACGCACAGCCGTGCGTCTCTACAACGAGACAAATCCCCTTCCGATTCGGAGGGGGATTTTTGTTATTTTTGCCGCCGTTTTCAAAACCCGCTGTATATGATGAGAACCTTTCGATTTTTCGCCGTTTTATTGCTGGGGCTGGCCCTGATTTTCACGGCCTGCCACTCCCCGAAAACCGCCCCGAAGGAGGCGTTCTTCACGTGGGAGGATTCCTACCACCGGCCCATCACACTGGCTGAGGCACCGCAGCGCATAGTCTCCATCTCGCCCGCCATCACCGAGGTGATGTTTCTTGTTGGGGCGCAGGACAAACTCGTCGGAGTGTCCGATTTCTGCAAGTATCCACCTGAAACCGAAAAGATTACGAAAGTCGGCGGAATGCACAATATTAACTTCGAGCAGCTACTCTCACTACATCCAGACGTAGTGCTCATCGGGTCGATGATCTCGCAGCAGGATGTGGATGTCATTGAAAAGATGGGAATTCCCGTGGTCTGCATCGTGGAAGAGTCGTCATTAGAGGGCATGGCCGAGATGATGGAGGTGGTTGGGAAAATCACGCAGTGCGAGGAGAAAGGGAACGCCGAGGCCGCAAAGTGGAAAGAGAAAATCGCCGAACGGAAGGCCAACGCGCCCGCACCCGAGAACCGCAAATGCGTCTATTACGTGGTCGGGTTCGGCGACGGCGGCGACTTCACTGCGCCAAAAGATACACACATTCAAGAGATTATCGAACTAGCGGGTGCACGCAATGCCGGTGACTCCCTCACGGGTTGGAACATCAGCCGCGAATACCTCTTCAAAGTCGATCCCGACATTATCGTGGTACGCCAGGAGGACCGCGATGCTTTCGTGTCGCGCCACCCCTACACGCAACTCAACGCCGTGAAGAACGGCCGCGTCTACCCTATCGAAAGCGGCTGGATCGACGTGGTGTCACTGCGCAACATGAATGCGGTGGACTACATTGCGGAAATCTGCGGAAACCGCTGAAATATGCGGAAATAACAAGAAAACTTCTTCTTTAAGCAGCCTACCCCCCCCCCTTTGGAGGGGTGCCCGCAGGGCGGGGTGGTAAGGCTTATCAAATCACGATTTATTCCACCGCCTCCTTCAGCCTCTCGGCATTCTCGGCCACCTGCAATGCCTGCATCACCTCCTCAATGTCGCCGTTCATGAAGTTGGCGAGGTTGTACATCGTGTAGTTGATGCGGTGGTCGGTGACACGGTTTTGCGGGTAGTTGTAGGTGCGGATTTTCGCGGAGCGGTCGCCGGTGGAGACCATCGTGCGGCGCTTGGAGGCAATTTCGTCGAGGTATTTCTGGTACTCGCGCTCGAACAGGCGGGTGCGCAGCACGCGCATGGCCTTTTCGAGGTTCTTGATTTGCGATTTCTCATCCTGGATGGAGACCACGATACCAGAGGGGATGTGGGTAAGGCGCACGGCAGAATAGGTGGTGTTCACGCACTGTCCGCCGGGTCCGGAGGCGCAGAAAGTCTCCTTCTTGATGTCACTTTGTTTGAGTTCAACATCGAACTCGTCGGCCTCGGGCAACACCACCACGGAGGCGGCGGAAGTGTGTACGCGTCCCTGTGACTCGGTCTGCGGCACGCGCTGCACGCGGTGCACTCCCGACTCATACTTCATAATGCCATAAACGCCGTCGCCGGTCACGGAGAAGTCAATCTCCTTGTAGCCGCCCACGGTGCCTTCGGTCATGGAGAGCACCTCGATTTTCCAACCTTTCTTGTCGCAGAAGTGCTGGTACATGCGGAACAGGTCGCCGGCGAAGATGCTGGCCTCGTCGCCGCCCGTGCCTGCACGGATTTCCATCTGCGCATTCTTGCTGTCTTGCGGGTCGGAAGGCAGCAGAAGCAGCCTTATTTCTTCTTCAAGCGTCTCTTTTTCAGTAAGATATGTATCCAACTCTATCTTCGCCATCTCGCGGAACTCCTCGTCCTTCTCATTGGCGAGAATTTCCTTCGCGCTGGCGATGTTGTCAATCACATCCTTATATTTCTTATATGCGTCCACCACGGCCTGCAACTCCTTGTAGTCCTTGCTCAGCTTGACATAGTTCTTCATGTCGGACATGATGTCCGGCTTGGTGATTTCCTCGCCGATCTGCAGCCACCGCTGGTAAATGAGCTCTAATTTCTCCAGTAAATCGTTCATATATAAGCCTTTCTGTCTTTTCTGTTTCGGGCTGCAAAAATACACTTTCTTTGTGAATTGTGATTAGTGATTAGTGAATTGTAGTTTAAGCCCTTTCAAATCACTATTCACTGCTCACAAATCACTAAAAAATAGTACTTTTGCCGCCGGTATTTACGAATATGCTACGATACATCGTCAAAAAGATAGGGTACGGGCTGCTGCTGATGCTCGGGGTGACGACGCTGGTGTTCTTCCTGTTCACCGTGCTGCCGTCAGATCCGGCGCGCATGATTATGGGACAGCGCAGCGACTTGGAGACGGAGGAGGCCATTCGCAAGGAGATGGGTCTCGACCTGCCTCTCGGGGTGCAGTATCTGGCCTACCTCAACGATGTGTCGCCTATCTCCTGGCACAAAACCGACGACAAGACCTCGTTCTTCTACCTCAACGACGACAACTACCACTATGTCAAGGTGATACCGATGAAAAAATCGGCTATCGTGCTGAAAGCGCCATACTTGCGGCGGTCGTATCAGAGCAAGCGCCCCGTGACGGAAATCATCGGCGAGGCATTCCCGAAGACCGTGCTATTGGCCGTGGTCTCCATCGTGTTCGCGCTGATTGTGGGCATTATCATCGGCATTTTCTGCGCGTTGAAGAAGGGTACATGGTTCGACAAAACTGCATTGGTGGTCTCCGTACTGGGCATGTCGGTGCCGTCGTTCTTCGCGGCCATCCTCTTCGCATGGGTGTTCGCATTCCTGCTGTCGGACATCACCGGACTGAATATGTTCGGGAGTTTATACACTGTAGATGATTATGGATCAGGACAATACATCAACCTCAAGAACCTGATTCTGCCCGCGCTGACCTTGGGTATCCGACCGTTGGCGGTGGTGATTGAGTTGACGAAAAACTCGCTGTTGGACGTGCTGTCGCAAGACTACATCCGCACGGCGAAGGCCAAGGGGCTGGGACAGAAAACGGTGGTCGTGCGACATGCCTTGAAAAACGCGCTGAACCCTGTGGTGACGGCCATTTCGGGCTGGTTGGCGGGACTGTTGGCGGGCGCGGTCTTCGTGGAATACATCTTCGACTGGAAAGGCATGGGTGTGGTCATCCTCGACGGCCTCGACAAGTACGATTTCCCCGTGGTGATGGGTTCTTTGCTCTATGTCTCCATTATCTTGGTGATTATCAATATTGTGTGTGATATTATCTACGGATGGTTGGATCCGAGGGTGAGCCTGTAGAGACGTGCCGTGGCGCGTCACTACGCTAACCAGAAGACAGGTCCGCACCGTTTGAAAATAACGCATGTCCCGTGCCATTTTTTCACTCAAAATTTTTTTCCCGAATAAGTCGCTAATAATCAACCCGAAAAAAATATCAACGGCTTCTTGTTAATAATTATCGGTGTCGGAAAGGGGAAAGTACCGATACAATTTTCTATTTTAGCAAACTCGAAAGATAGGCTATAGGATTTTTGTAATGTATTAAGAATCAGTTTTTTGGAAGATTTTTAGGTGAAGTGTGTGCGAAAAATAGCCTCTGTTTTGAGAAAAACGAGCGAAAGAAAGTATAGATAAGACAAAACCAAAAACCGCCATATTATGAACGAAGATTTATCCCTTTTCAGCGCAGCGAACGAAGAGGATGTGGAGCAGGAAATAATGAACGAGCAACTGCAGAAGTCGATGAGCGAGCTGATGGCCAACCGCAGTTCAGCCATGCAGCGGTACGTTCAGGACACATCGGCCGTGATGCCGGACGCGGAGCTTGACGAGCCCGTGCCAGAACCCGTCACCTACACCAAGGAGGAGATTTTCCCCGACGTGGCGGCGTATTTCGGTGGCGACGAACTGGCGGCCGGCGTTTGGATTGACAAATACGCGCTGAAGAACGCCAACGGCGAGTTGGTGGAGCGTACCCCGGCGGACATGCATCGCCGCATGGCCCGCGAATTCGCCCGCATTGAGCGCCGTTATGCCAACCCGATGAGCGAGGAACAGATCTTCGACCTTTTCGACCATTTCAAGTACGTGATTCCGCAGGGCAGCCCTATGGCCGGCATCGGCAACAAGTACCAGGTGGTCTCCCTCTCCAACTGCTTCGTTATCGGCAACAGCGGCAACGCTGACTCCTACGGCGGCATCATGAAGATGGATGAGGAGCAGGTGCAGCTGATGAAACGGCGCGGCGGCGTCGGCCACGACATGTCCGACATCCGTCCCTCCGGCAGCCACGTACAGAACTGCGCCCAAACCTCCACCGGTATCGTGCCCTTCATGGAACGCTTCTCCAACTCCACCCGCGAGGTGGCACAGGATGGTCGCCGCGGTGCCCTCATGCTCTCCATCTCTATCAAACACCCTGATGCAGAGCAATTTATAGATGCAAAAATGACCCAAGGCAAAGTCACCGGCGCCAACGTCTCCGTCCGCGTCGATGACGAATTCATGCAAAGCGTCCAAAACCATACCCCCTACACCCAACAGTATCCCATCAGCGGCGACAACCCCAAAGTGAAACGTGAGACTGATGCCAAGAAGCTGTGGGACAAGATTATTCACAACGCCTGGAAGTCCGCCGAACCCGGTGTCCTCTTCTGGGACAACATCCGCCGCGAGTCCATTCCCGACTGCTACGCGGACGAAGGTTTCGAAACCATCTCCACAAACCCCTGCGGCGAAATCCCGCTCTGTCCCTACGACAGCTGCCGCCTCATCTCCATGAACCTCTACAGCTACGTCGACAACCCGTTCACCGAAAACGCCGTCTTCAACATGCCGCGTTTCCGCCAGCATGTGCAGTACGCGCAACGACTGATGGACGACATTATCGACTTGGAGTTGGAGAAAATCGACGCTATCCTGGCCAAGATTGAGAGCGACCCCGAAAGCGAGTCCGTGAAGCGCGTGGAGAAAGAGCTCTGGCTCAAAATCCGCAAGCAGTCGCTGAAAGGCCGCCGCACCGGTTTAGGTATCACCGCCGAAGGCGACATGCTCGCCGCCCTCGGCCTCACCTACGGCACCGACGAGGCCAACGCCTTCTCCACGGAAGTGCACAAACAGCTGGCCCTCGCAGCCTACCGCTCCTCCGTCACCATGGCCAAGGAGCGCGGCGCGTTCCCCATCTACAGCTGCATCAAGGAGGGCCACAACCCCTTCATCCAGCGTCTCCGCGACGCTGACCCGAAGCTTTACGACGACATGATCCGTTACGGCCGCCGCAACATCGCCCTGCTCACCATCGCCCCCACCGGCAGCGTAAGTATTTGTACACAAACTACTTCCGGTATCGAACCCGCCTTCAACGTGGTCTACAAGCGCCGCCGCAAAATCAACCCCAACGACATTTCTGTATCGAAAACTGTGGTTAAGGACACGGTCGGCGACATGTTCGAGGAATACATGGTGTTCCATCACAAATTCGTGGTTTGGGCCGAAACCAAAGGCTACACCCTCGAACAGATGAAAAACATGAGCGAAAAGGAGATTTTCGCACTTGTGGAACAGTCGCCCTACTACAAAGCCACCGCTGCCGACACCGACTACATCAAGAAAGTCGAACTGCAGGGCTCCGTGCAAAAGTGGGTGGACCACTCCATCTCCGTCACGGTCAACCTGCCGGCCGACATCACCGAGGAGGTGGTCGGAAATCTCTACATGAAAGCCTGGGAGGTGGGCTGCAAGGGTCTGACCGTCTATCGCGAGGGTTCCCGCGACGGCGTGCTCAACTCCCTCGACCAATCCAAGAAGGAAGAGGAAAACAAGGAAAAAACGAAGAACTTCAAGCGTCCGCGCGAGCTGCGCGCCGACGTCATCCACTTTAAGAACAACAACGAGGATTGGGTGGCTTACATCGGTCTCTACGAGGGCAAACCTTACGAAATCTTCACCGGCAAGACGGGCGACGAGAGTTTCCTGCTGCCCAAGTGGGTCGATCACGGCATTATCGTGAAAAACCGCCACGAAGACGGCACCAAATCCTACGACTTTGTCTATAACGACAAGGCCGGTTACGAAGTGATCTTGCGCGGCCTCGACCGCTGCTTCGACCAGGAGTTCTGGAACTACGCCAAGATGACCTCCGCGCTGCTGCGCAACGGTATCCCCGTGAACCACATCGTGAACATCATCTCCGGTCTCAACTTCCGCCAGGAGAGCATCAATTCTTGGCGCAACGGTGTCTGCCGCGCCCTCAAGAAATTCATCCAAGACGGCACCAAACAGAAAGGTGTTGTCTGCCCCAACTGCCAACAGAAAGACACGATGGAGTTCAAGGAAGGCTGCCTGACGTGCTCGAACTGCGGCTACGCGAAATGCGGTAATTAACCCAGTAGAGACGCGCCATGGCACGTCTCTACATTAAAAATATTTCATTAAGCAGCCTCGAAGAGGCAAGATTTTAATAACCCAACACAAGCGTAGCGCAGTGTGGGGGTCATAAACAAAAACAACGAAAATGTCGGATTCGCAACAGACGGTATTCTTATACGTTCCCTGCCAGATGGACCTCTTCCAGGCGGAGACAGTGACGAGCGTGATTACGGTGCTCAACCGTCTGGAACAGTTCTGCCATTACGACATGGAAAGCACCTGCTGCGGCCGCCGCTTCTTCATGGAGGGCGAAATGCAGTACGCCAAGGACTTGGGTTATCAGGTCATCCGCTCCTACACGGAATATTGCGAATTGCACGGCAAAAAGTTCCCAGTGGTTGTTCCCGATGCCGCCTGCGCAGGCTTCATGCACCGCCATTTCGATCTTATCCTCAAGAACGCCACGCTTCCTAACGAGCTCAACACCTTCATCAAAAATGTGTATGAGCTGTGTGATTACATTGTCAATGTGTTGAAAGTGGATCGGTTGGGCAACGAATTTCGTCATCGCGTATTCTACTTCAAATCCTGCTCGGCCAAACATCTTTATCCAGCCAACAACGCCCCGGAGACCTTGCTTCGGAACACTGTCGGTCTCGACCTGATTGAGGACACCGAAGTAAAAAACTGTTGTTGCGGCGCCAACGGCCGATTCCCGATGCTGAACCCCGAGGCTGCCGAGAAGATGACCGGCGAAATCGTGCTTCGCGCCTACAACCAGGGAGCCGAGTTTATCACCTCCACCGACATCCACTGCCTCCAACTTTTAGACGCCTACAAACAGCAGCACGACGTTGATGTGGGCATTATCCACATCGCCGACATCCTCCGCGGGGAAGAATGATTTCTATGTACAATGTACAATTAACAATGGGCAATTTATAATGAACAATTATGATATTAATCACCAATCACTAATCACCAATCACTAATCACCAATCACTAATCACCAATCACTAATCACCAATCACTAATCACCAATCACTAATCACCAATCACTAATCACAGATCACCCCTACAATAAACATATAAAGTCACAAAAAACAAAGAATATGAAAATATTAGTCCTTAACTGCGGAAGTTCCTCCATCAAATACCAATTGTTGGAGATGGAGCCGCAACCCGAACTTTTGGCTAAAGGTTTGGTTGAGCGTGTCGGCTTGGAGATGGGTGAGTTCACCCATAAGCCCGTCGGCAAGGAGAAATGCTACGTGCAGACCCCCATTCCCACACATGAGGAAGGTATCAAGCTGGTACTGAACATGTTGACCGATCCCGAGCATGGCGTTATCAAGTCGTTGGACGAGATTGGCGCGGTGGGTCACCGTGTGGCACACGGCGGCGAATACTTCAAAGAGAGCTGTGTCATCGGCGACAAAGAGCGCGAGGAAATCGCGAAGCTCTGTGCCCTGGCTCCCCTGCACAACCCCGCCAGCCTCACCGGCATCGACGCGATGAAGAAACTGCTTCCGAACGTGAAGCACGTCGGCGTGTTCGACACCTCCTTCCACCAGACCATGCCGTCGGAGGCGTTCCTCTATGCTCTTCCGTACGAGTATTACACCGAGAAGAAAATCCGTCGCTACGGTTTCCACGGCACGAGCCACAAATACGTGGGTCCGAAGGCCGCTGAAATTGCCGGCATCCCTTACGAGAGCGCGAAAATCGTGAGCTGCCACCTCGGCAACGGTGCCTCTATCTGCGCCATCAAGAACGGCAAGAGCATCGACACCTCCATGGGCTTCACCCCTGTGGAAGGCCTCGTGATGGGCACCCGCGTGGGCGACCTCGACGCCGGCGCACTGCTCTACATCATGGACATGGAAAACCTTGACACCAAAGCGATGAACACCCTCATCAACAAGAAGAGCGGTCTGCTGGGCATCTCCGGCAAGAGCGTCGATATGCGCGACATCCGCGCCGGCCGCGACGCTGGCGACGAGCGCAGCACCGACGCCTTCAACATGTTCGCCTACCGTGTGCGCAAGTACATCGGCGCGTACGCAGCGGCTATGGGCGGTGTGGACGTGATTCTCTTTACGGGCGGCATCGGCGAGAACGCCTGGTTCCAACGCGAGAAGATTTGCGAGAACCTGGAATGGCTCGGCGCGAAGATGGACCACGAAGCCAACGAGAAATACTGCGGCGAGGACGGCATCATCTCCACCCCCGACTCCACCACGAAGCTCGTGGTCGTGACCACCAACGAGGAGCTGGTGATCGCTACCGACACGTACAATCTGCTGTAAAATAAGCATTTATAGCATATACAACAAACGGACGATTCCGAAAGGGGTCGTCCGTTTGTTGTTTCTGATTGAGACTTAAGACTTGAGACTTGAGACTTAAAGTTACTACTTCATCACCTGTTTCAGATACTCCGTCGTGATCTCCACCGGCCGGTAGATACAGTTGGTGAAGTTGTGGTCGTAATATTCGAGTTCGTAGTACTCGCTTCCGTTCCAAAGCTGGTGGAAACGCTCGCCGCAGGTGAAGGGCACAAGGCGGTCGCCGTTGCCGTGGATGATGCAGGCACTGCCATGATAGCTGGCTGCCGCCTCGAAGATGGGAAGGTATAGCGCGGTTTTCAGATAGCGGCGACCAAGAGCGATGCCGTTGGCCAGCACGAGGCTGTCAGGCGGATCAAGGGGGTTGAACTCAATGCCGAAGAGGTTGCCTCGGGCAATATCATCGCGCACCGAAGAGGACGGAGCCAAGAGCGTCACCGCCTTGATGTCCTCGGGATGCTTGCTCGCGACCATCGCCGCCACAATGGCACCCTGCGAGTGACCCACTAAAGCGATATCATCCACAAACCGTAAGTCTTGTGCATACGCCAGCACCTGTTCCAAATCTTCGATTTCGTTCGGAATCGTCATATCCACAAACTTGCCATCACTCTTGCCGTGTCCATTAAAGTCGAACATCAGCGTAGCGAAACCTGCCGACCTTAACTGAATGGCAATTCGCTGCATTAATTCGAAATCGTGGTCGCAATTCAAGCCGTGGCACATAATCACCAAATCGCAACGCTGACCAGGATTCAATTGCGGCTTGTAGAGCTCAGCCCACAATTTTCCCTTGCTCCCGTCGATGGTGATCGTGTCACAACCTCCGGAAAGCGTAACAGGGGTTGGCTCTATGAAAATATCGTACAGCTTTTTCTCAATCTTATACGACAACACCGTGCTAACCAGCACTTTGCCGTCGGGTCCAACAAGATAAATAGAGGGAATCCAACGCACACCGTAGGCTTTGGCCACCTCCGACTGGTTCATCCGCTTCAGCTCGCTTACCTGCGGGTAGGGAACACCCGATTTGGCGATGAAATCCGTCCATTTCTCCTTGTCCGTGTCGAAAGAGACCCCGAGGAACTCTACGCCTTTTTCGTGGAACTTGTTGTAGAGGCGGATGATTTCGGGGAGGTCTTTGCGGCAGTCGGGGCACCAGGAAGCCCAAAAGTCGATGACGGCGTATTTTCCTTTGGAAAACTCGCTGAATTTCAACGTTTTGCCATCGGGTGTCTGCAACTGGAAATCCGGTGCGGGGGTACCTGGTTTCAGCAGTTCCTGCGCATAGGTCTCGTCAAAATCCAGCACCACCTGCGCATGAACACCCGCAAACGCAAATGCCAGGAGAAATAGCCATAAAAGTCGTATATTTTTCATATTGCTTGGGGTTTATATATTCCGAAGATTCAAGTTTCAAGATTCAGGTTTCAGGTTTCAGGTCCAAAGTCTAACGTCTCAAGTCTAACGTCTTAAGTCTTAAGTCTAACCTCTTCATTATCAATAAGTAGAAGAACAAACGAAATTAAACAGCAAAAGTACCAAAAAATAGTGTATCTTTGCACGCTTAAAAAATGTTAAAATGACGAACGAACATCTGTCTTCCACAATCCTCCCGCGCAGCCGGAAAAGCCGCGCCCGATACCGCGTAGCGGTGATCGGCAGCGGCAGCTGGGCGACGGCGATTGTGAAGATCATCTCGGTAAACTTGGAGCACATCCACTGGTGGGTAAGGCAGGAAGAGGTGGCGGAAAGCATCATGAAATACGGGCACAACCCAAAATATCTCAGCTCCGTCTTCATCAATCCGGAAGACGTGAAGGTGAGCACCGATATCAAGAACACGGTGGCGCGCGCCGACTATGTCATCATCGTCACGCCTTCGGCCTATCTGCACAAGACATTGGAGCCGCTCAAACGGTCGCAACTGTCGAAGAAGAAAATCATCCTTGCGGTGAAGGGCATCGTGCCCGAAACCATGCAACTCATCAGCGACTACATGCAGTCACAGTTCAAAGTGCCTCTGGATCAGCTCTGTATCATCAGTGGCCCGTCGCATGCCGAAGAGATTGCGCAGGAGAAATTCACCTTCCTGACCGCCGCCTCCACCAACACGGAACTGGCCGAGACGGTAGCGAAATTCTTCACCACCCGCTACTGCCGCACCTCCGTTTCCAACGATGTGATGGGCGCGGAATTGGCCATCGTACTCAAAAACATCTACGCCCTTGGTGCCGGCATCTACAGCGGACTCGGCTACGGCGACAATTTCATCGCCGCCTATGTGGCCAACTGCGTCAAGGAGATGAAATACTTTGTATCAGAGGTTTACCCAAACGAAAACCGCCATATCTCCGATTCGGTCTATTTGGGCGACCTTCTCGTCACCGCCTATTCCACCTTCAGCCGCAACCGCCTGTTCGGCATTATGATCGGCCACGGACTTTCGGTGCGCGTCTCCCTCTTGGAGCTGCGCATGGTGTCCGAAGGATACACCGCCTGCCGCTGCGTGCACGAAATCAACAAGAAAATCGGCGCCGACATTCCCATCGTCGAGACTATCTACGGCATTTTGTACGAAAACAACAACGTCTCATCCGAGATGAAGCGCATCGCCGAACATTTTGTGTGATGATCCGTTTCCTGAAACATTCCGAAATCGACCCTGCAAAATGGGATCAGACCGTTCGCAACAGTCTGACCCCCACTATCTTTGTGGAATATGCAATGCTGGATCTGCTCACCGGCGACGACACTTGGCACGCGCTGGTCGAGGACGATTACGATGCCATAATGCCCCTTCCAACTCGCCAAAAAGGAGTGTTAAAATATGTTTACACACCCTTCTTTTTGCGCCTAATGGGCATCTTTTCTGCACGAACGCTGACGCCGGATGAGGTCGAATCTTTTTTGAAAGAGATGTCTCGGCGTTACGTTTTGGCCGATGTGCTGATGAACGTGAACTCGACACCCCAAACGGACGCAGAGGCGTTTTATTCGTACGCGTTGTCGCTGCAGCCCTCCTTCGATACGCTTCAGGCGGCCTATTCCAAGAACGCACGCAAAAACCTCAAGGCGGCACAGAACAAACAGTGCCGCGTCACCGTCCAGAAGGAATCCATCACGGATGTCATCGATTTGTTCCGCCTGAACCGAGGGAAAGAACAGAATGTCCAGTATCACCCTCGGGATTATGCGATACTGGAACGCATCTCCGAAAAGCTGTTTAATGACGGAATGTTAGATATTTACGGAGTCCGCACACCGGACAACGAACTGGCAGCCGGCGCCTTGTTCCCGCACGATTTCAACTGCCGCAGTCTGTTGTTTTCCGGTCGCGACAACCGGCTGTCGGCCTGCAAACCCATGTACACCCTAATGGACGCTTACATCCACGACCATGCGGAAACCGGCTGTATCATAGAATGTTACACCAACAATCCCAATATGGCGGATTTCTATCAGGGCTTCGGCGGCCAACGATACTCCTATGCCTTCGTCCGGCGCTTCAAAAACCGGTTCTGGAAGACACTCCTCTCGCCAAAGCTTTCCAAACTGACATAACACCCACAAAAAAAGGGATACACTTTCGAGTATCCCCAATGCCAATAGCTAACAGCCAATAGCCAAAGTTTAGTACCGGTATGCATCCGTTTTATACGGGCCTTCCACTTTCACACCGATATAGTCGGCCTGCTTTTGCGTGAGCTTTGTCAGCTTGACGCCGATTTTGCCCAAGTGCAAACGAGCAACCTCCTCATCAAGGTGCTTCGGCAGGTTGTAAACGCCCACCTTGTAGTCGTGCTGCCAGAGGTCGAGCTGGGCCATCACCTGGTTAGTGAAGGAGTTGCTCATCACGAAGGAGGGGTGCCCAGTGGCGCAACCCAAATTCACGAGGCGGCCTTCCGCCAAGATAAAGATGGAGTGCCCGTTGGGGAAAATGTACTCATCCACCTGCGGCTTGATGTTGCGCTTCTGGATGTTCGACTGGCTCTCGAACGCGCTGACCTGTATCTCGTTATCGAAATGGCCGATGTTGCAGACAATGGACTGGTCTTTCATCTTGTTGAGGTGATCCACGGTGATGACATCGCAGTTGCCGGTACAGGTGACGTAGATATTGCCCTCATCGAGTGCATCTTCCACGGTTTTGACTTCGAAACCCTCCATCGCGGCCTGCAGGGCGCAGATGGGATCGACCTCGGTGACAATCACGCGGGCGCCGTAGGAGCGCATCGCCTGCGCACAGCCCTTGCCCACATCGCCATAGCCGCACACGACGACCACCTTGCCAGCCACCATCACGTCGGTGGCGCGCTTGATGCCATCGGCGAGAGATTCGCGGCAGCCGTATTTGTTGTCGAATTTTGACTTCGTCACGGAGTCGTTGACGTTGATGGCCGGGAAAAGCAGCTCACCGCGCTCCATCATCTGATACAGACGGTGCACGCCAGTGGTCGTCTCCTCGGAAACGCCCCTAATCTCCTTCACCATGTTGTGCCAGTGGTGCGGATCTTCCTTCAGCACTTGCTTCAACGTATTGAAAATCACAGCTTGTTCGTGCGATTCGGGTTCAGCGTCAAGAACGGTCGGGTCGTCTTCGGCCTTGCAGCCCAAATGGATAAGCAGGGTGGCATCGCCGCCATCGTCCACGATGAGTTGCGGGCCTTTGCCATCGGGGAACGAAAGGGCGTTCACCGTGCACCACCAGTAATCTTCGAGGCTTTCACCCTTCCAGGCAAAAACGCTCACGCCATTGTCGGCAATGGCAGCAGCGGCGTGGTCCTGTGTGGAAAAGATGTTGCAGCTGCACCAGCGCACTTCCGCGCCAAGGTGCGTCAGCGTCTCAATCAGCACGGCGGTCTGGATAGTCATGTGCAGCGAACCCATGATGCGCACACCCTTCAAAGGCTTGCTGTCACCGTATTTCTCACGGATGGCCAGCAGACCCGGCATCTCCTTTTGGGAAACATCAATGTCCTTGTGTCCCCATTCCGCCAACGACATGTCAGCGATTTTGTATTTTAAAGTATTGTCTATCATATTGTTATAAATTTTATTTGTTCGAAAATTTGAGGCTGCAAAGATAGTATTTTTAGGCAATAGGCAAAAGGCAGGAGGCAATAGGGGTATTGTAGAGACGCACGGCCGTGCGTCTCTACAAGAATATCCCCTCCTAACGAAAAGACAACCGAAAAATCCCGGTGTTTGAGAGAGCAGCGGAACCTTTTTTAATGAAATGCATGGCCCTTATCCAGCACCATAGAGAATCGCACGAAATGGCCTTCTACGCCAGCATTTGCTGCCTTTCTCCGAAGCACTTCTCTGAGATTATCAAAAGAGACACCGGCATCAGTCCTAAAGGATGGATTACCTACTTCCTCGCCGCCCGCGCCAAAGTGCTGCTCGATTCACGTGATGACCACACCGTCCAGCAAGTCAGCAATCTTCTTGGTTTTGATGTACAATCCTCTTTTGCGCGCTTTTTCAAAAGGGAGGTCGGAATGACCCCGAGGGAATATCGGAGTCGCCGGGGTTGACCCCAACAACGATATGGTTTTCATATCGGTGGTTAATAATGAGGGTAGTGGTTTTTGAGGCGATGTGTTCATCGCCTCAACAGTTTTAAACAATCAGAAACATTCGATACCGACCTCTGGTCTTCATAGCTGGAAAACTCCTGCATAGAGAAACCGCCTACAACGACAGCGCGAAAACTGCTCTCAACCGAATAAGCACATAACCATGTAACCGAAAAAATTATATCTTTGCGCTTTCTAACAATAAAATTGTAACATTATGGCTATCACGAAATTAGACCAATTAGTAGAGTTAGTAAAATCAAAACCGAAAAAAAGACTGGTGGCTGCCAACGCCAACGATGCGCACACCATTGAGGCCGTTTACGCCGCTGTGGAACTGGGCGTGATTGACGCTACCCTCGTCGGTAACCCCGAGGAAATCGAAAAAGTGTGCAAGGAACACGGCTTTGATATGTCGAAGTTCACCATCGTGCCCGAATATGTGGACACGAAGGCGGCCACGAAGAGCTGCGAACTCATCAACGCCGGCGAAGGCCAGATTCTGATGAAGGGTCTGCTGCCCACCGACAAATACATGCGTGCCATCCTGAACAAGGAGAAGGGCCTCTGCCCGCCGAAGGCCACCCTGTCGCACGTGACCGTGATTGAGAACCCGGCCTACCACAAATTGCTCATCGTGGGCGATGTGGCCGTGATTCCCGCTCCCGAGTTCAAGGAGAAACAAGCCATCCTCAAATATTTGGTCGAAACCGCCAAAGCTCTCGGCATTGAGAGACCGAAAGTGGCCTGCTTGGCCGCCACGGAGCAAATGTCTGTGGGTATGCAGGCTTGCGTGGACGCCGCCCTGCTCGCCGCTATGGGCAACCGCGGCCAACTGGGCAACGTGGCCGTTGAAGGTCCTATCTCGTTGGACCTCGCCATCGACCCGGAGACGGTGGAAATCAAGAAGTTCAAGAGCGAAGTGGCCGGTGATGCCGACTGTCTGCTCTTCCCGAACATCGAGACAGGCAACGTGTTCTACAAATGCTGCACCAAATTCAGCCACGCCGAACTGGGCGCACTGCTGAAAGGCGCCAAGGTGCCGTGCGTGCTCTCCTCCCGTGGCGACAGCGCCAAGACCAAAATGTACTCTATCGCCCTGGCTGCTTTGATGGCCTAATCCCCATTAAGAATGATGACCCTGGCCGCCATATTCGACTTCGTCAGCTTCCGCATCGTGGATGTCCTCGACATCCTGATTGTGGCTGTACTGCTTTTCGAGCTCTACAAGCTGACGAAAGGCACCGCCGCCGTGAAGATTTTCTGGGTGCTGGCGCTGCTGTTCGTGATTTGGGAGGTGGTCTCCTATTTCCACTTCACCATGCTTTCCGCCCTGATGGGGGAACTCATGAACGTGGGCGTGCTGGCCGTCATCATCCTGTTCCAACCCGAAATCCGCAAATTCCTGCTCTACATCGGCGACGGCCGGGTGGTACACTTTTTCAGCGACAGGTTCTCAAAGCAGAACAAAAACTCTGCCTACGTTGAGGAGATTGAAGCGGTGAAGAGTGCCTGCCGCCACATGTCGGCCACCATGACAGGCGCCCTGATCATCTTCGCCCGGAAGACCCCGTTGGACGAGTTTCTGAACACCGGCGAGGTGATTGACGCCAAACCTTCGGCGGAACTGTTGGAGAATATCTTCTTCAAAAACAGTCCGTTGCACGATGGCGCAGTCATCATCAAGGATCATCGGATTGCGGCCGCGCGCTGCATCCTGCCCGTGTCGAAAAATCGCGACTTGCCGCAGGAGGTCGGTCTGCGCCACCGCTCCGCCCTTGGTGCCACCGAATTCACCGATGCCATCGCCGTAGTCGTTTCCGAGCAGACCGGCAATATTTCCATCTGCCACAATGGCCAGCTCACCCGCGACTACACCTCCTCCACGCTCCGTCAGGCGCTTGAGGAAATGCTGACGAAGGAGTAAGGCATTAGGGAGTAGGCATTAGGCAATAGGAAACAGGCAACAGGGAATTAGAATGGACTTGTTGCCTGTTTTTTTGACCTTTGACTTTGACCTTTGACTTTGACCTTTGACCTTGACCTTTGACTTTGTTGATTAAACCTTTCGATAAAAACAGAGTCGCAATTTTGTTATATATAGATATTGTATGAAGAAATATTTTGTGATAACAGGTCTTATGTTGTTGTTTTTCAGCAATATATATGCCCAAGAAAACACCTTGAAACAAACCTTCACCCTTGAGGATTGTCTGCATTACGCGGAGTCCAACAATTTCTCTCTCCAGTCGGGCAGTATCGACATCTCCACGTCGGAGCTGAATTTGCGGCAGGCGAAGGAGAACATCGCCCCGACGGTTTCGGGTTCGGTGACACAAGGTTTCAACTTCGGCAACTACGAGAAATCCGTTGGCTGGAATGGCAACTATGGCATCAACGCGGGTATGACCCTTTTCAACGGGTTGAGCAATGCCAACAAAATCAAACAGAGCAAGCTGAATGTCGAACAGTCGCAACTCTCGCTTGAAAGCAGCAAAAACAAAATCCGCATATCCGTGATACAGGCTTTCTTGGCCATTATGATGAACGAGGAGATCCTCGGCTACCAACAACAGGTGCTCACCGCCAGCCAAGAGCAGATGGAGCAGGGAAAACAGCAGCTCGACGTGGGTCAGATTCTCGAAAGCGACTACAAAATGTTGCAGGCACAATACACGTCCGACCTCTACAATATCGAAAACACCAGACACACTATCCAATCCAACTATCTAACACTTAAAAACTTACTCTCCATAGATCCTTCCGTACAGATTACCATTGTCCCCCCCGACAGCGCTACCTTGTTCAAAAACTTGGAGCTTCCCGAGTTGCAGGAGCTCATCGACCGTTCCACCAACTACCTGCCAGAACTGAAGATGAGTGAAAACGAGATCACCAACGCAGAGTACAACATAAAAATCCAGAAGGCGAATTACTACCCGACACTTTCGGCAAGCGCGGGCATCAGTACAGGTTACAACGGTTCGAATCTGACTTCGCCCAACACCGGCTGGGGCACACAGTTGTGGCACGGTCTTGGCGAGAACATCGGCCTCAGCCTCAACATCCCAATCTACCAGCGCAGCAGCGTCCGCAACAGTGTGAAACTGGCAGAATACCGCGCCGAACAGGTTGAATTGGAAAACAAAGAAACCATCTACAAAGTCAATCAGGAGTTGCATCAGAGCTACATCGACGTGGCCAAGGCACAGAACAACTACATCTCAGCTGAGGCCAAAAAAGACGCCTACCTCGCCAACTACAAAACCTACAGCCTGCGTTTCAAATACGGTTCCGTCACCGCCGTTGACCTCATCCAGCAGCAGACCAACTTCCTCAACCAGCTCAACCTGTTCATGCAGGCCAAATATTCGTATGTTCTGCAGCGGAAGATCTTGGATGTCTATATGGGAATTCCGGTAACATTATAATGGTTATTGGTTATTGGTTATAGAATCTTAAAGCAGTCTCGAAGAGACAAAATTTCAATAACTCCATACAAGCGAAGCGCAGTGTGGGGAATCAAAAAATAAAAATATGAAAAAATCGAAAAAACTCTGGTGGATATTGGGCATTATCGCGGTGGTGATTATCGCGTTAATCCTGGTTTCCGTGTTAAAGAAAGGCAAGAAAGGCGAGCTGCGGGTGATGACCGAGCGCAGCATTATCGACAACATTGAAGTCACTGTGACGGCCACCGGCGAGCTGCAGCCCGTCTACAAGGTGGATGTCGGTACGCAGGTGTCCGGTATCGTGGAGCATATCTACGTCGATTTCAACAGCGTGGTGAAAAAGGGACAGCTTTTGGCCGAACTCGACCGCTCCAACCTCAACGAACAGCTGAAAACGGCGCAGGCCAGCGTGTCGAATGCCCAAAGCAACCTGACGTTGGCGCAGCAGCAATATGACCGCATCAAAACCCTGTACGACAACAAAGCCGCCACTTTGGAGGCTTACGAGTCGGCGGTCAACACGCTGACGTTGGCCAAAAACCAGCTTAAAACGGCCCAGTCGGAACTGTCGCGCGCACAGACGAACCTCTCCTACGCCACCATCTACTCGCCCATCGACGGCGTTGTCATGGACAAGGCGGTGGAGGAGGGGCAGACGGTGGCTGCCTCGTTCAACACGCCCACGCTGTTCACCATCGCCAACGACCTGACCAAAATGCAGGTGGAAACAAAGGTGGATGAAGCGGATATTGGCGAGGTGAAAGCCGGACAGCCTGTGACCTTCACCGTGGACGCTTTCCCCGACGACGTATTCACCGGCATCGTCAAGGAGGTCCGCATCAACCCGACGGTAACAGCCAACGTGGTGACGTACACTGTCATCATCGACGCGCCCAACCCCGAGAGCAAGCTCTTCCCGGGCATGACCGCCAGCGTGACTATCACCACCAAGAAAGAGAGCGGCGTCAGCATCCCGATGACTGCCCTGTTCGCCTCCATCGACCCCGAAATGATGAAGCAGTTGGAGAAAAAAGGATACACCTTCAAGTCGCTGTACAAGAACCAAGAGGAACTCACCCAAGGATTGAAAGACATCACGAAGAAGACCATCTGGGTGAAGGCAGGCGAAAATGTTTACGAACAGAGAAGCGTAACCGTTGGCCTGAACAACGGCGTTAAGACGCTGATACCCGAAGGTTTGCGCGAAGGCGAAGAGGTGGTCATCAGCGTTAGCGAAGCCATGGAGGGAATGCCAGGCAATGGTTCGAACGAAGGCGGTTCCAACCCCTTCAAAATGGGCCCGCCAGAGCGAAAAACCAGGTAGGGATGCACCTGTGTGTGCGTCCTCCACAGAAAAAGGACAATTATGGCAAAAGACATATTACGAGTTGAGAAGTTGGAGCGCGTATTTCGCGTGGGCAGCGAAGATGTGCGAGCCCTGCGCGGGGTCTCGTTCACCATCACCGAAGGCGAGTTCGTGAGCATTATGGGCACCAGCGGATCGGGAAAATCGACCTTGCTGAACATTTTAGGCTGCTTGGACACGCCCTCCGCCGGCGACTATATCATTGACGGCGTATCTATCAAAAAGCTGAGCAAGAACGAGTTATCGACACTGCGCAACCGCAAGATCGGTTTTGTGTTCCAGAACTACAACCTGTTGGCACGCACCACGGCCATTGAAAATGTGGAACTGCCATTGTTTTACAACAGTGACGTGCCCGCCAAGGAACGCCGCGACCGTGCCGTTGCCGCATTGAAACTGGTGGGATTGGAAAGCCGAATGGAGCACATGCCGAACCAGCTCTCCGGCGGACAGCAACAGCGTGTGGCCATCGCCCGCGCCTTGGTCAACGATCCCGTCATCCTGCTCGCCGACGAGGCCACCGGCAACCTCGACACCCGCACCTCCTATGAAATCATGAGTCTCTTCCAAGACCTTCACAGTCAGGGCAAAACCATCGCGTTCGTGACCCACGAGCCCGACATTGCCACCTTCACCACCCGCAAGATCAAGCTCCGCGACGGCCAGATCATCGAAGATGCGCCTATCAATACGCAGTCGGCCGCCGAAGCGCTCGCCGCCATCAACCTCCAAAAAGAAGACTAAGCTATGAATATCGGAAATCTTGTAAAAGTCGCCTTCAGCTCGCTGTTCCGCAACAAAATGCGCACTGCGCTGACCATGTTAGGCATCGTTATTGGTATCGCATCCGTTATCGCCATGGTCAGCATTGGGCAGGCCTCCACCCAGAGTGTCAAATCGGAGCTCTCTTCCATGGGCTCCAATATGATCATGATCATGCCCGCCCGTCAGCAAAGAGGCGGCGTGGATATGGGTATGTCATCGTCCAAATCGTTGGACAACAAGGACTTGCAAGCACTTGAGGAGAAAACCCGCTACGTGGCCGCTGTCTCCCCGATGGTCAGTAGCAGCAAGCAGCTGATCTACGGCAACAACAACCACAGCTGCTCCGTAAACGGTGTATCGGCCGCCTATCTCGACATCCGCAAATACGAGCTGGCGGAAGGGGTGATGTTCACCGACGAAGACGTGAAACGTTACAACAAAGTGTGCGTTATCGGACAGACCGTTGTAGATGAGCTCTTTACCAACGGCGAGAGCCCTTTAGGCAAGTCCATTCGGTTCGGCTCCATCCCGATGACCGTCATCGGCGTTTTAGCCTCTAAGGGACAGAACGGCATGGGCGAAGACCAAGACGACATCGTATTTGCGCCCTACACCACCATCCAGAAACGTTTTCTAGGCATCAACTACTTCAACATGATGTTTGCCTCCGCCACCTCGGAAGAGGAATCCGAGCTGGCCGCCACGGAAATCACCTACATCTTGCGCAGCAACCACGGCATCAAAAGCGGCATGAGCGATGACTTCGACATCCGCACGCAGGAAGAGCTGGTCTCCACCATCAGTTCTGTCACCGGCCTTATGACCACACTGTTAGCCGCCATCGCTTCCATCTCGTTGGTGGTGGGCGGCATCGGCATTATGAACATCATGTATGTAACAGTGACCGAGCGTACTAAGGAGATTGGTCTTCGCATGGCTATCGGAGCGCACAACCGCGACATCATGCTGCAGTTCTTGAGCGAAAGTGTGATTCTGAGTCTGATTGGCGGCATCATCGGCATCATATTAGGACTGATTATCGCGTATGTGGCCTCCAAGCTGATGCACATGCCGTATGTAGTGAGCCAAATGGCTATTGTGGGGTCATTCCTCGTCTGCGCCCTCACCGGCATCTTCTTCGGCTGGTATCCCGCGAAGAAGGCAGCGAATATGGATCCTATTTCGGCGTTAAGGTACGAGTGATCTCCGCGTATCGCGCGTATCTGCACGTATAAATTCTCCCG
This sequence comes from Bacteroidales bacterium, assembly GCA_017395245.1. GTDB lineage: Bacteria > Bacteroidota > Bacteroidia > Bacteroidales > WCHB1-69 > F23-D06. The sequence goes on along the minus strand of JAFPVR010000107.1, from coordinate 56,247 downwards.
CAGATCTCGCAGATTTGCGCAGAAAATAAGGTCTGCGTTAGTCTGCGTAATCTGCGGGGATTTTTTCACAATATTTCGTACTTTTGCCGCCGCAAAAAATCGAGAGAAATGGAGCAGAAAAACAATGTTAAAGAGCAGATTATCGCATACTTAATGCTTATCGTCGGCAGCTTCCTTTTTGCAGTCGGCGACGTGATGTTTGTCAACCCCTACCTGCTGGCCCCCGGCGGCACCTACGGTCTTTCCAACGTGCTGAACACCGTATGGCCGTGGAAAATCAGTTACTACGCCATCTGCATGGACATCCCGCTACTGCTCGTCGGCACCTGGATTCTCGGTCCGAAATTCGGATTCAAGACCATCCTTTCCACTATCCTGATTTTCGCATTCACCTGGGTATTAGAGACTTTCTGGGGTTACAACCCCGTCATTCACGAAGGCATCATGGAAACCGCCAGTATGCCCAACATGGTGCAGATTCCGCACAGCGAACTCTTCTTCGTTCCCGACTACTTCCTGAACACCGTCGTGGCCGGTATTATCTACGGTATCGCCATCGGCCTGATTTTCAAGTCGGGCGCCACCTCCGGCGGCAGCGACATCATCTCCATGATCATCCACAAATACACCAAAATCTCCCTCGGCACGCTGGTGATGGTCGTCGATTCCGTCATCACCCTCACCACCCTCATCGCCTTCAAACAGATTCGTCTGCCCATCTACTCCATCATCTTGATTTACATCGAAGGCAAGATCATCGACCTGATTGTGGACGGTTTGAAGACCTACAAGACGGTCTATATCGTGACCAACAACGTGGAGGCGATGCGTAACTACATCCTCAACGACCTCCATCGCGGCGGCACCCTCTTCCTCGGCCAGGGCCTCTATGCCGGCACCGAACGCCCCATGATCTACGTCTCCCTCGAACGCGCCGACCTCGTCAAACTGAAAAACAACCTCCGCCACATCGACCCCACCGCCTTCGTGAACGTCATCGACAGCTCCGAAATTATGGGCCAGGGATTCAAGGCACTGCCGACGGAGGAGTGATAGACTTAAGACTTAAGACTTTGGACTTGAAACTTGAAACTTGAACACTGGGCAGTTTTTATATATAGTATTATTCCTTGAGCAGCCCCGCAGGGGCAAAAGCTCGGTAGCCCAGGGTAAGGCGAAGCCGCAACCCTGGGATTGGAACGAATGACGATAATAATACGATGAACGACATCAGGAACATAGCAGTAATCCTCGCCGGTGGCAGTGGCCAGCGGTTCGGTTCTGCGCTGCCGAAACAGTTCCTGCCGTTGGCGGGGAAAACCGTCATCGAGCACAGCATCGAGGCATTCGAGCAAAACGAAGGCATCGACGAGATTGCGGTGGTGATGAACGCCGACTATCTGCCGCAGATGCAGGAGATTATCGACCGAAATGGCTGGCGGAAGGTGCGCAAACTGCTGCCCGGCGGTGCGGAAAGGCATTATTCCACATTGGCCGCCATCAATGCCTACGACGGGGCAAGCGATGTCAACCTCATCTTCCACGATGCGGCCCGTCCGGCGGTGAGCCAACGGATTATCACCGAAACTGTTACGGCATTAGAGGCCCATCCTGCCGTGGCTGTCGCCATTCCCGCCACAGACACGGTTTTCGAAGTGACCGATGACGGGGATTTCATCACCGCGATACCTGCACGCAAGCGGCTGCGCTGCGCCCAGACCCCGCAGGCCTTCCGCATAGACGTCATCCGGGAAGCCTACCGCAAAGCCCTGCAAGACCCGAATTTCACCAGCACCGACGACTGCGGCGTGCTCCTCCGCTATTGTCCTGATGTGCCGATATTCATCGTTCCCGGTGAGGTCGCCAATATGAAGCTCACCTACCCGGAAGATATTGTTACCTTGGAAAAAAATTTTTCATGGGAATCGTAGAGACGCAAAATTTTGCGTTTCTACACCTCCAAATAATGTAGAGACGTGCCGTTGGCGCGTTTACAACACCGTTATCGTTCCCGTCACGCGGAACGGCCGACCTGCATAGTCCGTATATTCGATAACGTAGGTATAGACCGTCTGGTGGTAAATCTTCCCCTTGTATTCGCCGTTCCACTGGAAATTCTTGTCGGTGGAGTAGAACACCATCTCACCCCAGCGGTTGAAAACGCTGATTTCGAACAGGTTGATTGAACCTTTCGCGAGCTCCGGAATGTAGAAGTAGTCGTTGAGGCCGTCGCCACGAGCGGGCGTGATAGCGTTGGGCAGGTAAAGCTGATATACGCAAGGCTCGATAACATACCGCGCCGTGACACTGCAGCCGCCCTCCGAAGCCGTCACTTTGTACACGCCGGGGACCGTCACCGTGATATTCGGCGTCTGCTCGCCGGTGCTCCATTCGTAGTCTGTCATGTTCGTTACCACAAACAGTTCCGCCGACATGTCTTCGCAAAAATCAGCTGTGGGACTGACAATACGCAACGCTGTATCGATGACGGTAATCGCCAACCGCACAACACTGTCACATCCGTCAACGGTCTGTAGATTGAGAACGCGGGAGAGGGAATCCTCCCCGACCGTCTCCGAAGCCGGAATAGCAAATCCGTTCTCGTAATATCCAGTGCCTTCACAGACTTCCGCACTGATATCCGTCTCCCTTGGTTCGTGTATGTCGAGTATCAGCGTCACCGTACTGTCGCAGCCATGGACACTGGTGTAATGTATCCAAGAAGTCAGGGTGCCTAAACCTACGGTTTCCGTCTCGGAAATGTTGAAACCATGCTCATTATAAGGATTACCCACACAGATGTCATCATAGATGGTGTCGCTGGAGACGGGCCAAACGGAGATGTCCAACGTATCGCTGTAGAGCGTGCCGCAATCGGTGCTTATCCAGGCGCGGCGCAGATGGAAGGAGTTGGTCACGGGTGTCTGGAACGTATAATTCTGGGTGTTGTTGGTTCCCTGCAACGGCGTCCATGACGTGCCGTCGGCGGAAATCTGCCACTGATAGACGCAGCCGTCGCCGGTGGCCGCCGTGCCGGAAATCGTGCCAACCGTGTCGCCAAAACAGAACGTCTGCGGACCGGAAATGGTTCCCGACAGCATCTGCCCATGCAACGTGTTGAGTGTCACCGAAGCGGTGGCCGAGCAGCCGGCAGCATCTGTGACAGTAAACGTGTAGTCGCCTGCCGGCCGATTGCTAATCTGAGTCGTGGACGACACCGAAGCCCCTGCTCCGTTCGTCCATTGATAGGTCAACGGCGATATACCGCCTGTGACCGTCGCTGTGGCCGCACCGGTATTGTCACCGTAACAGGCAATATGGGTGACATTGCCGATGTTTGCGCTGATTACATCCACCGTCACCGTATAGGTCAGCACACTGTCGCTGCCATGCACGGTCTGCAACGAATCGGTGACTGTCGCCGTGGCCGTGAAAGTATGCCCGTGCCAGGTCAACGGCACCGCACTGGCACAAACGGTCGTGTCAAACGACTGGGAATAGTTCATGTAGATGTATACTTTCTCCAAAATCACAGAATCGCAGCCGTTTTGGGCAGGGAGCGTGTAACTGAACTGGAACTCCGCCGGTGAACCGTACGCGAAAGTGGTGTCGGATGGCACGAAATGATAGGGCAGCTGGCTCTGCAAAAGCTGCAGCGTATCGTGAGTCAGATAGCTGTATTTCACTGTCAGATTGAGCGTTGCAATACTGTCACAGCCTGCAGCGTTCGTCAAAGTGTCCTTATAAGTGCCTGTCTGGGTGTAAAGCGTGCCGTTCCAAAGGAAACTGTCGCAGACCGTCGTGTCGGTAGTGGACTGGCTCGGACTGGAAAACGCAACTGTGACGGTGGATTCGGAAGTGCAACCGCCCACATTGGTGGCCGTCACGGTATAGGTACCTGCCGTTGTCACAGTAATCGTCTGCGCAGTGTCGCCGGTACTCCAGACAAGGAGAGCCGTCGTATCCGCACAGGCAGCGACCAAATTCGCGGTATCGTCCACGCAAGCCACAGGCTGACCCGTGATGGAGACCGCAGGATTGGGATAGACGCTCAAATTGATGGCAACGGTGCTGTCACAGCCATGCGCATTGACCCCGTTCCAAGTAATGATCTGGCTTTGAGTGTAGGTGGTTCCGGCCCAAACAAAACTGTTGCAGACCGTCGTGTCAAAAGCGATGTGGCTTTGCGCATAAACATTAAGGAAGACCACCGTATCGTAACCGCAGCCGTTTTCATCGTAAAAATGGACGGTGTAGGCGGCCAGCGTATCATGTTGCAACGTATCCGGCGGGGAAATGACGAAGGTGGTGGTATCCGTCATCGTCGCCCACGGACCCTCCACCGTCACCGCAACCACCTCTGTGTTGTTCGAGGTGGCAAAGGTGGAGGCCAATGCAAGTTCCCATCCGAAAAGATAGCCGTTGTCGATCGAATAACCATCCACCACTTCGATGTACCAAGAACCGTTCAGCGGACATCCAATCAAACTGGAAAACGACTGGTCGGGATGATAGAATTGAGTGCCCGCCGCCACATTCGAGGAGTCGAAAATCGATACCGAATTCGTTCCGTATGCGTATGGGTGATAATGCGAGTTAGCCGACCGGTAAATCAAGCTGCCGGTCCCTGGCGCATAACTATAACCCTGGTCGGTGTTGTTCGACCAGCAATAGTTCCAACCGACACCCGGAGCATTGGCCGAGACCGAGGAATTGCAACTTGTTGTGGAATAGTCGTATGCCATTCCGAAAAAGGTCGATTGGCTGGCATTGTTACCGCTTTGCCAACCGATGGAACCCGCAGGAATGGAACCCGTACAACTGGACGTGCCCGTACCGGCATACTTCATAATATCCGCCTTCTGCCCGTTGGGACAGGTGATATTGATGTAGATGTCACCGGCGTAAGAGTGCTCCATGTTAAGACGCACATAACGGATGTCGTTGACATTGGTCACGGTGGAACCGGCGGCGAAATCGGTGAACGTCAGCGGCGACTGGTAGGAGCAGCCGTAAGGAGAACAGTAAATCCCGTCGGGAAGGAACACGGTCTCCGCCACAGAATGCGTCTCCTCAATGGCACCGATGACGAAATTGTCTGTTGAGTGGTAGCCAGCGGTCATTGTGTAGCTGTTTCCGGCGCACAGATGGGACGGGAGGTTGATAGCGGTCAACGGATCCACCGTCACCATATTGCCCACAACATACGTTTCAGAAGCGGTGCATCCCAATTCGTTAGTTACCGTCACGCTGTAAGAACCCGTAGCATGCACATTGATACTCTGCGTTGTCATGCCGTTGCTCCAAAGATACGACATGGCACTGTCAGCCGTTAGCGTGGTGTACGAATCGGCACAAAGCACAGAAGGTCCGGAAATGTGGGCCGTTGGGCTCGGCAGCGTAGTGACCGTCATGGTCACTGTACTGTCCACCCCGTTAGCAGCAGTCAGCACAGCCGACTGCACCCCCGCTGCTGTGAACGTCTTGCCGTTCCAAACTATCGGCAGCGCATTCGGACAGACCGCACTATCCGCCTCGGAAGCCACATTGTACAGCACAGTCAGCCCAAACGTGAGCGTACTGTCACAACCGTCAACATTGGTCAGATGTTGCGTATAAACACCCGCCGAATCGTAAGAGAAACCGTTAAGCTGATACGGCAGGCTGTTTTCCACTACCGTGTCCGCGAACGTTCCTTCCGTCGGATAGGCTATCGTCACGGTCATCACCACCGTACTGTCTACACCGGAGGCCGCCAATATGGTGACGGAATCCGTGCCTGCACCAGAAAATTCCACCCCGTTCCAAGTAATTGGCAACAGGCTGTCGCACACGACGCTGTCCACCTCGGCCCGCACATTGTACAGCACTGTCAACTCAATGATGAGCGTGCTGTCACAGCCCAACGCATTCTCCAAGTGCTGAATATATATTCCTGAAGAATCGTAATCAATACCGTTGTGCGTGTACGGCAGATTATTTTCTATTTCGTTGACTATTATAGTGTTATATGACGAAGCGTTGACATTCAACGTCATAACCACCATACTATCCGCCCCATTTGCAGCCTGGTAGATAACCGTGTCCATACCCGCTTCGGTGAATGTGATTCCATTCCATTGCACAGGCAACAGACTATCGCAAACTGTGCTGTCCAAGTATGTTTTCACATTATACAACACCGTCAAATCAAGGGTGAGCGTGCTGTCACAACCGGAAACGTTTGCCAGATGTTGGAGATAAATACCCGTGGTATCATATTCTGTACCATTCAACAAATACGGCAGGTTGTTCTGCACGACGGTGTCCGTCACCAATCCGGTCGTCGGATAATTCACCGTCAAGGTCATAACCACCAGACTATCGACTTGCGTGGAGGCTGTTAACAGGACGGAATCTGCGCCCGCACCCGTGAATTCCACACCGTTCCAAGTAATTGGCAGCAAACTGTCGCATACGACGCTGTCCACCTCCGTACGCACATTGTACAGGACTGTGAGCACCAGCGTAAGCGTGCTGTCACACCCGATAGCGTTATCGAGACTTTGGGTATACGTCCCCGGATCACCGTATTCAAAATCGTTGAGCACATAGGGAAGACTGTTTTCTATCACGCTTACAATCAACGTACTATCAGAAGAGGGTTTTACATTCACCGTCATCACCACGGTACTGTCAACACCATTAGATGCCTCCAACAAGACCGAATCCACACCTGCATCGGTAAACGTTATCCCGTTCCAAACCACAGGCAACAGGCTGTCGCACACGGTGCTGTCCAATTCAGTCCGCTGATTAAGCAATACTGTCAAATGAAATGTGATAGTGCTGTCGCAGCCAGCGACATTAATCCGTTGTTGTACATAAACACCCGTCGCAAAATAGCTACTGTCGTTCAGCACATACGGAAGGTTATTCTGTAATATAGTATCGTAAAGTTCACTTTCCGTGGGCAGTCCCACTGTCAGAGTCAGCACCACAATGCTGTCCGCGCCATTAGCGGCCTCCAACGTGTCAATAATAACTCCCGCCCCCTGCCAGACATGGCCTTGCCATACAGCCGGAAGCATGTTCTGACAAATCATGGCTTGTTGATGCGTAATCGTGTTGTTCGCCACAAACAAATGAATCGTCAACAGGCTGTCGCAATCGGCGGCATTGGTGAGATGTTGGATATAGGTGCCGGCAGAATCGTAACTCGTCTGATTGATTTCGTACGGCAGGTCGTTCTCCACAATGTTGACAACAATTGTCTCGCTCGTAGCCTCATTAACCGTCAGATGCAAGGAAATGACACTGTCACAGCCGTTTACAGTCTGCAAGGTGTCCGTATAGAGACCCGTCGTCATGAGACTTTGGCCGAAAAACAGGAACGTGTCGCCCGCACAGATTTCCGCTGATAAAGGGATGTTATACACAGGATTGGCCACCAGATTCAACGTAATGATACTGTCGCAGCCGCTGATAGACTGCAAAGTGTCTGTATAGACACCCGCCGAGGTTAGAGCCAGACTGAAGAAATAGAACGTGTCGCCTGCGCAAATGGTATCCGACAAAGTAATATAGTAGACTGGGTTGACCGAAAGATTCAGGACAATAATGCTGTCGCAGCCGCTGATAGTTTGCAACGTATCGAGGTAAACACCCGCTTCGGTGAGCGATTCCCCATGGAAATCGAACGTGTCGCCCGCGCAAATGGCTTCCGAAACCGGTATGCTGTAAGTCGGGTTGACGGTCAGTGTCAGGGTAATCACACTGTCACAACCCTTGACAGTTTGCAGCGTTTTGGTGTATTCACCCTCTTCGGTAAGCTGCTGATCGAAGAAGAGGAACGTGTCGCCCTGACAGATAGCACCCGAAACGGGAATGTTGTAGGTCGGATTGACGACCAAGGTCAAGGTAATCACACTGTCACAGCCAGCAACGGTCTGCATCGTATCGGCGTAAACTCCCTCTTCGGTAAGTAATTGACCAAAGAAAAAGAACGCATCGCCCTGACAAATGGTGACCGTGAAGGGAATGTTGTAGGTCGGATTGACGGTCAGATTCAAGATAATGACACTGTCGCATCCCGAGCTCGTTTGCAGCGTATCGGTGTAGACGCCGGATTGCGTAAGCATCTGGCCAAAGAATAGGAATGTATCACCTTGGCAGATAGATTCTTGCAACGGGATTTCATAGACATCTTCAACTCGCAGGTTCAAAACGAGGATGCTGTCACATCCGGCAACGGTGAACAGCGTATCGGCATAGACACCAGTTGAGTTCAACGACTGACCACGCCACATATACGGCAAGTTACTTTCGCAGACCGAAACGTATGAAGTATCCTGATATACAGGGCTTTCCGCCACCGTCAGTACTTCCATACTGTCGCAACCGCAAGCCAACGGATGGGAAATCGTAAGGGTGTCGACACCATTGAACGTGTGCCCATGCCAACTCAGCGGGAAAACATTCGTGCAAATGGTCGTATCAAACGGGTAAATCACGGACAGATGCATCGTCACCACACTGTCGGCACCGTGCGTTGTAAACAACAATGTGTCGCTACAGCCCGCATGCGTAATCGTCGGCCCGTTCCATACATACGGCAATTCGTCGGTAGGAACCGTATCGTAAAGATCGGTATGCTTATGAGCATAAATGTGAATGTAAATCGTTGTATCAAAGACACATCCGTTTTCGTCCGTCAACGTGAACGTATAACCAACGACCGTGTCGTTAGCCAAATCCGCAGGCGGGGTGATGACAAAGGAGGAATCCGCGGAACCGTTTTCTGCCCACAATCCCTCAAAACCGATTTCCGACACGTGTGCATAATGCGTACTGCACAACTGTTCCGCCACCGAGAGCTCACATTCGAAAATATAGCCGTTGTCGCCTTGAATGCCGTCGATCACCTCAACCGTCCAAAGTCCGTTGACGGGGCAGCCCACCAAGCTGTCAAACGGGACATCCGGATGGTAGAAGTTCGTGCCGGCCGCCGCATCAGAGGAATCCACCACATACTTGGTCAGGTAATCGACCGTATGTGAGTGCACATTTTCAGGTTCGTAAATCAGGCTGCCCGCGCCCGGCGCATACTGATAACCTTCGGTCGTGTTGTTCGACCAGCAATAGTTCCATCCTATACCGGGTTGATTGTCAGGTCTGTTCGGATCACATCGATTCCCATTGTCCGACTTCCAGAAAGCATAGCCGAAATAAATCGAAGTGTTGGTTGACGCAAAATAGTTGTCCTGCCACCCTCTGTGCGAAGGACTGATGGAATCCAAACACGGGGAAGAGCTGTTTCCGTTGAACTTCTTGAGAATATCGGCACTTTTTCCGCTCGGGCAGGTCAAGTTGATGTACAAATCCTTGATCCAGGAATGCTCTACTTTCAGCCGGATATACCGTATTTCGTCTGCGGAATGGATGACAGCCGTTTCAGGGAAACCGGAAAAGGACATCGTGGCCTTGTAGGAGCAGCTCGGCGGGTCACCGCAAGGCTCGCCGTCGGGCAAAAATGTGACCGTCGAGTAGGTGAGCGTGGACTGCGGCAGCTGGTATTGGAGATTATCGCCCGCCATAGTGCCGATAACCACCGTCTGCGTATCACCTGCCACCATATCGTTCAAAAAACCGCCTAAGATGGGGTTTTCCACCTCGAAAAGATGAAATTCATCGGATTCGGCCGAACAACCGCCCGGGAAATAGGCGGTGACGGTGTAAACGCCCGCTTCCGTAACCGTAATGGTGGAATCTGTTTCCCCGTTGCTCCAAAGATATTGCGCCTGTCCTCCCGCAACGGCGGTAAGCATGACTGTATCGCCGGGACAAAAATAGTGCGATCCTATGATATCGACAGAGGGTGTGGTGATGACATGAATATTGACCGTAATGATGCTGTCGCACCCGTGAATATTCGTCAGGGAATCTGTAAAAGTGGTGTCCGTAGTATACGTGACCCCGTTCCAGACAAGGCTGTTGCAGGCGGTCGTGTCGATGACAATATCCTGTCGGGGATGGAAAGTGACACTCACCACCGTGTCGTAGCCGCACCCGAACGGACTGTGGCAGTGGAAGGTGTAGCTGATGGTTGTGTCATTGGGCAAATTGGCGGGTGGCGTGAAGAGGAAGGAGGAGTCGGAGGTGGCCGTTACCCACGGACCATCCACTGTCGTACTCACCACATCGACATACTCAATCATCTGGATGTCAGGAGTTAAGGCTAACTCCCAGCCAAAAATATAGCCGTTGTCAACATTGATGCCATCTAAAACTTCAATGTACCAGTCCCCGTTCAACGGACATCCGACCAAACTGTCAAAAGACTCGTCAGGATGGTAGAATTGTGTTCCGGCAGCCACATTGGAGGAATCGAAAGACTTTGGGTATACCGCCATTGGTATCGGCCAAGTAATGTAAGTGGGAGTCGCATCGTAGTTGAAAACCGCATTACATTCCCGATATATCAAACTGCCCGTGCCTTCTGCGTAAGTATATCCCTCGGAAGTATTGTTGGACCAACAATAGTTCCAACCTGTACCCGGTGCATTGTTTGGTCGAGTGGCGTCACAAGGGAATCCCGAATCACTATGATTATAGGGCACTCCAAAATCTGTACCTTGCGATGCATTGTAACTCCCTTCTACATCGCTTTGCCATCCTTTGGAACTATTGGAAATATCGGAAGCACAATAAGTTTGAGCATCTGAAGGAAACTGCTGATAATCCCCCCACCTTATAATATCTGCTTTCTGTCCGTTCGGGCAGGTGATGTTGATATAGATGTCACCCGCGTATGAATGCTCTATATTGAGCCGCACATAACGTATGTCATCCACACTGTTCACTTTAGCAGTGTCCTCATAGCCGGCGAAGTGCAGCGATGACTGGTACGAGCAACCGTATGGAAGGCAGTCGGCGCCGTCGGGCAGGAAAACGGTGTCATTGAGAGCTAAAATAGTCTCGTGAGTGATAATGGTGAGATTACAGGAGGCGGCATGCCCCACGGTGATGGCGGCAGTGTCGCCGGCACAGATGTCGGGGATATCAATGTTGGAGATGCCATTGACCTTCACGGTAGTGACCACAAAAGTGTCCACCACGGAGCATCCATCGGAAGGTGTGGCAGTCACACGATAGATTCCTGCTGCTGAAACAGTTATAAAACTTGTGGTGGCACCTGTACTCCATGCGTATGCGTCGGCCGCGCGGGCGGTGAGCGTAGTCGTGGAGTCGGAGCAGAGATAGACGTGGGTGCTAATCGGGTTGGGGGCTTGTATTTCAACGGTTTTTGAGGCCGTACCCGTACAGCCGACCGGGGAGGTTGCGGTCACGGTGTATTCGGTGGCCTGATCTTGTGTGGCGGTAATGGTCGAGGTGGTGTCGCCGGTGCTCCAAAAATAGCTTGACTCCCCGATGGAAGAGCTTGCCTGCAAAATGAGAGAACCGCCAGGGCAGACAGTGGTATCCCCCGTAATGGTCACCTGGGGATCGGGTGCCATAGACACCAAAATGCTGTCAAAGACACTCATACCACAGATGTCGCTGTTGAGGATTTCCACGGTGTACCAACCATTTTCACTGTAGTCAGGCAGCACCACATCGACTGTCTGCGAAGTGCTGCTAAAGCCATTCGGCCCCGACCACTGGTATGTTGCCGGCGGAGGAAAGTTCATGGCAGTGAGTTGCACGGTATCACCCGCACAGTGGAGTCCTGTGTTGGCGTTCTGTTCCCACACCAGGCTCCCATGAGTGAGCAACGTCGCCGTGAGGTTGACCGAAAAACTAATTTGGCACGAGTCTGTCACCTGCACGGAAAAATGCTGCCCCACGGTCATGGGCACATTATCGAAAAAGCCGGTGGTGTTGGTGGCGATGACATCACCGGTGGCACCCCATTGGCTATACAGGGTGTATGTATAGGGCGAGTTTCCGTTGATGGCTTGCGCCGTCACGATTCCCGTTGTTGCCGAGGCGTCGCACAACAATGCGGCCGCCATGTCAAAATCGACATAGGAGAAGGCAACTGTAATGGTGTCGTAATGGTAGTGATATTCACTACACCAATCCGCGCAATTGGAACAATACCAGTTATAAGCGTATGTTGTAATGGAATAGGTTCCAGGTATAGAAAATACCAATACGTTTCTTCCATGCGAGTCCCTGTAGTCGCTACCGCCGTCTGGAGAATAACTTGAACACGCGTAGTTAGGAATCGTCTCCTCAGGTATGTCATTGCTAACTTCAGGGTCAATAAAATACATGTAATTCACAAGACCTGTGGATATTTGCGTGAACACCATGTCGCCGCAAAGCTGTTGAATTTCATATTGCGGGGCGGAAACAAAGTCAAGGGTGTCATAATAATAACCTGCCCATGAATACGTAATCGTATCTACACCGCAGTCTGTGGAGACCTCAAACGTGTAACGTCCGGGAGGCAGGCAGACAGAGTCGCGGACAGTAGCGCGCCATCCGTCCTCGTAGGAAAACTCCAGGTAGGTGGAATGGTTGTTCGGGTCGTCGGGCGTGACCGTCCATACACCGTCTTGTCGTATCGCTGTGAAATTGAACTGATTATACAGAGGGCTCTCAATCAGGCGAAGGGTCATATTCCGGCGAAATGTGTCGGCATCCACCCCGTGTTCCTGAATCCACAAGTAGCGATCCGCACAACAATGGTCTTTCCCGTCATCGTCTTTGTCGTTATGACACTCATACCAAAAAAGCAACTCATCCACAGGCTCTGTCTGGTAAACCAATACAGTATCTTTATCCGCTAACGTACAACCTTGGGCATCCGTCACAGAGACGTACACATGGAGGCTCGTATCCGCAAAGTAGGTCTCCCAAGTACCCAATCCCGTGAATTCATCAGACTGGTCGTGTCCTAACAGCGTGGAATCCGGCAAGGACCAAATATTATACGAAAGCGGACATCTGTAATAGCGAAATGGCACCGGATAAGCACTATAGGCGCTCCCGTAAATAGTCTTTCCTGCACCGGTCCAAGTACTTCCCCAAATTTTGTACGTCTGCGTGGAGACTCCATTTGGAAGATGGGTGGCGCAGGTGTCATGAATGATCGTATCTTGCTGATAAACCTCAACTATCGAATCGGAAAACCCGAACTGGGGAAGAAATCGGAACGAATACGTCATCAGCGTGTCATGGCACAAATCATGCAATTGCATCTTGATAGTATCGTAGAAGATATTACAATAACTTGGGAATGTGTCATAAACGGAAACCCATGTGGCAGCATAGCCAGGCGTGTTTATGTTTTTCCATTCTGTGGTATCGCCTCCCGGGTTAATGAAACGATACATCAGGATGCTGTCCATATAGGAATAATTGTAATTACACCAGATGGCGCCGATCCCTGAAGGGTATCTTCTTTCGACTACGAAAGGGACTACGGTTTCATCTAAACAACCTGAAAGGTCAGATTTCACAAGTGCCAAATACCGGGCAGGCTCATAATCTGGTATGTTGAATGCTAACGGCACGGTATATCCGCATGAATCGGATACGTATATGGAGTATGTCCCTATGGGAAGGCTATCGAAAGTATAGTAGTCGCGATAACTTGCGGCATAGGGATTATTGCCACTGTTAGCACGATAATAGAACACAGTATGTCTGACCGTATCCTGCTGTTCATCAAGAATGGTCACGGTATAAGGGAAAGACCCCTGGACAATACGCAACTGTATGCGTCCTACATCGGCGCAGTGGAAGGAGGCCCGAAAGCCATACCTTTCCACGTCACCATCATTGTCGTAGGCCACATTGGAAAGGGCCGTGGCTTCCAAGTGGTCATAGGATGTCGTGACCTGGACATTGCAGAAGGTGGTGTCCACTTGTGTGTAACTTCCGCCAGCCGCAGGGATTTCTGCGACAACCCCCACGCAATAGGTGCCCGCCGATAGCATAATGTCATTGTCATAATCGTAATGCACCCCAAGCCCGCCGGAAACGCTTTGGTAATGATACTGGACATTGTACAACGGGTACTGGCCGAGATTCACCGCGTTGTGGGTCTGGGGATCGATTTGGATTATGTTGCCGTTATCATCCGTCAAGGTGAAGATGAGGTGGGAATCGTCGTAGCAATGCCCGGGAAGTATTTGCACATCAACATTATACGGGAAATGCTGTTGCTGTGCGGAAATCCATCCGCAGCACAACATCCACAACATCAATATGGCTACTGCCCTCCTCATTTAACAATATACTTTTTACACAATTTACATAAATCTGCAAAGATACAATTTTCAGGCTATTATCCGTCTTATTTTTTATATTTTATGAAAATACGAATGTTGATATTTCCCCGTTAACTGCAAACTGTAAAACGTAAACTGTAAACCAAAAAAATTGTATCTTTGCGCTTCATTATCAGACAATAATAAAATCTTAAAATATTATGAGTGAAGAAATTAAAAACACCGTCATTGAAGAACTGAAGCAGTCGGAAGCACTGCTCGAAGGTCATTTCCTCCTTTCCTCCGGCCGTCATAGCGACCGTTATTGCCAGTGCGCCAAACTGTTGCAATATCCCGACAGGGCCGAGCGCGTGATTGCGAAAATCACGGAGCAGGTGAAGGACCTGCACGTGGATATGGTGGTGGGTCCGGCCATGGGCGGCATCATCGTGGCCTACGAACTCGGCCGCCAGCTCGGCGTCCCGGCCATCTTCACCGAACGCGTCGACAATGTGATGTGCCTGCGCCGCGGCTTCGAGGTGAAACCCGGTATGAAACTCCTCATCTCCGAAGATGTCGTCACCACCGGCAAGTCTTCATTGGAGACCATCGAGGTGCTGAAAGCTTTCGGCGCGGAGGTCATCGGTGTCTGCTGCATCGCCGACCGCAGCGACGGTTCCTTCCCCTACCCCGTCTACAGCGCGACCAAACTCAACATCCAAAACTGGGCCGTGGAAGACTGCCCGCTCTGCAAACAAGGTCTGCCCTTCGTCAAACCCGGCAGCCGCAAAATGTAGAGACATGAGATGCGATGTGACAAGATTAACATTTGATCTGTGTTTTTTCTCAAGTCTCAAGTCTTAAGTCTTAAGTCAAAAAAATAGTATATTTGCCGCCGTTTTAAAAATCATTGATGAAAAACCCAAAATTATCCAACCGATACGCCAAGGCGCTGTTCGACTTCGCCGGCGAGAGAAACCAGATTGAGGAGGTTTTCGGCGACCTGCAACTTTTCGCGAACACCCTGAAGGAGAACCGCGAACTGCAGATGCTGCTGCGCAACCCTGTGGTGCCCCCCCACCAAAAACACCAAATCTTCGAAAGTGTCTTCAACGGAACCCTCCACGAAACCACTTACCAGTTCCTGGACCTGCTGCTCAAGAAAAGACGCGAACCGGATTTGGACACCATTAGCGAGGGGTTTTTCAAATTATACAAACAGGCTCACAATATCAGGACCGCCAGTATTGTCACGGCACAGCCGCTGAGCGACGAACTCAAGTCCAAGATTGTCTCGCTGCTCACCGAACAGACGCACGCCACCATCGAACTGAAAGAGTCGGTGGAACCCTCCATCATCGGCGGCTTCGTCGTCCAAATGGACGACTACTTTCTTGACACCTGCATCTTAACCAAAATCAACAAGTTACGTCAGGAGTTTTCCCAAAACAGTTTCCAAGTACAATTTTAAATTTCCCTATACATGGCAGAAATCAAACCCTCAGAAGTTACATCCATACTGCGTCAGCAACTTGAGAATTTCAACCAGAAGTCCGAGATGGAAGAGGTGGGCACCGTGCTGCTGGTCGGCGACGGCATCGCCCGTGTTTACGGCCTCCATAACGTCCAATCCGGCGAACTGGTGATGTTCAGAACCCGAAACGGCGACGAAGTCACCGGCATCGCCCTCAACCTGGAAGAGGACAATGTGGGTGTCGTGCTCTTGGGCGACTCAAAGTCGCTGAACGAAGGTGACATCTGCAAGCGCACCGGCCGCATCGCCTCCCTCAAGGTGGGCGAGGGACTGCTGGGTCGCGTCATCAATACTTTGGGCCAGCCCATTGACGGCAAAGGCGACATCGAAGGCGATCTCATCGAGTTGCCCATCGAGCGCAAGGCCCCCGGCGTCATCTACCGTCAACCCGTGAAACGCCCGCTGCAAACCGGCATCAAGGCCATCGACGCCATGATCCCCATCGGCCGCGGCCAGCGTGAGCTTATCATCGGCGACCGCCAGACCGGCAAGACCGCCATCGCCATCGACACCATCATCAACCAGAAGTCGTTCTACGACAAAGGCGAGCCTGTCTACTGTATCTATGTGGCTGTGGGACAGAAAGGTTCCTCCGTGGCCGCGTTGGTGAAGACCCTCACGGAGCGCGGGGCCATGCCCTACACCATCGTGGTGGCCGCCACAGCATCAGACGCTGCTGCCATGCAATTCTACGCCCCGTTCGCCGGCGCCGCCATCGGCGAATACTTCCGCGATACGGGCCGCCACGCCCTCATCATTTACGACGACCTCTCCAAACAGGCCGTGGCCTACCGTGAAGTGTCACTGCTGCTCCGCCGTCCGCCCGGACGCGAGGCCTACCCCGGTGATGTCTTCTACCTCCACTCCCGCCTGCTGGAACGCGCCGCCAAAATCATTGAATCCGATGAGATTGCAGCCAAGATGAACGACCTGCCCGCCACACTGAAGCCCTTGGTCAAGGGCGGCGGCTCCCTGACGGCACTGCCCATCATCGAGACCCAGGCCGGCGACGTCTCCGCCTACATCCCCACCAACGTGATTTCCATCACCGACGGCCAGATTTTCTTGGAGACATCGCTGTTCAACGCCGGTGTGCGCCCCGCCATCAACGTGGGTATCTCCGTGTCGCGCGTGGGTGGTAACGCCCAGATCAAGTCCATGAAGAAGGTGGCCGGCACCCTGAAACTCGACCAGGCACAATACCGCGAGATGGAATCCTTCGCCAAGTTCGGTTCCGACGTCGATGCCGCCACGCAGTTCATCCTCGACAAGGGTGTGCGCAACGTGGAAATCCTTAAACAACCGCAATATACCCCCTACAAGGTGGAAGAGCAAGTGGCCATCATCTTCTGCGGCGCCCGCGGCCTGCTGCAGAAAATCCCCGTTGCCAGTGTTCGCAACTTCGAAACGGAGTTCATCTCCTATATGCACTCCAACCATCAGGACATCCTCGACACACTCGCTAAGGGTGTGATTGACGACGACATCATGGCGAAGATGACCGAAGCCTGCGCAACAGTGGCCAAAAAATACGAATAACTATGGGCAACCTGAAAGAAATACGCACGCGAATCAGCTCGATTGAGTCGACGCAGAAGATCACCAGCTCCATGAAGCTGGTGTCGGCCGCCAAGCTCCGCCGCGCCCAGACCGCCATCCAGCATCTCCGCCCCTACTCCCAAAAGCTGAACGAGATTCTGAACAATCTGGCCGGTTCCAATATGGGTGTCGATCAACTGCCGCTCTTCGAACAGCGCGAGCCCGAAAAGGTGGCCATCGTGGTCATCACCTCCAACAAAGGGCTTTGCGGCGCGTTCAACTCAAATGTTATCAAAACGGTCCAACACTTAATTGCCGAAAAATATGCCGACCAACATCGCGCCGGCCATCTGCAGCTGTTCTGCATCGGCAAAAAGGGTAACGACCAGCTCAGCAAGCTCTACCCTGTGGCCTACCACAACGAAGAACTGCTCGACAACCCCGACTTCACCGAACTTTCCACCATGGCCGACGATTTGGTTCAGAAATTTATCCATCACGAAATCGACAAGGTGGAGGTGGTCTATAACCAGTTCCTCAATGCCGCAACACAACGGGTGACCGTGGAGGAATTCCTGCCCGTGCTCCCTCCCACAGGCAATGAAGAGCAGAAAGTGACCAGCGACTATATCATTGAGCCATCCGCAGACCAACTCCTGCAAGAGCTGATTCCCAAAATTTTACGCACCCAACTGTATAAGACGTTATCCGACTCCATCGCGTCGGAACACGGTGCCAGAATGACCTCCATGACCAAGGCTACCGACAACGCTACGGAGATTCTTCGCGAACTGCGCCTGAAGTACAACAACGCCCGCCAGTCGTCTATCACCAACGAGCTGATCGAGATTGTGAGCGGTGCCAATGCGCTCAACGGATAACCGTCACCGTGAAAAGACTCTGGCTCATAGTAGGGATTTTGTGCTGCCTGTCGGCGGTATTCGCGCAGCAAAAAAAGTATTCAGCGCGAGTCTTCGACGGCATCACCTACCAACCGCTATCCGGCGCCAGCGTCTATAACATGAACACCCAGAAGTTCGCCTTCACCGACAAGAACGGACGCTTCACCATCGAGTTGTCGCTCAACGACACGCTCATCATCTCAAAGTCCACCTACCGGCAGCATGTGGCCGTCATCGACCAGAAGCTGTTCTACGGTTTCGAGGACTTTTTTCTTTATTACAAGGCCACCATGCTGAAGGAGGTTACCATCATCGGTATCAACCCATCGTACGAGGGGTTCAAAAAAGACATCGTGACGCTGGAACTTCCTGACTACTACAAACGTATGGAGGAAACGCAGCTGTCGGAATGGCAAAAGGCCAACGCCGCCTTCAAACCGAACGGCAACATTTTGTCGCTCGGCGGCAAAGTCACCTTGTCGCCCATCTCCTTCCTCTACGACAAATACAGCCACAAAGGCAAGATGGGCCGCCTCTACAACGAGATGCTCGATTACGAGGACGAGATGGATCGCATCCAGCAGAAATACAACCGCGAACTGGTTTCGGAAATTACGGGCTTGCAAGGCGATGAGCTTTTGGATTTTATGATGTACTGTCGGTTCAACTACTACGACCTCGTGCGCTGGAGCGACGCGCAGATCCGCGAAAAGATCCGCTCCAACTATTTCAATTACCAATACGACAAGATTGTCCATGAAGAAGGAGAGTAACGATTTTTGGAAGAAGAACCTCACATGGCTGCATGTCGCCGCGATGGCGGTCGGCGTGCTGCTTTCGCTGCTCTATTGGTACAAATCCGGGCAATATTCCACCAACATCCTGAGAAAAAGCCCGATTCTGATGGCCATTTGGGGTTTGTTGACCGGATATATTCTCATCGACCTCGTAAAATCCAGCAAAAACCGGAACGAAAAATAGGAGCTGCGGCATTCTTGCCGCAAACAATATTGGATAAATAATTTCTAACTAAAATAAATCATTATGGAAGAAAAATTACAAACATTGAGAGACAACCCGGCCATGAGATGGACCGCGTTGTTGCTGCTGGCCTTGGCCATGTTCTGTTCCTACATCTTCATGGACATCCTGTCCCCCATCAAGGACTTGATGCAAACCGAGCGTGGATGGGACAGCCTTGCCTTCGGTACCATGCAGGGTGCTGAGACGTTCCTGAACGTGTTCGTCTTCTTCCTCATCTTTGCCGGTATTATCCTGGATAAGATGGGCGTTCGTTTCACCGCTATCCTGTCCGGTGCAGTCATGCTGGTAGGTGGTCTTATCAAGTACTACGCTGTGACGGATGCTTTTATCGATTCAAGTCTGGCACAGTGGTTTACCACCCATTTCCTATATGTCCCTGGTTTTGACGAACTGGGTGTGGCTCCGTTCTATGGTGAGCGTTGGGAAGTGATGGTCAACGGTGTGGTCAAAGAGATCAATGCCGTCAAATTCGATCCAAACACGATGGAATTCTTGCGTATTACCTCCACGATGCCTGCTTCCGCCAAGGTGGCCGCCATCGGCTTCATGATTTTCGGTTGCGGTGTGGAGATGGCTGGTATTACAGTCTCCCGCGGCATTGTGAAATGGTTCAAGGGTCGTGAGACGGCTTTGGCCATGGGTTCCGAGATGGCTCTCGCCCGTCTGGGTGTCGCCACCTGCATGATCTTCTCACCCTTCTTCGCCAAGTTAGGCGGCGTTGTGGACGTTTCCCGTTCCGTCGCTTTCGGCGTGGTGTTGCTTTGTATTGCTTTGATGATGTTCATCGTCTATTTCTTCATGGACAAGAAGTTGGATGCCCAGACCGGCGAGGCCGAAGAGAAAGATGATCCGTTCAAAGTGTCCGACATCGGCAAAATTCTCTCTTCCGGTGGTTTCTGGTTGGTGGCTTTGCTCTGCGTGCTTTACTACAGCGCTATCTTCCCGTTCCAGAAATATGCCGTGAACATGCTGCAATGTAACCTGACGCTCAATCCCGGCACCGGTTTCTGGGCAGGCGACAGCGTGACCATTATCCAATATCTGGTGATGTTGGTCGTGGCTGCTTGCTCCTTCACCAGCAACTTCTCCAAGAACAAAACTGCCAAAATCGGTCTGATGGCCATCGCTGTTGTGGCTTTGATCGTTTACTGCTATATGGGCTTCATGCGCGGCACCGCCGAGACCATCTTCGCCGTCTTCCCGCTGCTCGCCGTGGCTATCACGCCTATTCTTGGTAACTATGTGGACCACAAGGGTAAAGCCGCTTCCATGTTGATGATTGGCTCTTTGTTGCTGATTATCTGCCACTTGACCTTCGCTTTCATTCTGCCGCAGTTCAAGGGCAACGCCGTCGGTGGTGTCATCGTAGCTTACCTCACCATTTTGGTGCTCGGTGCCTCCTTCTCCTTGGTGCCCGCCGCTTTGTGGCCGAGCGTCCCGAAATTGGTCGACGAGAAGATTATCGGTTCTGCTTACGCCCTCATCTTCTGGATCCAGAACATCGGTTTGTGGCTCTTCCCGCTGCTCATCGGCAAGGTGCTCAACGCCACCAACGAATCAGGCACCGCCGCCCACGAACTCGACTACACATGGGCTTTGGTGATGCTCGCCTGCCTCGGTGTGGCCGCCCTCGTCATCGGTGTCATCCTGAAGGCTGTCGATAAGAAACAGCACCTCGGTCTCGAAGAACCGAACATCAAATAATTATGTAGAGACGCGGCGCGCCGCGTCTCTACGAAAATCATAATCTGGGACATCCTTTGGGGGTGTCCCTTTTTTTGTCATAGGAGCTGCGGCATTCCTGCCGCAGAACGTTATTAACAACCTTCGGCAGGAATGCCGAAACTCTTAAAATTTTCGGCAAGAATGCCGAAACTCCTAAAATTTTCGGCAAGAATGCCGAAACTCCTACGCCACATTTAGCAACAAGTATATTTTTGAGGAATACAATAAACCTATCTGCTTCAACGTTAGGTAACGTTTAATACAAAAACTAAAAATGAAGACAAAACTTAAAACCGCGGCATTCTTGTCGCAAAATGACGCTAACGGGCTTCGGCAAGAATGCCAAAGACCCTATCAATTCCTCGAAAAAAACAAATATGTCAACATTTGGGGGACAAATCTGCCGCATTGGCATCAGGACGGTAAAACGCAATTTGTCACATTCCGTTTGGCAGATTCAATCCCACAGTCGAAAATTGAGGAACTGAAAGCATACAAACAGGAATGGATGAAAGCACACCCTTACCCCTGGAGCCAAGAGGTACAAGAAGAATACGATCATAACATTCTCGTAAAGTGTGACAGATGGATAGATGCGGGATACGGTAGTTGCATTCTTAAAAGACCCGATATAAGGAAAATTGTAGAGGATGCTCTTCTATTCTATGACGGGAAACGCTATATCCTCCATTGCTATGTCATTATGCCCAACCATGTTCACGTATTACTCACACCCATGAACGGACATAATGTCACGACCGTATTTTCCAGAGTGAAGGGCTTTTCCGCACATTCTATCAACAAGGTTCTGGGTCAAAAGGGCACTATTTGGCAATCGGGTATATTCGACCGCATGGTGAGAAATTTCAACAACTTCCTGCACTACATAACCTATATTCAAAACAATCCACAGTACTTAAATACTGACGAATACACTTTAGGAGCCGCGACATTCCTGCCGCATTAAAACATGAACCGCGGCATTCTTGCCGCATTAAAACATGAGCCGCGGCATTCTTGCCGCATTAAAACATGAGCCGCGACATTCCTGCCGCATTAAATAGGGACCGCAGCATTCCTGTCACATTAAAATAGGAGGTGCGGCAGGAATGCCACAGAACGACATTAACGACTTTCGGCAGGAATGCCGAATCTCCTAAAATTTTCGGCAAGAATGCCGAAGCTCCTATGTTGAAAATTTTGTATCTTTGCAGGTTTTATTTTTGGATAAGTATGTTCACTGGAATTATAGAAAAAACAGGGAAAATCGTCAATATTGAAAAGGACCGGACCAACTTCCACTTCACCTTGGAAGTTGATTTCGCCGACGAGCTCAGCATCGACCAGAGCATGGCCCACGACGGCTGCTGCCTTACCGTGGTCAAGTTAGACAAGGAGAAGAAACAGTATGTGGTTACTGCGATGGAGGAGACCATGCTGAAAACCAACCTCGGCACCTGGAAGGTGGGCGATGAGGTGAACCTCGAACGCAGCATGCGCATGGACGGCCGCTTCGACGGACATATCGTGCAAGGGCATGTGGACCAGACCGCCGTGTGCGAAAAGGTGGTCGATGAGGACGGCAGCTGGCGCTTCTACTTCACCTACGACCCCGAAAAGAACAACTTCACCGTGCCGAAAGGTTCCATTTCCGTCAACGGCGTCAGCCTCACGGTAGTCGATTCCGAAAAGGGACGCTTCTCCGTGGCCATCATCCCCTACACCTACAAAGTCACTAACTTCCACAATTTCAAGCCCGGAAGCGTCGTCAACATTGAGTTCGACGTCTTCGGCAAATACGTGCAACGCCTCCTGGAAGAATATTTTGCCAACCGGGAAAAATAAAATCGCCTAAACTACGTTAATCACGCCTCACTAAAAATCCGGATCATTGAGAAAGAAAACAAAACTGTTCGCGATATTGTGCATCGGGCTGCTGACCGCGGCGCTGACGGGTTGCTCTACGTCCAAAAACACCTTCCCGAACCGCGCCTACCATAACGTAACTTGCAGGTACAATGTATATTGGAACGGCAACCAAGCGATGAAAGATGCCGAGAAAGAGCTGGCCAAGCTCTCGAAGGACAACTATACGGCCACCCTACCGGTCTACAACTACCCCGACAAGAGCGACCTCGGTCCGTGCCTCTCGCACCTCGACCGCACCATCGAAAAAGCGTCAAAGGCCATCCACAAACACTCCATGATGATCAAGGGCAAGGAGTACGTGAAAACCATTGACGACGCCTACTTCCTGATGGCCAAATCCTACTTCTACAAGCAGGATTACATACAGGCGCAACGCGTGCTGAACTACATCGTGCACACTTACCCCAAGTCAAACGTCCTCAACGAGGCTGAAGTACTGCTCGCCCGTACCCAAATGCGGCAAGGTTATTACGCCAGCGCCGACGAGCTGTTGGAGACCATCCGCTACATGAACGACAAGAAGAACAACAAGAAATTCGCAGTGCTCTTCAATGCGGCCAAGGCGGAATACCACCTCACCGCCCCCGACGGTGACGTGCAGGAGGCTATCGACTATCTCGGCAACGCTATCGCCAACAAACCCAAACGCGAGTTCCGCACCCGACTGCAACTCATCCTCGGCGAACTTTATGAACAACTTGGACAGCAGGCGGAGGCCCAGAAAAACTTCAAGACCGTCATCAACAAATCCAACAACTATGAGATGACCTTCTGCGCCCAGATGCACCTCGCCGCCAACTACGACGGTACCGAAAGCAACCGCAACGCCATCACCAAGCAACTCAACAAAATGCTGGAAGACAAGAAGAACGAGGACTATCGCGACCAAATCTACTATGCCTTTTCTGAAATCGCCCGCATTGACGAAGACGATGCCCTGCGTATGGATTACTTAGCCAAGTCCGTGTCCGCTTCCACCGAAAACCACTACCAGAAAACTTACTCCAGCATCACCTTGGCTGACCTTTACTTCGAGGACAACGAATACCGCGAAGCGCAACACTATTACGACACCGCCATGATGAGCATCCCGAAGAACTACCCGAACTACGAGGAACTGCAGAAAAAAGCGAACGTGCTCAAAGACCTGGTGGACAAACTCGAAGAAATCGACCTTCAGGACAGCCTCCTGCGCATCGCGAGCCTGCCTGAGGGACAGCGCAATGCGTGGGTGCGGAAGATGATTGCCGACTACACCGAAGCCGAACGCAAGGCCGCCGAAGAAGAGGCCGAACGCATGCTCGCCATGCAGAATGCCGCTTCCTACACCAACATCAACAACCAAAGCAACTCCAACGGCAAATGGTACTTCTACAACCAGTCGTTGGTGACTGCCGGCCAACAAGACTTCTACCGCCGGTTCGGCAACCGAAAGTTGGAGGATAACTGGTTCATCAGCAACAAGACACAGATCTCGTTCGACGATATGGCCCTGATGAACGACCCGTCATTAGCCAACGATACAGTAGACTACGACGAAGACGGCAACCCGATTCCCAAACGGGAGACCGACCCGAAAAAAGAGGCCTACTACTTGCAAGATCTCCCACTTACCCAAGGGGCAAAAGACACGGCCAACGCCATCATTGCCAAAGATTTATACGAAACAGGCTTCATGTACCAGGATTTGCTGAGCGACACCAAGCGTGCCTGCGCCTCCTTTGAATCTTTGCTGCAACGCTACCCGAAAAGCGAGTACGCCCTCCCCTCCATCTTCATGCTCTACACCCTCTACAAGAAAATCAACGACCCCAAGTCGGATACCTACAAAAACATCCTCCTGACGCAATATGCCGAAACCGACTACGCCAAGCTGATTCAAGATCCGCAGTACTATAACAAGCTGGCAGAGCGGGAGAAAACACTGGAACGGCAATATGAGCAGGTGTATGAGGACTTCACCCAGAAACGTTGGCGCAATGTGGTCGCCGCCGCTGATGCCGCCATCCCCAACTGCCCCGACGAGACCTTGCTGTCGCAGTATGCTTACCTGCGCGCTATCGCCGCCGGCCAAATCTACAACAATGACACACTCATCGTGGGAATGACCAACATCGTCAAGAACTACGCGCAACAGCCTGTGGCAGAACTCGCCCGCTACTTCTTAGCCAACTACTCGCCGGCTCAGATCAACAAGGCGTTAGGCATTGAGCAAGACACCGCCCAGCAGGCAAAACTGCAGGAGTCCATACAAGCTGACAACACCCCGAAGGCAAGCGTGTTCACCTTCAATCCCAGTGAGCAACATTACATCATCCTGTTGGTGAAGACCGCCGAACTGCCATTGCAGACCATTAAGCAAAGCGTTAACACATTCAATAACACGAACTTCAGTCTTAAGAAACTCACTATCAGCAGTTTCTTTATTGACAACACACGTCAGATGATTACAATTTCCAAGTTCGAAAACAGCTCGGAAGCCATGGACTATTACAACATCTTCTTGAAAGACAGCACGTTCCAATCAAGTATTGAAAGTGGGACCATTGAGCCTTACGCCATGAGTTCGACCAACTATACCACATTCTACAACAAACGTGGTGAACGGAATACGTATCCTGCATTTTTCAACGAAAATTACCTTAAGAAATAAAACACGAAGATTATGAGAGATAATGATACTCGCGAAATCGGTGGAAGCACCGTCAACGTCATTGCCCAAGGCACGCAGCTGCAGGGCAATATGATTACCGCCTCCGACTGCCGCATCGACGGCGCCTTGCGCGGCAATATCGAAAGCAAGGCCAAAATCATCGTCGGGCGCAGCGGCATTGTGGAAGGCAACATCAAATGCGCCAATATCGAGATCGAGGGCACGGTGAAAGCCGAGTCGCTGCTGGTTTCGGAGCTGGTCTCCCTGAAAGCCACCGCCAACCTCATCGGTAACATCGAGACAGGCAAAATCGCCATCGAACCGGGTGCCGAATTTTCCGGCAACTGCAAGATGCGCAACAACCGTCCGGCAGCCCCGCAACCCGCCCCGCAACCCGAGCGCAAGTAATCCATGGCCGGAACGGGAACCCCGAAGAAAAGCTCCCCCATCCATCAGTACGCCACCTATACCAACCTGGCCTTTGAGATGGGTGCCGTTATCGCTTTGGGCGTGTTCGGAGGGGTTAAAGTGGACAAATGGCTGGATACCAGTCCGTTGTTTACCATTGTACTTTCCCTTGCCGGCATAGCCATATCGCTCTACCTGATGATTCGATCCTCGTTGAAACCCCAAAAGAAACCGAAAAATGAGCAAAAAAATACCGATTAGGAAATTTTCCTTCCGCATCATCGTGTTCTCGGTCATTGTGGCCGGCCTCGCAGTGCTATTCCAGTGGCTTTGGCCGCAGCTCGCCACCCCCGCGCTGCCGTTCATCGTGCTCTTCTTCTTCGTAATAACCCTCCTCACCATGTACATCGTGCTGCGTGACGACAGTGGACGCGACGGCAAAAAGTTCGTCTCCTCCTACATGCTCTCCCGCACCGTAAAACTCCTCTCCTGCCTGCTTTTCCTTTTGCTCTACATGTTTCTGAATCGCGAAGATTCCATCAAGTTTGCCATCGCTTTCATGGTGATTTATTTCCTCTACGCCATCTTTGAGATTGTCCTGTTGAAGAAGGAAAATGAAAAAACAGACACTGATATATAACGGCAAGTCGAAACAGATTTTCGCCACCGAGAGCCAGAATTTCATCATTATGACCTACAAAGACGATGAAACGGCCTATTTCGGGGTGAAGAAGTCGGTGATTCCAAACAAAGGGATGCTGAACAACAAGATTTCAGCATTGATTTTCAAATATCTGGAAAAAAACGGCATCTACACCCACTTTGTGGAGCAACTTGACGAAAGCGAACAACTTTGCCGCCGAGCCACCACCCTGCCGTTGGAGTTCATCGTGCGCAACATCATCGCAGGGTCGCTCTCCCGCCGCCTCGACATTGAAGAAGGTACCGTACCCGAACAGCCCATCTACGAAATCTGCCTGAAAAGCGATGTCCTTCGAGACCCCATGATTAACCGCTACCACGTGGAAGGATTGGGTATCGCCAAAGAGGAGACACTGAACCAGATTCTTGTCATCCTAAAGAAAATCAACGAGTTGCTGAAAAACTTACTGAAGAAGTCGCATATCGACCTCATTGACTTCAAGGTGGAGTTCGGTTTCGACACGGAAGGCAACTTGATGCTCATTGACGAGATATCACCTGACACTGCGCGTTTTTGGGACTCCGAAAGCCACGAACACCTCGACCGAGACCTTTTCCGCCGCGACCTCGGCGATGTGGAGACGGCCTATAAAGAGGTGCTCGCAAGACTTGAAAACGTATTACAGAATGGATAAGAAAACCTTGCGGCAAAGCATCCGCACCGCCAAAAAGCAGCACACCCCGGAAGAACTGCGCCTGCAGTCGGAGGCGGTGCTGCGCAAACTCGCTGACAATCCGCACTTCCGCCAAGCCGAACGGGTGATGCTCTACGCCTCCCTGCCCGACGAAGTGCAAACCCTGATGTTTATCGAAGAGTGGCGTCACCAGAAAACCCTCATCCTGCCCACCGTGGTCGGCGACGATATCATCCCAGTGGAGCTGGCCAATGACACAGTATTTGCCGAAGGGGACTTCCACATTCCTGAACCGCAGAACCATCCCTACACCGGCGATTTCGACCTGATTGTGGTACCCGGCATGGCCTTCGACAGCGAAGGGCATCGTCTCGGCCGCGGACGCGGCTACTACGACCGTTTCTTAGCTCAGCACCCGCATACCCGCACTATCGGCCTCTGCTTCGACTTCCAGCTGGTGCCGGAGGTCCCTTCCGAGCCCCACGACCGTTCCATTGACGAAATTTTGAGCTACGACAGTCGGCAGGAATGCCGACCCTCCTAACCTAAAAAATTGTACTTTTGCAGGTTTTTAAAAACCCGTAAAGTCGTGAATACCATCGAACAGCATTTTCAGGAGATTCTTCAAGGCAAGAAGCCTGCAAACCTTTATAATCCAATATCTTACATCTTAATGCAGCCCGGCAAACGTCTGCGTCCGCAGATGGTGCGCATCGCATCCGACATGTTCAACGGCAACCCGGAACAAACTGGCTATATTGCCGCCGCCTTCGAGATGCTGCACAACTTCACGCTCATCCATGACGACATCATGGACAAGGCCGATGTGCGGCGCGGGCAACCCACCGTCTACAAGAAATGGAACGGCAACATTGCCATCCTCGCCGGCGATGCTCTCGCGGTGATGGCCATGCAGCAGCTCTTGAAGCTGCAATGCGACCCGAAAATCATCCTGGATCTTATCGACATCTTCGGCAAAACAGCATTGGAAGTGTGCGAAGGTCAACAGTATGACCTTGATTTTGAAACAATTGACAACGTCCCCCTTGAGGAATACCTGAACATGATCCGACTGAAAACCTCCGTCATGTTCGCAGGCTGCCTGAAAGCCGGAGGCCGTTTTGCCGGTGCCGACGAAGAGAGCCTGCAAGCCCTTTACGACCTCGGCATCCATCTCGGCATCGCCTTCCAGCTCGCCGACGACCTGCTTGACGTCTATGCCGACGAAGAGGTGTTTGGCAAGGCCGTGGGCGGCGACATCAAGGACAACAAAAAGACCTACGTCTATCTGAAGGCCCTCGAACTGGCTGACGAATCGCAAAAACAGGAGCTGCTCAGACTTTTCTCCACCACTCCCGCAAACGAAAAGGAAAAGTTCCTCGCCGTAAAAAACATCTTCGATGCGGTGAATGTGAAAGAGGCTACTGAAGAAGCAATCGCCTTATACACAGCAAAATGCATTGACGATATTAACCGCATCCATACCGAAGAGCAAAAGAAAGCCTTCGTGCTCTCCCTCGTCAACTCGCTGCAAAGCCGCAACAAATAATGGCACCCACCAACAGTAATCGATATTATATCATTGTGGGCGTGTTGGGGCTGCTCATGGCCGTCTACACCTTCCACCTGTTCCGCCTGCAGGTGCTGAACAAATCGTGGAAGACCAAGGCCGAGGAAAACGCCATCCGTGAGAAGACCATCCACCCGGCACGCGGTTTCATCTACGACCGCAACGATTCGCTGTTGGTTTATAACGACGCCGCCTACGACTTGATGGTTGTACCCAAAGAGTTACGTGACTTTGACACGTCGGAATTGTGCCGTGTCTTGGACATGGAAATCGAGGAGGTGCGGAAAAAAATCGAGAAAGCCAAGAAATATTCCGGCAGCGTGCCGTCGCTGTTCAAACAGCAGATTTCGAAAGAGGACTACGGTTATCTACAGGAGAAGATGTCGGAATTTCCCGGATTCTTCGTGCAGGAACGTACGCTGCGCACCTACCCGCAACCTATCGCCGCCCATATTTTGGGGTACGTCAGCGAGGTGGATGAGCAGGACGTGGAAAACGACGGTTACTACCGGATGGGCGACTATATCGGCAAGAGCGGCATCGAAAAGGCCTACGAACCGATTCTGCGCGGCGTAAAAGGCAAGCAAAAAGTGCTTGTGGACGTGCATAACCGCGAGGTCGGCCCCTACAACAACGGCGACGACGATGTGGTGGCTGTGCCTGGAACTTCCATCTGGAGCACCCTCGACATGCAACTTCAGCGTTACGGTGAGGAGCTTATGGCCGGCAAACGCGGCGCCATCGTGGCTATCGAACCCAAAACCGGCGAAATCCTCTGCCTGATTTCCAGTCCCAACTACGACCCGAACCTGCTGGTCGGCACCGCCCGTCCGAAAAACTACGGCAAACTGGTCTCTGATCCGGAAAAACCGCTGTTCAACAGGGCTTTACAGGCCTCTTATCCGCCAGGGTCCACCTTCAAGTTAGCCAACGGGCTCATCGCCCTGCAAGACGGCATCATCACCCCGTCAACCATCTATTCCTGCTCCGGCGGCGGCTACCATCTTGGCAGCCACGTCGTCCACTGCCACAACTGCGGCGGACTCAACATCTACAGCGCCATCCAGCGTTCGTGCAACACCTTCTTCTGCCGCGCCTACTACAACATCCTCTCCAACCGCCGCAAATACAAGAACATCGACGAGGCCTACACCGCCTGGCTTGACTACATGAGCTCCATGGGCTTTCTGCAAGTGTTCAACACCGACCTGCCCTACGAGTTGAAAGGCCGTATTCCTTCGGCGGAATATTTCGACAAGAAATACAATAACAGCTGGAACGGCAACACCGTCGTCTCCATGGGCATCGGTCAGGGCGAGGCGGCGGTTACCCCGCTGCAGATGGCCAACATGCTGGCTGTCATCGCCAACAAGGGCTACTACATCCGCCCGCATGTGGTGAGGGCCATCGGCAACCGCGACAGCCTAAACACACAATTCAGCGAAAAAGTCTACTCGAAGATTGATCCGCGGCACTTTGAGACGGTGCTACAGGGCATGCGGATGGTGGTCACAGGCGGTACGGGACGCGGAGCGCAAATCCCCGGCATTGAGGTGGCCGGCAAGACTGGTACGGCCCAAAATCCGCATGGCCGCGACCACTCTGTCTTCGCCCTCATCGCACCCGCCAACGACCCTCAAATCGTGGTCTTCTGCCTGGTGGAAAACGGCGGCTTCGGTGCAACTGTGGCCTGCCCCATCGCCAGCCTCATGGCCGAATTTTACCTCAATCGCAAGGTCGAGCGCACCGACCTCGAACAACGAATGAAAGAAATGAAAATCAAGTGAGCCATGCCGAAGTTAGAACCCTATAACAAACTCTCCAAAGGCTTCGATGTCAGGCTAATCGTTTACTATCTCGCCTTAGTCGTCATCGGCTGGATCACCATCTACTCCACCTGCTACATTCCCGACGGTTCCACCCCGATTTTCGACTTTGGGCAACCTTACGGAAAACAGATGCTCTGGATCGGGACCTCTTTCTTCTTAGCCACCGTCATCTTGTTGATAGACAGCGGTATCATACAACATTACGCCTATTTTTTCTACCTGTTCTGTCTCTTTTTGATGATTTTGGTGCTGTTCATCGGGGCGGAAATCAACGGCGCAAAGTCGTGGATAAAAATCGGCAGTTTCAGCATACAGCCTACGGAATTCATGAAAGTGGCCACGGCGTTGGCATTGGCCAAGTTCATGCAGGAGGGCAAGACCGAAAGCCAGCGCCGCAACGTGTGGATTGTGCAGTTCGCCCTCATCTTCATCCCGGTCATCGTGGCATTGTTGCAGCACGATGCAGGTTCGGCACTTGTCTTCTTCTCCTTCATCATCCTCTTCTACCGCGAAGGATTCAGCGCGGAGTTTTTGGTACTCGGCATCATTGCGGCAATCCTGGCCTTCATCACCCTGAAATTCAACGAAACCTACTCCCTTGCCCTGATTACGGCCGTTTTCATCGGGTTTATGATTGCCAACCGCACGAAGAAGAAAAAAATGCGACGCAACGTCATCGTCTACGTGGCCTGTATCGTGTTCGTATTCTCCGTCAACTTCCTTTACGAGCACGGTTTCGAACCGCACCAGAAGCAGCGCATTGACACCATTTTGGGCAAAACCTCCGACCCGCTGGGCGCCGACTTCAACCTCAACCAGTCGAAAATTGCCATCGGCTCGGGCGGACTTTTCGGCAAGGGCTACCTCAAAGGCACGCAAACGAAACTCAATTTCGTGCCCGAGCAAAGCACCGACTTCATCTTCTGTGCCATTGGCGAAGAATGGGGTTTCTTCGGCACCTTGGTCGTCTTCGGCCTCTTCGGCGCCCTCATCTTCCGCATTCTCAAACTGTCTGAAAAACAGCGTAATCCGTTTGTCCGCTACTACGGTTATGGCATCGCGGGCATTATCGCCTTCCACTTTTTCATCAACATCGGCATGACCACCGGCCTGCTGCCCATCATCGGCATCCCCTTGCCCTTCATCAGCTACGGCGGCTCCTCCCTCTGGGCGTTTACGATTATGTTGTTTTGTTTCATCAAGTTGAATGACAATTAAGGCAATAGGCAACGATCGAATAACCACATATATGAATAACCTCCCTGAGCAGCCTCGAAGAGGCAACACGCACGAAGTGCAATTAACCCCACACAAGCAAAGCGCAGTGTGGGGCATTACAGACAAGGCGACAGCCGCAGACACGATAACCGCAATGGCCACCGCCCACGTCGGTGCCTCCCCCACCTCCTGCGTCCCCCTCGCGCAATCCGGCTCGCACCGGCGCTACTACCGCTTCACCTTCGAAGACGGCAGCACCCTCATCGGCGTGTACAATGACGACGTGGCGGAGAACCGCGCCTTTTTCGAGTATACCCGCTTCTTTGCCGCGCAAGGGCTGAAGGTTCCCTCCCTGCTGGCCATTCACGAGGACGAGAGACATTATCTGCTCAACGATCTCGGAAAACAGACTCTTTACGACAAACTGTGCGAAGTTCGGAAGGATAATGGTGATTTTCAAGAGATTATGGACGACTATCGGAAAGTGGTGGCAGCCTTGCCCAAGTTCCAGATGACGGCGAAAAAAGGGTTGGACATGTCGGTGGCCTACCCCCGCGCCGCCTTCGACCGCCAATCCATGCAGTGGGACCTCAACTACTTCAAGTACTACTACCTCAAGATGGCCTACATCCCGTTTAACGAGCAGCTGTTAGAGGATGACTATCAGCGGTTTATGGACTACCTGCTTAGTGTCGAGGATGACTTTTTCCTCTACCGGGATTTCCAGTCGCGGAACATTATGGTTTTCGAAGACGACGTTTGGTTCATCGACTATCAGGGTGGCAGGAAAGGCGCATTGCAATACGACATTGCCTCGCTGCTTTATGATGCCAAGGCCGACCTCTCGCCCGAAACCCGTAACGAACTGTTGGAATGCTACTTGGACAATCTGGGAAAGTACATCCCAGTTGACCGGCAACAGTTCAAGGCCGCTTTCAACGCCTTTGCACTTATCCGCATTATGCAGGCGATGGGTGCGTACGGATACCGGGGCTATTTCGAGCGGAAGACGCACTTCCTGCAGAGCGTTCCCTACGCCATCCGCAATATGCGTTACTTGCTGGAACAGAATGCGTTGCCGGAAGGATTGCCCGAACTGCGGAAAGTGTTGCAAACGTTAGTGGACAGCTACGTGGCCCCAATATCGGAAAACCCTGACGTGTTGACGGTTACCGTACAGAGTTTCTCGTACAAGAAAGGGATTCCGGAAGACAACTCCGGCAACGGCGGCGGCTTTGTTTTCGACTGCCGCGCCCTGCCCAATCCCGGTCGCGAGAAAAAATACGCCACTTTCACCGGCAAGGACGACTGCGTGAAAGAATATTTAGAACAATATCAAGAGGTGGAAACCTTTGTGAATCACGTATGTGCGTTGGTGGACATGTCGGTGGACAACTACTTGGAACGCAAGTTCACCCATCTGACGGTCAATTTCGGCTGCACCGGCGGCCAGCATCGCTCGGTTTATTTCGCAGAGCGCACGGCCGCGCATTTGCGGGAGAAGTATCCGCAAATTGTAGTGGACTTGCGGCATCGGGAACAGTGATAATCACGCACACACCGTCTTTGGCATCAGCGTAGCGCAGTGGTCAATGATGTCGTTGGCATACTCGAAACCGGTGTCACAGATTTTTTTGCTTCTGTTGCCGTCATAACCCATGACAAGATGCATGGTTTCATAGCCTATGTTCACGGAGTTCAGTAACTTCCTGTCTCGTTTCGCGACAGCATCACGGTACTTGTCAATAGATGGGCGTCCTTTGCCTGTGCGCACGTGAAACACTGCATCAAGGGCGATGAGACAGCCTTTCCAAAGGTAGTCGCCAGCCGCCTTGATGTATTTGCTGTCGGTGTAGCTTTTCAGTTCGGAGTCATACTTGGCCTTCTTGATTGTCTCTTGCGCATTGGCCACATAACGTCTGGCTTCTGCAATAGGATCGGTGTTTTGATCGTTTTTCATGTTTTCAAATCTGATGAATAATAAAAATCAACGCCGCAAAAATACACTTTTTTACAGTAATATAACTCTTCCAATATGTCAAAGAACGCTGAAACCTTCCGGAAGGATTTCGACGGCAAAGATACAACATGGGAAATGCTGTAGGGTTATTTGATGAGTATCACGAACCTATCACGCACGAACACTTCTGTGTATCAGCAATTTATGTGATATTTAAAGATGAGTTCATCACGAATTCCACAATCGCCCTATTGATGGGGATTCTGTTCAGAACTTGCCCATAATACTGGGGTTTTGAGAGGGGGTAAAACACACGTCGTCGTCACAACTGCGATACGTCCCTACAATCCGTTAACCGTTTTCCGCACCAACTGCCCGCACGCCGCGGCAATGTCCTGGCCCTTGCTCTGGCGGATGTTCACCACCATATTGCAACGCTCCAAAACGGCGATGAAGCCCTGTTTGCGTACCGGATCCGATTTGTGGAACAGTGAATCAGGCGTGGAATTGTATTCGATAATGTTGATTTTCACAGGAAACGGACGGCAGAAACGAGCTAATTGTTCGGCCGCTTTTTCCGAATCATTGACCTTCGATAACAACAAATACTCGATGGTGATGCGCTCGCCGGTTTTCTGGTGATAATAAGCTAATGCCGCCTGCAGGTCGTGGAGCGGGTTGCCTTCCGTGACCGGCATAATTTGCCCGCGGACATTGGGATCAGCACTGTGCAACGAAATGGCCAATCCGCAACGGAAATTTCTGTCTGCCAAGGCTTTGATGCCCTTGATAATGCCCGCAGTAGATAGCGTAATCCGTGTCGGCGACAATGCAAAATAGTCCTTGCCCGTGAGGATGTCGATGGCGGTCATCATATTGTCGAAATTGAGCAACGGCTCACCCATCCCCATGAAAACGATGTTGGTAATATGCTGATTGTAAATCTCTTGCGCCCGATTGTTGAGCAGTACGTACTCGTCAATGACCTCGCTGTAGTGGAGGTTGCGGATAAAACCCATGGTGCCGGTAGCGCAAAACGCGCAATGCAACGGGCATCCGACTTGCGTGGAGAGGCACGCGGTGACACGCTCCTTGCTCGGAATGAGCACGCCCTCGACCATCTTGCCATCGTGGAACTGCAACAAAAACTTGGCTGATTTGTCGGCACTATGCGCCTCTTCGACAATTTCCGCCCTATGGAACGTGAAATTCTCCTGTAATTTCGTCCGCAATGCCACGGAGAGATCGGTCATTTCGTCAAACGAACCCGCACCCCGCTTCCACAATCCCGTCCAAATCTGTTTCGCCCGAAACGGTTTTTCACCGTTGGCCGTCAAAAACGAAACCAACGCATCATATTTTATATTTCGGATATCGTTCATCGTTCATTCATCGTTTATTCGACCCAGGGCTCACTGCGTTCACCCTGGGCTGACATACGTCGGGCTTTCAGCCCTTTTTGGAAAATGTTTTAATATATTTCGGGTTTAACGGACATACTATCCCCCCATAACCGCTAACCGCTAACCACTAACCACTAACCACTAACCACTAACCACTAACCACTAACTGCCTAATAACGTCGCCGGCGTGCATTCCGTCACCGTCACATCCACATAATCGCCAACTTGGTGGTTGCCGCGTGGGAAAATAATCACTTTGTTCTGGCTGTTGCGGCCGAAGAGCTGGTCGTCGGAACGTTTGGAAGCACCTTCAACTAAAACGCGGAAAGTTTTGCCCACGTCGCGGCGGTTGCTCGCCATGGAAAGTTCTCCTTGCAGCGCGATGACCTCCTCCAAACGGCGGGTTTTCTCCTCGTCGGGAATGTCGTCGGGATACTGCTTGGAGGCTAACGTGCCGCCGCGTTCGGAATACTTGAACATGTAAGCGTACTCGTAGCCGACCTCACGCATAATCGACAATGTATCCTGGTGATTGTCAAGGGTTTCGCCGCAAAATCCCACGATAATATCTGTCGTGATAGCACAATCCGGCAGCACTTCCTTGATTTTCCGCACCCGTTCCAGATAGCTCTCCCGCGTATAGACGCGGCGCATCTTCTGCAGCATTTCGTCACTGCCCGATTGTACCGGCAGATGAATGCACTTGCAGATATTGTCGTAGCGGGCAATCGTATCAATCAACTCGTCGGAAAGGTCTTTGGGATGCGATGTGGCGAACCGCACGCGCAGTTCCGGCGACATTTCCGCCACCATCGCCATCAGTTTCGCAAAGGAGACCTCTTCGTCGCCCTCTTTCCAGTAATAGGAGTTCACATTCTGCCCCAACAGCGTGACTTCCTTGTAATTGTCTTTCAACAAATCCTCGATTTCGCTGAGGATGGTTTTCGGGCTGCGACTGCGCTCGCGACCGCGCGTGTAAGGCACCACGCAGTAGGAGCAGAAATTGTTGCAACCGCGCATAATGGAAACAAACGCCGACACACCGTTGGCATCGTAGCGCACCGGCATAATGTTGTCGTAAGTCTCTTCCTTTGAGAGCAATACGTTGAAGGAAGTATGCCCGTGCTGCGAATCGGCAATCAGCTGCGGCAAAGAGCGATACGCGTCCGGACCGGCAATGAAGTCCAAGACCGGCTCGGTCTGTAATAATTCCTCCTTCATCCGTTCGGCCATGCAACCCAACAAGCCGACCTGTATGGTCCGTTTTTTGCGCTTATAAGCCTCTAATTCCTTCAAACGCTTGTGGATGCGTTGTTCGGCCTTGTCGCGGATGGAGCAGGTGTTTATGAGGATTAAATCGGCCTCTAAAATCTCTTTCGTCAGCGTGTAGTCATCCTTCAAAATGGAGGCAACCACCTCGCTGTCCGCGAAATTCATCTGGCAGCCGTACGTTTCTATGAATAGTTTTTTCATTCGCTATTTCTTTCGGAAGTAAATTTCAATCGGCACACCGGAGAAATCCCAGTTCTTGCGGATCTGGTTCTCCAAGAAGCGTTTGTACGAATCCACGACATACTGCGGCAGGTTGCAGAAGAACGCGAAGGTCGGGTAAGCAATCGGCAATTGTGTAACATATTTGATACGGATCACCTTGTCTTTATTCATCGGCGGTGGCGTCTCCTCAATAATGGGCAGCAGCGTATTGTTCAGCTCCGAGGTGGAAATCCGGCGCTGGCGGTTCTGATAGACCTGGATGGCCGTCTCCAATACCTTGTAAATGCGCTGTTTTTCGGTTACAGACGTAAAGATAATCGGCACGTCGGTGAACGGCGCAATCCGCTTCTTCAACGCATCTTCGAAATTCTTGTGCGTGTGCGTGTCTTTCTCCACCAAATCCCACTTGTTCATCACCAACACTATGCCCTTGTGGTTTCGGGCGCACAATCCGAAGATATTAAGATCCTGGGAGTCAAAACCTTGCGAAGCATCCGCCATCACAATGCAGACATCGGAATTTTCGATGGAGCGTACGGCCCGCATCACGGAGTAAAACTCCAAACTCTCCTCCACCTTGCTCTTCTTGCGCAGTCCGGCGGTGTCAATGAGGTAGAAATCGAAACCGAAGCTCTTGTAGCGGGTGAAAATGGTGTCGCGGGTGGTGCCGGCCAACGGGGTCACAATATGCCTGTCCTCTCCGAGGAACGCATTGATAATCGAAGACTTACCCACATTCGGTTTGCCCACGATGGCAATACGCGGCAGATCGTCGGGGAGGTCGTCCTTGTCTTTGGAAAAGTGCTTCACCACCTCGTCCAACAATTCGCCCGTGCCGCTGCCTGAAACCGCCGAAATGGGATAGATTTCCCCGATACCTAACGCATAGAACTCCGTGTAATCGAAGTAGTTACTCGGACTGTCAATCTTGTTCACCGCCAGGTAGTAAGGCTTCTTGCTCTTGCGCAAAATGTCGGCAATTTCCTCATCCAACGGGGTCAATCCCTCGCGGCCATCGACCATAAAAACGATGACATCCGACTCCTCAATGGCCAACGCCGCCTGCTTGCGGATTTCCGACTCGAAAATGTCGTCGGAGCCCACCACGTAACCGCCGGTGTCAATCACCGAAAAATCGTAACCGTTCCAGTCGGACTTGCCGTAGTGCCGGTCTCGCGTCACGCCGGCGGTGGCGTCCACAATGGCCTCCCGCGCCTGTATGAGGCGGTTGAAAAACGTGGACTTCCCCACGTTAGGCCGACCTATTAATGACAATATGTTTCCCATTTTATAGTGAATTGTGATTGGTGATTGGTGAATTGTGATTGGTGAATTGTGATTGGTGATTGGTGAATTGTGATTGGTGAATTGTGATTGGTGAATTGTGATTGGTGAATTGTGATTGGTGATTGGTGAATTGTGATTGGTGATTGGTGAATTGTGATTGGTGATTGGTGAATTGTGATTGGTGATTGGTGATTGGTGAATTGTGATTGGTTATCGGGGGTCGTAGAGACGCAATATTTTGCGTCTCTACATTACCGTGTAACCGTATCTGTTACAGTACATTCGCCAGTTGTTCCTTCAATTTCTCCAACTCGTCCTTCATCCGCACCACAATCTGCTGGATGTCGAAGTCGTTGCTCTTGGAACCGAGGGTGTTGATCTCGCGGCCGCACTCCTGCACGATGAAGCCGAGTTTCTTGCCGTTCGACTGGCTTTCGTTAAGGGTCTCGATGAAATAGTCACAGTGCTTGCGCAAACGGACTTTTTCCTCGGTGACATCCAACTTTTCCAAATAGAAGAACATCTCCTGTTCGAGGCGGTTGGGGTCATACTGCACCTTCGGGGCGAGTTCCTTGAGCGACGTCTCGAACTTTTCGCGAATCTTGACAATGCGCTGCTCCTCAAAGGGGGTCACTTCGTCAATCATGTCGCGAATGAGGGTGATGCGCTTCACGAAGTCGGCCTCCAGTACTTTGCCCTCGGAAATCCTGAACTCGTTGAGTTGGCGGCAAGCATCGAGGATGGCATTGCGGACAGCTACCCACAACTCGTCGCTGACCTCCTCCTGCGGGGTGGAGACCACGTCGGGCATCCGCAGCACATGCAAGAAAATGTCGCTCTCCACGGGATTGCCAAGATTTTTCGACAGCTCCGTAAGTGTCTGATAATAAGACGCTGCCAATTCTTTATTAATGGCCACTGCGCTACTGACAGAGCGGTTTTCCACCGTCATGGTGAAGTCGGCCTTGGCACGTTCCAACTCTTTGGAGAGAATAGAACGGATTTCGTTCTCGTAATTCTTGAACAGCAGCGGAATGCGGGCGTTGAGATCCAACTGTTTGCTGTTCAAGGTACGGATTTCGACCGTAATGCATTTCCCTTCGGCCTCTAAAACCGTCCGGCCGAAACCGGTCATCGATTTAATCATAACAAAAAAGCATTAAAACAGAAAAAAAGGCAGGTCACAGTAGGCCTGCCTTTCCGAATATAACATACGTGTTATTATCTCACAATAAGTTTCTGCGTGGAGATACCCTTGTTGGTTCTGATGTTCACCATATAGATACCAGCGGGGAGTTGATTCACGGGAACGGTCACAAAATTGTAACCCTCGTTCACGTCCACACGCATCGTGTAAACAGTCTGGCCCATCAGGTTCAGCACAGAGAGGACACCATTTTCAGCATTCTCAGCTGCGAAAGTGATATTCACAGTCTCGGTAGCCGGGTTCGGGTACATCTTCATACCGGAGATGTTGTGGTTGCTGATACCCGTGGAATCGATCCAAAGACCTTGCCAAACTTCATCGGTATTGTTGTACACACCAATGTCATTGGCATCAATGGAAAGACCGTAAATGTTGGACTCAGACTGGCAAATGCCAACATTGTCCTCCTTGACCTCACAACCAGAGGTGTAATCCTGTTGCCACCACATGTTAATTTTGCCGTTGACGACTTTCTGAGCCACAGCGGGGAACACGCTTTCACCCTCGGAAGAGATGACCGTCAACAGATCGTTAATGGTGAACGTGGTATCATCAAGCCACGTCCAATCTTCGACATAATAGCAATCCTTATTGTAGGAAAGCCAGCTCACGCCGCCCCAGTTGGCACCGTTATCGGAAGATTTCGTACCGAAAACGCCTCTGAACATTCTGCTATTTGCATGATCCTGGAAAGGCCAATCAAGATAGGCAGAGTAGAACATGTAAACATTGCTGCCATTGATCAGAATCTGAGGCATGGAGATGGAAGAAACACCATAAGAAGTGGTGGAATAGCCCGACGGTGCATAGTAGGCACCGCCGTCATTGTTCAGATCTGAACGGAAGAAGACTTTGTAGCCGGCAGCAACAAGGGTATCGGGATCCATCGTGTTGCGCGTGGGATTCAGAATGGGTTGATCATCCTCAGTCCAATAGAGCAGACCCTCAACGCCAGGGAAATAGCTGGTAGAACCGTCATTAACAACGTCGTTCAACATACGGGTGAGACCGAAAGCGGTGTGCACTTTACCAGCGGCATCAATTGCCACAGCGCAGGAACCATCAGCCACATAGGGGGTATCGAGAACCAGCGTTGTTGTCTCGTCGAATCCGGGATAAGGATGCTCAGCAACCGTAATCTTGTTGAAGTTTACACCATTGTCGGTGGATTTCCAAATAAAGACTTCGGAGAAAGTAGAGGCAACCAAAATGGCAACCGTGTTGTCCTTAGCCGTGATGGCGTAAGCATCACCACTGAAAGAGGAAACCTCAGAAGCGGTAACATTACCCACAATGCGAGGGTTTTCCCAGTTGATGGTATTGGAGCTTGCATCAAACGTTCCACGATAATAAAGCAGGCAGGTTTGGATACCTTGATAGAGATAGCCAGCGTCGGACTCCGTGCAGGCAATCAAGTGAACGGTGTTGCCAGAAGAGGCGAGCATGGGCCACAGCAAGCAAGTGCTGGTGGAAGTACCGTTGGAAACAGCCGGTCCTTGAAGCGTGGAAGAAATCCACTGCTCCGTACCTTTCTGAGGACAAATGTTGATAACGAGAGCATTGCTACCGTTATGGGCAGCCACGATCTCGGCATCGCCTACACAAGTGATGGTACCCCAACCCGTACGAGTATTCTCGATACGGCTTGTGCTGGAACCGTCGTTAATCCAATTTGAACCGTTGTAATAGTTATAACCAGTACCACGGGATTGGAGCGTGCCGCCGGCAGTTGTCCACACTGCGGAAACAGTACCATCAGAATGGGCGACAATCTTCTGTGCCTGAGTTCCGTTCGTTTGAAGATCATAGAACGTCGTTCCGAGGAAGTTGTTGTTATGGGCACGAGTAATAGGATTCACGTTCAGAGGAGCGGCTTCCTCACGGCCCGTAACGGTCGTCTTTTTCACGGCAACATTCTTGAAATTGTTCGTTATCACCGTAGATTGGGCGAAAACTGTGCTGCAAATAAACAGCGCACAAACAGCAAGTAAAATTTTTTTCATACTATTGATTTTTGATTAGAAATTGAATTTTAAATACAAATTCAGGGCAATGACAGAACATCGCCCTGAATATACGGATTGTAATTAGTTGTTAACCACCTTTTTGCCAGCTGCGTAGTTGATTTTCAACGCATTGTTGGCACGCAGTTCCTGCTTGATGGTGTTCACATAGCGCATCTGCACATCCTTGTCAACCTTCAGGGAGAACGTCAGGCGGTCGCGGTCTTGGGCGTCGCGGGACTCTTTCTCGGTACCGATGAAGTCACGCACGTCGCGTTTCAGATCTTCGGCCTTGATGGTCTGGTCGTTGAGCTGAACGGAGACCTCGCCGGGGGGCAGGGTATTCTCGTTCTTGGAGATAGGAGCACCGATGTAGATGTTAGCCACGAGAGATTTCTTCTCCAGCTTCTGAATCTCAGTTGCTTGCGGCGGTTGGAATTTCACCTTCAACGAAGCCTCACGCATGGTGGTGATCACCATAAAGAAGAACAGGAACATGAAGATAATGTCGGACATGGAACCCATGTTGAGTTCCGGAGTCTCTTTTTTTCCTTCTTTTCTGAATCTTGACATAGCTTTGCGTTTTAAAGGTTATTTGCCGGTATTGCTGTAGTCCATAGGCGGAGCCTCGGAAATGCTCATGGGGATAGCCTGGGAGACGGCGCGTTGGGCGGCGGAATCCAGACCGTCATACTTCTTGCCAAAGTACTGCAGGGCGGTCTCATCGCGCAACTCATTGACAGCGCGCTGGAGTTCGTTCTGCACCTGCACGTACATGTTGTAACTGGTGCCCTGGTCGTTGGTCAGGGACACAACGCCCTTGGAAACCGGGAAGTCACCGATGCCGTCAATGGGTTTGCTCACCTTCTCAGGCAGGGAGGGGTCGTTGCTGGGATTGGCAAAGAACTCCTTGGCTTTCGCCTTCAGTTCGTTCACCAAAATCTGATCTCCGTTCACCAGGATTTCGTCGCGGAAGTTCACCACAACGTTCAGCACATTTCTCTTGTTGATATCCACCTTCTTATCCTCGGCGTCCTCCGTTTTTGGCGGCGGAAGCTTTCTCGGGATACCCTGCTCCGTGTTGATGGAGGAGGTCAGCAGGAAGAAGGTCAACAGCAGAAACGAAATGTCTGACATTGCACCTGTATTCAAGCCGGGTGTTTTTCTTTTACTCATGTTAGTTCTTGTTTTTGACGGCGTTCATAATCAATGACACGACAATGGCCATGATGGCGACGAACAGGCAAGTGTAAACAGTAAACACAGCAGCGTTCACCATCTTGTAGCCTGAACCGGTCATACCGGCCTTGATAGCCGAGGGGCTGAGGGTGGGAGAGCCCACCAAGTAACCGATGAAGAAGATCACCACCAGCAGCACGAGGCCGATAAGAATCTGGTAGGAAGAGTTGGAAATCATGCCGGCCACCAAGAAGAAGACCATCAAGGCAAAGGCACCGATCAGGAGCACATAGACCAGCATAATAAAGAAGTTCTGCAGGGACGCGCTCTTGTCGAAGCTCTTCAAGTCGTTCTGGAAGGTTTCGAATTCGGCAGCTTTCTTGCTGGAAGAGGCAGTGTTGTTAATGGCATCGGCACGGCCGATGAGGCCATTGGCTGCTTTGATGTAGTTGTTCTCGATCAGGTAAGCTTGTTTCACTTCCGTGTAATCCTCGTTCACCTTCTCAACATACTTCTCCAGATCCTTGAAAGACTTCACGTTGTTGAATCCGTCCACACATTTTTTCTTGGTGTCGGGGGAGCATTTCACGAAGAGGGCTTCGGAACGGGCGGGGAAATTGGCCTTATAGGCATTGAATTTCTCCTCGTTGTCGATGTTCTTCAGATCTTGCAGGTAGGTATAGAGAATATCTTTTTCCAGTTGAACGCTTTTGAGGTTCTCCTTACGGTCCTGGGTCTCTTTCTGGTATTTCTCAATCACGCTGGGGAGCGTCTCCAGCGTAGCAGTCTCGAAGTCGGCAATCATTTGCGGTGACTGCGCTTTCACTTCCTGAGCCTGGATGTAGCTGTCTTTCTTGTCCGCGTCAAAAGAGACGAAAGAGAAGATGAGAGCCAGCACGCAGGCCAGAATGGCGACCGCGAATATGACGATACTAATGACTTTATTCTTCATTATACAACGATTTATAATTATTGTATATATAATATGAAATACGGGTAAGGATTAACCCTTATTTATTGGCTTTGTTTTTCACCAGAATATCCATGAAGGAGATGGTGGCGTCCTCCATATCGTTGACGATGGCGTCGATACGGGTAAGGAGGTAGTTGTAGAACACTTGGAGGATCATGGCGGTGATCAAACCGAAGACGGTGGTCAACAAAGCCACTTTCATACCGCCGGCGACGATGGTCGGGGAGATATCACCTGCGCGCTCGATATCATCGAAGGCCTGCACCATACCGATAACGGTGCCCAAGAATCCGAGGGACGGGGCCAGAGCGATGAACAGGCTGATCCAAGTCATGTTGTTCTCCAGTTTGGCCATTTGGACGGCGCCGTAGGAGGTGAGGGCTTTCTCGACGGAATCAAGACCCTCGTCATAACGGTCAAGACCTTGATAGAAGACAGCGGCGAGGGGGCCCTTGGTGTCGCGGCAGAGCTCCTTGGCAGCATCCACGCCTTTGGTGTTGAGAGTGTTCTCAATCTTGTCAAGCAGTTTCTTGGAATTCACTTGGGAAAGATTGAGGTAGAATATACGCTCGATGACGAAAGCCAAACCTAAGATCAAGCAGATCAACACGGGGGTCATCCAGACTGCGCCACCCTGGATGAATTTGTCTTTCAACGTGTAGTGCAAGCTTTGGTTGATGGAATCGTCGGGATCTTCAGACAGCTCAGCCTGTGCGGTGGCGGCGGGAGCCTCAGCCACTTCCTCCGTAGCCTGCTCAGTAGCGGCAGGTTCGGCAGATTTTTGGTCTTTCTGCGCAAAAGCAGTGTTTGCAATACCGAAGGTCAAGAAACCGAAAACGGTAAGTAAGGCGATAAGCTTTTTCATAATTGATTTTTGATTTGTTGAAATTAAATTATTATTACTTTATTGATTTTCAAGCTTTTACCATCAAGCGGAGAGAATGGGATTCGAACCCATGAAGCGCTTTTGGCGCTTACGCGCTCTCCAGGCGCGCGCCTTCGACCACTCGGCCATCTCTCCTTGAATTTGAGGCCGTAAAAATACACTTTTTTTCAATTGCCGCACCAC
The DNA here is from genome assembly GCA_017395245.1 of Bacteroidales bacterium. Lineage (GTDB taxonomy): Bacteria > Bacteroidota > Bacteroidia > Bacteroidales > WCHB1-69 > F23-D06. The sequence goes on along the minus strand of JAFPVR010000107.1, from coordinate 11,783 downwards.
CCTTTCAAAAAAAAATTTCACCCCCAAAAAAACTATCCAAACGGCCATCGATTTCGTACTCCAGAATCCATAAAAAAAAGCATACATTGTATTTTTATTTAAGTATATATTTATCCGTTTTGTATTAGTAATTTATGTACCTTTGCCGCAAATTTGAATTTCATTTTATCACCTTAAAAAAATAACGTATATAATTGGTTATGAAAGAAGTACACAATTTTAACGCAGGACCTTGCGTCCTCCCGAAAGAGGCTGTTGAATCCACAATCAACGCCATCCGCAACTTTGACAACACCGGCATCGGCCTGATGGAGATCTCACACCGCACCCCGGGTTGGGAGAGAGTGATGGCCGAAACCCGCCAACTCTGGCGCGACATCCTCAACATCCCCGACACCTACGAAGTGCTCTTCCTCGGCGGCGGCGCCAGCACCCAGTTCTTCATGGTGCCCGCCAACCTGATGAAGACCAAGGCCGCCTACCTCCAGACCGGCGTCTGGGCCAAGAAGGCCGCCAAGGAAGCCAAGAACTTCGGTACTACCGAAATCGTCGCTTCTTCCGAGGACAAGACCTACAACTACATCCCGAAGGGCTGGACCGTCCCCGCTGACGCCGACTACTTCCACATCACCACCAACAACACCATCTACGGCACCGAAATCCGCAAGGACTTCACCGCCGAGGAGTGCAACAACGTGATGCTCGTCGCCGACATGAGCTCCGACATCATGAGCCGTCCCGTCGATGTGACCAAATACGGCCTCATCTACGGCGGTGCCCAGAAGAACGTCGGCCCTGCCGGCGTCACCTTCGTCATCGTGCGCAAGGACATCCTGGGTCAGATTGGCGACCGCGCCTACATGAACCCGCTGCCCACCATGGTTGACTACCGCACCCACGCGGCCGAGGAAGCCAAGAACATCTCCATGTTCAACACCCCGCCCGTGCTCCCCATCTTCGTGATGCACGAAACTCTCACCTGGCTGAAGAACACCATCGGCGGCGTCGAGGAGATGAACAAGATCAACATGAAGAAATCCAACCTGCTGTACGAGGAAATCGACCGCAACAGCATGTTCGTGGGCACCGTCGCCGACAAGGCTGACCGTTCCATCATGAACCACTGCTGGGTGATGGCCCCCGGTTACGAAGACAAGCAGGATGCTTTCATGGCCTTCGCCAAGGAGCGCGGCATGATCGGCATCAAGGGCCACCGTTCCGTCGGCGGCTTCCGCGCCAGCCTCTACAACGCCTGCACCATCGAAGACGTTGAGGCCCTCGTCGCCTGCATGCAGGATTTCGAAAAAGCGAACAAATAATATTTAAGTGAACAGTGAACAGTGAACAATGAGTAGTTAACCTTAACAACTCTCTGCTCACCTTTCACCGTTAACGATTAAAATCAAGAGTAATAATGAAAGTATTAGTTGCAACCCAAAAACCTTTCGCGAAAGCTGCCGTCGATGGCATTCGCGCTATTGTGGAAAAAGCTGGTTATGAACTGGCCCTGCTGGAGAAATACGAAACTCCTGAGGAACTTTACGCAGCAGTCGCTGATGTGGACGCCATGATTGTCCGCTCCGACAAAGTCACCGCACAGGTGATTGACGCCGCCAAGAACCTCAAGGTCGTCGTTCGCGCCGGCGCCGGCTTCGACAACCTCGACCTCGCCGCCTGCACCGCCAACAACATCGTGGCCATGAACACCCCCGGCCAAAACTCGAACGCCGTGGCCGAACTGGCCCTCGGCATGATGATCTACATGGCCCGCAACACCTTCAAACCCGGCACCGGTGCCGAGCTCAAAGGCAAGAAAGTCGGTATCCAGGCTTACGGTAATGTCGGCCGCCTCGTCGCCGAAAAGGCCCGTGCCCTCGGTATGGAAGTCTGGGCATTCGACCCCTTCGTTCCGAAAGAGAAAATGGAAGCCGAAGGTGTCGTCGTTCCCGCCACTTTGGAGGATATGTACAAGAACTGTAACTACATTTCCCTGCACATCCCCGCTAACGACCAGACCAAGAAATCCATCAACAAGGCGCTGGTCAGCCTCATGCCGAAAGGCGGCTGCGTGATCAACACCGCCCGCAAGGAGGTCATCAACGAAGAAGAGCTCATCGCCCTCATGACCGAGCGCGAAGACCTCAAATACTGCACGGACATCGCCCCCGACGCACTGGACGAGTTCAACAAATTCGAGAAACGCTTCTTCGCCACCCCGAAGAAACAAGGTGCCGAAACTGCCGAGGCCAACATCAACGCCGGTCTCGCCGCCGCCACCCAGATTGTGAACTTCTTCGTCAATGGCGACAAGAAATTCCAGGTCAACAAATAATCAGGTTTTTTCCCGATTTCATGTAGAGACGCACCGCCGTGCGTCTCTACATTTTTTATAACATGGCGGTCTCCACATTTTTTGTACCTTTGCCGCCGTTTGAAAATATAGAATATGGCTGAAAATAAGAATTTCACAATCGGTATCACACAAGGTGATATAAACGGAATCGGTTACGAAGTGATTATCAAGTCGCTGTGCGACAACAGAATCATGGAAATCTGCACCCCTGTGGTGTACGGTCTGGCGAAAGTGGCCTCCTACCATAAAAAATATATGGACATGCCGGATTTCTCGTTCCAATACGCCAAATCCGCCGAGCAACTCTCCACCAAGCGCCCCAATCTCATCAACCTCTACGAAGAGGAGGTGAAAATCGACCTCGGTACCTCGACGAGGATTGCCGGCCAGATGGCTGAACGCGCACTTTATGCCGCCGGCCGCGACCTCAAGAACAACCTGCTCGACGCCATTGTCACCGCACCGGTCAACAAGAACAACATCCAGTCCGAGAAATTCAAATTCCCGGGACACACCAATTTCTTCGAACACTACTTCGGCGGGAAAGAGCATCCCGCGCTGATGATGATGGTGGCGGAAAATCTGCGTGTCGGATTCGTCACCAACTACCTGCCTATCAAGGCTGTGGCTGAGAGTATCACCACCGAGGCCGTGCTACAAAAGTTAGAGATTCTGAACAACTCCCTCAAGCAGGATTTCGCCTTGAACAACCCGACCATCGCTGTATTGTCGCTTAACCCGCACGGCGGCGAAGAGGGCTTGCTCGGCAATGAGGACAAGGACGCTGTGCAACCCGCTGTGGCCCAGGCCTTCCACAACGGCATCAACGCTTTCGGCCCCTTCCCCGCCGACGGATTCTTTGCCTCCGGTGCCTACACCAAGTTCGACGCGGTGTTAGCCATGTACTACGACCAAGGCATGGTGCCGTTCAAGCTGATCGGCAAGAACGGTGTGAACTTCACCGCCGGACTGCCCATCGTGCGCACCGCTCCCGCCCACGGCACCGCCTACGACATCGCCGGCAAGAACATCGCCGACCCCCAGTCCATGCGCAACGCTATCTACCTTGCCGTGGACATCCTCCGCAACCGCGCGAATAAGAGTTAAGGTTTATAGTTTAAAAGAATAAAAACATCTTCCTGAATCTTGAATCTTGAAACCTGAATCTTGAATCCTGAAACCTGAAACCTGAATCTTGAATCCTGAAACCTGAATCTTGAATCCTGAAACCTGAAACCTGAATCTTGAAACCAAATGAACTTGGTTATTGATATTGGGAATACGCTGCGGAAGGTGGCGGTTTTTTCGGAAAATGGCGTAATCATACGCCTTTTTTCGGAAAAACAGCTGACCATTCCCTTTTTTGAACGACTTTTCGACGACTATACGATACAGAGGGCTATTGTCTCGTCCGTGGGTGCAGGCGATGAGGATGCCTTGGACTGGCTTGACGCGCACACGCATCTTGTCCGGTTCTCGCATCAATGCAAGCTGCCTATTACAATAAAATATGAAACACCCGAGACGTTGGGCACCGACCGGTTAGCGAATGCCGTGGGCGCCAATGCAATATATCCAGGAAAAAATGTACTGTCTTTGATGGCCGGCACCTGCTTAGTGGCCGATTTCGTGAACGCGAACGGGGAATACCTCGGCGGCAGCATCGCCCCGGGACTGCGGATGCGGTTCAAAGCCTTGGAGCACTACACCGCCCGCCTCCCGTTTGTCGAACCCGAAGAGACCGCCCCGCTTGTCGGCGACACCACGAAAACCTCCATCCTGTCGGGCGTCATCAACGGCATGGCGGCCGAAATCGACGGTCTGATAGACCGTTACCAGTCGCAATATTCTGATGTGAAAGTTCTTTTTTCAGGCGGCGATTCGGAACTGCTTCTAAATTCCGTAAAAAAACGTATATTTGCCGCCCAAAATCCGATTCTGCTCGGACTGTATAAAATATTGGTATTGAATGTTTCAGAGGACTAACTGTAAAACAGTGTGGATGTGGGTGTTCTGTTGTCTGTGCGTATTGACTGCGCGGGCACAGAACGAAATCAGCACGCCCTATTCCAGCTATGGCATCGGTGTCGTAAACCGCTCGTCGAACGGCATTTTGGATGCCATGGGCGGTGTTTCCTACGCCATGCAGAACCCCTACTACATCAACTTCCGGAATCCTGCCTCCTACGCGGCTTTCGACTCACTTTCGTTCATCGCGGACGTGGCAGCCTCCGTCTATTCCTCCCATCTGACACAAGAACAACTCTCCCAGCGTAACACGTACGCCAAGCCGGGCTACATCGCCATCGGACTGCCCGTGACACGACACTGGCGCACCAGCGTCGGCGTCAAGCCGTTTAGCGACATCGGCTACAGCATCGTAGACATCGAGGACATCGACAATATCGGTCCCGTCGAATACACCTACAGCGGCAAGGGCGGCCTCAACCAACTCTATTGGGGCAACGCCTTCAAACTCTGCAAAGGACTCTCTATCGGCCTGAATGTCAGCTATATGTGGGGTTCCGTCTATTCCTACAGCAACACCGAATTCGAAGGAGACAACTACTTCAACACCTACGTCAACGATGCCTACCACATGGACGGCATCTACCTTGACGCCGGCATCCAGTATATGTTCGACATCGGCGAGAAACACCGCATCGGTTTGGGTGCCGTCTATAGCAACACGGCCTACATTTGGGCGAAAGAGAAACTGTTAGTAAATTATTATACAGGAACTTACATTTCCACTACCCTTTACGACACCATCATGTATCAAGAAGGGAAACGCGGGAGTTTGAACATCCCGCAGTCGGTCGGTGCCGGCATCAGCTACACCTACGCAAACAAAATGACCATTGCCGCCGATGTGACGTGGAACAACTGGGAGAAATTCCAGTTCATGAAGCCGTCGAGCGACACGATGCATAACTCCCTCACCACCTCCCTCGGTTTCCAGTATATCCCTGACCCGCTCTCCAACAAGTTTTTCAAGAAGATGGCGTTCCGGGTCGGCGGCAAATACTCCACCGGGGAATTGATATTGCGGAATAAACCCATCTCCGAATTTGGAGTCTGTATAGGCGTAGGAGTTCCACTCACCACCTTCAATACGCACTCGTCGTTCAACCTCATGTTCGAATACGGAAAGACCGGAACCCTCGCCAACGAGCTGGTGCTCCAAAACTACTTCAGGTTCTCCTTCTGTTTCACGTTGCAGGAACGCTGGTATCAACGAGTCAAATTGGATTAGAAGTTCATATAACCCCATTAAATAAACGAAAAGATGAAAAAGATTATTGCAATCGTCGCCCTGGTTCTCAGTGTAAGCTTCAGCTTCGCCCAGAAACCCTGCTCCTTCAAGTATGGAGCCAACGAGGCCGACTCCATCAAGTGCCTGGAGCAAATCACCATTTTCAGAACCTTTTACAACGACAAAAACTACAAGGATGCTTACGATGCCTGGCAGTATGTGATTCAACACAGCCCGTGCGCCTACGACGGCATCTACACCAATGCGCAGACACTCTTCCAGAACCTGATTAAGGACGAGAAAGATTCTGCCCGCCGCGAACTGTTGATCGACTCGCTGTTCTACACCTTCGACGTGCGCAGCACCTATTTTCCTGAAAAATTCACGCCGGGTTCCGGTCTGGGCTTCAAGGCCTACAACACCATCCGCTACCGCAAAGACCAGTACGAGCAGGCTTACAACTGGTTCGTGCAGTCTGTGGAAATGGAGAAGGAGAACACCCAGCCCGCCATTTGGGATGCCTACTTCCAGTTGGCCGAGAATCTGACCAAGGCCAAGAAGGACACCTCCATCGTGGTTGAGGCCTACGAGCGCGCCACCGACTACATCGACCTCTCCATCCTGAACGCCACCAAGGCTTACGAGTCTGGTGTGGACGAGTTGGAGAAGCTGCAGGCGAAATTCGACAATGCCGAAATCGACCGTATCGCGCTTGACAAACAGTCCAAACGTCTTGTCCAAGACACCACCCGCCAGGCCAAGCTCATCGTCAACTACAAAAAAACGTTGGCCAAAATCAACAATGCTGTGACGCCGTACGCTTCCTGCGAGGTGCTGGACATGCTCTACACCAAGAAGTTTGATGACATCAAGGGCGACCTCGCCTCCGTCAGCAAAATGGTCACCACCATGTTCAAGGGCAACTGCACCGACAGCAAGGTGTTCCTCGACGGTCTGACCATCCTCCACAAGGCCAGCCCGAGCCGCAACACCGCCTTCATGATGGGTAACTTCACTATCAAAAACTACGCCAATAACCAGAATGCCGAAGACCTCAACGCTGCCATCGACTACTTCAAAGAGGCCGTGCGTCTGAGCGAAACCCACGAGCAGGTGGCCGAAGCCAACTACATGCTGGCGCTTGCCTACAAAGTGAAAAACTCCTTCTCCGAGTCCCGCGCCGCTGCTTACGATGCCCTGAAGGCGAAACCCAACATGGGCAAGGCTTACATCCTGATCGGCGACCTCTATGCCAACTCCGGCGGAAGATGCTCCGATGACCAAGTTCCCGGTGCCTACGCTTGGGCTGCCGCCGACAAGTACGCCAAGGCCGCCGCTGTGGATCCCAGCTGCGCGGACGACGCCAACAAACAGCGCGCCAAACTGCGCTACCCCAGCAAAGAAGAACTCTTCAAACGCGGTCTCTCCGCCGGCGCCACCGTCCACGTGGGCTGCTGGATTCAGGAAAATACGACTGTGAGATAATCCCCAAGGATGTCTCTTAAACGAAAATATCTGTACAAAAGCATCATAACAGCCTCGTGCGTTATGATGCTTTTTGCTGCTTGCGACTCCAAAAGCCAGAATGCCCAGCTGTTGGAGTTCGAGGGCAAATACCCTGACGAGTCCGCCGAAAACATCACCATCACGGTGAGCGACTCCGGCCAGACCGCTTTCATCGTGACCACGCCAATGCTCAACCGCTACGACAATCCCGACACCAGCTACCTCGACTGTCCCAAGGGCATCACCATCGTTTCCTTCAACGATTTCGGGCGGAAGCAGGCCATCGTCACCGCCAACTACGCCTGCCAGATCAACAGCAACCTCTACAAGGCCACCGACAACGTCGTCATCTACGACTACGGCAGCGGCGACTCGGTCATCACCGACGAGGTGATCTGGGACCAACGGAAGCGCTCCATCTACTCAACCAAAACGGTGAAGCAGGTAAAGCGCGACGGTTCCGTGAATTACGGCGACGGCTTCGACGCCGACGAGCGATTCACGAAATACACCATCATTCACCCGCACGGGGAGATGGTGGGGTACGATTTCTAACAACCGTAGAGACGCACGGCCGTGCGTCTCTACAGACAAGGCACACCCAAGTAGTTCCCAAGTAGTTCCCAAGTAGTTCCCAAGTAGTAGCCAAGCTCATCCAAGCCCTTTGAGCTTGGGTAGAGTATGCCTGCAGTATGCCTGCAGTATGGGTAGGACTTGGGTAGGACATAAAAAAATGTAGAGACGCACGGCCGTGCGTCTCTACGGTGTAGTCCCGCTGGGAATCGAACCCAAATTTAAAGTTTAGGAAACTTTCGTTCTATCCATTGAACTACAGGACCCTTTGCGAAAAAGTGCGCAAAAATACAACTTTTTCGGTATCGGAAAACCATAAAAGGAAAGGCACGGACAGCAAATCCGCGCCTTTTCTTATTAACGGTTTGACAATCAGCATTTAGCGATGTTCACAATCACTTCGGTGGCCTTGACCATCGATTCAAGCGGCACGTATTCGTATTTGCCGTGGAAGTTGTGGCCGCCGGCGAAGATGTTGGGGCACGGCAGGCCGCGGAATGAGAGGTTCGCGCCATCGGTGCCGCCACGGATGGGCACGATCACCGGAGCCACACCGGCCTCCTCCATCGCTTTCACCGCACGCTCCACCACATAATAGACCGGCTCGACCTTCTCCCGCATATTGTAATATTGGTCCTTGATTTCGCAAGTGATGCAATTGTTGTATTTGATATTCAGGAAGTTGACAACATCCTGCATGAATTTCTTCTGCGCTTCGAACGTTTCGCGGTTGTGGTTGCGGATAATGTACGACATCTTGGTCTCCTCCACGGTGCCGTCGATGCGGGTAAGGAGGTAGAAACCTTCGTAGTCCTGCGTATGCTCGGGACGTTGCGCAGCGGGCAGCAACCCATTGAGTTCCATTGCGATAAGCTGCGAATTGACCATCTTGTTCTTGGCATAGCCGGGATGGATGTTCTTGCCCTGGATGCGGATGTTGGCACCGGCGGCGTTAAAGTTTTCGAACTCTAATTCACCAATGGCACCGCCGTCCATTGTGTAGGCGTAGTCGCAGCCGAAGGCTTCCACATCGAAGAATTTCACGCCGTTGCCGACTTCTTCGTCGTGCGAGAAAGCCACCTTGATGTCGCCGTGTTTGATCTCGGGATGTTGGATGAGGTACTCCATCGCGCAGACGATTTCCGCCACACCGGCCTTGTCGTCGGCGCCAAGCAAGGTCTTGCCATCCGTAACGAGCAACGTCTGTCCTTTATAGTCCAACATTTCCGGAAATTCCTCGGGCGAAAGGACAGTGTTGGTCTCCTTGTCGAGGACGATCGTACCGCCGTCGTAATTCGGCACCATCACAGGCGCCGCGATGCCGGGCATGTCGGGGGCGGTATCGAGGTGTGCCATAAAGCCGATCACCGGCAGTTTTTCAGGGGTATTTGCGGGCAACAAGGCGGTCACATAACCGTGTTGGTCCTTGGTGACCTGCTGCATGCCAATACTTTTCAGTTCCTCCACCATCACGTCGGCAAAATCGAGAAGCGCCTGCGTGCTGGGATAGGTCTCTGACTCGGGGTCGGCCGTCGTCGCAAAGGAGATATACTTGCTGAAACGTTGTAACAAAATATCCTTCATTTTTCTAACAGTTTGATTATTAAATTATTGAATACAAAAAACTCATTTTTTGGGAGCAAAGGCAAAAGTACATTTTTTTTAAGAATTTTTTAGAAAAAAACCTCTTGACAAACGCCTAAAAATATTGTATCTTTGCACGCCAAAATTTTAGTGGATGAAATTATCTGAATTTAAGTATTATTTGCCTCAGGAATTGATTGCGCTGCACCCTGTGGAGGAGCGTGACGAGGCGCGTATGATGGTGCTCAACAGAAAGACGAAAACCATTGAGCATAAGCTATTTAAGGATATTATTGATTATTTCGACGACGGCGATTTGTTCGTGATGAACAACACCCGGGTTTTCCCCGCGCTGATGTTCGGCGAGAAGGAGCAGACGCGCGCCCAAATCCGCGTTTTTCTGCTGCGCGAGCTCGACGAGGAGAGCCGTCTGTGGGACGTGCTGGTTGATCCCGCCCGCAAAATCCGTATCGGCAACAAACTCTCGTTCACCGAGGACGACAGTTTGGTGGCCGAAGTCATCGACAACACGACCTCCCGCGGCCGCACCCTGCGCTTCCTCTTCGACGGCGACCACGACGCCTTCAAGCGGAAGCTGATGGAGATCGGCACTACCCCGCTGCCCAACGACATCCAGCGTCTGCGCGAGATTGAGCCGAGCGACGAGGACGACTACCAAACCATTTACGCCACCGAGGAGGGCGCCGTCGTGGCACCCGCCGCCGGTTTCCATTTCAGCCGCTTCCTGCTCTCCAAGATGGAGCTCAAGGGCATCGAGCGCACTTACATCACCCTGCACGCCGGATTAAGTAATTTTAACGATATTGACGTGGAGGATCTCTCCAAGCACAAACCCGATTCCGAGCGCATGATTATCCGCGCGGAGGTCGCCGACAAGATTAATGAGGCCAAGAAGGAGGGTCACAAAATCGCTGTCGTCGGCACCACCACGATGAAGGCGCTCGAATCCTCCGTATATGACAGCGGCATGGTGAAAACCACCGAAATGAACGGCAAAACGGACATGTGGACCAACAAGTTCATCTACCCGCCTTACCGCTTCAAAGTGGCCAACGCCATGGTTACCAATTTCCATGCCCCGCAAAGCTCCATGCTCATGATGGTGGCGGCATTCGGCGGCTACGACTTCGTGATGAAAGCCTACAAAGAGGCCGTCGCCGAGAAATACCGCTTCCTCACTTACGGGGATGCCATGTTGATTATTTAACATTTTTTAATACGAGAAACTATGTCAAAAGCCTATCAGGACGCAGGCGTACAATTGGAAGCCGGCTATGAGTCGGTGCGCCTCATCAAGAAACACATCGCACGCACCAACCGCCCCGGCATGATGGGCAACATCGGCAGCTTCGGCGGCATGTTCGATCTGGCCTCGCTCGGCTACAAAGAGCCCGTTTTGGTCAGCGGCACCGACGGTGTGGGCACCAAACTCAAGCTGGCGTTCATGATGGACCGCCACGACACCATCGGGCAGGACGCTGTCGCCATGTGCGTCAACGATGTGCTCGCCCAGGGCGCCGCGCCCCTTTTCTTCCTCGACTACATCGCCGTGGGCAAGAACCATCCCGCCAAGATTGAGGCCATCGTGAAAGGCGTCGCCGACGGCTGCGTGCTTTCCAACTGCGCCCTCATCGGCGGCGAAACGGCCGAAATGCCCGACATGTACGACGAAGATGAGTACGACATTGCCGGATTCACCGTCGGCGCGGTCGAGAAATCCCGCCTCATTGACGGTTCCAAGGTTAATGTCGGCGACATCCTCATCGGACTCGCCTCCTCCGGCGTCCACTCCAACGGATTCTCGCTCGTGCGCAAAATCGTCCTCAAAGACAACCACCTCGACCTCAACACGCAGTACGACACGCTGCCCGACACGCTCGGCAACGTGCTGCTCACCCCCACGCGCATCTACGTGAAGCCCGTCTTGGAAGTGTTAAAAAATGTTGACATCCACGCCATCTGCCACATCACCGGCGGCGGCTTCGACGAGAACATCCCGCGTGCGCTGCGTCCCGGCCAAGGCATCTTCGTGGACGAAAGCAATTGGGAAAAACCCACCATCTTCCCGTTCCTCGAACAATACGGCAAAGTCGACCACCGCGAAATGTTCAACGTCTTCAACATGGGCATCGGCATGGTCCTGATGGTCGATCCCAACGACGCCGACCGCACCGTCGCCATGTTCAACGAACTCGGCGAGAAGGCCTACGTCATCGGCCACGTCACCGACCGCGAAGGCGTTGTTGATATAAAACTCAAATAATTCCAAAAAGGGCTGAAAGCCCGACGTATGCTAACCCAGGGTGAACGCAGTGAGCCCTGGGGCACCAAAAAGGGCTGAAAGCCCGGCGTATGCCAACCCAGGGTGAACGCAGTGAGCCCTGGGACACCAAAAAGGGCTGAAAGCCCGACGTATGCTAACCCAGGGTGAACGCAGTGAGCCCTGGGGCACCAAAAAGGGCTGAAAGCCCGACGTATGCTAACCCAGGG